>CANEZL010000010.1 GCA_947444195.1 Methylobacteriaceae bacterium | reverse complement strand
TGGGCTTCGCCGGCATTGACGGAGGGCAGGAACAGCACGGCGGTGACGGCGGCGCTGGCGCTGGCGTAGCTGGCCGTATCGAAGCCCGCCCCGCCCACCAGCATGTCCGCGCCCAGACCGCCGTTCAGCGTGTCGTCACCGTCAAGGCCCCGAAGCGTGTCGTTGCCGCCATTGCCGGTGAGTTCGTTGTTGGCCGCGTTGCCGGAGATCGTGTCGCTTCCGGATCCGCCGATCGCTGCCTCGATCAGCGATCTCGTATCGTTGTTGTACAGGAGGGCGTTGAAGACCTCGCCGCGTGCGATGTTCGAGTTTCCGAGGTTGGCGCGCTGCGCAGCGGAGAACGTCGAGTAACCGCCCGGCGCCAGATCGATGGTCTGGTCGGTGGTGTAATTCGACAGATTGTAGGTATCGTAACCGCCGCCATCCCAAACCGTCATGAAGATCCTATTCCCGCCCGGATCCGTGGCGAGAGTGCCGTTGACGAAGCTCTGGCCGGTCGTCGGACTCCAAGTATAGACCGTATTGCCGCTGTTCGAAGTGAAATCGGCGCCATACATGTATTGCAGAGCTGCGATGTCGAGCATCATGAATGTTTGAGCGAAGCCCCATGTCTCGTTGTAGACGGCCTTCGCATCCGCGCCGATGTAGGATCGATAGGTCATGATGCTGTATTCCATCGAATCGACGTTCGACGGAAGCGCACCGTAGGCTCCGCCGGTATGGCCATGGGCCAACCCGAGCGAATGGCCGAGTTCGTGCAGCGTCGTGTACCAAGAGTAGTTGCCGATCGTGGGTGTACGAGCACTCGTCCCTATGAAGCTGTCACCGCCGTAGATCGAAGCGCTCGGATAATAGGCGTATGAGGTGCCCGGATCGGACGAGTTGGCGACGCGTATAGTTGCCGCACCGCTTCCACCACCTACGTAATCGATGTCGAGGTTGGTAAAACCTTCGACGGAATATCCCCCCGCGCCGGCTGGCTGGTTGTACGTCGCTTGATTGAGAGCAAAATGCATGGCCCTCAGTTGCTGGGCGCTCAACTGCGAGAAGCCCTCGTTCTGTGCGCTGATACCGTTATTGTTGCTGTCCGAATTGTAGCCGCTCTGATAATCGGACGCTGAATCCGGATCGCTATATGTGATCGCTCCGTTCCATCGGACGCCGGACAACTGGCCGTCGATGAGCTGATTGCCGGAACGTGCGACCGACACTGTTGTCCGGCTGTTTCCGTTGTACTGCGGCAATTCCACGTCAGCGAAGCCGGCGGTCAGGTCGCCCGACGGCTCTGGGGCCTGCGCGACCTCGGCTTTGCCGATATCAGCGAAAGGCACATCCGCGCTCTGAGGCGGGGGGCTGTGGGGTTGCGCATGATTCGCGGGCTCAGAGCCAGGAGACGTGCTCCACGAACGGGGCAGTGGGGCCAATGCGGCGAACGCGTCGTCTTCCGGACGAGTATACTTTCCGAAGCCGTTCTTCATCTGAGAGTAGCTCATGGCATCCTCGTCCTCTGTCTTCCGAACCTGTCAACGCGATCCATAAAGCGCGCCGTAATGCACACGGATGGATTGAGGTATCATTAAGGGGTTCTGCCGATGGAGCCGTAACGCAATTAAGCGTTACGATCTTTTCCAGAGTCAATCCTTTGTTCAGACGCACACTCTTGCACTGAATTTTGTGTTAATATGGAACGAATCGCTCTGATCCTGTCGTTCGGGATGAGGCGTGGCGGCGAGAAAGGTATCGCAACGGCCACTGTTACGCAAAATCAATATTAAATGGCAAGACTGGCGGCGTGGGGATTCAGTCAATATTGTAGGCATGCGTAAACGCTCGTTCCGGTCTGTGCCCGGTCGCACGCGAACGCGGCCCCGTCCCGGCGGCCCGTCCACGAGGCCTGCTCGCCAACTGCCGATGCGGTGTTTTCAGAGAATTGTCCCGCTCAGCGCGGGGCGGGCCGGTGGCCGCGGCGGAGCAGGAACACGCCCTGCGCGCCGATCAGGTTCCAGAACCACCACGGCATCGAGAAGCGCATGGGGCGCCCCTGGGCGTCCAGGGCCGCCGCGGTCTCGATCTCGGCGCCCACGAGGCGGCAGAGCCCGACGAAGTCGCGGATGGTGCAGTGGTGGATGTTGGGGGTCTCGTACCACGCCTCGGGCAGGATCTCGGTGATCGGCATGCGCCCGCGGAAGGCGAGTTCGGCGCGCACCCGCCAATGCCCGAAATTCGGGAAGGAGATGATCACCTGCCGGCCGATGCGCAGGAGGTGCTCCAGCACGATGCGCGGGTTGCGCGTCGCCTGGATGGTCTGCGAGAGCACCACCACGTCGAAGGCGTCGTCGGGGTAGTTGGCCAGATCCGTGTCGGCGTCGCCCTGGATCACCGGCAGGCCGCGGGCGAGGCAGGCGTTGACGCCCGCGCGCGACAACTCGATGCCGCGCCCGTCGACCCCGCGGCGGTCGCGCAGGAGGGCGAGCAGGGTGCCGTCGCCGCAACCGATGTCGAGGACGCGGGCGCCCGGCGGCACGAAGCCCAGCACCACGAGATGGTCGACGCGGGCCGGGCCGTCCTCGGCCTCGCCCCGGGGCAGGGTCGCGGCGGTCTGCCAGGGCGCCTCGTTCATCCGCGCGCTCACAGGCCGCGCGCCCGCGCGGCGGCGTCGATGAAGCCCCGGGCCGCGGAGAACATCGCCGGCTCGTCGAGGAGGAAGGCGTCGTGGCCCTTGTCGCTCTCGACCTCGACGAAGGCGACGGGGGCGGCGGCCGCGTTCAGCGCGTGCACGATCGCCCGCGAATCCGCGGTGGGGAACAGCCAGTCCGAGGTGAAGGACATCACGCAGAAGCGGGTCCGCGTGCCCCGGAAGGCGTTGGCGAGCACGCCGCCGTGGTCGGCCGCGAGGTCGAAATAGTCCATTGCCCGGGTCAGGTAGAGATAGGCGTTGGCGTCGAAGCGCTCGACGAAGCTGAGACCCTGGTGGCGCAGGTAGCTCTCGATCTGGAAGTCGGCGTTGAACGAGAAGGTCGGCGCGCTGCCGGCCTGGAAGCGCCGTCCGAACTTCCGGTGCAGCGCGGCCTCCGACAGGTAGGTGATGTGCGCGCCCATCCGGGCGACGCCGAGCCCCTTGGCCGGCCGGGTGCCGGCATCGAGATAGCGCCCGTCCGCCCAGGCGGGGTCGGCCATGATCGCCTGCCGCCCGACCTCGTGGAAGGCGATGTTCTGGGCCGAGTGCCGCGCCCCGGTGGCGATGGGCATCGCGGCGAAGACGCGCTCGGGATAGAGGGCCGCCCATTGCAGCACCTGCATGCCGCCCATGGAGCCGCCGATGCAGAGGAGCAGGTCCCGGATGCCGAGATGGTCGAGGAGCATCGCCTGGGCGCGGACCATGTCGCGGATGGTCACGAGGGGGAAGTCGAGGCCGTAGGCGCGGCCCGTCGCCGGATCGATGGAGGCGGGGCCGGTGGAGCCCATGCAGGACCCGACGACGTTGGAGCAGACGACGAAGTAGCGGTCCGTATCCACGGGCTTGCCGGGGCCCACGAGGCTCTCCCACCAGCCGGGCTTGCCCGTGACCGGGTGGCGGTGGGCGAAATACTGGTCGCCGGTGAGCGCGTGGCAGACCAGCACCGCGTTGGAGCGCTCCGCGTTCAGGGTGCCCGCCGTGTGGTAGGCGATCTGGAAGGGGGCGAGCGCGACGCCCGCATCCATGGCGAGCGGACGGTCGGCGCCGAACCGGGCCACCGGGCTCTGCGGATCGAGGGCTTGGCGGGTCTCGGGGCTCGGGCGTGTCCCGCGCCCCGCTTCCGCGGCGGGCGCCAGCCTCAGGTCGGTGTCGGGGGCGTTGTCCATGACCGTTCGGGTGCGGGCGCACCGCCTGCCGGGATGCCTCGTGCGGGCGGCGCACGTCTAAGCGGGATCGCCGGACGTAGTATGCGGGGCAGGGTCGCGTCAACGCGGCGCCCGCACCCGTTCAGGGGACGCGCTTCTGTCCGCGCCCGGGCCGCTGCCCGCTGGCCCTCGGCCGTGCGGGCCCGTAAACACGGGCACCCGGCAGAACACGCGACACGATGCGCCCCACCAGCAAAGCCACACCGCGCGAGGACCTCGCGACGCTCCGTGCCGAGATCGACCGGATCGACGCCGAGATGCATGCCCTGCTGATCCAGCGCGGGACGATCATCGACCGCCTGATCGCGGTGAAGGGCACCACCGCCTCCGGCTCCGCCTTCCGGCCGGGGCGCGAGGCCGCGATGATGCGCCGCGTGGCCGAGCGGCACCGGGGCCTGCTGCCCCTCGACACGGTGGAGGGGATCTGGCGGGTCATCATCGCCACCTTCACCTACGTCCAGGCGCCCTTCTCGGTGCATGCGGACGTCTCGGCGGGCGATTCCGCGATGCGCGATTCCGCCCGCTTCCATTTCGGCTTCACGGTGCCCTACCGGCCCCACCCCACTTGCGCGGCGGTGATCGAGGCGGTGGCGGCCTCCCGCGGCGATCTCGGCGTCTTCCGCTTCGAACTGAGGGCCCCCAACGGCGACACGCGCCCGGCCAAGGGCGAGGCGTGGTGGGAGGGGCTGATCGGCCCGGGCCGCCCGAAGGTGATCGCGCGCCTGCCCTTCATCGAGCGTCCGGCCCATCCGGCCGGCACGCCGGTCTTCGTGGTGGCCAAGCCCCTGGACGATCCGAGCGCGGCCCAGCGCGATTGGGTGCTCCACGCCGCCCGTGCCCGCGCCTGGACGCCGGAGGCCGAGCGCGCGCTGCAGGACCTCTACGGCGAGGTGGTGGGACGGGCCAAGACCCGCCGCGAGACCGATCCGCACGCGGAGGGCGAGGCCGAGCGCCTGCTCATCGCGGTCCCCGGCGGCGTGGGACCGCGCCAGCTGCGCGAGGCCCTCGACCGGGCCGGCGCCGCGATCACTTCGCTCGACGAGACCGGCAGCCACGCGGCGCGCTTCCGGGTCTGATCCTGGCGCCGGCGGGTCGCTTCGGTGGTGTGAGGGGCTTTCGTCCCCTCCCCGCCGGGCGGCTGCGGTGTTCACGCACCGCTGGCGATGACCCCTCCTCTCGATCGTTCGGCAGGAAGGGGCGCTCGATCCGACGCCCGCCTTCCCTCCCCCTCTGCGGGGAAGGGTGGCCCTCGCGTCAGCGAGGGGCGGGAAAGGGGTGCGACGGTGCAGGACCGCGCTCGGCATTGGAGCCGGGCCTCCTCCGGAAGCCGGGTTCCCCTCTCCCGCCTCGCTTCGCTCGGCACCCTCCCCCGCAGAGGGGGGAGGGAAAGCGCGGAGAGCCGATCGCCCGCCGCGTCAGCGCACCGTGCCGGACGCGGTCAGCGCGTCCCGGTCGACGTCCGTGAGACCCGCGGCCTCGCCCAGGATCTCGGCGCTCGATCCGCCGAGCGCGGGCGGCATCCGGCGCACCGGCAAGCGGGCGCCGTCGAGGCGGTAGGGCGGCGCGAGGACGTGGGCGGCCGGGTCCGCGTCCCCGCCCTGCGGCAGGACGAGGCCGGCGCTCGCGGCGCGCTCCGAGGTCAGGGCCTTGTGCAGGCCGAGCACCTCGCCGCAGGGGATGCCCGCGGCGGCGAGGCGGACGAGGAGATCGGCCCGCTTCCACTTGGCGAACTCGGCCTCCAGCACCGGCACGAAGGCGGCGCGGTTGCGCGAGCGGTCGAGGTTGGTCGCGAAGCGCGGATCGGCGCAGAGGTCGGGCCGTTCCAAGACCTGCTCGCAGAAGCGGCGGTACTGGGCGTTGTTGCCCACCGTCAGCACGATCGGCCCGTCGCTGACCTGGAACACGCCGTAGGGCACGATGGAGGGATGGGCGTTGCCGTAGCGGGCCGAATCGCGCCCCTGCACCATCGTCTCGAGGCCGTAATAGGAGGTCAGCGCGAGGCCGCAATCGAACAGGGCGAGCTCGACGAGGCGCCCGCGGCCGGTGCGCTCGCGCTGGTAGAGGGCGGCGAGCACGGCTTGCGCCGCGTACTGGCCGGTGAACAGGTCCACCGCCGCGAGGCCGAACTTGAGGGGTGGGCGCTCGGCCTCGCCGTTGAGGGCCATCAGCCCGGCCTCGCCCTGCACCACGAGGTCGTAGCCCGGGCGCGTCGCCTCCGGCCCGTCCGAGGCGTAGCCCGAGACCGAGCAGTAGATCAGGCGCGGGTTCTCCGCCGAGAGCGCGGCGTAGCCGAGGCCGAGGCGGTCGGCCCCGCCCGTCTTGAAGTTCTGCACCACCACGTCGCTCTGGCGGGCGAGGTCGCGCACCAGGGCGAGACCCCCCGGATCGGCGAGATCGACGCCGATGGAGCGCTTGTTGCGGTTCACGCTGTCGAAATACGAGGTGTTGGTCGCCCCCGTCCGCAGGCCCCAGTCGCGGGTGTCGTCCCCGCGCTCGGGATGCTCGACCTTGATCACGTCGGCACCGAGATCCCCCAGCACCTGCGCGCACCAGGGGCCGGCGAGCACCCGGGACAGGTCGAGGACGCGGATGCCGGCGAGCGGCAGGTCGTCGGGATCGAACAGCATCGCTTCTCTCCTCAGGCGCCCATCACGCCGTCCAGGCCGCGGACGGCCTCGATCAGCCTCGGGCGGGCCACCTCCATCAGGAAGCGGCCATCGGTGATGACGGTGGGGGCGCCGCAATTGATCGACATGGGCGGCTGGCCGGCGCCCGGATGGAAGCCCACCGCGATCGCCGAGACCGTGTCCTGCCACTCGCCGAACGAGGTGCAGCAGCCGATCTCCCGGTGCTCGGAGACCGCCTTGTCGAGGCCCGCCCGCAGGGCCGGCCAGGCCAGGGCGTCGTAGGCCTGGAGCTCCTCGTAGAGCGCGGTGCGCTCCCGGTCGGAGCAGACGGCGATGTAGGCGCGGCCCATGGCGGAGCGGGCAAGCGAGAGGCGCGAGCCCGTGTCGAGGTTGAGCGAGATCGCGGCAGGCCCCCGCTGGCAATCGATGTAGCGCATGCTCAGCCGGTCGCGGACGCCGAGCGCCACCGAGGCGTTCGTCACCTGGGCGAGCGCGCGCAGGACGGGACGCGCGATCTGGCGCACGTCGAGGCCGCCGAGCGTCATCGAGCTCAAGGCGATGGTCTGCGTGCCGAGGCGGTACTTGCCCGATTCCTCAACGTACTGGAGGTAGCCGAGCTTCGTCAGGGTGTAGGTCAGCCGCGAGACGGTGGAGCGCGGCAGGCGGCACGCCTCGGCGATGTCGTGGTTGGCGAGCAGGCGCCGCTCGCGCCCGAAACAGGCGAGCACGGCGAGGCCGCGGGCGAGCGCCGTGACGAAGTGCCGGTCCTCCTTCGGACCCGGACCATCCTCCGCGTCGAGTTCGGCGAGGGGTTCCGCCATGGCCGCGCTCATCGGGAGAAGAAGGCGGCGAAGGCGGCCTGCGCGGCCGGGCCCCGGCGCAGGGCGTGGAAGGTCTCGGCCTCGCTCGCCAGCGTCCGCGCCACGATCTCGGCATGGCCCGCCCGCAGCGCCCGCTTGGTGGCGGCGACCGAGACCGGCGGCAGGGCCGCCAGCGCCCGCGCCCGCTCCAGGGCGGCCTCGGCGGCGGCGCCCTCCGGCACCACGGCGTTGACGATTCCCGCCTCGCAGGCGGCTTCCGCGCCGAAGGGCTCGCCGAGCATCAGGAGCTCGGCGGCGCGCTTGGGGCCGGCTGCCAGCGGCAGGAGATAGCTCGATGCTCCCTCGGGGCTCAGGCCCAGATTGACGAAGGGCAGGCGGAAGCGCGCGCCGGCGCCCGCATAGGCGAGGTCGCAGTGCAGCAGCAGCGTCGTGCCGATGCCGACCGCGTGGCCCTCGACCGCGGCGATCACGGGCTTCGGGCAGGCGGCGAGCGCCTTCAGGAAGGTCAGGCCGGCGCTCTCGGAGACGGTCTCCTCCGTCTCGCGGAAGTCCGCGAGGTCGTTTCCGGCGGTGAAGCAGCCGTTGGTCCCCGTGAGCACGACGGCGCGCACGGCCTCGTCGGCGCCGGCCTCGGCCAGAGCCCGCCCGAGGCCCGCATAGGTCGCCCGGTCGAGGGCGTTGCGCCGCGCCGGCCTGTCGATGGCGACGAGGCGCACGCCCTCCGACGGATCGGAGATCCGGAGCGATCCGGTGTCGGGGCTCTGGTTCATGAAATCCCTCCCCTCAGGCGGCGAGCCGGGCGCGGGCCTCGGCGTATTCCTGCGCGAGGCGGGCCACCACCGCGGCGGCCGGCCGCACATCGGCAATGGTGCCGACGCCCTGGCCGGCGCCCCAGACGTCGCGCCAGGGCTTCACGCGGTCGCTGGCGAAGCTCATCGCGCCCTTGTCGGCGGTGGGCAGCGCGTCGGGATCGAGCCCGGCGGCGCGGATGCTCGGCGTCAGGTAGTTGCCGGGCACGCCGGTGAAGAAGGGCGTGTAGAGGATGTCGGCGGCGCGCGCCCCGGCGATCATGTCCTTGTAGGCGGGCGCCGCGTTCGCCTCCTCGGTGGCGATGAAGCGGGTGCCCATATAGGCGAGGTCGGCGCCCATGGCCTGCGCGGCCAGGATGGCCGAGCCCGTGGTGATCGCCCCCGAGAGGATCAGCGGCCCGTCGTAGAAGCGGCGCACCTCGCCCACCAGGGCGAAGGGCGAGAGCGTGCCGGCATGTCCCCCGGCTCCGGCGCAGACGAGGATGAGCCCGTCGACGCCGGCCTCCAGCGCCTTCTCGGCGTGGCGCACGGTGGTGACGTCGTGGAAGACGAGGCCGCCATAGGCGTGGACCGGCCGCACCACCGCGTCCGGCGCCCGCAGCGACGTGATGACGATGGGCACCCGGTGGCGGGTGCAGGCCTCCACATCCTGCGCCAGCCGGTCGTTCGAGGCATGGACGATCTGGTTGACCGCGAAGGGCGCCACCTTGCGCGCCGGATCGGCGGCGCGGGCCGCGGCAAGCTCCTCCGTGATGCGGCCGAGCCAGGTGTCGAGCATCGCGGCGGGCCGCGCGTTCAGCGCCGGGAACGAGCCGACGATGCCGGACAGGCACTGGGCGATGACGAGGTCCGGCCCCGAGACGATGAACATCGGCGAGGCGATCACCGGCAGGGCGAGATTGTCCCGCAGGATGGGGGGCAGACGGCTCACGCGCTCTGCGCCTCCCGCGCGAAGTAGAGGTCGTGCAGGTGGTCGAGGTCGATCCCGGCGGCCGGGGCGCTGAGGCGGACCTCTCCGCCGCGCAACAGGTGCACGTCGTCGGCCACCGAGAGCGCCACGCGGGTGTTCTGCTCCACGAGTAGGATCGTGGTGCCGGCCTCCTTCAGGCGGGCGATGATGCCGAACACCTCGTTGACGATGACGGGGGCGAGGCCGAGGCTCGGCTCGTCGATGAGGAGGATGCGCGGCTGCGACATCAGCCCCCGGCCCATGGCGAGCATCTGCGCCTCGCCCCCCGACAGGGAGCCCGCCGCCTGCCCCCGCCGCTCGCGCAGGCGCGGGAACAGGCCGTAGACCCGGTCGAGCCCGGCCGAGAGGTCGCCGCGGCAGCGCTTCGGATAGGCGCCGAGATGCAGGTTCTCCTCCACGCTCATGTCGCGGAAGACGAGGCGCCCTTCCGGCACCATCACGATGCCGCGGTTCGCGAGATCCCAGGTCTTGCCCGCGAGGCGCTCGCCCCCGAGCCGGATCTCGCCCCCGTGGGGGATCAGGCCGGTGAGCGCCCGGAGCAGGGTGGTCTTGCCGGCCCCGTTCGGGCCGACGATCGCGGTGAGCGCGCCCTCGCGGAAGCTGAGGGAGAGGTCCCACAAGACGGTGATGTGGCCGTAGCCGGCCCGGAGATTCTTCGTCTCAAGCATGGGCCGTCCCGGTATAGCTCTCGACCACGCGGGGGTCGCGGAAGACCTCGGCGGGGGTGCCGTCGGCGATGATCTCGCCGAAGTTCAGCACCACGGCCCGCGAGCACAGCTCCGAGATCGTCTCGATGTCGTGCTCCACGATGACGATGGTCAGGCCGAAGCGACGGTGCAGCTCCTTCAGCTTGGCGGCGAACTGGCGCTTGGCCTGGCTCTCCAGCCCCGCCAGCACCTCGTCGAGGAGGAGGAGCTTCGGCTCGGTGGCGAGCGCCTTGGCGATCTCCAGGCGCTTCAGTTCCTGCAGGGCCAGGGCGTCCTCGGCCGAGCGGTCCCCCTGCGCCTGGAGCTCCATCACGGCGAGGATCTCCTCGATCCGCGCCGGGTCGTGGCGCCCCGCCCCGAAGACCTGGGCCACCGCGAGGTTCTCGCGCACGGTGAGATGCTTCATCGGCTGCGGGATCTGGAAGGTGCGGCCGATCCCGAGGCGGGCCCGCCGGTGCAGGGGCAGCCTGGTGACGTCGCGGTCCTCGAACAGGATCCGTCCCTGCACCCGGGTCAGGCCCGAGATGCCGTTGAAGAGCGTTGTCTTGCCGGCCCCGTTCGGGCCGACGAGGCCGAGGATCTCCCCCGGCTCCACCCGGAACGAGACGCTGCGGAGGGCCACCAGCCCGCCGAAGCGGACGGTGACGGCGTCGAGATCAAGCATGCCGGCCTCCCTTCGCCTTGAGGAGGCCGACGAGGCCGTTCGGCGCGGCGAGCACCATGACGACGAGCACGAACCCGAGGATGATCTGGTGGCCCACGGCGATCAGCCCCTTCGCCACGACCTGATCGAACAGGTAGATGACCACCGCGCCGCCGATCGGGCCGACCACCGTGCGGTAGCCGCCGAAGATCGCCGCGATGATGGGCATCACGCTCCAGATCCCGGAGAAGGCGTAGTCCGGCTCGAGGAAGCCGATGATGTGGGCGTTGAGCGCGCCGAACACCCCCGTGATGAAGGCCGAGAGCAGCAGCATCATGGATTTGAGGAGCACGCTGTTGACGCCGACGACGCGGGTGGCGTCCTCGCTCTCGGCGATGGCGCGCAGCGCCAGTCCCACATGGCTGCGCCAGACCGCGACGTAGGCGAGCGCGCAGAGGGCGACCACCGCGACGAGGAGCAGGTAGCTGCCGGTGCGGCTCGCCAGATCGAGGCCGAACACGGTGGGCAGGCCCGGATAGCGCTGGAAGCCCGCGGCCCCGCCGGTGAGCCAGGAGGCTTCCGTCGCGAGGATGCGGAAGATCTGCGCGTAGGCGAGGATCGCGAGGGCGAAATAGGGGCCGGACAGGCGGAGCGCCGGCAGCATGGCCAGCGAGGCCACCACCGCGACGAGGCCGCCGAGCGGCACGGTGAGCAGGACCGGCAGGTCGAGCTTGGCCGCGAGCAGGGCCGAGGTGTAGCCCCCGACCCCGAAGAAGGCGGCATGCCCGAACGAGACCATGCCGCCGAGATTGCCGAGCAGCGCCCAGGCGAGGGCGATGCCGGCGAGGATCAGCGCCGAGATGAGGAGGCCGAGCATGTAGTTGCTCGCGCCGAGAACGAGCGGCAGCGCCGCCAGCACGAGAAGGCCGGCGACGAGGGCGGCGTTGCCGGGCATCCGGCCGCGCGCGGTCGCCCGCGGCGGAGCGCCTTCCAGGGGCGCGGCGGCGGGGGTCGAATCGAGGGAGGCCATGCGGGGCACCTCAGCCGCGTCGGGCGCGCGCGCCGAACAGGCCGTTCGGCAGCAGGAAGAGGACGAGGAGGAACAGCACCATGCCGACGAGTTCCTGCAGCGCGGAACTGGCCAGCGTCACGGTGAGCGCCTCGGTGACGCCGAGCAGGATGGCGGCCAGGAACACGCCGGGGATCGAGCCGACGCCCGCGAGCACCGTGACGATGAAGGCCTTGACGGTGAGCGCGTGGCCGAGGGCCGGCTGCACCACGCTCATCGCGTAGAGGGCGACGCCCGCGAAGCTCGCCAGCGCGCCGGCCACGAGGAAGGCGGCGAGTTCCGTCCGGACCGGGCTGATGCCCATGAGCGTCGCCGCCGCCCGGTTCGAGGAGACGGCGCGGACCGCGCGTCCGTACCAGCTCTTCTTCAGCCACCACCACAGGGCGACCATCAGGACGAGGCTGAGGGCGAAGGCGACGAGCTCGCCGTTCATGGCGTAGACCGGCCCGATCGAGGTCGCGTCCTGCAGCCGCGGCGAGGACGTGGTGCGCACGTCGCTGGCGAAGATCAGCAGGATCGCGTTCGTGAGGATGATGCCGATCCCGAAGGTGAGGATCAGCGAGTTCAATTCCCGGTGCTCGCGGATGCGGTCGATCATCAGGAACAGGGCCGCGGCGACCACGGCCACCACGGCGAGCGCGAGGGGGATCGCCGCGTAGGGGTCGAGGCCGGTGCGGCTCTCGACGAGGTAGGCGCAGTAGGCCGCGAGCAGGACCAGTTCCCCGTGGGCGAGGTTGATGATCCGCATCGCCCCGAAGGAGAGCGCGAGGCCGAGCGCCACCAGCGCATAGACGCTGCCGACGAGGATCCCTGAGAACAGGGCCTGGAGGACGAGATCGATCATGCCGGCCTCACCAGGGCAGGCCGGGATAGACGATCTTGCCCGTCGCCGCGCTCTCCGGCGAGACGAGGACGATCCTGCCGCCCTGGTGCTGGCCCATGGCCACCGTGAAGCGCGGGTTGTCGCCGGTGGCGTCGAACTGCACCGGGCCGAGCAGGGTCTCGCGCTCGGTCTTGCGCATGGCGTCGGGCAGGCCGCGGGACTTCAGCGTGCCGGCCTCGGCCGCGCGGGCGATGGCCTCGGCCAGGATCGTGGTCTCGACGAAGCTCAGGGTGGAGAGGTACTCGACCTCCTTGTTGTAGGTCTTCTTGTAGGCCTCGGCGAAGCGCTTGCCCTCCTCGTCCTTCATCTCCACCGGGAAGGGCAGGAAGGAGGTCCCGACGATGTTGTTCATCAGGTCGGGGAACTCGGTGTACATCTTCGGGGTGGCGAGCGACCACGCGCCGACGATGAGCTTGACCGGCGGCTTCAGCACCTTGGCGGCGCGGATGATGCCGACATAGTCGTTCTCGTAGGCCGACATCACCAGGATCTCGGACTTATCCTGGAGCTTCACCTTGTTGATGATCGGCTTGAAGTCGGTGATCGCCGGGTCGAACTCGTGCAGCGTGACCTTGATGCCCTTCCCCGCGAGGTCCTTCTGCAGGCCCTTGGCGAGCAGGGCCGGCGCCTCCTTGGTGGAGGCGAGGATCGAGACCGAGGCGGGCTTGAGCGTCTCCAGCAGGGTGCCCATGCCGCGCTGGTAGCCGGCGTTGTTGTTGATGCGGAAGAAGGTCTTCAGCCCGCGCGCGGTCAGCTCGTCGCTCACCGCGCCCGCCGTGACGTAGGTGGTGTTGAGCCGGTTCGAGGCGTCCGAGGCCGGGCCGATGATGTTGGAGCCGTAGCCGCCGATCACCGCGACCGCCCCGTCCGAGACGAGCTTCTCCACCGCCGAGACCGCCTTGGCCGGGGTGCTCTCGTCGTCGATCACCTGGAGGCGGATCTTGTGCTTGGTCTCGGGGCGCGCGTTGAACATCTGGATCGCCACCCGCATGCCCTCGTCGAAGGCTTGGCCCGAGCGGGCCAGCGATCCGGTGAGGGGCATGTGCGCGCCCACCAGGATCTCGTCGGCATGTGCCTGCCCCCCGCACAGGGCGGCCAGGGCGATCGACGCGGCTGCGGCGACTCTGCGAAGCATTCCGGTTTCTCCCTTCGCGCTGGCACGGGGTGGCCGGCGCGGCGTTCCACGCGCGGAATCTGCTGCTCCGCGTCGACGCTGGCAGCCCGAGGGGCCGGAGCGAGGCGGCGACTGATGGCATAGGGCTTTCGCGACTGTCAAACCGATGCAGACTTTCAGACCGCATGTCGGAACAGTTTTGTCACTTTATCGCCGACGCGCCGAGTGTCGCCTTGACACATCGAGGGTATCGGCGCGACATCCCCGCAAATTTGCGGATTGATATTCTGCATTGCAGAACGATAGGGAGGAAGCCGCGTGGTCCGCCAGGAAATCCGCGACAGCGTCGCCGTTCTCACGCTCTCCAACCCGCCCGTGAACGCGCTGGGCGCGGATCTGCGCGCCGCGCTCGATGCGGGGCTGGAGCGGGCGCTGGCGGACGAGGCGGTGCGGGCGGTGGTGCTCGCCGCGGACGGAAAGGTCTTCGTCGGCGGGGCGGACATCTCCGAGTTCGGCAAGCCGCCGCGCCCGCCCCTGCTGCCGGACGTGATCGCCCGGCTGGACGCGGCCGGAAAGCCGGTGGTCGCCGCGATCCACGGGGCGGCCCTCGGCGGCGGCCTCGAACTCGCCCTCGGCTGCCACGCCCGCGTGGTCGGTCCCGCGGCCAGGCTCGGCCTGCCGGAGGTGAAGCTCGGCCTGATCCCGGGCGCGGGCGGCACGCAGCGCCTGCCGCGCCTCGTCGGCCCGGAGCCCGCCTTCGCGATGATGCTCGGCGGCGAGCCGGTGGGCGCGCAGGAGGCCCTCGCCTCGGGTCTCGCCGACGCCCTGGAGCCGGGGGACCTCGTGGGCGCCGCCTGCGCGCTGGCGCTGCGCCTCGCCGCGGAAGGCCGCCCGCCCCGGATCCGCGACCGCGCGGACCGGATGGATCCCGCCGCCCGCGAGGCCTTCGAGGCACGGGCGGCCGAGGCCCTGAAGCGCGCCCCCGGCCAGCCGAACGTGGCCGCCCTGGTGGACGCCGTGCGGGCCGGGTTCGACCAGCCCTTCGACGAGGCGGTGAAGCTCGAGCGCGCCCGCTTCGTCGCCCTGGTGGACGATCCGCGATCAAAAGCCCTGCGCTACGCCTTCTTCGCCGAGCGCGAGACCGCGCGGGTGCCCGGCCTGCCTAAGGACACGCCGCGCCGCGATATCGCTTCGGCAGCGGTGATCGGGGCCGGCACGATGGGCGGCGGCATCGCGCTCTGCTTCGCCAATGCGGGCATCCCCGTCACGGTGATCGAGACCGAACAGGACGCCCTCGACCGCGGCCTCGCGCGGATGCGCGCCACCTACGCCGCCTCCGTCAAGCGCGGCTCCCTCAGCCAGGCGGCGATGGACGAGCGTCTGGCGCGCATCACCGGCGCGGTCGGGCTGGCGCGGGCGGACCGCGCCGACATCGTGGTCGAGGCGGCCTTCGAGGAGATGGGCGTCAAGGAGGCGATCTTCTCCGAACTCACGCGCATCGCCAAGCCCGGCGCGATCCTGGCCACCAACACCTCCTATCTCGACGTGGACCGGATCGCGGATTCCACCGACCGGCCCGGCGACGTGCTCGGCCTGCACTTCTTCAGCCCGGCCAACGTGATGCGCCTCGTGGAGGTGGTGCGGGCCGCGCGCACCGCGCCGGACGCGCTCGCCACGGCGAACGATCTCGCCCGGCGGCTCGGCAAGCTGCCGGTGACGGTGGGCGTCTGTTTCGGCTTCGTCGGCAACCGCATGCTCGCCCGCCGCAGTGCCGCGGGCGAGCGGTTGCTCCTCGCGGGCGCGCTGCCCCACGAGGTGGACGCGGCGGTGACCGGGTTCGGCTTCCGCATGGGTCCCTTCGCGATGTCGGATCTGGCCGGCCTCGACATCGGCTGGCGTACCCGCAAGGCCACCGGCGGCAAGGCCCCGATCGCCGACGCGCTCTGCGAGCAGGATCGCCTCGGCCAGAAGACGGGGCGCGGCTTCTACCTCTATCCCGAGGGCGCCCGCACCGGCGCCCGCGACCCCGAGGTGGAGGCGCTGATCGCCGCCGAATCCGAGCGCCGCGGCATCGCCCGGCGGAGCTTCACCGCGGACGAGATCGTCGCTCGGCTGATGCTGCCCATGGTCAACGAGGGCGCCCGCATCCTCGAGGAGGGCATCGCGGCCCGCCCCGGCGACATCGATACGATCTGGCTCAACGGCTACAACTGGCCGGCTTGGCGCGGTGGCCCGATGCACTGGGCCGACGGGATCGGCCTCGCGCAGGTCGCGGCCGATCTGGAGCTGTTCGCCGCGGAGAGCGGGGACGATTCCTTGCGCCCCGCCCCGCTCCTCGCCCGCCTCGCAGCGGAGGGGAAGGGCTTTTCCGATTGGAACGCGCGGTGAGCGCCGCCCCCACCTCCTCCGTAGCGGGAGGAGGACGCGCCCTGCATCAGACGACGGAGAGCACCCGATGACCGACGCCGTGATCGTCTCCACCGCCCGCACGCCCATCGGCAAGGCGCATCGCGGGGCGTTGAACCTGACCCGCGGGGCGGACCTCGCCGCCCACGCCATCCGTCACGCCCTCGACCGGGCCGGCCTGGAGCCGGAGGCCGTCGAGGAGGTGGTGCTGGGCTGCGGCTATCCGGAGGCCGCCACCGGCGGCAACGTCGCCCGCCACGCGAGTCTCGTGGCCGGCATCCCGGTCCAGTCGGCCGGCGTCACGGTCTCGCGTTTCTGCGCCTCGGGACTTCAGGCGATCGCGGACGCGGCCAAGCGTATCCGGCTCGACGGCGTGCCGGTGGCTGTGGCGGGGGGCGTCGAATCGATCTCCCTGGTCCAGCCGGTGGTGCGGCGGGAACTGACCCGCAACGCCTGGCTCGAGGAGCACCTGCCCGACATCTACATGCCGATGATCGAGACCGCCGACATCGTGGCGGAGCGCTATCGAATCTCCCGGGAGCGCCAGGACGCGTTCGCCCTCCTGAGCCAGCAGCGCACCGCCGCGGCGCAGGCGGCGGGGCTGTTCGACGCCGAGATCGCGCCCATCGACGCGGTCCAGGCCGTGACCGACAAGGCGACGAACGAGACCCGCGAGGTGCCGGTGCATCTGGCGAAGGACGAGGGCAACCGCCCCGAGACGACGCTCGAAGGTCTCGCCAAGCTCAAAGCGGTGCGCGGCGAGGGCGCCTTCGTCACCGCGGGCAACGCCAGCCAACTCTCGGACGGCGCCTCGGCCTCGGTGCTGATGTCGGCGGCGGAGGCCGCGCGGCGGGGCCTGAAGCCCCTCGGGATCGTGCGCGGCTTCGCGGCGGCCGGCTGCGGGCCGGAGGAGATGGGCATCGGCCCGGTCTTCGCGGTGCCGCGGCTCTTGGAGCGCAGCGGGCTCGGCGTCGACGATATCGGCCTGTGGGAATTGAACGAGGCCTTCGCCTCGCAATCCCTCTACTGCTGCGACCGCCTCGGGCTCGATCCCGACAAGGTCAACGTCAACGGCGGCGCGATCAGCGTCGGCCACCCCTTCGGCATGTCGGGGGCCCGCCTCGTCGGCCACGCCCTGCTGGAGGGCCGCCGCCGCGGCGTGCGCTTCGCGGTGGTGACCATGTGCGTGGCCGGCGGCCAGGGCTGCGCCGGCCTGTTCGAGATCGAGCGGGATTGAGATCCATGGACCTGCGCTTCACCCCCGAGGAGACCGCCTTCCGCCAGGAGGTGCGCGCCTTCTTCCGCAGCGAGATCCCGGCCGAGATCCGGGCCAAGGTCTCCGAGGGCCGCCCGCTGGCGCGGGAGGACTACATCACCTCCCAGCGCATCCTGAACGCCAAGGGCTGGGCGGTGCCGCACTGGCCGAAGGAGTGGGGCGGGCAGGACTGGGACCCGATCCATCGCTACATCTTCATGGAGGAGCTGATGCAGGCGGCGGTGCCCCTGCCGCTGCAGTTCAACTGCTTCATGGTCGGCCCCGTGATCGCGGCCTTCGGCAACGAGGCGCAGAAGAAGCGCTTCCTGCCGCGCATCGCCAATCTCGACGATTGGTGGTGCCAGGGCTTCTCGGAGCCCGGGGCCGGCTCCGACCTCGCCTCGCTCAAGACCCGCGCCGTGCGCGAGGGGGACCACTACATCGTCGACGGCCAGAAGACCTGGACCACGCTCGGCCAGTACGCCGACTGGATCTTCTGCCTCGTGCGCACGGATCCGGCGGCCAAGAAGCAGGCCGGCATCTCCTTTCTGCTCATCGACATGAAGAGCCCCGGCATCGCGGTGCGCCCGATCGTGACCATCGACGGCCGCCACGAGGTCAACGAGGTGTTCCTCGATTCCGTGCGCGTGCCGGTGGAGAACCTCGTCGGCGAGGAGAACAAGGGCTGGGACTACGCCAAGTTCCTGCTCGCCAACGAGCGCACCGGCATCGCCCGCATCGGCCTGACCAAGGAGCGCGTCGCCCGGATCAAGCGGCTGGCGAAG
This sequence comes from Methylobacteriaceae bacterium, assembly GCA_947444195.1. Lineage (GTDB taxonomy): Bacteria > Pseudomonadota > Alphaproteobacteria > Rhizobiales > Beijerinckiaceae > Methylobacterium. Next base: position 123,586 of record CANEZL010000010.1, on the reverse strand, counting down.
GAGACGCCGGCGGGTGAAGGCACCATGTGGGACGACGCGGATTTCCGTGCCCGGATCGCGGGTCTCGAGGTCGAGCTGAAGGCGCTGGAGATCACCCAGATGCGGGTGGTGGCGGCCCAAGGGCGGCGCGACGCCGGCAAGCCCGATCCGGCCTCCTCGATCCTGAAGATCAAGGGCTCGGAGTTGCAGCAGACCGCGACCGAACTGCTGATCGAGCTCGCCGGCCCCCGCGGCTTGCCGGCCCCGGTGCCGAACGACGCGGACACGCTCGGCTGGGAGGCTTTTGCCGCGCCGACCTACCTCAACACCCGCAAGGTCTCGATCTACGGCGGATCGAACGAGATCCAGCACAACGTGATCGCCAAGGCGATCCTCGGCCTCTGAGGGAGTTTCGCCATGGATTTCGATCTCACCGAAGAGCAGAATCTCCTGAAGGACAGCGTCACGCGCTGGGCCGGCGACCGCTACGGCAGCCTTGAGCGGATCGAGGCCGCGCGCCGCCAACCCCTCGGCTTCGACGAAGGCACCTGGGCGCAGCTCGCCGAGCTGGGGCTGCTGGGCCTGCCCTTCGCGGAAGAGGATGGCGGCTTCGGCGGCGGCCCCGTCGAGACCATGATCGCGGTCGAGGCGCTCGGGCGGCATCTGGCGCCCGAGCCCTATCTGGCGAGCGTGGTGCTCGGCGGCGGCGCCCTGCGTCTGGCCGGCAGCGCGGCCCAGCGCGCGGAATATGTCCCGGCCATCGCCGAGGGCGGCTTGCGCCTCGCCTTCGCCCACGGCGAGGCGCAAGCCCGCTACGACCGCGCCGACGTGGCGACCACCGCGCGGCAGGTCGAGGGCGGGTATCGGCTCGACGGCGCCAAATCCGTGGTCCTGGCCGCCGACGCGGCGCAGACCCTGGTGGTCAGCGCCCGCACCGCCGGCGACCGTCGGGACGAGGCCGGGATCAGCCTGTTCCTCGTGCCCGCCGACGCCCCCGGCCTGACGCTCAAGGCCTACCCGACCCAGGACGGGGGCCGCGCCGCCGATCTGGTGCTCGACGGCGTCACGGTGCCCGCCGAGGCGCTTCTCGGCGCGGCGGGCGCGGCCCTGCCGGTGATCGAGCGGGTGCTGGACGAGGGGATCGCGGCCCTGTGCGCCGAGGCGGTCGGCCTCATGGACGCGCTCCACGCGCTGACCGTCGACTACCTGAAGACCCGCAAGCAGTTCGGCACCGCGATCGGGAGCTTCCAGGTGCTGCAGCACCGGGCGGTGGACATGCTGATGGCGCTGGAGCAGGCCCGCTCCATGGCGCTCTACGCCACCATGATGGCGGGCTCGGACGACGCGGCCGAGCGCGGCCCCGCCATCGCTGCGGCGAAGGTGCAGATCAACCGCTCGGCCCGCCTCGTGGGCCAGGAGGCGGTGCAGCTGCACGGGGGCATCGGCATGACCCTGGAATATCTCGGCGCCCATCTGTTCCGGCGCCTCACCACCATCGAGTACCTGTTCGGCGACACCGCCCACCACCTGCGCCGGGTGAGCGCGGCGGGCGGGCTGCTCGGCGCCGCCTGACGCGGCTCGCGCGAAGGGAACGCGCGAGCCGCGCACGCTATCCTGAAAGGGCCGCGGGACTCATATCGGTGCTGCGACCCGCGCCGTCATCCCGGGGCCGCGTGAGCGGAGCCCGGGATCCATGAACACCGCCCGGCCTCGCCTTGGCGCTTCGGTGGCCCTGGATTCCGGGCTCCGCGATGCGGACCCGGAACGACGGAGAGTGTCTCGGAGACCGGCAAGCCAGGGGAGCTTGTGTAAGCTCCATGGTCGGCTCGGAAGAAGGCTGTACCGGGTTGGTCGAGAAGCCCTGCACCGTGAACACCTATCGGAGGATACGCCCATGAACGCCCCGACCCGCCCCCCAGGCTCCGCCGCCCCCGAGGCCAAGCCCTCGGCGTCCTTCGTCTGGGACGACCCCTTCCTCCTCGACGATCAGCTCACGGAGGACGAGCGGGCGATCCGCGACGTCGCCCAGGCCTTCGCCGAGGAGAGGTTGCGGCCCGGCATCGTCGAGGCCTACGCGGAGGAGAGGACCGATCCCGGCCTGTTCCGGCAGATGGGCGAACTCGGCCTGCTCGGCGTCACGCTCCCCGAGGAGTACGGCTGCGCGGGGGCGAGCTACGTCGCCTACGGCCTCGTGGCCCGCGCCGTGGAGGCGGTCGATTCCGGCTACCGCTCGATGATGAGCGTACAATCCTCCCTCGTCATGTACCCGATCCACGCCTACGGCTCGGAGGAGCAGCGCCGGAAGTTCCTGCCCAAGCTCGCCTCCGGCGAGTGGATCGGCTGTTTCGGCCTCACCGAGCCCGATGCCGGCTCGGACCCCGCTGGCATGAAGACGCGGGCCGAGAGGATCGACGGCGGCTACCGCCTGTCGGGCGCCAAGATGTGGATCTCGAACGCGCCCTTCGCCGACGTCTTCGTGGTCTGGGCGAAATCCGACGCCCATGACGGGGCGATCCGCGGCTTCGTGCTGGAGAAGGGCATGAAGGGCCTCTCGGCGCCGACGCTCAAGGGCAAGCTCAGCCTGCGCGCATCCACCACCGGCGAGATCGTAATGGAGGGCGTCGAGGTCGGCGAGGACGCGCTGCTGCCCAACGTCTCGGGGCTGAAGGGTCCGTTCGGCTGCCTCAACCGGGCGCGCTACGGCATCTCCTGGGGGGCGATGGGCGCGGCCGAGGATTGCTGGCGCCGGGCCCGCGACTACACCCTGGAGCGCAAGCAGTTCGGCCGGCCGCTGGCGCAGACCCAGCTCGTGCAGAAGAAGCTCGCCGACATGCAGACCGAGATCGCGCTGGGCCTCCAGGCCTCCCTCCGCGTCGGCCGCCTGATGGAGGCGGGCAGGATGGCGCCGGAGATGATCAGCCTGATCAAGCGCAACAATTGCGGCAAGGCCCTCGACATCGCCCGCACCGCCCGCGACATGCACGGCGGCAACGGCATCATGGGCGAGTACCACGTGATGCGCCACGCCCAGAACCTCGAGACGGTCAACACCTACGAGGGCACCCACGACGTGCACGCGCTCATCCTCGGCCGCGCCCAGACCGGGCTTCAGGCCTTCTTCTAGAGCGCTCTCCGCCGAAGTGGGCGCCGGTTCGGTGTGAGAGAGCGCGTCAAAACAAAGGGTTGGAGCCGTGGACGATTGCAGCGCGATCGGGCACGGCTCCAGGTGGACCAGAGCGGGCGGGGCGCCGCACTGCCCGCGATGCGGACAAGAAACCCGTTGGCAGCCGCCGACGGGTTTCATACAGTCCTTCATATGACCGGGCCCGTCACTCTCCAGCGCGACCTGCGCCTGCCGCTCTACCAGCGCCTGCGCGACGACATCGCGCACCGCATCGCCCTCAACGAGTGGGGGGCGGGCGAGCCCATTCCCACCGAGGCCGAGCTCGCCGCGACCCATGGGGTGGCCATCGGCACCGTGCGCAAGGCCCTCGACGTGCTGGTCGCCGACGGGCTGGTGGAGCGTCGGCAGGGCAAGGGCACCTATGTGCGCCGCCTGCGCTTCGACCGGTCCCTCTTCCGCTTCTTCCGCTACCTGAACCAGGACGGCCGGCAGGCGGTGCCGGAGGGGCGGATCCTCGGGCGGGCGATCGCGCCGGCCCCTCCGGAGGCCCGCGCCGCCCTCGACCTCGCCGCCGACGACCGGGCCATCCGCCTGTCGCGGCTGCGGCTGCTCCAGGGGCGGCCCCTGCTCTCCGAGGAGATCTGGCTGCCAGCCGCCCGCTTCTCGGCCCTCCTCGATCTGCCGACCGAGGAGATCGGCGACCTGCTCTATCCTGCGTACGAGCGCCTGTGCGGCGAGATCGTGGCCCGGGCCGAGGAGACCCTGACCGTGGGATCGGCCGACGCGGCCGATGCCGAGCGCCTCGGCATCCCGTCCGGGGCGCCCGCGGTGGTCATCGAACGCCTCGCCTTCGGCTTCGACAACCGCCCGATCGAGTGGCGCCGGACGAAGGGTCCGGCCTCGGAATTCCGCTACCACATCGAGATCCGCTGACGCCCTCTGCCGAGGCCGCTGCGGCACCTCGGGATGCAGCGACGCCCGCCAAGAAGGTGCCCGGCCTCCGAGCGTGCCGCCTCGCGAGCGCCCGCGCCCCAGGTGAGCCGGCGGGACTTGACGCGACACGTATCCGGTGCTTCTCTAGTTATATAAATGACTAGCCCTCTAGAGGGCGGAGGAAGCCCTTGATTCGCTGGTACCGCACCGTCGGGCCGGTCGAGCGTCGCACGTTCTGGGCGTGCCTGAGCGGCTGGTCGCTCGACGCCTTCGACATGCAGATGTTCAGCCTCGCCATTCCGGCGCTGATCGTCTCGCTCGGCCTGAGCCGCACCGATGCCGGCCTTATCGGCGGGATCACCCTGTTCGCCGGCGCCCTCGGCGGCTGGCTCGGGGGGGCCCTGTCGGACCGGATCGGACGCGTCCGCGCCCTCCAGGTCACGGTCCTCTGGTTCGCCGTCGCCACCTTTCTCAGCGCCTTCGCGCAGTCCTTCGCGCAACTCGCCGTCCTGAAGGCCCTGCAGGGTTTCGGCTTCGGCGCGGAATGGGCGGCCGGCGCCGTGCTGATGGCCGAGACCGTCCGCCCCGAGCACCGGGGCAAGGCGCTGGGCGCCGTGCAGAGCGGGTGGGCGATCGGCTGGGGGGCGGCCGTGCTCTGCGCGGCGGCGGCCTTCTCGCTCCTGCCGCCGGAGACCGCGTGGCGCGGCCTCTTCGCGCTGGGGCTGCTGCCGGCCCTGCTGATCCTCTACATCCGCCGCGCCGTGCCCGAGCCGCCCCGACCGGCTCCGGTGCCCGCCGCGGAGACCGGCGTTCTCGGCATCTTCGCGCCGAGCCTGCGCCGCGTCACCCTGGTCGGCGCGCTCCTCGGTCTCGGGGCCCACGGGGGCTTCCACGCCCTGTTCACGTGGCTGCCGACCTACCTGAGCACCGAGCGCGGCATCTCGGTGATCGGCACCGCCGCCTATCTCGGGGTCATCATCGCCGCCTTCTGGGTGGGCTGCCTCGCCGCCGGCCACCTCGCCGACCGCTTCGGCCGCCGCCGGACCGTCGCGGCCTTCGCCGCGTCCTGCATGGGGCTGGTGGTGGCCTATCTCGTGCTGCCCGTCGACGGCACGACCATGCTGCTGCTCGGCGCGCCCCTCGGCTTCTGCGCCGCGGGCATCCCGGCGAGCCTCGCCGCCCTGTTCAGCGAGCGCTTCCCCGCGGGCCTGCGCGGGACCGGGGTCGGCTTCTGCTACAATGCCGGCCGCCTGGCCTCGGCCCTGCTCCCCCTCGTCGTCGGCCTCGCCAGCGAGGTCTGGGGCCTGGGGCTCGCCATCGGCCTGTCCGCCCTGACCTCCTACGCCCTCGTCGTCCTCGCCGTCGCGCTCCTGCCGGCGGCCCGGTGACGCGCGCCCTCTCCCCTCGGCCCCCGAACACGCGAGTTGCCCCGATGGATCGTCGCCACTTCTGCCGCAGCCTGCTCGGCGCCGGGCTCGCCGCGGCGCTGCCGCGCCCGTCCCGGGCGGCGCCCGAGACGATGCAGGTCGACACCCATGCCCACGTGTTCAAGCGCGGCCTGAAGCTCGCCGACAACCGCCGCTACGCCCCGGACCACGACGCGACGATCCCCGACTATCTCGCGATGCTCGACCGGAACGGCATGACGCACGGCGTGCTGATCCAGCCGAGCTTCCTCGGCACCGACAACGCCTACCTGTGCGAGGCCCTGCGCGCGGCGCCGGAGCGCCTGCGCGGCATCGCCGTGGTGCGGCCGGAGACCGGGCGCGACGCCCTCGCGGAACTCGCCCGCGACGGCGTCGTCGGCATCCGGCTCAACCTGATCGGCCAGCCCGATCCCGCCTTCGGCACCGACCTCTGGCGTCGCCACCTCGCCCACGTGGCCGCCCTCGGCTGGCAGGTCGAGGTCCACGCGGAGGCGCGCCGCCTGCCCGACCTGCTGCCGCCGCTGATCGAGGCGGGCCTTCCCGTGGTGGTGGACCATTTCGGGCGGCCCGACCCGCGCCTCGGGGTCGAGGATCCGGGTTTCCGGAGCCTCCTCGGATACGGGGCGGGGGGGCGCGTCTTCGTGAAGCTCTCGGCCGCCTACCGGAACGGCGCCGGCGAGGCGGCGGCCCGCACCGCCGATCGCGCCGCCGAGCAGCTGCGCGGCGCCTTCGATGCCCACCACCTGCTCTGGGGCAGCGACTGGCCGCACACGCAGTTCGAGGGCGCGGTGAACCCGGCCGATGCCCTCCGGGCCCTCGCGGCCTGGGTGCCCGACCCCGCCGCCTGCCGCATCGTCCTGGGCGAGAGTGCCGCCCGGCTCTTCAAGTTCCGCACCAGGGCCTGAGCGCCGCCCCCTCCCCGCCGCGGCGACGCGGCCCCGCTTCTTCCGGAGACCCGCGAATCATGTCTGATCAGGCCGTACACCCGAGCGACCTCGAGGCGCGCACCATGCGGAAGGTCGGCCTCAGGCTGATCCCGTTCCTCGTGCTGTGCTACTTCATCGCCTATATCGACCGGGTGAATGTCGGCTTCGCCGCGCTCACCATGAACCGCGACCTCGGCCTCTCCACCACCGCCTTCGGCATCGGCGGCGGCCTGTTCTTCGTGGCCTACGTGCTGTTCGAGGTTCCGAGCAACCTCGCCATGGAGCGGTTCGGCGCGCGGATCTGGATCGCGCGGATCATGATCACCTGGGGGCTCGTCGGGATCGGGACGGCCTTCGTCACCGGGCCCGTCACCTTCGGCATCGCGCGCTTCCTGCTGGGCGCAGCCGAGGCCGGGTTCTTTCCCGGCGTGATCCTCTACCTGACCTACTGGTTCCCGAAGGCCTACCGCGCCCGCATCGTGGCGATGTTCATGGTGGCGATCCCGCTCTCCAGCTTCTTCGGCTCGCCGCTCTCGGCAGGGCTCCTGATGCTCGACGGCAAGGGCGGCCTCGCGGGCTGGCAGTGGCTCCTGATCCTCGAGGCCGTGCCGGCGGTCCTGCTCGGCCTCGCCACCCTCGTGGTGCTGCCGAGCCGGCCCCAGGAGGCGAGCTTCCTCGCGGCCGAGGAGCGCGACTGGCTGACGGGACGCCTCGACGCGGAGCGGCGGGCCGCGGCGGCCGGCCACGGCGGCGGAGCCGGCCACCACGGCTCCGTCTGGGCGGTGCTCACCAACCGGCAGGTCTGGATCCTGGCGGTGATCTACGCGGGCAGCTCCGCCACCAGCAACACCCTGTCCCTGTGGATGCCGCAGATCCTGAAGGCGTTCGGCCTGAGCAACCTGGAGACGGGCCTCCTGAACATGATCCCCTTCGGCATCGCCTCGGTGTTCATGATCGTCTGGGGCCTGCGCGCCGACCGCAGCGGCGAGCGCATCTGGAGCACCGCCCTGCCGCTGGCCCTGACCTCGGCGAGCTTCGCGCTCACCCTGCTGACCGGCTCGCTCTGGATCACCCTGTTCCTGCTCTCCCTGGTCCTGCTCGGCAACTACGCGATCAAGGGGCCGTTCTTCGCCCTCGCTACGGAGACGCTGCCGCCGGCCCAGACGGCGGCGGGCATCGCGGCGATCAACACCCTGGCCCATCTCGGCACCGGCGCCATCACCTCGGTGATCGGCCTCCTGCGCGAGAAGACGGGCAGCTTCCCGATGGCGCTCCTGCCCCTCTGCGTGCTCACGGCCACGGGCTGCGTCCTGGTGTTCTGGATCGGCCGCAGCCAGGCGCGCGCGCGGATGGCGGCCCCGGTTGCGGGCTGAGGGGCTCCCGCGCCCCGCGCGAGACGCTTCCGCCGCGCCCGCAAGCCTTTCGGCGGCGCCCCGCTTCTCCGGCCGTCGATCGCGGGCGATCCTGCGCCGAACGCGCGGGGAGGATGCGGGATGGAGCTGAAATGGGTCGAGGACTTCCTGAGCCTCGCCGAGACCCGCAGCTTCTCCCGCTCGGCGGAGGCGCGGCACGTCACGCAATCCGCCTTCAGCCGGCGCATCCGCTCCCTCGAAGTGTGGCTCGGCGCGGTCCTCCTCGACCGCTCGACCTACCCGATCACGCTGACGGCCGACGGGCGCCAGTTCCTCGAGACCGCCGAGGAGGTGGTGCGGCTCCTCACCTTCAGCCGGGCCGAGTTCCGCACCCGCGCCGAACGCTCCAGCCTGCCCTGCGTCACCATCACCGCCCTGCACTCCCTCTGCCTGTCCTTCCTGCCGGACTGGCTCGGCGGGATCCGCGGCGCGGTCGGGCCGATGGCCAGCCGCGTCCTGCCCGACAACTTCAACATCTGCGTGCAGGCCCTGGTGGAGGGCGGCTACGACCTCCTGCTGACCTACCACCATCCCGGCATCCCGATCCCCCTCGATCCGGAGCTCTATCCCTACCGGGTCGTCGGCCAGGACAGCCTCGTGGCGGTGGCCGCTCCCCACGGCCTCGTGGCCGACGCCGAGGGCCGCCAGCCCCTCCTGCAATATTCCCGCGGCTCCTTCCTCGGGCGGCTCGCCACCATCGCCCAGGCGCGGGAGGGGGCGCCGGCCACCTACCCCGTCCACACCAACGAGAACTCGATGGCCGAGGCCCTGCGCGCCATGGCGCTGGCCGGCCACGGGGTGGCCTGGCTCCCGCACAGCCTCGTGCGCGAGGCGGTCGCGTCGGGCGCCCTCCGGGCGGTCAGCGACGAGATGCCGATGGAGATCAGGCTCTACCGCAGCGGCGAGCGCGCCCGCCCCTTCCTCGACGCGGTCTGGGCGGCCGCCGGCGGGCCGGCGACGAACTAGACCGTTTCGGAATAGTTCCGGTCTGACTTAGCATTGGCGCGGCTCCCCGCGGAGGATTATCCCGGCGCCGCGGTGAACGCCGCAGCCGCACCGGCCCCCCGCGGGCCCCTGCGGCGCGGCGCGTGACCCCCCATCCCGAGAGACCAGAGCGCGGCCCGCACCGGGACCCGCCGCCGCGGCCTTTCCGCCCCTGCCCGTCCGCCTGCAACAGCGCGCCGGATCGCTTCCGCGCGCGAGGAGTGACCTGTGACCAACGCCTCCACCCGCATCGAGCACGACCTCCTGGGCGACCGGGAGGTGCCCGGGGCGGCCTATTACGGCATCCACACCCTGCGCGCCGTCGAGAACTTCCCGATCACCGGCAGCACGCTCGCCACCTGCCCGGACCTGATCCGGGCGCTCGCGGCGATCAAGCAGGCGGCGGCGCTGGCCAACCGCGAACTCGGCCTCCTCGACGCGGAGCGCTGCGACGCCATCGTCGCGGCCTGCCTGGAGATCCGCGGCGGCGCCCTGCACGACCAGTTCGTGGTCGATCAGATCCAGGGCGGAGCCGGCACCTCCACCAACATGAATGCCAACGAGGTCATCGCCAACCGGGCGCTGGAACGCCTCGGCCGCGCGCGGGGGGATTACGGGCACCTCCACCCGAACGAGCACGTCAACATGGGCCAGAGCACCAACGACGTGTACCCGACCGCCCTGAAGATCGCCGGCATCGGCGCGATCCGCCGCCTCGTCGCGGCCATGGCCGCCCTGCGCGGGAGTTTCGAGGCCAAGTCCGCGGAGTTCGCCGACATCCTGAAGATGGGCCGCACCCAGCTCCAGGACGCGGTGCCGATGACGCTCGGCCAGGAGTTCGGCACCTACGCGCGCATGATCGGCGAGGACGAGGCCCGGCTCGGCGAGGCCGAGCTGCTGATCCGCGAGATCAACATGGGCGCCACCGCCATCGGCACCGGCATCACCGCCCACCCCCTCTACGCGGCCCTGGTGCGCGAGCGCCTCGCCGAGATCGCCGGCATCCCCCTCGTCACCGCCGAGGACCTCGTGGAGGCGACCCAGGATTGCGGCGCCTTCGTGCAGGTGTCGGGGGTGCTGAAGCGCGTCGCCGTGAAGCTCTCCAAGACCTGCAACGACCTGCGCCTGCTCTCCTCCGGCCCCCGCGCGGGCTTCGGCGAGATCAACCTGCCCGCCCGCCAGGCCGGCTCCTCGATCATGCCCGGCAAGGTCAACCCGGTGATCCCCGAGGTGGTGAATCAGGTCGCCTTCGAAGTGATCGGCAACGACGTGACGATCAGTTTCGCGGCCGAGGCCGGGCAACTCCAGCTCAACGCCTTCGAGCCGGTAATCGCCTACAGCCTGTTCCGCAGCCTCGCCCATCTCGAGGCCGCCTGCCGCACCCTCGACGCGAACTGCGTGCGCGGCATCACCGCCAACCGCGAGCGCCTGCGCGCCAGCGTCGAGCAGTCGATCGGCATCGTCACCGCGCTCAACCCGTATATCGGCTACCGCAACGCCACGGCGGTGGCCATGGAGGCCCACGCCGCCGGCCGCGGCGTCACCGAACTCGTCATCGAGAAGGGTCTGATGACCCGCGCCCATCTCGACGCCGTGCTCCAGCCGGAGCGGCTGACGCGCCCCCAGGCCGCCATCCTCGCGGCCTGACGCCGGCAACCAGAGGTTCGGGATCCGGCACACCGCGACGCCAGCGGCCGGATCCCGCGCGCCCATACCCCAAGCATCATCCAGGGAGGACGATCCAGTGACCCAGGTCGACACGGCCCCGAGAGCGGGCCGGCTCACGTTCTATACCGGTGTCGGGCTCGCGCTCGGCATCGCGGTCGGCGCGGTCCTGCACGGGCAGGCCGCCGGCCCCGCGGAGGCGAAGGCGCTCGCCGCCCACTTCACCCTCGTCACCGACATCTTCCTGCGGCTGATCAAGATGATCATCGCGCCCCTCGTCTTCGCCACCATCGTCGCCGGCATCGCGAGCTTCGGCGATACCCGCTCGGTGGGCCGCGTCGCCGCCCTCGCCATGGGCTGGTTCCTCACCGCCTCGGTGGTCTCCCTGTCCCTCGGGCTGATCGCGGCCAACCTCTTCCAGCCGGGGGCGGGCCTCGGCCTGCCGCTGCCGGATGCCGGCGCGCAGACCGGCCTGAAGGCCGCCTCCCTGAACCTGCGGGACTTCCTCACCCACGTCTTCCCCACGAGCATCGTCTCGGCGATGGCGACCAACGAGGTTCTGCAGATCCTCGTCTTCTCGATCTTCTTCGGCTTCGGCCTCAGCGCCATCGACCGGCGCTACAGCGAGACGATGGTGCAGATCCTCGACGGGCTCGCGCGGGTGATGTTCAAGGTCACCGATGCGGTGATGCGGGTCGCTCCCGTCGCGGTCTTCGCGGCGATCGCGGCGGTGGTCACGGTGCAGGGCCCCGGCGTCCTCGTCGATTACGGCAAGTTCATCGCGAGCTTCTACGCGGGCCTCGCCGTGCTCTGGGCGCTGCTGATCGGCGCCGGCTGGCTGGTGCTCGGCCGCGGCACGCTCCGTCTCCTCCGGCTGCTGCGCGCGCCCATGATCGTCGCCTTCTCGACGGCGAGCAGCGAGGCGGCCTTCCCCCGCACCGTCGAGGTGCTCGGCCGGTTCGGCGTGCGCCCCCGGATGACCGGCTTCGTGCTGCCGCTCGGCTACTCGTTCAACCTCGACGGCTCGATGATGTATCAGGCCATGGCCGCCCTGTTCATCGCCCAGGCCTTCGGCATCCAACTGGGATTCACCGAGCAGGTGATGATGCTCCTCGTGATGATGGTCACCAGCAAGGGCATCGCCGGCGTGCCGCGCGCCTCCCTGGTGGTGGTGGCCGCCACCGTGCCGATGTTCGGCCTGCCGGCGGCCGGCATCCTGCTCATCATGGGCATCGACCAGATCCTCGACATGGGCCGCACCGTCACCAACGTCCTCGGCAACGGGCTCGCCACCGCCGCGGTGGCGAAGTGGCAGGGCGAGATCGAGGACGAGGGGATCGATACGGCCGAGGACGCCGTCCCGGCCGGCGCGGCGGAGCCCGTATGGGCGGAGACGGGCCGGGCCTGACCGGCGGCTGCGCCGGTCAGGCCCCGGACAGGTGCACGAGACGACGACGCCCCGGAAGGCCATAGCCTTCCGGGGCGTCGCGCGTTCGAGGAAGCGCCGGCGTGGGCCGGGCTCAGTGACCGCCGCCGAGATAGGCCGCGCGCACCGCCGGGTCCGTCTTCAGTTGCTGGGCCGGGCCCTGGAAGCGGATGCGGCCGTTCTCCAGCACGTAGGCGTGGTCGGCCACGCCGAGGGCCGCCATCGCGAACTGCTCCACGAGGAGCATGGTCACCTGCTCCTCTTTGAGCTGGCGGATGATGCGGAAGACCTCTTCCACGAGCTTGGGGGCGAGGCCCATGGAGGGCTCGTCGAGAAGCAGGATCTCCGGGCGCAGCATCAGGGCGCGGCCCATGGCCAGCATCTGCTGCTCTCCGCCGGACAGGGTGCCGGCGAGTTGGTTGCGCCGCTCCTTGAGGCGCGGGAACAGGGTGTAGGCCCGCTCCCGGTCGGCGGCGATGTCGCCCTTGGGCCGCGAGCCGGTGAGCCGCGGGAAGGCGCCGAGCGTCAGGTTGTCCTCGACGGAGAGGGTCGGGAAGACCCGCCGCCCCTCCGGCGAGTGGGCGAGGCCGGAGCGGGCGACCTCGTGGCTGTCGAGGCCGCCGATCTCGCGGCCGTTGAGGCGGATCGAGCCCGAGCGCGGCGCGATCATCCCCGAGAGCGCGCGCATCGTCGTGGTCTTGCCGGCCCCGTTCGAGCCGATCAGCGTGACGACCTGCCCCTTGGGGACCTGGAAGCTCAGTCCGTGCAGAACCTCGATCTGGCCGTAGCCGGCCGACAGGTTGGTGACCTCAAGCATGGGCGGCCTCCTCGGCGCTGCCGAGATAGGCCTCGATCACCTTCGGGTCCTGCTGGACCTCGCGGGCGCCGCCCTCGGCGATCTTGTGACCGAAGTCGAGGACGCTGACGCGGTCGCACAGGCCCATGACGACGTCCATGTGGTGTTCGATCAGGATGACGGTGATGCCGGCATCGCGGATCTTGCGGATGATCGCGGTGAGGTCGGCGATGTCGGGGGCGGTGAGGCCCGCGGCCGGCTCGTCGAGGAGGAGCAGCACGGGATCGAGGGCGAGTGCCCGGCCGATCTCGAGGAGGCGCTGCTTGCCGTAGGGAAGGTTGCGCGCCTCGACCTGCGCCAGGGCGCCGAGCCCCATGAAGTCGAGGATCGCCATGGCGCGGGCGCGGGCCTCGCTCTCCTCGCGCCGCCGCCGCGGCGTGCCGAGGATCGCGTCGGCGAGCGTGCCGTGGAAGCTGTGGTGCAGGCCCACCAGCACGTTCTCGAGCGCGGTCATCTCGCGGAAGAGCTGCACGTTCTGGAAGGTGCGCGCGACGCCCGCGAGCGCGATCTCGGAGGGCGTCTGCCCGTCGAGGCGCTTGCGCGCGCCCGTGGCCAGCGTCACCGTCCCGCCGGTCGGCTTGTAGATGCCGGTGAGCACGTTCATCATCGTGCTCTTGCCCGAGCCGTTCGGCCCGATCAGGCCGTGGATCGTGCCCGGCCGGACCTTGAGGTCCACGCCGGCGAGCGCCTTGAGGCCGCCGAACTGCATCAGCGCCTGATCGACCTCGAGGAGCGGGTCCTGGCCCTGGCTGCCGCGCTGGGCGATCAGCGCGTCGCCCGAGGCCGCGAGGGTGCGCCCCTCCGCCGTGTGGGCCGGGCGCAGGGCCGGGATCTTCTCGCGCAGGAAGCCCACGATCCCCTCGGGCAGGTAGTAGACCACGAAGAGGATCATCAGGCCGAACACGGTGAGCCGGAAGTCGGTCACCGATTGCAGGGCGAGGGTGGCGGGGAAGAAGAGCAGGCAGAGCACCACCGGCACGAGGATGGTGAAGCGGTTCTCCTGACGGCGCAGGAAGGCGAGCGCGCCGACCACCAGGGCGACCACGGCGATGGCGCCGGCCATGATCCGCACCAGGGCGATGTCGGCCAGGATGTTGGGCATCATCACGATGATGGCCGCGCCGATGAGCGGCCCGGAGCGGGACTTGCGCCCGCCCATGGTGACCGCGAGCAGGAACAGCACGGTGAGCTCGAACCCGTAGGAGTTCGGCGCCACGTAGCGCTCGGACCACGCGAACAGCGCGCCGGCGAGGCCCGCCAGCGCCGCCGAGATCACGAAGGCGTAGACCTTGTAGCGGTAGACGCTGACGCCCATGCAGTCGCAGGCGATGGGCGAGTCGCGCAGCGCCTCGAAGGCCCGGCCGAAGGGCGAGCGCACCACCCGGTTCACCACGAGGATGGTGACGAGCAGGCAGGCGCAGACGAGGTAGTAGAATTCGAGCTTGCGGCCCGCCGAGCCCCAGGGGGCCTGCATGCCGATGAGCGAGAAGTCGAGCACCCGGGCCGGCGGCAGGGTGATACCGAGCGGCCCGTTGGTGAGCGGCGTCAGCTCGTTGATGAAGATCTGGATGATGGTGCCGAAGGCGAGCGTCACCATCGCCAGATACGGGCCCGTCACCCGCAGCGCGGGCACGGCCAGCAGCACGCCGAACCCGGCGGTGACGCCGATGCCGGCCAGGATCCCCCACCACAGGCCGAGCTTGAAGTGCAGAAACAGCACGGCCGCCGAGTAGGCGCCGACGCCGAACAGGCCCGCATGGCCGAGACTGACCTGGCCCGTATAGCCGACCACGATGTCGAGGCCGAGGATCAGGATCGCGTAGATCGCGATCACGATCAGCAGGTGGATGTAGTAGGAACTCGTCACCACGTGCGGGAAGACCGCGAGGAAGGCGACGAGGAGGCCGACGCCGAGAAGGCCCGCGTAGCGGCCGAGACTCGGTGCGGCGGGGGGCGCTGCGGCTGGAGCGAAGGCGGACTGCGCCATGGCGTCGGAGTTCCGTCCGGATAGGGTTGGGGCGGGAGGCCGGATCGGTCTCCGGTCGCGGGGCGATCCGGGGCGTCACAGCGGCCTTGCTTCGGGTGCGCCCCCCGCTGGCTGGGCGGAGGGCGGCGCGAGGCGGGGGCGGCGGGCCGCCCCTCAGACCTTCTTGATCACGGCCTTGCCGAAGAGGCCGACCGGGCGGATCGAGAGCACGACGAGGAGCAGGATCAGGCCCGGCACGTCCTTGTAGCCCGTCGAGATGTAGTAGCCGGTCAGGGTCTCCGCGATCCCGAGGATCAGGCCGCCGACGATGACGCCGAGGCCGGATTCGAGGCCGCCGATGATCGCCACCGCGAAGGCCTTGAGCGCGAGCACGGCCCCCATCGTCGCCCCGGTGAGGGTGACGGGCGCCACGAGCACGCCCGCGAAGGCGGCGGTGGCGGCGCTGATGGAGTAGGACAGGGTGATGATCCGCTTGGTGTCGATGCCCATCAGGCCGGCGGCGTCGATGTCGTTGGAGGTGGCCACCACCGCCTTGCCCCAGATCGACTTGCGGTTGAACAACTCCACCGCGAGCATCATCAGCAGCGCGCCGACGACGATCAGGATCTCCATCGGCAGGATGCGGATGCCCGCGACCTGGATCGCCTGCTCGGGCAAAGGTGAGGGGAACTTGATGTCGTCACGGCCCCAGATGTTCTCGGCGACGTTCTTGAAGATGATCCCCAGCGCGATGGTGGCCATGATCCACCCGTACTCGGACTTGATCTTGACCGCCGGGCGGACGCCCAGGCGCTCGACGACGGCGCCGAGGGCGAGGCCGAACACGAGGACCAGGGGGATCATCAGCCAGTAGCCGACGAAGGGCACCAGGGTCAGGCCGAACAGGGCACCGAGGGCCAGCGCCTCGCCCTGCCCGAAGTTGAGGGTCTTCGAGGTGGCGAAGGTGAGCTGGTAGCCGAAGGCAATCGCGGCATAGATCATGCCGACGGCGATGCCGGAGGAGACAAGCTGCAGGAAGATGGCCATTGCGGGCGCCGTTGCGAAGGGAGGAGGCGGTCCGCACGGGCGGCGGACGCGAGGGCGGGCGGCCCAATGGACCGCCCGCGGCACCGGCTCAGTTGGAGGACTTTTCCTTCACGCGGACGGTGCCCGCGTTCTTGGCGTCCTCGGGCTTCGCGTAGACGATCTTGCCGTCCTGCACCTTGCCGAACACGACCATGTTGCGGGTGATCGCGTTGTGGTCCTTGGCCGTGAACGGCTTGTCGTAGGTGGTGACGACGCCCTCGACCTTCTCCTTCAGGTTCTCCAACGCCTCGCGGATCTTCGGCCCGTCGGTGGAGCCGGCCTGCTTGATCGCGGCCGCGATCAGGTAGACCGAGTCGTAGCCCTGGGCGCCGGCCACCGGGGTCGGGATCTTCGTCACGCCGTAGGTCTTGTAGTAGGTCTCGAGGAAGGCCTTGCGCTTGGGCAGGGTCTGATCCTCGATGAAGGTCTGCGGCATGATCACGCCGTTGCCGTTGGTGCCGGCGATATCGATGAAGCTCTGCATCGAGGCCGGCCACGACGTGATCATCGGCACCTTCCAGCCGAGCTTGGCCATACCGTTGGAGATCTGCGCGAGTTCCGGCCCGATGCCGTAGGCGAGGATCACGTCGGCGCCGGCCTGCTGCGACTTCAGCAGCTGGGCCGTCATGTCGACGTCCTTGATGTTGAACTTCTCCACCGCGACCGGCTTGATCGACTTGGTGGCGAGGTACTTCTCGATGTCCTCGCGGCCGAGCTGGCCGTAATTGGTCGAGTCGGCGAGCACGGCGATCTTCTTGTGGCCCTGGGCCAGGGCCTCGTCGACCATCATGCCGGCCTGGAGCACGTCGTAGGCCGAGTTCCGGAAGACGTAGTTGTTGTCGTAGTCCGGCTCCTTGAACTGGTTGGTGATGATCGTGCCGGTGGCGACGTTGTTGAACACCGGGATCTCGGCTTCCTGGTAGAAGCGCTGCGCGGCGAGCGCCACGCCGGTGTTGATGAAGCCGACGGTGGCGACGACCTTCTCCTTGTTGATCAGCTCCTGGGCGACCTGGGCGCCGACCTCGTTCTTGGCCTCGTCGTCGCGCTCCACGAGCTGGATCTGGCGGCCGAGCACGCCGCCGTTCTTGTTGATCTCGGCGGCGGCGAGCTTGGCGCCGTCGCGCATCGAGACGCCCATCGAGGAGGAGCCGCCGGTATAGGGCCCGGTCAGGCCGATCTTGATGGGATCGGCGGCCTGGGCCGACAGGCCGAAGGCGGTCAGGGCCGTCGCGCCGAGCAGAGCGCCCATGAAGGCGCGCGTGGTCAGTCTCATCCCGTGTTTCCTCCGTTGTCGCTGCCGTTGTTCGGCATGCGCCCCGGCCCCATCGGGGGCCGAGCTTACCCCTCGCTTATCTTGGCATTGGAGTATTGTCGACCGAACAAATTCGTCGGCGCAGGGCACGGGGCGCCGGACGCCTGACAGTGCACAGGTTTCGAAACCGACCCCTGCTCGCGTTCCGGGCTCTGCACGCTCCCGCTGCACGACGTGACGTGGCGCTGATCGTGAGCCGCGGCCGGTACGTCTTGGGCGAGGCGCCCGATCCCTGATCTCATCATGGGTCGAGGCCGGGTCGGATCGTCGCAGGCCGCCGCCCGGCCGCGCCCCTCACGCGGCCGTCCGTCCCCGGGCCAGGGCCGCCTCGAATTCGGCGTCCGGCAGGTGCGCGCCGCCCGTGGTCCAGACCAGATGCGTGGCCCGGGCGGCGAGACCCGGATCGATCCCGGCGGCGAAGGGCGCGACGGCCGCGAACCCGGCCGCGGCGGAGGGTTCGAGCCGCAGGCCGGCCTCGTCCCAGAGCCGCCGGAGCCAGCGGAAGAGCGCGTCGTCCGCCACGGTGACGACGGCCTCCACCAGGGGACCGGCCGCGCGCGCCGCGAGAAGGGAGGCGCTGGCGCAGGCGAGGCCGTCGGCCGCCGTGCGGTTGTCGAGGCCGATGGCGTAGACGCTGACGGGGTGCTCGGGGCCGGCGGCGAGCTGCAGCAGCATGCAGGGGGCGGCCACCGGCTCCACGAAGACCGGCCGCACGGCGTCGCCGAACAGCAGGCTCAGCCCGAAGGCCACGCCCCCCGGCGCGCCGCCGACCCCGCAGGGCAGGTAGACGAAGAGGGGGTGCTCGGCATCGACCGGGATGCCGGCCGCCGCGAGCTGGCGCCGGAGGTCTCGGGCGGCGGCGGCGTAGCCGAGGAAGAGGTCGCGGGAATCCTCGTCGTCCACGAAATGCGCGTCCGCCCGGTCGGCGAAGGCCGCGCGCGCGGCGGCGACCGCCGAGCCGTAATCGCCCGGATGCTCGATCACCGCGGCGCCGAGGGCGCGCAGGCGCTCCTTCTTCCAGGCCTTGGCGTCGTGGGACATGTGCACCTCGACCGCGAAGCCGAGGGCGCGGGCCATCAGCCCGACGCTGAAGCCGAGATTGCCCGTGCTGCCCACCGCGACCACGTGCCGGGCGAACATCGCCCGGAACGGCGCCGCGGCGAAGGCGCCGTAGTCCGCGGCGCCCTCCAGCAGGCCGGCCCCGGCGGCGAGGCGCTCGGCATAGGCCAGGACCTCGTAGACCCCGCCCCGCGCCTTGATGCAGCCGGTGACCGGCAGGTCGTGGTCGGCCTTGACCCAGACCCGGCCGGACCCGCCCGCGACGACCGCCCGCGCGGTCGCCTCGGGCAGGGCGAGGAGGCGGGAATCGATCCGACCGTCCTCGATCTCCGGGAAGAGCCGGGCCAGCAGGGGCGCGAAGCGCCGCCAGCGCGCCTCGGCCGCCTCTAGGTCGGCCGCGCCCATCTCCGCATCCGCCAGCGCGTCGGCGGCGGGGCGGCGGCCCGGGTTCATCCAGGTCGCCGGTTCGCCCCGCCGCACGGCCGGGGGCAGCGCGGACAGACGGGCGGCGGCCTCGGGGGAAACGCCCATGACGGCTCCTGGAACGATGTTTCGCCGTCGATGCGGGTAGAGTCGCGCCGCGGCGAATGCAATGCCATCGCGGCGGGCGCCTCCATTGACGCTCGACCGGCGATCGCCTAAGCAGCCCCGGCTGATCCCCGATAGCTCAGTTGGTAGAGCAGGCGACTGTTAATCGCCTTGTCGCAGGTTCGAGTCCTGCTCGGGGAGCCAGACACCCCTCCCATTCCCAGACCGCTCCCGCCGGGCGATCCCGCGCCTCGCGGGGCGCGGCCTCACGCCTTCCGGCGGAGCGGCAGCGCCATCTCCGGCGGGCGCGACCGGGTCCAGGTGCGCAGGAAGTGCGGCACCCGCGAGCCCGCCATGGGCTTGGCGTAGCGGTAGCCCTGCGCGTAGTCGCAGCCGAGGGCGCGCAGGCGCTCGGCCTGGCCCGCGCTCTCCACCCCCTCCGCCGTCACCTGCATGCCGAGGGCGTGCCCGAGGCCGATCACCGCCGCCACGATGGCCGCGTCGTCGGGGTCGTGCTCCATGTTGCGCACGAAGCTCTGGTCCACCTTCAGGTGGCCGACCGGGAACTGCTTCAGATGGGTGAGCGAGGCGAAGCCCGTCCCGAAATCGTCCAGGGTGACGAGGACGCCGCTCTCGTGCAGCCGCTTCAGGACCGCCGGGACGCCTTCGGCGCCCTCGCCCAGGAACACCGTCTCGGTGACCTCAACCTCGAACAGCGCGGTCGGGATGGCGTGGGCCGCCAAGCCCTCCAGCAAGGTCGCGGCGAGGTCCGGCTTGCGGAACTCCGCCGAGGACAGGTTGAGGGCGATGCGGCCGGTGCGCAGCCGCGCCCCCCGCCACGCGCGGATGTCGGCGGCGATCTGCCCGAACAGGGCCTCGCCGATGGCGCCGGCCAGTTCCGGATCCTCGAAGGCCGTGCCGAAATAGCCGGGGGTCAGCACGCCCTGCTGCGGGTGCTGCCAGCGCGCCAGCGCCTCGAAGCCGCTGACCCGGCCGGTCACGCAGCAGACCTTCGGCTGGTAGAAGGGCACGATCTGCCCGGCGGCGAGGGCCGCGCGGATCTCCGTGCCGATGCGCGCGCGCCGCTCGGCCTCGGTGCGCATGGCCGGGCAGAAGGTGGAGGCGCGGTTGCGCCCCTGCGCCTTGGCGCGCCGGAGCGCGGCGCCGGCGTCGGTCATCAGCGTGGCCGCGCCGTCCGCCTCGGAACGGGCCGCGATGCCGATGCTGCCGCCGCAGGAGAACCGGCGCCCGCCATGCTCGAAGGGCTGCCGCAGGCGGGCCAGCAGGGCCTCGGCCCGGGCCTCCGCCCGCGCGAGGTCGGCCCCGGTGAGGAGCAGCGCGAACTCGTCGTCGCCGAGCCGGGCCAGCACGTCCGCGGGGCCGAGCTCCGCCGTCAGGCGGGCGGCCACCTCGACGAGGACCGCGTCCCCGGATTCGGGGCCGTGGACGCCGTTCGTCTCCCGGAGCCCGTCGAGGTCGAGCAGGAGGAGGCAGGCATCCGTGCCCGCGCGCGCGGCGGCGGCCAGCGCCGCCTCCAGCCGCTCGAGGAACGGCTTGCGGCCGGGCAGGCCGGTGAGGGCGTCGCGATCGGCGCCCTGCCGCGCCCGCTCCTCGGCCCGCCTGTGCTCGTCGATGTCGATCGCGGTTCCGATCCAGGTGCCGGGGGCGCCGTCGGCCGACGCCACCGGCACGGCCTGGACGCGCAGCCAGCGGCAGGTCCCGTCCGGGCGTCGGACCCGGCCCTCCAGCGTGCCGCCCGCCTGCGAGGCGGCGATCTGCCGCCAGGCGCGCGTCATCGGCACGCGGTCGTCGGGGTGGACGAGGGCGCGCCAGCCCATGGCCCGGCAGGCCGCGAAGCTGCGGCCGGTCAAGGCTTCCCAGCCCCTCCCCTCCGCGAGTCGGCCGGAGGCGTCCATGCACCAGATCAGGGCGCCCGTGGCGATGACGAGGGCTTCGAGGCAGCCGGCGTCGAGATTCCTATCCCGGGGCCTCTCCCCCGCAACGGCCGGTCGCGCGCCGAGCTGGACCCGGTCCGCGTCGAGGAAGACCGCCCGGCACGGGGGCGCCTCCGAGGCGAGGCGCCAGTTGTTGCGGCCGGCCGCCTTGGCCTCGTAGAGCGCCTGGTCGGCGAGTGCCAGCAGGCGCGCGGGGTCGAAGCCGTGGAGGGGCGCGAGCGCCGTCCCGATGCTGACGCCGACCTGGGCGCGGAACCCGCCGAGCTCGATCGGCTCGTGCATCGCCGCGACGATGCCGGCCGCGAGCCGCCCCGCCGCCTCGGGGCCCGCGCAGCCGGCCTGGACGATCACGAACTCGTCGCCGCCGAGGCGCGCCGCGGTATCCCCGGGCCCCAGCAGGGCGCGCAGGCGCTCCGCGACGCCGCGCAGCAGGGCGTCGCCGGCCTGGTGGCCGAAGGTGTCGTTGACCCGCTTGAAGCGGTCGAGGTCGAGGCAGTGCAGGGCGAATCCCGGCCCGCCCCGGCCGGCCTGCAGGCTCGCCCGGTCCAGGGTCTCCCGGAGCAGGATCCGGTTCGGCAATTCGGTGAGCGGGTCATGGCGCGCCAGATGCGCCATCCGGTCCTCCTCCGCCTTGCGCCGCGAGACGTCGCGGACGGCCGCGATGAAGCCCTCCGGCCGACCCCCGTCCTGGGCCGG
Organism: Methylobacteriaceae bacterium; assembly: GCA_947444195.1. Classification (GTDB taxonomy): domain Bacteria; phylum Pseudomonadota; class Alphaproteobacteria; order Rhizobiales; family Beijerinckiaceae; genus Methylobacterium. Next base: position 102,252 of record CANEZL010000010.1, on the reverse strand, counting down.
GGCGATGCCGAAGGAGACCTCGACCCAGACCCAGGACCCGTCCTTGTGGCGGTAGCGCTGCTGCGTGACGGCGCGGGCGAGGCTGCCCGCGTTCACCTGCTTCAGCACCCGCGCGTAGCCCTCGGCGTCGTCGGGATGGATCATGTCCAGGGGGCGCGTGCCGATCAGTTCCTCCGGCCGGTAGCCGAGAAGGCTCTGCGAGGCCGGCGAGACGTAGACGCGCCGGCCCCGTCGGTCGCAGCGCGTGATCATGTCGTTGGTGCTCTCGGCGAGCATCCGGAAGTTCGCCGCGCTGGCGCGCGCCTCGCGCTCGGCCTGGCCCGAGCGGAGCTGGGCCGCCACGACCTGCGCGAGGTCCTGCAGCTGCGCCCGCTGCCGCTGGGAGAAGCGGCGCGGCACATGGTCGGAGACGCAGAGCGCGCCGAGGCGCAGGCCGGACCCGAGGATCAGGGGCGCGCCGGCGTAGAAGCGGACCCGCGAGGCCCCGTGGACCAGCACGCTCCCGGCGAAGCGCGGGTCGTGGAGCGCGTCCTCGACCACGAACACCTCGTCGGAGGTGATGGTGTAGGTGCAGAAGGAGCCCTCGCGCGCCGTGCCGTCGAGATCGAGGCCGCAGCGCGCCTTGAACCACTGCGTGTGCTCCTCCACCAGGGAGACCAGCGCGATGGGCATGCCGAACAGCGCCGTCGCAGTCCGGCAGATCGCCTCGTAGACCGGTTCCGCGGCGCGCCGGATATCGAGATCCCGGAGTGCTTCGAGACGGACCGCCTCGTCGGGTATCGCACGGGTCATGGCCAGGAAGGCATCCGCAGATCGAACATTCGGCACCGCGCGGGGCCGCGGGCCACAAACTCTCCGGTCTCGATTAATACATCGCAACCTCGCGCGGACGGGCCCGTCGCAGCGCGGCACGCACCGGTTCATCCCTTGGTGAGGGGATCGCTGTAGGTTGCGGCCTCCGCGCGTCGTCGATCCGGCGCCCCTCAGCAGCGCTCGAGCGAGACGTCCGTGCTCCTGTCCCGCACGCTCCGATACCTGCCGGCCCAGCTGATCGGCCCTCTCGCCCAGTTCGCCGCCGTGGTGATCTGGACGCACCTGCTGCCCCCGGCCGCCTACGGCACGGTGGCCCTGGTCCTCGCCCTGCAGGAACTCGTGTCCCAGATCTGCCTCGGATGGTGGTCGAGCTACATGCTCCGCTACGCCGCCGCGGTGGGCGAAGACGCGCGGGAGCGCCAGGGGGCCCACGAGAACGTGGTGCTCCTGGGCAGCAGCGCCCTCCAGATCGGGCTGGCGCTCGCCGTGCTCGCCCTCGGCGACACCGCGCTCACCCCCGATCTCGTGGCCGCCGCCCTCGCCTACACGGTGAGCCGCGGGCTGATGACCCACATGGCCGAGCGCGCCCGCGCGGCGGGAGCGATCCTCACCTACACCGTGGCGCAGACGGCCGGCCCCGTCCTCGGCCTCGTGCTGGCGATAGCCCTCGTCAAGGCGGTTCCCACGGCGTCCGCGGCGCTCGCCGGCTTCGCCGTCGCGCAGATCGCGATCCTGCCCTTCCTGTGGTGGAAGGTCGTTCCCTCCCGCGCCCTCGCCTTCGACGGATCGAGCCTGCGCCGGGCGGTGGTGTTCAGCGCGCCGCTGGTCGCCGGCAGCGCCGTCGGCTGGGCGGTGGTCAACGGCATCCGGGTCATCGTCGAGCATGTGGACGGGGCGGCGGCGGTGGGCCTGCTCTCGGTGGGCTGGGGCCTCGGCCAGCGCCTCACCTCGGTGGCGGCCATGCTCGTCACGGCCGCCGCCTTCCCCATCGCGGTGGAGCGGATGGTGCGCTCGGGGCCCGAGGCGGCCTACGCGCAGGTCGGGCGCAACGGTGTCCTGCTGCTCGCCATCCTCATGCCGGCGACCGCGGGAATCGTCTGCCTGACGCCGGCGCTCGTCGACTTGCTGATCGGCCCCGAATTCCGCGAGGCCACCCGCGTGCTGCTGCCGGTGGCGACGCTCGCGGCGGCGGTGCGCAACCTGCGCGTCCACTTCATCGATCAGGTCTTCCTGCTCTGCGAGCGCCCGCGCGTGCTCCTGGAGATCACCCTGGTCGAGGCCGTGGTGACGCTCGGCGGCTGCTGGTTCGGCCTCGTCCAGGGCGGCCTGCTCGGCGCCTGCCTCGGCTGCCTCGCGGGCAGCGTCGTGGGCTTCCTCGTCTGCGGCTGGCGGGCCTATCGCGAGGGCCTGCGCCTGCCGCTCCTGCCCGTGTGCAAGGTCGGGCTCGCCACCGGCGCGATGGTGGCGGCCCTCGTCCTGGCGCCGGCCTTTCCGGGCAAGCTCGGCCTCGCGGGCACGGTCGCCGGGGCCGCCGGCCTCTACTTCGCGGTGATGGGCCTGCTCTTCCGCGACGCCTGGCCCCTGCGGCGCCAACCCGCCTGAGCCGGGTCCGGAGCCGCGCCCGATCGCCCCGCGATCCGGTGCGGCCCGCGCGCCCTCACGTCGACGCGCCGCCCTGCGCCGGAGCGGCATCTCCCGGTCCGGCATGCGCGCCGGCCCGCGGACGCGACAATCCCCGCAGGGTCTGGCGCGCCCAGCGCACGGAACGGGCGTTGCGCAGGTGATGGCGGGCGGATTGGGCGGCGGCGTAGCCCCGGCCGCGCAGGGAGCGCGCCCGCACGATGCTGTTCAGCACGATGGCCGGATCGTCGGAGAAGCGGGCCTTGTAGCCCTCGTCGCCGATGCCGAAGTCGAAGGTCCGGATCCCGGCCGCCCGGCAATCCTCCAGAAGGTAGCGGAACAGGAGCAGCCCGGGGGAGAAACGCGTCCAGTCGCCCTCCAGGTAGCTGGTGAGCAGGTTGGTGAAGCGGTCGCCCGCGGCGACGCCCCATTGCAGGGCGATGGGCGTGCCGCCGACGGTGAGGGCGTAGAGCCTGACGGGCCCCTCCGTCCCCGAGGCGCGGGTCAGGGTCTCGTAGAAGGCTTCCGTGGCCGAGCCGGCGAGCCCGTTCTCGACCTCGGCGCCCTGCATCTGTGCGGCCTTGCCGGCGATCAGGGCGTTCAGCCAGGCGAGCGCCTCGGGCAGGTCGCGGGCGAAGCGCGTCTCCACGGGGCCGAACTCCCCGAGCTTGCGGCGCTTGCGGGCCAGGGTCTTCTGTGTCTCGCGGCCGAAATGCCGGTCGAACCACGCCGACCAGGGGTCGTCCAGCCGGGCGACGTGGCCGGACATCGGGTAGGGCCGCGCGCCCCAGGCGAGGAGCGGGTTCGGCGCGCCGCGGATCTCGGCCACGGCCTTGTCGAGATGGACCGCGTCGGGCGCGTGGCGTCCGCGGGCGAGCGCGCTCCAGATCGCCTCGGCCTCGGCCGGGCCGAAGGCCGCGCCCGCAGCGAGCAGCGGCGCGTGGTAGTCGGCGGTGCCGTCGCCGAACCCTTCGAGCACGCGCAGGCCGTGCCGGCGCCGCACCACGAAGGGCAGGAAGGCGCGGGGCGCCGTCGGTTCCCCGAGGATGACGAAGAGGGGCTCGGCCCCGCCCGACCGCCCGAGGGTGGCGAACCAGGCGTCGATCCAGTCACGGGTCTGGAAGGCGAAGCCCTCGATGCCCCGCCCGAGATCGGCCAGCGCCGGCCAGCCGTCCCGGACCGCGGCCCAGTCGGTGCTCACCTGGACCCGGATCGTTCCCGCCATCGTCATGTCCGTGGCTCCCATGGCCGCCCTCACGCGTCCGCCGTGCCGGATTGCGACGCGCCGGATTTGGCACGCTGCACGGCGCGGTTGCGCAGGCGCTCGCGGAACGCCTTGACCCGGGCGGGGATGCGCGGGGCCACGTGGGTCTTGTAGACGGCGAGCCCCGCCGCGCGGGGGCGCTCGAACAGGGTCGCCACCACCGTCGTGCGCACGAGGCGCAGGTCGTCGTAGCGGTGCTGGCCCATCCGCCAGGATTCGTGCCAGGGCGCCGCGCTCATATGGGCGAGCTCGTCCGTCTCCGGATCGGCGAAGGCGTCGCGGGCCACCGCCTCCGTCAGTAGGTTGCCGGGCATGCAGGCCGAGAATTCCTCGTCGAAGGCGATCTTGGGCAGCATCACCGTCCGGCCGCAGCGGATGCCCATGCCGGCCGCCACCAGCCGGTCGCCCACGCGCACGCTCTGCCACGCCCAGCGCCCCTGCGCCGAGAAGCCCGCGGCGAGCGCCCGGTAGAACGCGGTGATCGCCGGATCGTTGAGGATGGCGGTGCCGTTGCGGCCCTTCCAGCCGGCGGCCTCGAGCGCCAGGAAGGCGTCGAGGGCCTCGCTCTCCTCCGGGCCGGCCGTGGTGACGGAGACTGCGACGGGACCGGACCCGTCGAGCTTCTTCCGGTAGCGCTTGAGGTTGCGCTTCAGGTTGCCCAGGCCCCCCATATAGTCCTCGGCGCCGCCGGTGACGTCCACGAAGGAGTAGAGGTAGCGGGCGTGCGCGTGCGCGGCGTAGCCGGGCAGCCCCTCGCGGATCGCCGCCCAGACCGGCGAGCGCTCGTGCACGCCCTGCAGCGCGAGGCCGAGATGGCGCGGCACGGCGCGGTCGGCCGCGGCGAGCAGCGCGCGCAGGGCGGGTGCCCCCTGGTCGGCGGAGAGCAGGATGTCGCCGGAGGGCGAGAAGTCGCCGACCCGCAGGGTGTGCAGCACCGGGTGGCGGCGCCCGAGCACCGGATGGGGCTCGACGAGGAGGGGCAGCACGCCGACGAGGCGGGACCCGGCATAGGCGAAGAGGCAGAGCCAGGGCGCGTCCGCCGGCAGGGCGTGGCGCAGATAGGCCTCCACCCAGACCGGCGTCAGCGTCGGGATCTGCTGGGGCGCCTCGGCGGCCAGGGCGTCCCAGGCCGCCGCATGCGCCGAAAGCTCCGCGAAGGTGGTCGCGGTCTCGGTCCGCACCGGCTCGGAGGCCGTGCGCGCGCCGGCCTGCCGGACCGGAGCCGGGGCCGCCTCGGCCGACATCCTGTTCAGGATCATCGTGCTCATCGCTGGAATTCTCGACCTTCGGGAGAGACGGGGAGTAGCGGCTCCGGCACCAAGGCCGGGTTGCCGCGCAGGCGTGCCGGGGGCCGGGATCCACACGAAGCTGCGGTCGTCGTTACCGGCCATTTAGAGAATCCTGCCAACGATCAGGAGCGTCCCGTTCTGGGCCGGCCGCCTGCGTCTTCGGCCCCGAACCGCAAGGCCGATGCCGCGGCCCGGCCCCGCGGAACGTGCCGCGGCGGGCCTGCCCCGGCGCCGGTCTCCGCGGGGCCGGGCCGGCGGCACGGTGCGTGCCAGGGAGGGGAGCGAGCCGGACGAACCGTCCCATCTTGGGACGGAGCGGTCTCGGAACGGAGAATCGGACGTGAGCCTCGCCAGAGCCACTGCGCCCCAGACAGAGACACCGGCGCGGCAGGACGACATGCTGACGCTCGGCGAGCTCTTCGCGATCCTGCGCCGGCAGCTGCCCGTCATCGTCGCCGTCGGGCTCGCGGTCATGCTGGCGGGCGGCCTCTATCTCGCGCTGGCCCGGCCCCTCTACCGCAGCTCCGCCACCCTCCTGCTCGACCTGCGCGGGGGCACGAGCCTCAGCGCCGACCCGGCGCTCCGCCAGAACATCGACACCAGCGTGGTGGACAGCCAAGTGCGGCTGATCTCCACCGCCGCCGTCCTGCGCCGCGTGGTGGAGCAGGAGCGCCTCGACCGGAACCTAGAATTCGTGCCGGACGTGCCCGGCCTGACCCAGCGCCTGAAATCGATGCTGGGCTTCCCCGCCCCGCCCCCGCTGACCGAGGAGGGCCGGCGCCTGACCGCGCTCTCGGCGCTGGCCGACCGGCTCTCGGTGAAGCGGGCCGACAAGACCCTGATGGTCGACGTGGACGTCTGGTCCCGCGACCCGAAGACCGCGGCCAGCCTCGCCAACGGCGTGGCGGAAGCCTTCATCGACGATCAGGTCGACGCCAAGGCCCGCGCCTCGAAGACGGAGAGCGACTGGATCCGCGGGCGCCTCGCCGAGCTGGACGACAAGCTGCGCGCCGCGGAGGCGAAGGCCGAGGCGTTCAAGATCGAGAACAACATCCTCTCCACCAACGGCCGGCTGGTGAACGAGCAGCAGCTGGAGACCGGGACCGCCGAGCTGGCCCGGGCCCAGGTGAAGACCTTCGAGGCGCGCGCGCGCCTCCAGCAGATCCAGCAGGCCATGCAGTCCGGCGCCGATCCCGGCGCCACGGGGGAGGCCCTGCGCTCCGCCCTGATCCAGCAGTTGCGGATCCAGTACGCCGAGGTGAAGCGCCAGCGCGACAACCTCGCCACCACCCTCGGCAACCGGCACCCGGCCCTGCTGGAGGTGAACCAGCAACTCCTCGGCCTGCGCGCCTCGATCACCGCCGAGCTGCGCCGGCTCGCCGAATCCCAGCGCGCCGAGGTGGCAAGCGCCGAGGCGAACGAGGCCCAGATCCAGCGGCAGATCGCGGACCAGACGCGGTACGCCACCAAGACCAACACCGCCATCGTCCGGCTGCGCGAGCTGGAGCGGGACGTGGAGGCCAACCGGGCGGTGTTCCAGCGCTTCCTGCGCGCGAGCAGCAACGTGGCCCAGGACAGCGTCGAGCCGCCGGTGGCCCGCGTCGTGGCCCAGGCCCATCCCTCGAACCGGCCCGCGAGCCCCAACGTGAAGGCCGTGCTGCTGATCGCCCTCGCCTGCGCGCTCGCGGGCGGGCTCGCCGCGGGCATCCTCAACCATCTCCGCCAGCAGGCCAAAGCCCGGCGCCGGCTCCCCGAGGCCGCCCCGCGCGAGGCGGTGGACTGGACGCCGGGCCGCGTGGCGCACGACCGCGTGTTCTAGGGCGCCGCACACCGACGGGCGCGGCGGTCACCGGACCGCGGACCCTCCCTTCCGAGCGGCCGGGCCGCGAACTCAAGACGGGCCGAAGATGACCGCAGAGCACGCCGCCCGGGGACGCATCCTCGTCGACCTGACCCATTGCGGACGCCGCACCACGGGTCTCGAACGGATCGCCCAGGAACTGTTCTCCCCCGAGGCGCTCGCGCCGCTGCCCGTGGAGCCGGTCACCGCGCGGGACCGCTACGGCATGGTGCTCAAGCAACTGGTCGGTCTGCCGGCGCAGGCGCTGGCGGACCGCCGCGCCCTCGTGCTCTGCCCCGGCTTCCCGCCCTCGCTGCCGCTCTCGATCCTGGGCGGGCGGGTGCTGCCCTACATCCACGACCTCTTCCTGCTGACGCGCGACGCCGACCTGAACCCGCGGGCGAAGCTCTACATGGTGCCGGCCTTCCGGCGGGCGGTGACCACCCTGCCCCGCTTCCTCGTCAATTCGGAGCATACCCGGACCGAGCTGCGCCGCTTCTGCCGGGCCGAGGCGGAGATCACCCTGTACCGGCCGCGGGTGCGCAACGTGTTCGACCTCGATCCCGGCGGCCGGGCCGGCGCCGCTCCCCGGCCGGGCCGCCTCGACCTCGTGGCGCTGGGCACCGTGGAGCCGCGCAAGAACCTCACCGCCGCCGCCGCCATCGTCACGGCGCTTCGCGACGCGGGCACTGATGCGCGGCTGCACGTGGTCGGGCGGGCGGGCTGGGGGCCGGACGCGGAGCGCCTGCGGGCGACGGCGGGCGTGGTGATGCACGGCTACCAGGAGCGCGAGGCGGTGCGCCGGATCCTCACGGAGGCCGACGCCCTGATCTCCACCTCCCACGACGAGGGCCTCGGCCTGCCGCTGCTCGAGGTGCAGTTCGCCGGGCTCGCCGTGATTGCCCCGGACGGCCCGGTCTTCCGCGAGGTGCTCGGCACCTCCGGCCTGCTGATCCGGCCCGACGACGCGCGGGCGAGCGCCGGGGCGATCCTGGCCTGGGCCGGGGATGCGGCCCGGCGCGCCGCCGCGGTGGCCGAGGCCGCGGCCAACCTCGCCCGCTGGAACGGCCTCGCCGAGGCCGACCGCGGGCGCGTGGTGGCGCTCATCGCCGAACTCTCCGGGCGCCTTGCCCGCGGCGCGGCGGTGGCCCCGCCCCTGCCCGTCGAACAGTCCCAGAGCCGTTGAGCGAGGAAGCGATGCACCGTCTGCTCCTGATGTACACGATGGATCCGCGCGGCGCGAAGGTCGGCGGCATCGAGACCCATATCCGCCAGATCCTGCAGCATCATCCGGACGACTTCTCGGTGCTGTTCGTCGGCACCGACGAGACCGGCGACCTCACCCCGGGAAAAGTCTACCGCCAGAGCCTCGGCGGGCGCAGCTTCGATTTCATGCCCGTCGCCCAGGTGCGGCCGGAGGCGGTCAACACGGCCGCCAAGCGCCTCGTCCAGTCGACGACCCTGCGCTACGTGCTCGGCGCGCTGCGCCATCTCGGCGCGATCCGCCGGGCGCTCGGCCCCGGCCCGGCCACCGCGGACCTGCACCGCTTCGAGTTCGCGCCGATCGCCCGCCTGCTCGGCCTGCCCGCCCTGCAGATGATCCACGGCGAGGGCTCGAAGAACGACCGCATGGATTCGCTCATCAAGACCTACTGGTACATCCACTCGTCCGGCGAGCGCCTGGCGCTGCGGCTCGCCCGCGGCATCTACTGCGTGAACCCGGCCATCGTGGAGCGGCTGAAGACCTCGTTCCCCCACGCCTACCCGAAGGCGGAACTCCTCAGCGTCTCCGTGGATACCGGCCTGTTCCGGCCCACCCCCTTCGACTGCGCCGACGACACGCTCCGCCTCGTCTTCGCCGGCCGCCTCGACGAGTTCAAGGACCCGCCGCTCCTGTTCCGCACGGTGGCGGAGCTGCGCCGCATCCTCGGCCGGGTCGAGCTGCACTATGTCGGCGCCACCGATCCGGAGCGCTACGCCGAGTTCGCGAGCGTGCGCGACGTGACCGTGCGGCACGGCTTCCAGAACGCGCAAGGGGTCGCCGGGATCATGGCGCGCTGCCACATGGGCGTGCTGACCTCGTTCTTCGAGGGGATGCCCTGCTTCCTCCTCGAAGGGCTCGCCGCCGGCCGCCCCTTCGGCGCGATCCGCCTGCCGCAATACGATCCGCTGATCGTCTCCGGCGTCAGCGGCGCCCTGGTCGAGCGCCGGGACACGCCGGAAGCCTCGGCGGACGCCCTGGCCGCGGCCTTCGCCGAGGTCTGGAGCGCGATCAAGGCGGGGCGCATCACCCCGGAAGCCGTCGCCGCCAAGGCCGCGCCCTTCGCGATCACCAGCCAGATGAGCCGCCTCTTCGCCCGCCACCGGGGCCTGCATGCGCGGGGGCCGGCGGGGGCTTCGAAGGTCGCGGCGGCTTGATACGATCCTGTACCTGAGCCAGTCGACGGGCTGCGGTGGTGTGAAGGGCTGTTGTTCTCCCCTGCGGCAAGGTGATTGCGGATGACGGAGACCTGACAGCGTCCTCGACGATCCTCGAACGAGGCGCGGGTCCCCTCTCCCGTTCGGGAGAGGGACAGGGTGAGGGGCCCGGAGCTATACGAAGAGGCCTCAACGGATCCGCGGCAGCGTCGCGACCCTTCCGGAGAGTTCTCCTCCCTCACCCCAACCCTCTCCCACCCGGGAGAGGGAGCGCGGCGCGGATCTCGTGCGAGCCGAGGCGCGGCGTTGGCATTCCGACGAGAGCTCGAACAAGCCTGTAACGGATCCACAGAGCCATCTGCGATCACCCTGCCCTTGCGGGGAGGAGAGGCCCGACTTCGGACGGGATGCGTATCAGCCCGCTCCGGCGGCGACCGTCCGGAACAGCGCCTCGTAGCGATCGACGGCGACCTCCGCCGCGAAGTCCTGGGCGCGCGCCACCCGCGGACCCGGCGCACCGGGATCGGCGAGCGTGGCCCTGATCGCCTCGGCCATCGCGGCCGGGTCGCCCACCGGCACCATCCGCCCGAAGGCGCCCTGCCCCAGGATCTCGGCCGGTCCGTCGCAGGCGGTGGCCACCACCGGCAGGCCGTGGGCCAGCGCCTCCACCACCACGTTGCCGAAGGCCTCCGCCTTCGAGGACGAGACGTAGCAGGCGGCCTCCCGATAGAAGCGCCAGGGCTCGTCCACGTGGCCGGCGAGGCGCACGCGCTCCCCGAGCCCGAGCCGGGCGATCTCCGCCTCGATCCGGGGTCGCTCGCTCCCCTCCCCCACGAGGGCGAGGCGCGCCTCCGGCAGCAGGGCCACCGCGCGCACCAGGGTGACGAAGTCCTTGGCGGGGGCGAGGCGCCCCACCGCGAGCAGCGCCGGCCCGCGGGCGCGAAGGGTCTCGGCGTCGGGGGCCGGGACCGCGTGGGCGATCTCCACGGGATTGTGGATGCAGTGGGTGCGCGCGGCCCGGAGCGCGCGCACGTAATGATCGCGCAGGCCCTCCGAGACGAAGACCGAGCCCGCGGTGAGGCGGCTGAGCACCGGCGTCGCCTCGTTCCCGAGGCGGCTCAGGCGCTCGGGCTCGCTCTCCGGGTGCCCGTGGAACGAGAGCAGCGCGTGCCGCCGCCGGCCGGCCGCGAGCGCCGCGAGGCCGTGCTTGAGGTTCGACACGCCGAGGGCCGAGATCGAGATGTCGGGCCGCTCCGCGGCGAGATGGCGGGCGAGGCGCAGGACGGCGCCCGCATGCCCGCGCCCGAGTTGGACGAGGGTGACGCCGGGGATCGGCCGCGCCGCCGCCTCGTGGTCGTAGGCGAAGGTGACCGCGTGCCCGCGCCGGGCGAGCTTCTCCGCGAGGGAGGCCCAGACGCGCTCGGCCCCCCCGCCGGTGGTGGCGTGGGTGTAGAACAGGAGGCGCAGGGGCCGGTTCGCGATCATGGCCGCGACATGGCCATGCCCGGCGCCGCGCGGCCAGCCTCGGCGCGGCGGGATCGGAGCGGCAGGGTCTGAATTGCCGGGATAACGGGGCGATTCAGTGCGCCTCCTCCCAGTTCCCGGCCGCGCGCGCCTCCACCACCAGCGGGACCTTCAGGGTGAGCGCCGGGGCGGGGGCCTGCTCCATCACGCCCGCGATCACGGGGAGGGTGCGCGCGACCTCGTCCTCCGGCGCCTCGAAGACCAACTCGTCGTGCACCTGGAGGAGCATGCGCGCGGAGAGGCGCTCGGCGCCGAGCGCCTCCTCCATCCGCGCCATGGCGCGGCGGATGATGTCGGCGGCCGTGCCCTGGATCGGCGCGTTGATCGCCTGCCGCTCCACGCTCGCCCGCTCCTGCGGGTTGTTCGAGCGGATCTGCGGGTAGTGGCAGACCCGGCCGAACAGGGTGGTGACGTAGCCCTTGTCGCGGCAGAGCCGCTTCGTGGTGTCGATGTAGTCCCGGATGCCGGGGAAGCGCTCGAAATACTGCTTGATGAAGGCCGAGGCCTCCGCCTGCCCGATGCCGAGGCGGTCGGCGAGCCCGAAGGCCGAGATGCCGTAGATGATGCCGAAATTGATGGTCTTGGCCCGCCGCCGGAGATCGGACGTCATGCCCTCGAGGGGCACGCCGAACATGGCCGAGGCGGTGGCCGCGTGGATGTCGATGCCGTCCTCGAACGCCTGGCGCAGTTGCGGCACGTCGGCGATGTGGGCGAGGATGCGCAGCTCCACCTGGCTGTAATCGGCCGAGATCAGGCGGTTGCCGGGCGTCGCCACGAAGGCGCGGCGGATGCGCCGTCCCTCCTCCGTGCGGATCGGGATGTTCTGGAGGTTGGGCTCCGAGGAGGAGAGCCGGCCGGTGGTGGTGGCGGCCAGCGAGAACGAGGTGTGGACGCGCGCCGTCTCCCGGTCGGCATGGCTCTGGAGCGCGTCCGTGTAGGTGGATTTCAGCTTCGAGAGCTGGCGCCATTCGAGGATCTTGCGCGGCAGCGGGTGGCCGGCCTGGGCCAGTTCCTCGAGCAGGGTGGCGGGCGTCGCCCACTGGCCGGACGGCGTCTTCTTGGCGCCGGGAAGGCCCATCTTGCCGAACAGGATGTCGCCGATCTGCTTCGGGGAGCTGACGGAGAACCTCTCCTCCGCATCCTCCTGGATCTCGTCCTCCAGCCGCGCCAGGATCTGCGAGAAGTCCCCCGAGAGGCGGCTCAGCATGTCGCGGTCGACGCGGATGCCGGCCCGCTCCATGCGGGCGATGACCGGGAGCAGCGGGCGTTCCAGGGTCTCGTAGACGGCCACCCGACCCTCGGCGACGAGGCGCGGCTTCATCATCCGCCACAGCCGCAGGGTCACGTCCGCGTCCTCGGCCGCGTAGGCGGTGGCCTTGTCCAGCGCCACCCGGTCGAAGGTGACCTTGGCGCGGCCGGTGCCGGCGACCTCGGAGAAGGTGATCGGCTGGTGGCCGAGATGGCGGCGGGCGAGCTCGTCCATGCCGTGGCCGCCCTTGCCGGCGTCGAGCACGTAGGAGATCAGCATGGTGTCGTCGAAGGGCGCCACCTCGATCCCGTAGCGGGCGAGCACGACCCAGTCGTATTTCAGGTTCTGGCCGACCTTGAGCACGCCTTCGTCCTCGAGGAGCGGCTTCAGGCGCGCGATGGCCTCGCGCATCGGGATCTGCTCGGTCACCGGCTCCACGGCATCGCTCGGGGCCGCGCCCTCGCCGAAGAGGTCGCCCGCGTTGCGCTCGGGCTTGGCCGCGCGGACATGGGCGAGGGGGATGTAGCAGGCCCGGCCCGGCGCCACCGCCAGGGAGACGCCGACGAGGCCGGCGCGGTTCGCGTCGAGGGAGTCCGTCTCGGTGTCGACGGCGACGACGCCCGCCTCCTGCGCCTCCGCGATCCAGGCGTCGAGTTGCTCGAGACTCAGCACCGTGTCGTAGGCCGCCGTGTCGAAGGGCTTGACCGATTCCGCCGCGCGCTCGGCCACCAGCATGCCGGGGGTGGGCTCGGGGGGCGTGCGCGGCTTCGGGGCGGTGTCCGGCAGGTCGAACTCGGCGAACGGGTCGGCCTCGCCGAAGGGGTCGGCCTCGGGCGGCGCATCACCCGGCGGACGCTCGGTGCCGGCGGCCCGCGTCTCGGGATCGGGCGGCACCGCGTCGCCGAAGAAGGGCACCGCGTCGCTGCCGCCCTCGGCATTGGCGTAGCCGTGGGCCTTGGCGCCGGGCAGGAGGCGGGGATCGGGCTTCACCGCCTCGGGGTCCACGTGCAGCATCTGGGCGATGCGCCGTGTCAGGGTGTTGAACTCCATCGCCTTCAGGAAGCCGACGAGGCGCTCCGGATCGGGCTTGGGCACGCGCAGGTCGTCGAGGTCGACGGGGACGGGCACGTCCTCCATCAAAGCCACGAGCTTGCGCGAGAGCCGGGCCTGATCGATGTTGGCGAGAAGCGTCTCGCGGCGCTTGGGCTGCTTGATCTCGCCCGCCCGCTCCAGCAGCCCCTCCAGGCTGCCGTACTCCTTGATGAGGGCCGCGGCCGTCTTCAGGCCGATGCCGGGCACGCCCGGCACGTTGTCCGAGGTGTCGCCGATGAGCGCCAGGGCATCGCCGATCTGGGCGGGCTGGAGCCCCTCCCACTTGGCGACGATGGCCTCCACGTCGAGGTTGCGCTCGGGCCGGTAGCCGGCCTTGCCCTTGGCGCCCGATTCGAAATCGTAGAAGCGCACCAGCGGCCCCACGAGCTGCATCAGGTCCTTGTCGGAGGAGACGATGATGACGCCCGCCCCCCGCGCCTCCGCCTGCCGCGCGTAGGTGGCGATGAGGTCGTCGGCCTCGTAGCGCTCGAGCTCCACCGCGTGCAGGCCGAAGGCGCGCACCGCGTCGCGCATCAGCGGCATCTGCCGCTTCAGGTCGTCCGGCGCGTCGGGGCGGTGGCCCTTGTAGTCGGCGAACATCTCCTTGCGGAACGAGCCTTCGGACTTGTCGAAGACGATGCCGAGATGGGTCGGCATGGTGCCGGCCGCGCCGTCCTGCAGGAACTGCGCGATCTTGGTGCAGAACAGCCGCACGGCGCCGGTCGGCAGGCCGTCGGAGGGGCGGGAATTGTACTTCTGGTCCTGATTGATCGACTGGAAGTAGGCCCGGAAGATGAAGGACGAGCCGTCGACCAGGATCACCTGATCGCCGGGCCCGACGGGCTTGCCGTCCTCGACAGGCTGCTCGGTCTCGGTCTGCGCGCTCATCGGGCCTTCGCGTGGCGTCGGGATGCCCCTGTCTAGAGCATCGTCCCGAAAGGTGGCTACCGGCTTTCGGGAAAAGCCGATGCAGCATCAAAAACCTGGCGCATCGTGCCGCATCCGGTATGCGGCACGATGCGCCAGAGCCGAAACGCCCGCGACGGAAACCTTCGATGGGGTCGCGGGCGGCCTATCCTCAGGCGCGGACCGGGCTGCCCGAAGCCGCGGGTGCCCGGCGGCGGCGCGCGGCCCGGCGGCGCAGCAGGTAGAGGGCGAGGCCGGTGGCCGCCAATCCCGGCATGGCGAGGGCGGCGAGGCAGAAGACCAGGGCGAAGACCGGCCCGAAGAAGCGTCCGCGATGGACCTCCAGCATGTTGTCGGCGATGCGCTGGCCGAGCGTCTTGTCGGCGGCGTGGGCAAGGGAGACGCGGGCGCCGGTGGCCGCATCGAGATGCATCTCGGAGCGGGCGCTCGGGGGATCGTCCGCGTGGGCGAGGTAGCGGATCCGGATCGTCCTCTCGCGCCGCTCCGGCAGCGTCACCGTGGCGATGGCCGCCTCCCCCGCCTCGGCGGTGAAGGTCCGCCACGCGGCGTCGAGGGCGAGGGCCGGGCGCTCGCCCCTGGCCTCCATCCGGCCGCCCTCCTTGCGGACCTCCGGCCAGGCGCCCGTGAGCAGGCGGGTCGCCCGCGCCCGGTAGGCGTCGTAGGACCACCAGAGCCCGGTGAGCGCGATCACGAGATAGACCGGCAGGAGCCAGGTGCCGGCCACCGCGTGGAGCGACCACCAGCGCGGGCGCCCGGGCCGGGTGAGGCTCGGGCGCAGCCAGATCCGCCAGGAATGCAGGCGCGGCCAGCGCAGATACAGGCCGGTGCCGAGGAAGACGAGGAGCGCCATGGCGCAGATCCCGGTGACCGTGCGGCCCCAGCCGCGCCCCTCGCCGGGCAGGAGCAGCCAGCGGTGCAGGGCGCGGATCGTCGCGAAGGCTGCCTCGCCGGCCACGATGCCGCGGTCGCCGCCGTCGTAGGGGTCGACGTAGCGGGCGGGCGGCCGTTCCGTGCCGGCATTGGCGAAGCGCACCCGGACGGCCCGCGCCGGATCGACGGCGATCGTCAGCCCGGAGACGCGCAGGGTCGGATGGTCGGCCTGGACGCGGGCGAGGAGGGCCTCGGGCCCGAGCCGGGTCCGGTCCCCCGCGACGACAGCCGCGCGCCCGGCATTGAGGGCGTCCGTCACCGCCTCCTCGTAGCTCATCAGCGCGCCGGTCACGCCCAGCAGCGCCAGGACGAGGCCGGCGCTGAGGCCGAGGAGCCAGTGGGTCCGGAACAGGACCGTGCGCAGGGCGGGCGCCATCGCGCTCAGCGCCCCGGGGCGGTGGGCAGGCCGGCGCGGCGGAGACGGTCGGGCATGGAACGGATCTCGGCGGCCGGAAGGCGAGGCGCCGGGTTAGCGATCCCACCCGTCGAGCGTCAAGACCAGCCCATTATTCGCTGCGGCGAGCGCGATCGTCCGGAATGTTTCCAGGCAGAAATCCCGAGCGATGACACGGGGGCCGCCTCAGCCCGTCGCCTCGCCCACGGTGTCGGCCATGCGGGCCTCGCGGCTGCCCAGCGGCTCGGGCCGGCCGCGGGTGGTGTCGCGGGCGGTCTGGTGCTCCATCTCGGCGTTCACCTCGGCGCCGAGGAGGACGATGATGGTGGAGATCCAGATCCAGGTCATGAAGCCGATCACGGCGCCGAGCGAGCCGTAGGTCTTGTTGTAGCTGCCGAAGTTGGCGACGTACCACGAGAACAGGGCCGAGCCGCCGAGCCAGAGGACGGCGGCCAGCGCGCTGCCCCAGGTCACCCAGCGCCAGCGCGGGGCGTCCCGGCTCGGGCCGTAGCGGTAGAGCGCGGCGAGGCCGAGCAGGACGGCCACGAGGAGCGCCGGCCAGCGCAGCAGCGCCACGTACCACGCATCGGCGCTGAGCCCCACCGTGTCGAACAGGACCGGCAGCACCACGACGGCGCCGAGCGCCAGCAGAAGGAACACGAGCGCCCCGGCGGTGCAGGCCAGCGAGGTCAGGGTCAGGCGCAGGAAGCCGCGCTTCTCCCGCTCCTCGTAGACGATGTTGAGGGCGTCGAAGACGCTCTTCATGCCGCCGTTGGCGCTCCACAGGGAGAGCACGATGCCGGTGAGCGCGGTGAGGCCGAGCGTCCCGTCGCGGGTCTCGGCGATGCGCTTGACCTGATCGCCCACGATGTCGACGGCGCCGGCCGGCAGCAGCCCGTGCAGGCTGGCCAGATGCCGGTTGATCTCGGCGACGTCCGCGAACAGGCCGTAGCCGGCCACCAGAGCCGCGGTCGCCGGGAAGATCGCCAGCAGCACGTAGAAGGTCACCCCCGCCGCGACCGTGACGATGCGGTTCTCGGAGATGTCGTGGAAGACGCGCAGGCCGATATCCTTCCAGCCCGCGGCCGGGATCTCGGAGGGCGCCTCGGCGTCCCGACCGCGCTCCCCTTCCGTCCGCGCCACGCGGTGCGCCGCGGCGCCCTCGTGCGAGCCCGAGGTCTCCCGGGCCGGACCGCCGCCGGATTCGGGGCGGCCCGGCCCCGCGGAGCGGCGGGGCAGAGCCACGAGGCCGACCAGGGCCGCCGACAGGGCGAGCATCCAGATCGTCCCGTGGCGGTCCCGCGACGCGATCGGATCGGTTCCGGCTGCCATCGTCCCTGCTCCAGATCGCGTTCAATCGCCAGGACAACCGGGGATTGAGGAGCCCGGTTTCCCGCGCGCGGCCGGCAAATTTCTCGCCGCGGGCAGTTTGCCGGGTGCAATCCGTCACCGACCCTGCGCATGGAAGGCGCTATGCTGAGAGCAGCGGCATGCGGCGACGTCTCGTGCCTTCCCCCGATATCGCGACGTCCGGCGGCGTGCTCGGCTCCCGCCCGTGGCTGCGCTCCGAGACTTGAGGAGACGAGATTCCCGTGCCGCACGCGACCGAGCTGATCGCCATCATCGCCCTGGGCCTCGTCCTGGCCTTCGTGTGCGGGATGCTCGCGCAGCGCCTGCGGCTGCCGCCCCTCGTCGGCTATCTGCTGGCCGGCGTGATGGTCGGCCCCTACACGCCGGGCTTCGTCGGCAACAGCGAGCTCGCCGGCCAGCTCGCCGAGATCGGCGTGATCCTGCTGATGTTCGGCGTGGGCCTGCACTTCTCCATCGGCGACCTGATGGCGGTGCGCAGGATCGCGCTGCCCGGCGCGGTCGTGCAGATCGCGGTGGCCACCGCGATGGGCGGCGCGCTGGCGCTGCTCTGGGGCTGGGGGCTCGGCGCCGGCCTCGTCTTCGGCCTCGCGCTCTCGGTGGCGAGCACCGTGGTGCTGCTGCGGGCGCTGGAGGAACGCGGCCTCCTCGACAGCGACAAGGGCCGGATCGCGGTGGGCTGGCTCATCGTCGAGGATCTGGCGATGGTGCTGGCGCTGGTGCTCCTGCCGGCCCTCGCGCCCTCCCTCGGCGGCAAGCAGGGGGAGGCCGGGCACGGCGCCGCGCACGCGCTCTCCGATCTCATCGGCGGCTTCCTCGGCCCGGGCCTCGCCGACAGTCTCTGGCTCACCCTGGGGCTGACCCTCGCCAAGGTGGCGCTGTTCGTGGCCCTGATGCTGGTGGTGGGGCGCCGCTTCGTGCCCTGGCTCCTCGATCAGGCCGCGCGCACCGGCTCGCGGGAGCTGTTCACCCTGGCGGTGCTGGCGCTGGCGCTCGGCCTCGCCTTCGGCTCCGCGGAGCTGTTCGGCGTCTCCTTCGCCCTCGGCGCCTTCTTCGCCGGAATGGTGCTCGCCGAATCCGATCTCAGCCATCAGGCCGCGGCCGATTCCCTGCCCCTGCAGGACGCCTTCGCGGTGCTGTTCTTCGTCTCGGTGGGCATGCTGTTCGACCCCGGCATCCTGCTGCGCGAGCCCCTCTCGGTTCTCGCGGTCCTCGGCGTGATCATGCTCGGCAAGTCGATCGCGGCGGTGGCGATCGTGCTCGTCTTCAAGCACCCGGTGGGCACGGCGCTCACCATCGCCGCGAGCCTCGCCCAGATCGGCGAGTTCTCCTTCATCCTCGTCACGCTGGGCCTGTCCCTGAAGCTCCTGCCCCCCGAGGGACGCGACCTGATCCTCGGCGGAGCCCTGCTCTCGATCACCCTGAACCCCCTCGCCTTCGCCCTGGCGACGAAGGTGGATTCCTATCTCGCCGACCGGCCCGACCTCGCCCGCCGCTTCGAGCGGCGGGGGGCCGATGCCGTGGCCGTGAGCGAGCGCCCGCCGACGCGCCGGGGGCACGCGGTCATCGTCGGCTACGGCCGCGTCGGCAGCAGCATCGGCAAGGCGCTGGCGAACTGGGACCTGCCCTTCGTGGTGATCGACCGCGACCGGCGGCGCGTCCTCGAACTGCGGGAGGCGGGTCTCGACGTCATCTTCGGGGACGCGCTGGCGCCGGGCATCCTGGAGGCCGCCGGCATCGGCCGGGCCCGCCTTCTCGTCAGCGCGACGCCCGATTCCCACCAGGCGCGACGCCTCGTCGAGCTCGCCCGCGAGGCCAACCCGCAGATCGACACCCTGATCCGCACCCACAGCGACGGCGAGCGCCGCCGGCTGGAGGAGGAGAAGGTCGGCCTCGTGCTGATGGGCGAGCGCGAACTCGCCTTCGGCATGACCTTTTACGCGCTCCGGAGTCTCGGCCTGAAGGAGGGCGAGGCCCGCGTGTTCGTGGATGCGAGCCGGGCCGAGAGCCGCGGCGAGCCGCCGGCGGAATCCGGGGAGATCGCCCAGAGCACGCCGGAACTGCGGCCGCACAAGGAGGAGACGGCGGAGGGGTAGAGCATCGTCCCGCGAGGTGGTTGCCGGCTTCTGGGAAAAAGACGATGCGCCAGGCCGCCGCTCCGCTCAGGCCGCCGCCCGCTCGCTCCGCCCGCGGTAGGACAGGGCCTCGGCCAGATGCATGCGGCGCACCTGCGCCTCCCCGTCGAGATCGGCGAGGGTGCGCGCCACGCGCAGGGTGCGATGGAAGCCGCGGGCGGAGAGGCGCAGCGATTCGGCGGCGCTGCGGATCAGCGCGGCGCCCTCCGCGTCCGGGCTCGCGACCTCCTCGATCAGCGTCGCCGGACAGGTGGCGTTCGTGGTGGAGGCGGGCAGCCCCCGCGCGGCGAAGCGCTTGCCCTGGCGGGCGCGGGCGTCGGCCACGCGCGCCGCCGCCTCCCGTGACCCCTCCGCGGGCGGCGGCAGGATCAGATCGGCGGCGGTGACGGCCGCCACCTCGATGCGCAGGTCGATCCGGTCGAGGAGCGGGCCCGAGATGCGGGCCCCGTACTGCGCCACGCAGCGCTCGTTCGGCCCGCGCCGGCAGGCATAGCCCGGCTCCAGCGCCTGCCCGCAGCGGCACGGGTTCATCGCCGCGACCAGCTGGAAGCGGGCCGGATAGACCACCCGGTGGTTCGCCCGCGCGATCATCACCTCGCCGGTCTCCATGGGCTGGCGCAGGGAATCGAGCACCTGCGGGGTGAACTCGGGCAACTCGTCGAGGAAGAGCACGCCGCCATGGGCGAGCGAGGCCTCCCCCGGCCGGGCGCCGAGGCCGCCGCCCACCAGGGCGGCCATGGAGGCGGAGTGGTGCGGCTGGCGGAAGGGGCGCCGGTTCGAGAGCGCGCCCCCGCGCAACTCGCCCGCCACCGACTGGATCATCGAGATGTCGAGGAGCTCCCGCGGCGAGAGCGGCGGCAGGATCGAGGGCAGGCGCGCGGCGAGCATCGACTTGCCGGCCCCGGGCGGCCCGTTGAACAGGAGGTTGTGTCCCCCGCTCGCGGCGATCTCCAGGGCGCGCTTGGCGCCCTCCTGGCCCTTGATGTCGCGAAGGTCCGGCAGCGGGCCGCCGGATTCCGCGATCGCCGGCACGGGGCGGGCCATCACCTGCGAGCCCTTGAAATGGTTGGCGAGTTGGATCAGCGAGTGCGGGGCCAGCACGTCGAGGTCGCCCCCGGCCCAGGCGGCTTCCGGCCCGCAGGGGCCGGGGCAGATCAGGCCGAGGCCGCGCCCGGAGGCCGCCATCGCCGCCGGCAGCACGCCGTTGACTGCGGTGATGGCCCCGTCGAGGGCGAGCTCGCCGAGCACGCAGTAGCCGGCGAGCGCGTCGGCGGGGATCGCGCCGATCGCGGCCATCACCCCCAGCGCGATCGGCAGGTCGTAGTGCGAGCCCTCCTTCGGCAGGTCGGCGGGGGCGAGGTTGACGGTGATGCGCTTGGCCGGCAGCGCCAGCCCCGAGGCGATGAGCGCGCCGCGCACGCGCTCCCGCGACTCGGCCACCGCCTTGTCGGGCAGGCCGACCACGGCGAAGTGGACCGTGCCGGGGATGATCTGCACCTGCACGTCCACGGCGCGCGCCTCGATTCCCTCGAAGGCGACGGTGGCGACGCGGGTGACCATTCTCGGCGATCCTCGGATTGAGGATACAAGGCTAAGCTTGGCCCCCGCCCGTGGCAACCTGAGGCGTTTCCGCGGAACCGCGCCGAGACGGCCGCTGTTTGGGCACGGCACCCGAACAGGAGACCTCCATGCGCGCGACCGCCGCCTTCCTCGCACCTCTCGCCCTCGGCCTCGGCCTGTGCGGCACCGCCCGCGCCGACGAGAAGCTGCCCCCCGAGCAGCAGGCCAAGGTCGAGGCCCTGCTCCGTCAGGAAGGCTTCACCAAGTGGGACGAGATCGAGATGGACGACGGCATGATCGAGGTGGACGACGCCATCGACGCCGCCGGAAAGAAGTTCGATCTCAAGCTCGATCCCAAGACCCTCGCCATCGTCAAGCGCAAGCCCGAGTGAGCGCGCGCCCGCGCTTGCAAGTGAGCGCGCGCCCGCGCTTGCAAGTGAGCGCGCGCCCGCGCTTGCATCGGAGCGGCTGTCCGGCCATATAGGCGGCGGGGGGTTGGCGAGGGACGTATCACTCGCCAACCGGGTCAGGTCCGGAAGGAAGCAGCCCTAACGAGACCGAGCGGGTCTTCGTCCAGCCTCCCACCTTACACACCCTCCGATGCGCCGTGCCGCGGACCGCGCGGTCGCCCGGCGCCCTCAGATGGCTGCATGGACGCGCGCACGGGCACCCCTGACGACGAGCCGGGGCTTCCCGGGTTTGCCGCCTCGTCCGAGCCGGCGGGGGCCGCGCCCTACCGGGTGCTCGCCCGCAAGTACCGTCCCCGGAACTTCGACGACCTGATCGGCCAGGGCGCCATGGTGCGCACCCTGTCGAACGCCTTCGCGGCGGGGCGCATCCCACAGGCCTGGATGCTGACCGGCGTGCGGGGCGTGGGCAAGACCACCACCGCCCGCATCCTGGCGCGGGGCCTCAACTACGCCCGCACCGGCGTGCCCGATACCGGCCCCACCGTGACCATGCCGGAACTCGGCCTGCATTGCCGGGCGATCATGGAATCCCGGCACATGGACGTGCTGGAGATGGATGCCGCCTCCCATACCGGCATCGACGACGTGCGCGCCATCATCGACGGCATCCGCTACGCGCCGGTCTCCGCGCGCTACAAGGTCTACATCGTCGACGAGGTCCACATGCTCTCGGAGAAGGCGTTCAACGCCTTCCTGAAGACGCTGGAGGAGCCGCCGCCCCACGCCAAGTTCGTGTTCGCCACCACCGAGATCCGCAAGGTCCCGGTGACGATCCTCTCCCGCTGCCAGCGCTTCGACCTGCGCCGGGTCGAGGCGGACGTGCTCGCCGCCCATCTCCGGCGCATCTGCGCGGCGGAGGGCGTCGCCGTGGAGGACGAGGCCCTCGGCGCCATCGTGCGCGCGGCCGAGGGCTCGGTGCGCGACGCCCTCTCCCTCCTCGATCAGGCCATCGCCCACGGGGCCGGCACCGTCACCGCCGCCGGCGTGCGCGACATGCTGGGACTGGCCGATCGCGGCCGGGTCGTCGACCTGTTCGAGGCGGCGATGCGCGGCGACATCCCCGCCGCCTTCGCGGAGCTGCGCGGCCAGTACGAGGCCGGCGCCGACCCGGCGGTGGTGCTCTCGGACCTCGCCGGCTTCACCCATCTCGTCACCCGCCTGAAACTGGTGCCGGAGGCCGCCGCCGCCGACCCCACCCTGAGCGAGGTCGAGCGCGGGCGCGGCGCCGCCTTCGCGGAGCGGCTCTCCGTGCGGGCCCTGTCGCGCGCCTGGCAGATCCTGCTGAAGGCCCTGCCCGAGGTGCAGGCGGCCCCCCGCCCCCTCGCCGCCGCCGAGATGGCCCTGGTCCGCCTCGCCTACGCGGCCGACCTGCCGACGCCGGACGAGGCCCTCCGCCAGCTCAGGGCCGAGGCCCTGGCCGGCCCGGCCGAGCCGGCCGGCCGGCCGGTCCTTCCCCCGGTATCCGATCTCCGCGCCGAGGCCCCACCCCGTCCGGAGCCGCGCGCGGCGATGGGCGGCGGACCCGCCCGCCAGCCCCTGGTCCCGGCGCCCGAGCCCCTGGCGCGGCCCGAGCCGGCGCGGACGGAGCCCGCCGGCCCGCGGCTCGCCCGGTTCGAGGACGTGGTGGCGCTCGCCGGCGAGCGGCGCGACATCCTGCTCAAGGCCGCCCTGGAGCGCGAGGTCCATCTGGTGCGCTTCGAGGAGGGGCGCATCGAGTTCCGCCTCGCCCCCGGCGGCCGCCCGAGCCTCGCCAACGACCTCGCCCGCGCCCTCGACGCCTGGACCGGACGGCGCTGGATCGTCGCGGTCTCCAAGGAGGACGGGGCCGAGACCCTCGACCAGCGCGCCAAAGCCGCGAACGAGAGCCGCCGCGAGAGCGCGGCCGCCCACCCCCTCGTGCGCGAGGTGATGGCCCGCTTCCCCGGCGCGCAGATCGTGGACGTCCGCGATACCGCGCCCGCGGCCGGCGCCACGGCGGAGGAGGAGATCCTCGGCGAGGCCGATGCCGACGCCGCCGAGGGGGCGGACGAACCGTAGCGCCCGGCCCGCCGCGGCCTTACATCCACGCGGCGACACTCGAGAATCGGACGGACACCGCGATGCGCGACATCATGGGGCTGATGAAGCAGGCCCAGGCCATGCAGGAGAAGATGGCCAGCCTGCAGAGCGAGCTCGACACCGTCGAGGTCACCGGCGCGGCGGGGGGCGACGCCGTTCAGGTGACGATGACGGCCAAGGGCCAGACCCGGTCCGTGCGCATCGACCCGAGCCTGATGGTTGCCGACGAGCGCGAGATCCTCGAGGATCTCCTCGTGACCGCCCTCAACGACGCCCGCGGCAAGGCCGAGCAGGCGGCCCAGGAGCGCATGGCCGAGCTCACCAAGGGCCTGCCCCTGCCGCCCGGCATGAAGCTGCCCTTCTAGGCCCGCGCCGATGATCAAC
The DNA here is from genome assembly GCA_947444195.1 of Methylobacteriaceae bacterium. GTDB lineage: Bacteria > Pseudomonadota > Alphaproteobacteria > Rhizobiales > Beijerinckiaceae > Methylobacterium. Next base: position 78,917 of record CANEZL010000010.1, on the reverse strand, counting down.
ATCCTCCGCTCGGGCAAGCCCGCGCAGCTCCACCGGGGCTTCTCGGGCGTGATGTACCGGGACTTCCTGGCCGCCCTGTCGCGGAAGCGGCAGAGCCGCAACTATCTGGAGGTCGGCGTCCATTTCGGCGACGCGCTCGCGGGCATCGCCTGCGACACGGCGGTCGGCGTCGACCCCGATTACCGGCTCCAGGAGGACGTCACCGGCAACAAGCGGCGCACGCTGCTGCACCGCTGCACCAGCGACCGCTTCTTCGCCGAGACGGATGTGCGCGCCCTCGTCGGCGGCGGCATCGATCTCGCCTTCCTCGATGGGCTGCACCAGTTCGAGTTCCTGCTCCGCGACGTCTACAACACGGAGGCCGTGAGCGACCGCAACGGGCTCATCGCCCTGCACGACTGCATGCCGCTGAACGTGGAGATGACGACCCGCGACCCGGCCGCCGCGCGCACCGACCCGTTCCACGCCATGTGGACCGGGGACGTCTGGAAGCTCGTGCCGATCCTGAAGGCCTACCGGCCGGATCTCGACGTGGTGCTGGTGGATTGCCCGCCCACGGGCCTCGTCTGCATCACCGGCCTCGACCCCGATTCGCGGGTCCTGTCCGAGCGCTACCGCGAGATCGTGCAGGCCTACCGGGACGTACCCGACCCCAGCGACCGCATCGCCGCGATGTATGCCGAGACGCCGGTGGTCAGCTCCGCCGCCATCCTCAACGGCGAGGACCACTCGCTGTACTTCCGGGTCTGATCGACCGCGTCATCGGTCGGAGGGGCCGGCGTCCCCGCCCCTGGCCGCGGTTCGTGCCCGAGCCGAGGCCCGGCCTTCGGGCCGGAAGTCGGACGGGACTTCCGGCGGACCCGCCGCTGCAACGACAAAGGCCCTCCCCGCCGGTGGCGGGGAGGGCCTTTCGTTCCGGTGGCGGGGCGCCCGAACGCCCCGCTCCGGTCTCAGGCGGCGATGGGCTGGGCGGCGGGGCCGGCCTGGCGCACGTCGGCGTCCACATGCGCCTCGAAGCGCTTGAAGTTGTCGTCGAACATCTTCACGAGGCGCGCCGCCGTCTCCACGAAGGCGCCCTTGTTGGCCCAGGTCTTCACCGGGGTGAGGATGTGCGGCTCGACGCCCGGCACCGCCACCGGCACCGCGAAGCCGAAATACGGGTCGCGCCGGAAGTCGGCCTTCGAGAGCGAGCCGTCCAGCGCCGCGGTGAGCAGGCGGCGGGTGACGCGGATCGGCATGCGGCGGCCGGTGCCGACGCCGCCGCCGGTCCAGCCGGTGTTGACGAGCCAGCAATCGACGCTGTGCTTGGCGATCAGGTCGCGCAGCAGGTTGCCGTAGGTGCTCGGGTGCCGCGGCATGAAGGGCGCGCCGAAGCAGGTGGAGAAGGTCGCCTCGGGGCCGGTCAGGCCGCGCTCGGTGCCCGCCACCTTCGCGGTGTAGCCCGAGAGGAAGTGGTACATCGCCTCGGCGCCGGTCAGCTTGGCGATCGGCGGCATCACGCCGAAGGCGTCGCAGGTCAGCATGACGATGTTCTTGGGGTGGCTCGCCCGGCCCGTGGCGCTCGCGTTCGCGATGAAGTCGAGGGGGTAGGCGCAGCGGGTGTTCTCGGTGAGCGAGGCGTCGTCGAAATCCGGCAGTCGGGTGACGGGATCGATGATCACGTTCTCCATCACCGTGCCGAAGCGCTCGGTGGTGGCGTAGATCTCGGGCTCGGCGTTGCGCGAGAGGCGGATGGTCTTGGCGTAGCAGCCGCCCTCGAAGTTGAAGATGCCCTCGTTCGACCAGCCGTGCTCGTCGTCGCCCAGCAGCTGGCGCGAGGAGTCGTTCGAGAGGGTGGTCTTGCCCGTGCCGGAGAGGCCGAAGAAGATCGCCGAGCCGCCCTCGGCGTCGAGCGCGGCGTTGGCCGAGCAGTGCATCGGCATCACGCCCTTACCGGGCAGGATGTAGTTCAGGTAGGTGAAGACCGACTTCTTCATCTCGCCCGCGTAGGCGGAGCCGCCGATGAGGACGATCTTCTTGGTGAAGTCGATGGCGATCACGGTCTTCGAGCGGCAGCCGTGCCGGGCGGGGTCCGCCTGGAAGCTCGGCAGGTCGATGATCGTCATGTCCGGGACGTAGGACCCGATCTCGGACCGGTCCGGACGGATCAGAAGGTTGCGGATGAACAGGGAGTGCCAGGCGAACTCGGTGAAGACGCGGGCCTTGACGCGGTGGGCCGGGTCGGCGCCGCCGTAGAGGTCCTGCGCGAAGAGCTCCTTGCCCTCGGCGTGCTTGAGGAAGTCCTGGTAGAGGGTCTCGAACTGCTCGGGCGTGATCGCGCCGTTGTTGTCCCACCAGACCTCGGACTCGGTCGCGGCGTCGCGCACGACGAACTTGTCCTTGGGGGAGCGGCCGGTATGGCTGCCGGTGGTGGCCACCAGCGCGCCGCCCTTGGCGAGCTGGCCCTCCTTGCGGCTCAGGGACTCCTCGTAGAGCCGGGGGGCCTCGAAGTTCCAGTGGACGGCCTTCAGGTTGCGCAGGCCGATCGCATCCGCGCCGTGGCCCGTGTTGAAATCGCCGATATTGGTCACGATCATCTCTCCCGAGCCGCTGGTCATGCGGTATCCCTGTCCGGTCGCCCGGAGCGCCCCGAAGGCCGTCGAGAACGGGGCCCTCAAGGAAGCGTCCGCAGCTTGGCCGTGCGGACCGCCTTGGTTAGACAGCGAAGCTGCCGCGTCAACCTGTAATTTCGGCGGATACGCACAAGCACAGGGAAATGTTGGTTCTTGCCTTAACGATGCAGGCCAGAAGACCGGCATTTAAATACAAGAACTCAGGCCAATCCGGAATCGCAAGCCAGGAACACCGGGCTTTCGCGACGGACGCCGGCCGTTGTAACCGTTTCACGAACCCGTCCCGGACATGCGCGGCGACGCGCGCCCTATCGCGCGCGCCGCCTCTGCCGCTATGTCGCTGGCTTGGAATATGCCGCTGGCCTGGAGCGCGCCCGCGCCGGACGGGAGACCGGACCGGCGGCGCCCCGAGACCACGCGGCCGGACCCGTCCGGCCCCCGGAGAAGAGATGCCCCAAGCCGTCGCCGGCCCCGAGATCGAGCGCCTGATCCAGCTCCTGGCCCGCATGCCGGGCCTCGGGCCCCGCTCGGCCCGCCGCGCCGCGCTGCAGCTCATCAAGAAGCGGGAGGCCCTGCTCGGGCCCCTGGCGGAGGCGATGCGGATCGCGGCCGAGAGCATCGTGGTCTGCCAGACCTGCGGGAACGTGGACACCCGCGATCCCTGCACCGTCTGCCGCGACGCGAGCCGCGACGCCAGCACCCTCGTGGTGGTGGAGGACGTCTCCGATCTCTGGGCGCTGGAGCGCTCCGGCGCGGTCTCGGCGCGCTACCACGTGCTCGGCGGCGTGCTCTCGGCCCTGGACGGGGTGCGCCCGGAGCACCTCAACATCGCGAGCCTCGTGGAGCGGGCGAGCGATCCGGCCATGCGCGAGGTGATCCTCGCGCTCAACGCCACCGTCGACGGGCAGACCACCGCCCACTACGTCACCGAGTCGATCCGCCATCTCGGCCTGAAGGTCACCCGCCTCGCCCACGGCGTGCCCGTGGGGGGCGAGCTCGATTATCTCGACGAGGGCACGCTCTCGGCCGCGATCCGCAGCCGGACCGCCTTCTGAATTTGACCGGCTTTCCGGCCCATCCTATTGCCCTGGATTTTCGGGCGTTCTCCGCCCCCGCCGCGATCGAGCCATGGCCATCCTTCCCCTCGTCATCCTGCCCGATCAGCGCCTGCGCCTCGTCTCCGAGCCGGTCGGCTCCGTGACCGCGGAGATCCGCCGGCTCGCCGACGACATGCTGGAGACCATGTACGACGCCCCCGGCATCGGGCTGGCGGCGATCCAGATCGGCGTGGCCAAGCGGCTCATCACCGTCGACACCTCGAAGGAGGAGAACGTCCGCCGCCCGCAGGTCTTCATCGACCCGGTGATCACCTGGGCCTCCGAGGAGACCCGCGGCTACGACGAGGGCTGCCTGTCGATCCCCGATTACTACGCCGAGGTGACGCGGCCCGACCGCGTCCGCGTGCGCTTCCGCGACCTCGACGGTGCCGAGCGCGAGATCGAGGCGGACGGCCTGCTCGCCACCTGCATCCAGCACGAGATCGACCATCTCGACGGCGTGCTCTTCGTCGACCACATCTCCAAGCTGAAGCGCGACCGGGTGATGAAGAAATTCGCCAAGGCGGCCAAGCGCGACGCGGCCTGAGCGCCGATGCGCGTCGTCTTCATGGGCACCCCGGATTTCGCGGTGCCGACGCTGGCGCGGCTCGCCGGGGACGGCCACACCGTCGCCGCCGTCTACACCCGCGCCCCGGCCAAGGCCGGCCGCGGCATGGCGCTGCGCCCCTCCCCCGTCCACGCCCTGGCCGAGGACATCGGCGCCCCCGTCCTCACCCCCGCGAGCCTGAAGGGCGAGGCGGCCGCCGCGACCTTCGCCGGGCACGGGGCCGACGTGGCCGTGGTGGTCGCCTACGGCATGCTCCTGCCTCAGACGATCCTCGACCTGCCCCGGCACGGCTGCCTGAACCTCCACGGCTCGCTCCTGCCGCGCTGGCGCGGCGCGGCGCCGATCCAGCGCGCGGTGATGGCGGGGGATGCCTGGAGCGGCGTCGGCGTCATGCGCATGGAGGCCGGGCTCGATACCGGCCCCGTCGCCCTGGAGGCGCGCGTGCCCATCGCCCCCGGCACCACGGCGGGCGAACTGCACGACGCCCTGATGCCCGTGGGGGCCGACCTGATGGCGCAGGCGCTCCGGCGCCTGGAACAGGGCGACCTCGCCTTCGTGCCGCAGGCCGGGGACGGCGTGGTCTACGCCCACAAGATCACCAACGACGAGGCGCGCATCGACTGGTCGGAGCCCGCCGAGGCGGTGGCGCGGCGGATCAACGGCCTGTCGCCCTTCCCCGGCGCCTACTTCGAGGCCGATCTCGGCAAGGGCCCGGAGCGCGTGAAGGTCCTGCGGGCGCTGCCCGAGGCCGGCTCGGGCGCGCCCGGCACGCTCCTCGGCGAGGCCTGCACGGTGGCCTGCGGGACGGGCGCGGTGCGCCTGCTCGAACTGCGCCGCGCCGGCAAGGGCGGGGTCGCGGGCGGCGCCGAGTTCCTGCGCGGGGCCCGGCTCGGGACGGGGGCGCGGCTGGCATGACGGCGCTCATCCGCGCCGCGGACGAGGGCGACGACGCGGTGATCCGGATCCTCCTGGGGGATGCGATGGGCCCCGACGAGGCCGGGCTGGTCGGGGCGCTTCGGGAAGAGGGCGTCCTGCTCGACGCGCTCGTCGCCTGCGCCGGATCACCCTCCGCCGAGCCGGTCGGCTACGGTGCGGCCTCGCGCCTGACGGTCGCCGGCGGCCGGGCGAGCTGTCTCGCGCCGCTCGCGGTTGCCGCGGAGCACCGGCATCGCGGCATCGGGCGGCGCCTCGCCGCCGCCCTGATCGAGCGACGCCGGGAGGCCGGTGACGACGTCATGCTGGTCCTCGGCGATCCGGCCTTCTACGGCCGCCTCGGCTTCTCCGCCGCGCGGGCCCGCTCCTTCCGCACGCCCTGGGACGGCCCGCACCAGCAGGCGATCGCCCTGAGCGAGGCGGGACGAAGCCTCGCGGGGGCCGTCCGGTATCCGCGCGCCTTCGACGGCCTCGCCTGATGCCCCGCTACAAGCTCGTCATCGAGTACGACGGCACCCCGTTCTGCGGCTGGCAGCGGCAAGCGGAGGATCCGAGCGTGCAGGCGGCCCTGGAGGAGGCGGTGCTGCGCTTCTCCGGCGAGCGCGTCCGCCTCGTCTGCGCGGGCCGCACCGATGCCGGCGTCCACGCGATCCATCAGGTCGCCCATCTCGACCTCGCCCGGGACTGGCGCACCGACACGGTGCGCGACGCCCTGAACGCCCATCTGCGCCCGCAGCCGGTCTCGGTCCTGTCCGCCGAGATCGTGCCGGAGCGCTTCGACGCGCGGCACTCGGCGATCCGCCGACACTACCGCTACCGCATCCTCGACCGGCGCAGCCCCGCCGCCCTCACCCGCGGCCAGGTCTGGCACGTGCCCTGGCCCCTCGATGCCGGGGCGATGCACGCGGCCGCCCGGCGCCTGCTGGGCCGGCACGACTTCACGGCCTTCCGCGCCGCCGAGTGCCAGGCCGCGAGCCCGGTGCGGACCCTGGAGCAGCTCGACGTGTCCCGCACGCGGATGGGGCTGTTCGAGGAGATCGTGGTGGCGGCGGCCGCCCGCTCCTTCCTGCACCATCAGGTGCGGGCGATGGTGGGCACCCTGATGCTCGCCGGAAGCGGCCGCCTCGGCCCCGACGACGTCGCCGAGATCCTGGCGAGCCGGGCCAAGCACCGCTGCGGCCCCCTGGCACCGGCCTGCGGCCTGACCTTCGTGGGCGTGGACTACGAGTTGAGTTTATTAACTTCAAGTTGACTTATTGGTTGGTTGCGCCACTCTCCAGTCTCGAACAGGAGATTCGGCATGCCCTTCGAGGCGTTCACGATACAGAACCTGATCTGGCTTGTAGCTTCCTTCTGCCTGATCCTGCCGCCGATCATATTCATCATCATAAGAAACACAGTTAAGATACATAGACAAGGTATTGTAAAAGATTTATCGGCTGTTTTTCAGGTATCTTCACAAGAAGGGAGTTCTGCCCGCGAGGATGTCATCCCCTCGTTCGAGTTCGTGAAATACAAATACTTCCTGGGCCGGTCCGGCCATAAGCGCGATTCGAATCAGACAGATTTCGCGTGGTGGGCTTGGGCGGCAGGTGTCACCGCGTTACTTCTTGTCTTTGTGCTCTTCGGCTACGTCATCTCGCGCCACGTCGACACCGGCCTCCTCGGGTTCCTGCGCCTTGGAACATCGGCCACGCCCGGTCAGACGACCGTCGATCCGGCCTTTCGCGCTTGGATCTGCGGCCTGCTGGCAGCGCTCGCAGGCGGCTACGTCTTCCTGATCCGAGGCTTCTTCCGCGCCATCGGCAATTTCGATTTTGGCCCTGGCTCCTTCGTCAGCGCCGCCAATAACTTGATCGCCGGGGCCATCCTGGTGACGATCTTCGTTTTCGGCTTGGATCTTCTGACCGATGTCTCCAAGGGCGGGGGGCTGCTCGCGGGCGCCGTCATCGTCATCGGTTACGCGGTCGGACAATTTCCGGAAAGCGCTGGTCAGATGGTCATGGAGCGTAGCCGGCTCGCCTACTTCAAGCGCAATAATCCTGAAATCTACAAGAACATTACCGCGACGCCCATCGACATCATCGATGGGATCGACAGCGAGATCCGAGACCGGCTCGCGGACCATCACATTCGCTCGACACAGAACCTGGCCACGGCGAACCCGCTGATGCTGTTCGTAGAGACACCCTACGGCGTCTATCAGATCATGGATTGGGTGGCTCAAGCGCAACTCTGCTGCGCGGTGGGACCGGACAAGTTGATCCGGTTTTGGCAACTCGGCATCCGCACTCTGTTCGATCTGGAGCGCGCTGCTCTGAACAAGGATTGCCGCAGCGACGATTTCCTGCGCGCGATCGGCGCGATCCTGCTCTCGGACAATGAGACGCCTCCGGACGTCGGCCGACCGAGTCTTGCTATCACACTGGGACTCGTCACCGCGGCCATTCAAGTTAAGCTCGACGATCCGCACGTGCACCGGCTGCGGCAGATCTATATCCGGGTCGGTGAGCGCCTCGGGGCAGCCAACCGACGCTTCTCGGATTACGCGATGCCCGCGGGGCATCCGCAGGCCTCGCCGGAGTCCGAGCGCCAAACCCGTTCGAACGGAGTGGCTGACGCCTACTTCATCTGGATCAAGGCATTCCGACCGCAAAGTAGCGGGTGAGCACGCGGCCGTAGATCGCCGTCAGCCGCGCGATGTCGTCGACCGCCACGCATTCGTCGACCTGATGCATGGTCTGGCCGACGAGGCCGAATTCGATCACCGGGCAGGCATCCTTGATGAAGCGGGCATCCGAGGTGCCGCCGGTGGTCGAGAGCGCGGGGCGCCGTCCGGTCTCGGCCTCGATGGCCGCGGAGACGAGGTCCACGAAGGCATCGGGCTCGGTGAGGAAGGCGGGCGAATTCGAGGGCAGCAGGTCGAGGGTGTAGCGCGCGCCCTCCGCGGCCCGCTCCAGCCGCGCGCGGATCTCGGCCCCCAGGGTCTCGGCGGTCCAGAGGTCGTTGAAGCGGACGTTGAAGACCGCCCGCGCCTCGGCCGGGATCACGTTGGTGGCCGGGTTGCCCACGTCGAGCGTGGTGAGTTCGAGGTTCGAGGCGTCGAAATGCGCGGTGCCGGCGTCGAGGGGCGGCGCGATCAGGGCCGAGGCGAGGCGCAACAGGCCGGGGATCGGGTTCTCGGCCAGATGCGGGTAGCCCACATGGCCCTGGCGCCCGTGCACGGCGAGTTTTCCGGTGAGGGAGCCGCGCCGGCCGATCTTGATCATCTCGCCGAGCACGCTCGGGTTCGTCGGCTCGCCGAGCAGGCAATGGTCGAAGCGCTCGCCCCGCGCCCGCGCCCAGTCGAGGAGCTTCACGGTGCCGTTCACCGCCGGGCCCTCCTCGTCGCCCGTGATCAGGAAGGCGATGGAGCCGCGCGGCAGGCCGTGGGCGCGCAGATGCTCCAGGCTCGCCGCCAGCATGCAGGCGATGCCGCCCTTCATGTCGGCGGCCCCGCGCCCGTAGAGCAGGCCGTCGGCCACCGTGCCGCCGAACGGGTCGTGCCGCCACGCGGCCGCGTCGCCGGGGGGCACCACGTCCGTGTGGCCGGCGAAGACGAGGCAGGGCGAGCCCGTGCCGATGCGGGCGTAGAGGTTCTCGATGTCCGGCGTGCCGGGCTCCGAGAAGACCGGCCGCTCCACCGCAAAACCCGCCGCGCCGAGCGTCCGGGCCAGGAAGGCCAGCGCCCCACCCTCCTCCGGCGTGACCGAGGGGCAGCGGATCAGGGACCGGGCGAGGTCGAGGGCGAGCGAGGACATCGGGTCTTCCGGGGTGGGCTGGCGCGGACACGACCATGCCGGGGGCTGGGCGGGCAAGCCGCGAATGGATCAAACTTGAGGTGACTTTGTGTGTATGCGCGATAAACCATCGGGCTATACTGATACGTCCCCTACAAAACACTCGCGGCCTGATCTATCTCGCTATTGCGAGAGTTGATCGGGATGCATCAATGCACAATCAAGAAGAAAACAATGCACGCCACGGTAGCATCCCAGCACGCCGCGCGCACGAGCGCTTCCCGACCATGATCCCGGCCTCGGTGACCATGCCGGACGGCGTTCTGGTGGCCTGCGTGATCCGCGACATCTCGCTGATGGGCGCCCAGTTCTCGATCGCGCGCCGTCACAGGCTGGGCGCGACCTTCCCGCTGCATGTCGCGACCTTCCCGAGGCCCTTCCCCACGCGCCGGGTCTGGCAGGACGGCGATTTCGCCGGGGCGATGCTCGACCTGCCGGCCACCGACGAGACGGTGGCCGACACCTGCCGGGCGATCGCGCCTACTTCACCATCGCCACCTGCGCATCGCCCGTCCTTCTCAGCACCCGGACCGTGACGTCGTCGTCGTGCTTCTGCAGGCGCACGTCGACGCGGCTGTCGCCGAGTTTCAGATTGTAGATCGAGATGCCGTCGAGGAATTCGGGCAGGACCGGGTTGCGGAAGCGGATGCGGTTGCGCCCATGGTCGATCTCGAGGCCGAGGCAGGCCGCGAGGAAGGCGAAGGGGGCCGCAGCCGCCCAGGCCTGCGGGCTGCAGGCGACGGGGTAGGAGACCGGCCCGCGCTGGCGCCGCCGCATGAAGCCGCAGAACAGTTCGGGCAGGCGCTTCTGGTCCTGGTACAGGGCGGTGTCGAACATCCCCTGGAAGATGCGCGCCGCCTCGGCCTTCAGGTCGTAGCGGGCGAGGCCGAGCGCGATCAGGGCGTTGTCGTGGGGCCAGATCGAGCCGTTGTGGTAGGACATCGGGTTGTAGCGCGCCTCGCCGCGGGCGATGGTGCGCACGCCCCAGCCGTTGAACCCGTCCTTCGAGAGAAGCTGCTCGGCCACCCGCGCCGCCCGCTCCGGCAGGGCGATGCCGGTGAAGAGGGCGTGGCCCGCGTTCGAGGAGCGCACGGCGCACTGCTTCTTGGCCCCGTCCAGCGCCAGCGCGTAGGTGCCGATCTCCTCGTTCCAGAAGGCCGCGTCGAACTTCTCGCGCAGGTCCCGCGCCTCGTGGGTCAGCGTCTCGGCGAGCGTGCCGTGGCCGAGCATCGCCGCGAGCTTGGCCATCCCGTTCTTGGCGGCGTAGACGTAGCCCTGCACCTCGCACAGCGCGATCGGCCCCTTGGCGAGATGGCCGTCGGTGTGGAAGATCGAGTCGTGGCTGTCCTTCCAGCCCTGGTTCTCCAGGCCCTTGTCGGTGTCGCGGGCATATTCCACGAAGCCGTCGCCGTCCCGGTCGCCGTACTCGTTCATCCAGGCGAGCGCCAGTTCCAGCGCCGGCCAGATCGCGGCAATGGTCTCGCGGTCGCCCGTGGCGGCGTAGTATTCGTGGGCCAGCATCACGAAGAGCGGCGTGCCGTCGATGGTGCCGTAATAGTGCCGGAACGGCACCTCGCCGAGCATCGCCATCTCGCCCCGGCGGGTCTCGTGCAGCACCTTGCCGGGCTGGGCGTCGGCGGCCGGATCGACGGCCTTGGCCTGGGTCGAGGCGAGGTAGCGCAGCACGCCCCGGGCGAATTTCGGATCGATCCAGAGCGCCATCATCGCGGTGATGATGCCGTCCCGGCCGAACACCGTGGAGTACCAGGGGATGCCGGCGAAGGGGTAGATCCCCTCCGGCGTGCGGCTCGCCAGCATGTAGAGGTCGGCGGTGGCGCGGCAGGCCGCCTCGTTGAACTGGTCGTTGGAGGAGATCACCGTGGTGATGCCCGCGGTCATCTCGCGCTGGTCGCGGCGGGTGTCGCGGTAGGCACGGGCGAAGATCGTGCCCTCGCCCAGGCCCTTCGGGTGCTGGCTGCCGCCCGAGGAGCCGGCGGCCAGGGAGAGCTTGGCGGCGGCATCCTCGCCGGTGCGGGCGTCCGAGGGCGCGCTGATGAAGGCCCGGTGCGATTCGAACACCACGCGGATGAACAGCGAGGCCCGGCCGCCCGGCGGCAGCGAGACCTCGAACACGGCGCGGCCCGGCTCCAGGCTCTGGGGCTTCGGCCCGAAATGCAGGGCCGTGGTGCGCACGATCTCGTCGAGGCCGACGTAGCGGAACTGCACCTCGGTGTCGCTCGCCACCTGCACGGCGCGCTTGCCGCGCCGCGCCCGGTCCGTGCCGCGCACCTCGAACAGGTCGCGGTAATCGGCGTCGAAGGCGACGGCGATCTTCAGGGTGCGGTGGCGCGAATCGTAGGAGCGCAGGCCGATCCGGTCGTAGCAGGCGCCGCGGAACAGGAACTTGGTGCGCTCGATGGCGATGACCTCGCGCGGGATCGAGGTCTCGTCGTGGGCGTCGAGGCGGATATCGGGCGTCGTCATGTCGACGGAGAGCGCCCCATTGTCGTCTTGCATCACCGAGGACAGCATCAGCGGGCGCTGGTCCTCCACGGTGAATTCGAGGCGCGAGAGGTAGCGCGTGTCCTGGAAGTAGAGCCCCTCGGGACCCGGCTGCACGCCGATATCGCCGTAGGAATCGAGCACGGCGAAGGCCTCGCCGAACTTGAGGGAGCGCAGGGGGCGCTCCACCAGGGAGGTCTGCGCCTCGATGTGGTAGGGCGGCAGCACCTCGTCGGCGTCCTGGAAGCCGCGCAGGGCCGCCTTCACCGCGCTCTGCACCTTCGCCGCAACGCTCTCCGCCATGCCTTCAGCTCTCCGGTCCGGGTGATGTCGGGTCTCGCGAATCGACAGGGCCGCCGCATCGCGGGATGCGGCGGCCCTGCACGACCGACTGAGTTAGGCGCGTCCGGGGCGCCCGCCAGGGCTCCCCGCGCAATGCGCGCCTCAGGCCGGCATCGCCGCCACCGAGATCGGCGGGCGGCCGGCGCCGTTCATCTCGCCGTAATGGGGCGCGAAGGGCGCCGCCTTCGGCAGCTGGATCACCTCGCCCTGGCGGGAGATCAGATCCTCGTAGGCCGCGACGTACTTCTTCACCATGCACTCGGCGGTGAAGCCGGTCTCGAAGTGGCGGCGCACGCCGGCACGGCTCATCGTCTTGACCTTGTCGACCGCGGCGACCGCCTCGTCCATCGAGTCGCAGAGCACGCCGCCGACGCCGTCCTTGATCACTTCCGGCACCGAGCCGTTGCGGAAGGCGATCACCGGGGTGCCCGCCGACATGGCCTCGATCATCACGAGGCCGAAGGGCTCCGGCCAGTCGATCGGGAAGGCGAGCGCCAGGGCGTTGCCGAGGAAGTCCTTCTTCTGCTCCTCGTTGATCTCGCCGATGAACTCGACCAGGGGATGGTCGATCATCGGCTCGATGACCTCGTCCCAGTAATCCTGGTCGGCCTTGTCGACCTTGGCGGCGATCTTCAGCTTCACGCCGGAGCGGATGGCCATCTCGATCGCCCGGTCGGGGCGCTTCTCGGGGGAGATGCGGCCGAGGAAGGCGAGGTAGCCGCCCTTGGCCTCGGGGTAGTACGGACAGTTCTCGGCCGGCAGGCCGTGATGGATCGTCGACAGCCAGTTCGAGTTCGACGGCATCGGCAGGCGCTGGTTGTCGGAGATCGACACCAGCGGCATGCCGGTGAAGGTGCGGTAGACCGGCATGAAGTCCGGCACGTCGAGGCGGCCGTGCATCGTGGTGATGCACTTGTGGTACAGATCCTCGAACATCGGATACTGCAGCAGATCGATGTGGAAGTGGAGGATGTCGAACTCGTGCGCCCGGCGATGCACCTGATGCAGCATCGCGAGGTGGCTCGCGGTGTGGTCGCGGTAGCCGAGCAGGCGCAGGCCCTCCGGCGTGCAGGCGGCCAGCTTGGCGCTGGTCTCCGAATCGCCGCTGGCGAACAACGTCACCTCGTGGCCCTGGCGGACCAGTTCCTCGGTGATCCAGCTGACGACGCGCTCGGTGCCGCCGTAGAACTTCGGAGGAACGGCCTCCGAAAGCGGGGCAATCTGGGCAATGCGCACGAAAGTGTCTCCTATGGAGGCCGGAAATTGCGGGGATCTAACCCGATCGGGCCTGAGTGGGACATGAACGAAACGGACGGCCAAGGTTTATGGTTCCTCGGCAACCGGCCCGTCATCCGTGTTTTGTGCAACGCGCCAACCGGTCCCCGATTTCCCCGCTCCACCCGCGGCGCCGTGCCGGGAGCCGGGCGCGGGCGGTGCACCAAATCCCGCCCGCGGGTGCGTGTTGATGCGCCGTCTCGTTTCTGTCATAAGCCGGCCCGCGTCGAACCGCCCGGCCGATAGGGCTGCCGTGGCGGCTCGTGCTGCTCCACCAGAAGCATCAACGCGCGTGGTTCCGGCCTTCCCGGCCGGGATCGTCACGTGCATCGGAGAGCCAAATGCCCAAGCTGAAGACCAAATCGGGCGCCAAGAAGCGCTTCAAGATCACCGGCACCGGCAAGGTGATGTACGCCCAGGCCGGCAAGCGCCACGGCATGATCAAGCGGACGACGAAGCAGATCCGCAACCTGCGCGGCACCACGACCCTGTTCGAGGGCGATGCCGCCAACGTGAAGAAGTACTTCCTGCCCAACCAGCGGTAAGTCTTCCGCCACCCCCGCGTATCCAGCTTCATCGTAATCCAGGAGATCCCCCATGGCCCGCGTCAAGCGCGGCGTGACGAGTCACGCGAAGCACAAGAAGGTTCTGAAGGCCGCCAAGGGCTATTACGGCCGCCGCAAGAACACGATCCGCATCGCCAAGCAGGCGGTCGAGAAGGGCATGCAGTATGCCTATCGCGACCGCAAGAACAAGAAGCGCACCTTCCGCGCCCTCTGGATCCAGCGCCTCAACGCGGCGGTCCGCGAGCACGGCCTGACCTACTCGCGCTTCATCGACGGTCTGGCCAAGTCCGGCATCGTCGTCGACCGCAAGGCGCTGTCCGAGCTCGCCATCCACGAGCCGGCGAGCTTCGCCGCCGTCGTCGAGAAGGCCAAGTCCGCGCTCCCGGCCGCCAAGGCCGCCTGATCCGCCGCGCCCCCGCGGCGCGACAGGACCTATCCGAAGGCGCGGCGCTCGCGGGAGCGCCGCGCCTTTCGCGTTCCTGCATTCCGCCCGACGCGGCCGTCGAGTGGGCCTTTGCGCTTGCTTGATATCGCGCAAACGCGCAAACGCCTCCGCATCAAGCGGACCAGCACGACCAACGGAACCATGGCATCCACCGACCTCGACACGCTCGAACGCGATCTCCTGGCCCAGGTCGAGGCCGCCTCGGACGAGGCGGCGCTGGAGGCCGTCCGCGTCGCCGCGCTCGGCAAGAAGGGCAGCGTCTCCGACCTCCTGAAGACGCTCGGCGCCATGACCCCGGACGAGCGCAAGACCCGCGGCCCGCAGATCAACGGCCTGCGCGACCGGGTGCAGGGGGCGCTCGGCGCCCGTCGCGAGGCCCTGGCCGAGGCCGCCCTCGAGGCGCGTCTTTCCGCCGAGCGGGTCGACGTCACCCTGCCGGTGCGCGAAGCGCCAGACACGCGCGGGCGCATCCATCCGATCTCCCAGGTGATCGACGAGATCACCGCGATCTTCGCCGATATGGGCTTCGCGGTCGCGGAAGGGCCCGACATCGAGACGGACGAGCTGAACTTCACCGCCCTCAACTTCCCGCCTGGCCACCCGGCGCGGGAGATGCACGACACCTTCTTTCTCGCGCCCGACCGGGACGGCAAGCGCAAGGTGCTGCGCACGCACACCTCGCCGGTCCAGATCCGCACCATGCGCGCGCAGCAGCCGCCCATCCGCGTGATCATCCCCGGGCGCACCTACCGGCACGATTCGGACCAGACCCACACGCCGATGTTCCATCAGGTGGAGGGGCTCGTCATCGACCGGACGGCCAACATCGCCAACCTGAAATGGGTTCTGGAGGAGTTCACCCGCGCCTTCTTCGAGGTGGACGCGGTGAAGATGCGCTTCCGCCCCTCCTTCTTCCCCTTCACCGAACCCTCGGCGGAGGTGGACATCCAGTGCTCGCGCAAGGGCGGCGAGATCCGCTTCGGCGAGGGCACGGACTGGCTGGAGATCCTCGGCTGCGGCATGGTCCACCCGAACGTGCTCCGCAATTGCGGCCTCGATCCCGACGAGTACCAGGGGTTCGCCTTCGGTGTGGGCATCGACCGCATCGCCATGCTGAAATACGGCATGCCGGACCTGCGCCCCTTCTTCGAGGCGGACGTGCGCTGGCTCGACCATTACGGCTTCCGGCCCCTGGACGTGCCGAGCTTGGTCGCCGGCCTTTCCGGGTAGGAGGCGCGGATGACGGAGCAGGAAATCGAACCCATCGTCTCGTCAGTTCTGACGGACCGCTTCCCCGATGGTCAGTACCGTGGAGCGACGGTGCGGTTCGACACCGATTTCGACGGTGTCCCGATCATCCGCGTGACGGCCCGCTACGGCACGCGGCCCGGTAGCCGGAGCGAGCTCGTGCGAACCGTACATGCGATCCGCGACGCGCTTATCGACAGGGGCGAGGACAGATTCGTGTTCCTCGACAACGATATCATCGACGAGCGGCAGTCGCGCGCAGATGTGGATTGAGATATGTCCACCCTCGTTAACCGCTTGCTGCGGCTGGCCGAAGACCTCATCGACGCGCATCCCACCAGTTCGGCCGTCAAGCGGCGGGCGGTGAGCACGGCCTATTACGCGGCCTTCCACGCACTCGCGCGTGTTTGCGCGGATACGCTGCTCGGAGAGGATCGGCGCGGCAACGATGCATACGAGAAGGTCTATCGCGCGCTGGATCATGGCCCTTTGCGAAATGCCTTCAAAGCGGGCCCACTCATGACGGCAGTGGCTCTGAAGCAGATCGGAGACCTCATCGTCCCTCTGCAGAACGCCCGCATGCTGGCGGACTACGCCCCACCGCGCGTCGGCTTCTATCAGGAAAGCGAGGCGCGCGATCGTGTCGCCGAAGCGCGCGAGATCGTCGAACGCCTCGAGAACCTGAGCGAGGCCGACCGGCTCACACTCACGGTCCAACTGATCTTCAAAGACAGGCCACGATGAAATTCACCCTCTCCTGGCTCAAGGATCACCTCGACACCACGGCCTCCCTCGATGAAATCGCCGAGACGCTGACCCGCATCGGCCTCGAGGTCGAGGGAATCGAGGACAAGGCGGCGGCGCTGAAGCCCTACGTGGTGGCGCGTGTGCTCACCGCCGAGCAGCATCCGAACGCCGACCGGCTGCGCGTCTGCACGGTGGATGCGGGCGACGGCCAGCCGCTCCAGGTGGTCTGCGGCGCGCCGAACGCGCGGGCCGGCATGATCTCGGTCTTCGCGCCCCCCGGCACCTACGTGCCGGGGAAGAACATCACCCTGTCGGTGGGCACCATCCGCGGCATCGAGAGCCGGGGCATGCTCTGCTCGGGCGCCGAGCTCGGCCTCGGCGACGATCACGACGGCATCCTCGACCTGCCGGCGGACGCGCCCGTGGGCCAGCCCTACGCCCTCTATGCCGGCCTCGACGACCCGGTCGTCGAGATCAATCTGACCCCGAACCGGCCGGACTGCACCGCGGTCTCGGGCATCGCCCGCGATCTCGCCGCGGCGGGCCTCGGCACCCTCAAGCGGGCGGCCGAGCCGCCGGTGCGGGGCGAGGGCCCCTGCCCCGTCCCCCTCGCCGTCGAACTCGACGCGCAGCACCGCGACCTCTGCCCCCTGTTCGCCCTGCGCCTCGTGCGCGGCGTGCGCAACGGCCCGTCGCCGGACTGGATGCAGGCGCGCCTGCGCGCGATCGGCCTGCGCCCGATCAACGCGCTCGTCGACATCACCAACTACATGACCTTCGACCGCGGCCGGCCCCTGCACGTCTTCGACGCGGCCAAGGTGGCGGGCGGCCTCTCGGTGCGCCTCGCCCGGAGCGGCGAGAGCCTGAAGGGTCTGGACGGGCGCGAGCACGCGCTCACGGAGGAGATGGTGGTGATCGCCGACGGCAACGGCGTCGAGTCGATCGCCGGCATCGTCGGGGGGGCGGCCTCCGGCTGCGACGCGGGCACCACCGACGTGCTGATCGAATCGGCGCTCTGGAACCCGCAGAACATCGCCCAGACGGGCCGCCGCCTCGGCGTCGTCACCGATGCCCGCTACCGGTTCGAGCGCGGCGTCGATCCGGCCTCGACCCTGCCGGGTCTCGACCGGGCCACCCGCCTCGTCCTGGAGATCTGCGGCGGCAGCCCGAGCGAGGCGGTGGTCGCGGGCGAGCCGCCGGAGACCGAGCGGGTGATCGACTTCCCCTGGACCGAGGTGCGCCGCCTCGCCGGCATCGAGCTGCCGCGGGCGGAGATGAAGATCATCCTCGAATCACTGGGCTTCCACGTGGCGGGCACGGGCGAACGGGCGAAGGTGCTCACCCCCTCCTGGCGGCCGGATGTCGAGGGCAAGGCCGACCTCGTGGAGGAGGTCGTGCGCATCGCCGGCCTCGACCGGATCGAGGCCAAGCCCCTGCCCCGGCCGGGCAACGTCGCCAAGCCCGTGCTCACGCCCCTCCAGCGGCGGACGCGGGTGGCCAAGCGCGCCCTGGCCGGCCGCGGCCTGATGGAGGCGGTGACGTGGTCCTTCATCCCCCACGCCGATGCCGAGCTGTTCGGCGGCGGCGGCGCGGACCTCGTCCTCGCCAACCCCATCGCTTCCGAACTCTCCGACATGCGCCCGAGCCTCGTCCCGGGGCTCGCCCGCGCGGCGCAGCGCAACGCCGACCGGGGCTATCCCGACGCCGCCCTGTTCGAGGTGGGGCAGTGCTTCGCCAGCGACGCGCCGGAGGGCCAGTCCCTGCGGGCGGCGGCCGTGCGGCGGGGCAGCGCGGGCTTCGCCGGCGCCGGCCGGCACTGGGACGGCGCGGCGCCGGCCGTCGATGCCTTCCAGGCGAAGGCGGACGCCCTCGCCCTGCTCGCGAATCTCGGCGTGCCGACGGGCGGGCTGCAGGTGGTCGCCGGCGGTCCCGCCTGGCTGCATCCGGGCCGCTCCGGCACCCTCCAGTTCGGCCCGAAGAACCAGGTCGGCCATTTCGGCGAGCTGCATCCGCGGGTGGCGAAGGCGCTCGATCTGAAGGGCAACCTCGTCGTCTTCGAGATCGATCTCGGCGCGCTGCCGCTCCCGAAGTCGAAGCCCACCAAGACCAAGCCGGTCCTGGCGCTCCCGGACTTCCAGCCCCTGTCGCGCGACTTCGCCTTCGTCGTCGGCCGCGACGTGCCCGCGGGCGAGATCGTGCGCGCCGCCCTGGGCGCGGAGCGCAAGCTCGTCGCCGGCGTCGAGGTCTTCGACATCTACGAGGGCACCGGCGTTCCGGAGGGCCAGAAGTCGGTGGCGGTCGCCGTGCGGCTCCAGCCCGTGGAGCGCACGCTCACCGATGCGGAGATCGAGGCGGTGAGCCAGAAGATCGTCGCCGAGGTCAGCCGCAAGACCGGGGCGAGCCTGCGGGCCTGACGATCCCGGACGGGTGGAGGGAGCGATGGACGACGCGATCCTGATCGAGGAACTGGCGGGCGCCCTCCACCTGCCCAAGGTGGCGTTCCGGCAAGCCCTGGAGCGCCCGGCGGCGGTCGCGCCGGAGACCCTGCGGCTGCTGGAAGCCGCCGCCTCCGGCATCGAGCTCGACGAGGGCGAGGCGAGCCTGCTGTTCTGGGGCCTGCACGTGCTCGCCCATGCCCGCGACACGCGGGCCCTGGCGCCGCTCCTGCGCCTCCTCCGGGAGGACGAGGAGACCCTCGACGCCTATCTCGGCGATGCCGTCACCTCCACTCTCGCGAAGGTGGTGGCGAGCCTGTTCGACGGAGACCCCGAGCCGATCTTCGCGCTGATCCGCGACAGCACGGTGGACGATGCCGTGCGGCAGGCCCTGTTCTCGGCCTGCGTCACCCTCTGCCATGCCGGCCGGATCGAGCGAGACGCGGTGCGCGCCCTCCTCGTGCGCTTCGACGACGCCAAGGCCGCCGTGGAGGAGTCCCTGGCCTGGATCGGCTGGGAGGAGACGATCGCCCATCTCGGCTTCCGGGATCTCGCGCCCCGCGCCGAGGCGGCCCGCCGCGACGGGCGCATCACCGACGAATTCAGCGACGCCGCGTGGTTCAAGGAGACCCTGCGCCGGGCCGAGACGCGCCCCGACGACCCGGCCCGCTTCGACCGCTGGGCCCACGGCACCCTCGACGATCCCCTGGCCGACCTCGCCTGGACCGCCGAAGGGGCGGGCGAGCCGCAGCGCAACCCGTACAGGGATGTCGGCCGCAACGATCCCTGCCCCTGCGGCAGCGGCAAGAAGTTCAAGAAATGCTGCCTCGACAGGGCCGAGGCCGTCTGAGGGCAGCGCGGCGGCCTCAGCCGGAACCCGCGCGGGACTGCGCGTAGGCCTCGGTCAGCGCGGCGTAATCGGCCATGGCCGGAAAGCCCGGGAAGCTGTGACGCGCGGGCGTCGTCGCCCAGGCCAGTTTCTCGGACGTCCAGGTCTCGATGAAGGGGTCGAGGCCGCCGGGATCGTCGAGCACGGTCGTCCGGACATTGACGAACGCGTCCATCCCGTCGACGCGGGTGAACAGCCAGCTCATGCAGTCCGGGCAGAAGAAGTGGTGCGGGTTGCCGTGCAGGCCCCCTTCCACGGGCTGCCCGGCCGTCACCGCGAAGCCGGCGCCCGGCATGGCCGTGCTCAGGGAGAAGGCGCCGCCGGTCATCCGCTGGCAGCCGGTGCAGTGGCAGGCCATCGTCAGCAGGGGCCGGCCGCTCGCGCGGAAGCGCACCCTGCCGCAGCGGCATCCGCCGTCCCGCACGGGCTCGGCACCCGCCCGCGCGTCCGCTCGATCCGTCATCGCTTCACCGATTGCTCCGAGGCCGGAAGCGGGATTCTCGCACGGGCCGGGGCGGCGGGCCAAGGCTTCGCGCCCCGGGCCGTTCCCGGTCGACCGGTTCGACAGCCGCGCATCCCCTCGCCCGTGAGAGAGGGGTGCGCGATCGAAGCGATGGACCCGGAAGCGTCACGGAGTGGGAACGATGCTGCGATGCGTCGATCCGGTTTCGACGCCGCGTGTTGAAGCGCCGTCCTTCCGGACTATGTGCTAGGCCCTTGATTCTGCATCGTCTTCTCCGAAAGCCGGCAACCACCTTTCGGGACGATGCGCTAGAGCACGATGCGAAAAAGTGGAATCCAGTTTTTCGGGATCATCGTGCGACCACAAAGGGATAGAGCATGCTGTTGTTTCCGTGAAAGAGCAGCATGCTCTAGGCCGCGGCGGTGCCGCTCAGGGGATTGGCCTCGTCCCAGGCGTAGTGCAGCGTCTCGAAGCGCATCGCGCGGGCATCGACCATGAGCAGGCGGCCGACGAGGGACTCGCCGAAGCCGGCGACCGCGCGGATCACCTCCATCGCCATCAGCGAGCCCATCACGCCGGCGAGCGCCCCCAGCACCCCCGCTTCCGCGCAGGGCGGCACGCTGCCGGGCGGCGGCGGGTTCGGGAACAGGCAGCGGTAGGTCGGGTTCGGCCGCCCGTCCGGGCCGCGCTCGTGGGCGCGGATCGTGGTGAGCGAGCCGTCGAACTGGCCGAGCGCCGCGGTGACGAGGGGGCGCCCGGCGTGGAAGCAGGCATCCGACACCGCGTAGCGCGTGGCGAAGTTGTCCGAGCCGTCCGCGACGACGTCGTATCGCGCGGCGAGCCCCGCCGCGCTCGCCGCGTCGATGCGTTCCCGGTGGGCGACGACCTGCACGTGCGGGTTGAGGCGCGCCACCGCCTCCCGCGCGCTCTCGACTTTGGGCCGGCCGAGATCGGGCGTGCCGTGGATGACCTGCCGCTGCAGGTTCGAGAGCGAGACCGTGTCGTCGTCCACGATGCCGATGGTGCCGATGCCGGCGGCCGCGAGGTACTGGATCAGCGGCGCCCCGAGCCCGCCGGCGCCGACGACGAGGATGCGGGCCGCCCTCAAGCGGGCCTGGCCGGGGCCGCCCACCTCGCGCAGGACGAGATGGCGGGCGTAGCGTTCGATCTCTTCGGGAGCGAGGGCCATGGCGCGCAGATAAGCGGTGGCGCCCCGGCGCGCAAACGGATCCGGCCACCGCCCCGAGCACGGGGCGACCGCAGCGGACGCCCCCGCTTCCATCCCGTCGTCCCGGAACGACCGCGAACGGGGTCGGATCGCTCCGGGCGATCGCCCGGCCACGAACGAGAACGCCGTCCCGGCGGGGACGGCGTCTCGGTGGGGTCGCGATCCGGCGGCCTGCTAGCGCGGCGCCAGGATCATGATCATCTGGCGGCCTTCGAGCATGGGCTCGCTCTCGACCTTGGCGATCTCGGCGGTCTCGTGCTTCACGCGCTCCAGGAGGCGCAGGCCGATATCCTGGTGCGCCATCTCGCGGCCGCGGAAGCGCAGGGTGACCTTCACCTTGTCGCCTTCCTCGAAGAAGCGCTGCACGGACTTCATCTTGACGTCGTAGTCGTGCTTGTCGATGCCGGGGCGGAGCTTGATCTCCTTGACCTCGACCGTCTTCTGCCGCTTGCGCGCCTCGTTCTGCTTCTTCTGCTCGTTGAAGCGGAAGCGGCCGTAATCCAGCAGCTTGCAGACGGGAGGCGCGGAGTTCGGCGCGATCTCGACGAGGTCGAGGCCGGCCTCTTCGGCCATCTGAAGGGCATCGAAGAAGGCGACGACGCCACGGTTCTGGCCGTCCGCGTCGATGAGCTGCACGTCGCGGACGCCGCGAATGTCCCGGTTGGCGCGCGGCCCGTCCTTCTGCGGGGCCGGCATGGCTCTCATAGGTCTACGAATGGCTGCTATCTCCTGATGCAACGACGAACGGCGATCCAGGGGCACCATCCGGAGTGCCCCGACCGCCGACCGATCCGATGAAAATCCGGACCACGCTACCTTGTCCCAAGCGCGCGGCAAGTCAACAGATCGGGCGGGGCCTGAATCACAATCGTCGCGAATGGTTCCCGAAAACTCTGTCCTCGACGTGAGAACGCACAAGCCCTGCCGCAAGATCCGTGGGCGCGCACGACCTCAGCGGGCGAGCAGGCGGGCGTAGATCGCGAGGGTGTCCCCGACCATCCGCTCCAGGGAGAAGTTGGCCTCCACATGGGCCCGCCCGCGCCGGGCGAGCGCATCGCGCGCGCTCGCGCCGAGGGCGAGCGCCTCGCCGAGGGCCGCCGCCAGCGCCGCCGGATCGCCCGCGGGCACGCGCCAGCCCGTCCGCTGGCCCGGCTCCACCGCGGGTGGACTGAGCACGGTCTCCGGCACCGCGCCGAGATCGGAGACCACGACCGGCGTGCCGAGGGATTGCGCCTCCACCGCCGAGCGGCCGAAGGCTTCGGGCTCCACGGAGGGCACGGCGACCACCGAGGCCGCGCGGAAAGCCGCGGGCATGTCGGTGCAGTGGCCGACGCGCCGGACGATGCCCTGGAGCCCGCGGGCCGCCACCAGGGCGTCGATCTCGCGCTCGTAGGCCGCCCGCCCCTGCGGATCGCCCGCGAGCACCACGGCGAGGTCGCCGATGCCGCGGTCGCGCATGAGCGCCGCCGCCTCGATCAGGACGCGGTGCCCCTTCCAGGCGGTGAGGCGCGCGGCGAGGAGCACCACCCGCTCGTGGGGCGCGACGCCCCAGGCCCGGCGCAGGGCCTCGACCCGGGCCGGGCCCACGGCCACGGGGCTGAAGGCCGAGAGATCCGTGCCGCGGTGGATCACCTCGATCCGGTCGCCGGCCTGCTCGGCATGGAGGCCGCGGATCAGGTCGGCGGTGTAGTGCGAGTTGGCGATGACCACGTCGCCCCGCGCCATCACGGAGTTGTAGAGTACCTTCACGCCGGTCCGGCCGGAATAGCTGCCGTGATAGGTGGTGACGAAGGGCAGGCCGAGGCGGCGGGCGGCCCCGAGCGCCACCCAGGCCGGCGCCCGCGAGCGGGCATGGATGATCTGCACGCCCTCGCGGCGGCAGAGCCGCGCGAGCCGGCCCACATGCAGCGCCATCGCCAGGGGATTCTTGGAGGCCGCCGGGAACTGGATCCAGGCGCCGCCCTTAGCCTGCAACTCGCCCACGAGCCGCCCGCCCTCGGTGGCGACGAGGGCGCGGGCCCCGGCCGCGGCGAGGCCCGCCGCCACGTCGACGGTGGTGCGCTCGGCGCCGCCCGCCTCGAGTTCCGGAATGATCTGGAGCACGCAGGCGCCGGCCAGCGGCCCGGCCTCCGCGCGAAGGCCGGCGCCTCCCGCCATCATCGCCCGGTTCCCGCGGGAACGATCCGGGACGGCACGCGATCCGTCATGACGCATTCACTCATTGCTTCAGGATCGCTGCCGCGCTTTACGGTCCGGTAAACGGACCTTGAAGACGAAACGTTCACGGCGGGAAGCAACCAGGGCGGAGAACAGCATGGTCGATGTCGGGAGCCCGGATTTCGTCACTGTCGGAGACGGCGCGGAGCGGCGCAGGATCGCGGTACGCGTCCGCGAGGGCGCCGGTCCCTCCGTGGTCTGGCTCGGCGGCTTCCGCTCGGACATGGGGGCGACGAAGGCCACCGCCCTCGATGCCTGGGCCGCGCGGGCCGGCCGGCGCTTCGTGCGGTTCGACTATGCCGGGCACGGGGCGTCCGAGGGGGAGTTCGCCGCCTGCACCATCTCCAGCTGGACCGCCGACGCGGAGGCCGTGCTCGCCGCCCGCGTGCCGGACCGGCCCATCCTCGTCGGCTCGTCCATGGGCGGCTGGATCGCCTGCCTCGCCGCCCGCGCCCGCCTCGCCCGCGGGGAGGCGCCCGCGGTGGGCCTCGTCCTGATCGCGCCGGCCCTCGACTTCACCGAGGACCTGATGTGGGACCAGTTCCCGCAATCCGTGCGCGACACCCTGGAGCGCGACGGGGTCTGGATGCGCCAGAGCGCCTACGCGCCGGAGCCGGACCCGGTCACCATGCGCCTGATCGCGGACGGCCGGGCCAACCGGCTGCTGACCGGGCCGCTCGATCTCGGCTGCCCCGTCCACATCCTGCAGGGCATGCGCGACCCGGACGTGCCGCACGCGCAGGCCTTCAAGCTCCTCGACCGGCTCCCGGCCGAGGGAACGGTCCTGACCCTGATCGCCGACGGCGACCACCGCCTGTCGCGCGACCAGGACATCGCCCGGCTCGTGTCCGCCGTGGCCGAGATGGGCCGGGCGGCGCCGTAGGACGCCGCCCGCGAGCCCTCAGTGCAGGCTGACCGGCTGCAGGTCGTGCGCGAAGGCGTTGGCCAGCACGACCTCGCGCGAATCGGCGAGCAGGATCGGCGCGCCGCTCGCCGAGAGCAGGGCGAACAGGTCGAGGCCGGGGGTCAGTTCGGGCGCCTGCGGGAACATCCGCCGGACGTCGTCGGAGCGGATCGCCCGCACGTAGGCGATGTGCCCCTCGCCCAGGGCCGCGAGGTCGGCGGCGTTGAACTCGGTGGGATCGAGATCCGCGGGGGTCAGGGGAGCAGGGTTCAGGTCGGTCATGCGCGTGCCCTCCTTCAAGGCAGAGCGTCTCGCCCCGGACGATCCCGAAGCGATCGCGGGGCCTGGACCGGATGTGGGAACCCTGCTGCCGGCAATCAATCGCGTGCGGCGATGGCGATCTTGCGCACAACCCGGTCGGGCTCCGGGCGCACGAGGTCGATGGAGAGCAGGCCGTTCGACAGGTCGGCGCCGAGCACCTCCATGCCGTCCGCGAGCAGGAAGGCCCGCTGGAACTGGCGCGCGGCGATGCCGCGATGGAGGTAGTGCCGCTCGCGCTCCTCGACCTGACGCCCGCGCACCACGAGCTGGTTCTCCTCCAGCATCACATCGAGCTGGTCGCGGGTGAAGCCGGCCACCGCGAGCGTGATGCGCAGGCGCTCCGGCTCGCGCTCGGTGCGGGGCACGCGCTCGATGTTGTAGGGCGGGTAGCCGTCGTTGGCGGCCTTGGAGACCCGGTCGAGGGCCTGCTCGATCTCGTCGAAGCCGAGCAGGAAGGGATGTCCGAACGGAGAGGGACGGGTCATCGCGGCAGGCATCCTCAAGACGAGGCCCCGGCGCGCCCGCGCCCGTCCCGGAGACCTGCCGCCGCGGCGGCGGGGCGTTCCAGGGGAAGCGACCGGACGCGTTTGGGCACCTCTCAGACCGTGGAGCCCGCAGACGCAGCGCCCCACCCGGCCCGCGGGCCGGACCTCCTAGATAAGGTGCCAGCCCGACCCCGATCAAGGGATCGGACGTCCGGCCGGCAGGGAACGTCGGCCGGGATCTTTCGGCATATCCGTCCGGGAGGAAAAGGAACCCAACAGGAGCCGTCTCGGCCAAGCTCCGAGTAACAGTTTGGAACTACTCTGATTTTCTCGGCAGATCTTGATCCGGATGCCGCAACTCGGATATCGCCGCCCGGCAGGCGGCTCCCTTCCGCGTGCCGGACCGGAGGCCCCATGACCGCGTCATCGACCCCGCCGAGCCATGCGGCGATGCCGCGTGTCACCGAGGTCTGCGGCGACGATGCCGACGTGCTGGCCCTGTCCGTGGTGCGGTTCGTGGCGGCCGGCTACATGACGAGCGACGTGGCCTGCTGGGACGCCGCCTTCGACGGCGCCGAGCGCCTCCTCGGCGTCGAGGCCGGCAGCCGGTTCGTCGCTTGCGCGGTGGCGATCGTGCGGGCGCTCCGGGCGGAGCGCGACGGCGACTGGTCCTTCATGCCGGCGACCTGCTGCCGGGCGACGGGCCACGAATGCGCGCTGGTCGCCCTGATCGGGCGCGGGCGGCGCCATCTCTGGGACGAGGTCGCCCGGGAAGCGGCCGAGATCGCGGGCCGGGAGGCGGCGCCCCGCCTCGTCGAGGCGGTCCGCGTGGCCGTGGCGGCGATCGATGCGGCGGCGGAGCGGCTCGGTTCGGCGCCGCAGGGCCGCCCGGCCGGCGCGGCCCTGCACTGACCCGGGCGCGGGACGGGCGCCGGGCCGGACCATGGACAACGAGAGCGAGGGACAGCGCGTGGTTATAGAGGTGCAGGTGACGTCGGCAGGCGCGATCCATCGTCGGGCTTCCCGGCCCCGGGGCCTGCGCGGCGCGGCCGTCTGCGCCCTCGCCCTGCTCGCGCTGCCCGCATTCGCCGGGGCGGCGCTCGCCGAGGAGCGCGCGGGCGCCGACAAGGCGCCGCTGAAGCTTCAGCTGAACCGCCTGGAGCCCGCGGGCGAGGCCTGCCGCGTGACCATGCTCGTGGACAACAGCAAGGGCACGGCCCTGAAGACGTACAAGCTCGACCTCTTCGCCTTCGACACCGAGGGCGTCGCGCAGAAGCGCGTCGCGGTGGAGTTCGGGCCGCTCCCGGCCCGCAAGACCACCGTGAAGATCTTCGACTTCCCCGGGATCGCCTGCCCGAAGATCGGCCGGGTTCTCCTGAACGACGTGCTCGCCTGCGAGGGCGGGGATGCCGGCCGCGAGGCCTGCCTGGAGCGCACCGAGACCGAGACCAAGGCGGGCGTTTCCTTCGACCGCTAGAGCGCTCCTCGCCGACGTGAATCCCGTTCCGGCGCGCGAGAGCGCCGGAACGGGGGCGTGGCGCCCGCGCCCCCGCGCCGAAGCGGGGGACGCCCGGCGCGGCCCGAACCGAGATGCGAACCGCCCGGCGGCCTCCCGCCGCCGGGCGGGCGGCAGCCGTTGCCGCACCTGATCCGAGATGTGAGGAGCCCGAGATGGAGAACGCCGCCCCGACCGCCATCGCGCATGATCTCTCGTTCATGGGCCTGTTCCTGCAGGCCGATCCGATCGTCAAAGGCGTGATGCTGCTGCTCGTGGTCGCCTCGATCGCCTGCTGGACCGTGGTCTTCGAGAAGATCGTCCGCCTCGCCGCCGCCAAGCGCCAGGCCAAGGCCTTCGACGCCCTGGTCCGCTCCGGCGGCAGCCTCGAGAGCGACCAGAAGGGCATCTCCGGCCAGGTGGTCCGCGCCGGCCTCGACGCCTGGCGCGATCAGGATCCGAGCGAGAGCCGGGCGGAGCGGCGCGACCGCATCGAGCGCGCCATGCGCAACGCCCTCGGCCTGGAGGTAAAGCGCCTGCAGAGCGGCCTCGCCCTTCTGGCCACCTCGGGCTCGACCGCCCCGTTCATCGGCCTGTTCGGCACGGTCTGGGGCATCATGAACTCGTTCTCCTCCATCGCGAAGAGCCAGGACACCTCGCTCGCCGTGGTGGCGCCGGGCATCGCCGAGGCGCTGTTCGCCACCGCCATCGGCCTCGTCGTCGCGATCCCCGCCGTGATGGCCTACAACAAGCTCACCGGCGACGTGGCCCGCATCCAGGGCGCCTTCGTCTCCGGCATCGGCGTGCTGGGCAACCGCCTCGCCCGCGACCGCGCCGTGCAGCGCCGCGCCGCCGCCGAGTAGCCGCGCGCCGGCCCCTCCCGCCGCGGGGCTTCCGGGCCCGGCGGCACAGCAACCTGATTTCTCATTCCTGAGCAGCGCCCGCGCGCGCGGTCCTGCCAGTCCGGAGACGCCCCATGGCGATGGGTTCCATCCGCGCGAGCGGCGGCGACGACGAGGACGGCCTCGACGCCACCCCCATGTCCGAGATCAACGTCACCCCGATGGTGGACGTGATGCTCGTGCTGCTGATCATCTTCATGGTGGCCGCGCCCCTGATGACCACGGGCGTGCCGGTGCAGCTGCCGAAGACGGCCGCCGCCAAGGTGGCCCAGGCGAAGAAGCCCATGGAGGTGACGATCGACAAGGAGGGCCAGCCCTCGATCGCCAAGGAGGTCTTCACCGTGGACACCCTGGTGGCCCGCCTGAAGACGATGGCCGCCGAGGACAAGGACCAGGTGGTGCTGGTGCGCGGCGACCGGGACGTGCCCTACGGCAAGATCATGGAGGTGATGGGCCTCATCGGGCAGGCCGGCTTCACCAAGGTCTCCCTCATCGCCCAGGCCCCGGGCGGCGCCGCGCCGGGCGCAGCCGCCCCCGCGGCCCCCGCCGAGGGGAGCGCGCGCTGATCCGATGAGCGGTACCTCCCTGCCCGCGGGTCCGGATCTCGCCGGCGCGATGCCGAACGATCCAGGCCGCCGGCCCTCCGGGCTGGTGGCGGCCTTCGTCGTCGCCCTCGCCCTCCACAGCCTCGCCCTGATCGGGATCGCCTTCCTGCGCCTCGCGCCGCCCGCGCCCCCCGGCGAGCAGCAGATCTCCATCGATCTGGCGCCCCTGATGACGGAGGCCGAGACCCAGGCGCCGAGCGAGCAGCAGGCGAGCGTCGCGACGCCCCCGGAGACGACGCCCACCGAGCAGCCCGTGGAGGAGGCGACGCAGCCCCCGCCCCCGGCGGAGGTCGCCGAGGTGAAGCCGGAGGAGACCCCGGCCGAGACGCCGCCGCAGACCCAGGCGATGGTCGAGGCGCCGCCCGAGACGGTTCCCCTCGAGCCCGAGAGCCAGATCGTCACCTCGACGGCGCCCGAGGCCGAGCCCATGGCGCCCCCGCCCCCGGTGGTGGCCGAGACGCCCAAGCCCGTCGAGCCGGAGAAGCCGAAGCCCGATCTCGCCAAGCTGAAGGCCGAGCGCGAGGCCAAGCTGAAAGCCGCCCGCGAGGCGAAGCGCCGCGAGGAACTCGCCGAGGAGCGCCGCGAGGCCATCCGCGAGGCCAAGATCAAGGCCGCCCGCGAGGCCAAGGCGCGGGAAGCCAAGGCGAGCCAGGGCGCCTCGACCCAGAACTCGGCCTCGGCCTCGCGCCAGAACGCCGCCGGCCGCGCGGCGGCGGGCAGCGATCCGAGCGCCATGCGGCAATGGACCGGCGCGATCAGCGCGGCGATCCACGGCCGGATGAACCCGGGCGCGGCGGTGGGCACCGCCGGCGGCACCGCGCTCATCCGCTTCACGGTCTCGCGCTCCGGCCAAGTGAGCGGCGCGGGCCTCGCCCGCAGCAGCGGCGTCGGCCAGATCGACAGCGCGGCTCTCGGCGCCGTGCGCGGCAGCCTGCCCGCCGCGCCGCCCGGCGTGAACCAGGCGAGCCTGACGGTGACGATCCCGCTGAACTACAAGGTGCGCTGAAGGCCACCCCCCGCCGATCACGCGATCGTGTGGGGCAGCCGCGGAACCGCGGCCGTGGCAAGGCCTTGGGAGCCGGGCGCGACGGGCGCCCGTCTCCCGAGGGTGCGATGGTTTCCGGTACTCGATCCGACGACGCGGCCCGTTCTCCCGCGCCGCGCGTGCTGCGCGGCCTCGACGCCCTGAACTTCTTTCTCGCCGACGTGCGCGACGGCCTCGGCCCCTATCTGGCGATCTACCTGCTCGCCGTGCGCGGCCCCGAACAGGGCTGGAACGAGGCGACCATCGGCCTCGTCATCACGATCTCCGGGATCGCCGGGCTCATCGCCCAGACGCCGGCCGGCGCCCTGATCGACCGGACCCGGCAGAAGCGGCTCGTGGTCATCGCGGCCGCCGTCGCCGTCACCCTGAGCTGCCTCGTCCTGCCCTTCATCACCGACTTCTTCGCCGTCGCGGCCACCCAGTCCCTGGCGGGGATCGCCGGCGCGATCTTCCCCCCGGCGCTCGCCGCGATCACCCTCGGCGTGGTCGGGCCGAAGGCCTTCGCCAAGCGGATCGGACGCAACGAGGGCTTCAACCATGCCGGCAACGCCTTCTCCGCCGCGGTGGCAGGCGCCACGGCCTACTACTTCGGCCCCATCGTCGTGTTCTGGCTCATGGCCGCGCTCGCCGTCGCCTCCATCGGGGCGATGCTGCTGATCCCGGCCAGGGCCATCGACGACGACCTCGCCCGCGGCCTGGACCATGCCGCCGACGAGCCGGGCGAGCAGCCCTCCGGCCTCACGGCCCTGCTCCAGAACCGGATGCTGATGCTGTTCGCGCTCCTCTGCGCGGCCTTCCACCTCGCCAACGCGGCCATGCTCCCCTCGGTCGGGCAGCTGCTGACGAAGCTCGCGGGCAAGGACCACGCGACCTCGCTCATCGCGGTCTGCATCGTGGCCGCGCAATGCGTGATGGTGCCGGTGGCCGTCTTCGTGGGCGCCAAGGCCGACGCGATCGGCCGCAAGCCGATCTTCCTGGTGGCCTTCGGCGTGCTGGCGCTGCGGGGCGTGCTCTACACCTTCTCCGACAACCCGTTCTGGCTCGTCGGCGTGCAGCTCCTCGACGGGATCGGGGCCGGCGTCTACGGGGCGCTCTTCCCCGTGGTCGTGGCCGACCTCACCCGCGGCACCGGCCGCTTCAACGTCGCGCAAGGGGCCGTCGCCACGGCCCAGGGCCTCGGCGCCTCCCTCAGCGCCACGCTGGCCGGCGTCATCATCGTGGCGGCCGGGTTCTCGGCGGCCTTCCTGGCGCTGGCGGCCATCGCGGGCTTGGCCTTCCTCGTCTACCTGTTCTTCATGCCGGAGACGCGGGGCTACGCGCCCCCTGGCGCGGCCGCCACCCCGCGCATCGCCGCGGCCTGAGCGCGTCTCGCCGTCCCGGGAACCGGCGTCGCGGCGGGGAATCTTGTCCGTAACGCTGGTTATTCCGTTGCAGCGCACTACATCAGAGGTGCTGCGCCCGCGGATGTTGCCATCTCTGCGTCCCGGGGACGGCGCACCGGCCCGCCTCACCTCCCAGGGCCCAACCCGCACCAGCCGACAGGCCCGGCGACCGCCGTCCGGACCTGGAAGGCCAGAAAGGGACAGGATGACCCAGCAGATCGACACCAGCATCGACGACACGGACGACGTGGACGAGGTGCAGGATCGCGAAGCGCAGGCGAAGGCGCGGGCGGAGAATCGCATCGAGCGGGCGGAGCGGGCCGAGCGCATGGCGCGCGAGGGCGCCCAGGCGATGGCCGAGCATCACGCCGCCATCCGGGCGGTCGACGAGCGGACGGCGCGGCTCCGCGCCCTGCGTCTCGCCAAGGAGGCCGCCGACGCCCAGGCCAAGGCGGCCAAGGCAGCGGAGGCTCCCGCCGCCCGGAAGTCGGGCGCCCGCAAGACCGTCCGCAAGGTCTGAGCGGCGATGGCAGGAATGGGAGGCCGCCGGGGCTCCGATCCGCGGCAGGCTGCGGAGGCCGCCTTCCGGGCGGCCACCACCCGCAAGCCCGACGGGCCGGCCGAGCCGGCCCGCACCGTGCCGGGCGCGCGCGAATCGGTGAGCCTGCGCCTCGACAGCGCGGTGCTCGAACATTTCCAGAAGGACGGTCCCGGCTGGCAGGACCGGATCAACGAGGCGCTGAAGACGCTGATCGCGCGCTGACGACGCAGCGGGTCGGGTCGCGCTCCCTCCGCGCGGCTCCGGCGATCGTGTCGGTGCTCGTCGGCGCGTCCCCTGGCTAGAGGATCCACGCAACGGACAGGGCCTCGCGGCCCTCCCTCCGCGGAAGGCGGAGCGGCGCGCCCGTAACCGGGGCGCGCGGCCGATGCGGGTCCGCCGTCACCGGCCGGATTGCGCGATCATCCCCGCCCCGAAGCCCAGGGCGATCAGCAGCGCGCCGAGGGCGAATTCCCAGTGCTCGATATCCCCGCCGATCGAGATGAGGACGGCGTGCCCGATCACGACGAGCCCCGTGAGCGGCAGGCCGTAGCGCAGGGCCGCTCCCAGGATCGCGAGGCCCCGCCCGCTCCCGCCTCTCATCGGCGCAGGCCCGCCGCGCGCCGGGCCTGACTCGAGACGCGCTCCAGGGGGCGCAGCGGCTGGACGACCTCGTCCACCGTGCGGTCGAGGGTGGCGATCGAGAGCGGCTGGCCGCGGCCGCGCAGGGCATGGGCCCCGAGGGAGCGCGCCTGGATGCCGGGCGGCAGCGCCGGCAGGCGGTCCAGGAGATCCTGCGAGATCAGGATATTGACCCCGAGGGGACGGCACAGGGCCTCGATGCGCGCGGTCACGTTCACGGCGTCGCCGAAATAGGCGATCTTGTGCCGGTCGACGCCCACTTCCGCCGTCACCACCGATCCGCCGTGCAGGGCGGCGCGCAGGCGCGGCACCGTGCCGAAGCGCGCGATCCAGCTGTCGGCCTCGGCCTCGATCTTGTCGAGCACGTCGAAGACGCAGGCCACGCAGCGCGCATCCTGCAGGCCGCGCCGCATCGGCCAGGTGATCATGGCGAGGTCGCCGATATAGTCGTCCGTCGAGCCCATGTGGCGGCGCACCGGCTCGGCGAGCGTCGCGAAGACCGCGCTGAGATATTCCTGGGCGCGCAGGTCGCCGTGGGTCTCGGCGAAGGCGGTGGAGCCGACCACGTCGAGGAACAGGAAGATCCGCTCCTCCTCCACCGGCCGGTGGTAGCGGCCGACCAGCAGGTTGACGAAGACCTCCGCCCCGATGAGGTCGCGCATGCGGATCACGAAGACGAGGAGCGCCGAGACGGCGAGCGCGTAGGTGAGCACCCGCGGCGTCATGCGCACGGCCTCGCCGAGGGGATCGTTCGTCAGCCCGAAGGTCCAGACCACGAGGCCGCCCATCGCGTTGCCGAGCACGATCATCGCCACGTAGGCGAGTTCGGCGGCCGGAACGAACAGGACGGCCGGCAGGCGTCGGATCCGGGCCTGGAGGCCGGCCAGGATCAGGCCCCGGTCGAAGGCCAGGGCCGTGGCGCCCACGCAGAGCCCGTAGGCGAGGCCCGCGAGCGGCGAGGCGCCGGCGGCGAAGATGATGTTGTAGACCACCCCGGCCAGCGCCGTGACGAGGAGGATGAACACCCAGAACCAGCGATGCTGCGGTAGCATCCGCGCGCCCCCCATCCGCGGCGGCCGGCCCGGCCCCCACGGGCGTGGCGGACACGGCCCTGGCCGAAAGTCTACCGCCGAAGGCGGGACCCGCCCATTGCTCATTCCCCGTTGATGGCGTGAATAAGGCGCCGGCCCCGGGCCGCATCGGCGGGAGGACGCGACCATGTACGCCAGAACCTTCGGCCCGACCGGTTCGCGCGTCTCGGTGATCGGCCAGGGCACCTGGCGGATCGACGCGACCGACCGTGCCGAGGCGGTCGCCGCCCTGCGGGCCGGGTTGGACGCCGGCATGAACCATATCGACACCGCCGAGATGTACGGCGAGGCGGAGGCCATCGTCGGCGAGGCGGTCGCGGGCCAGCGCGAGGCGGCCTATCTCGTCTCGAAGGTGGTGCCCGGCAACGCCACCCGCCGCGGCGTGGTCCGCGCCTGCGAGCAGTCCCTCCGGCGCCTCGGCACCGACTACCTGGACTGCTACCTGCTGCACTGGCCGGGCCACCACCCCCTGGCCGAGACCATCGCGGGGTTCGAGGATCTGCGCCGGGACGGCAAGATCCTGTCCTGGGGCCTCAGCAACTTCGACGTCGAGGAGCTGGACGCGGCCCTGCGGATCGCGGGGCCCTACCGCATCGCCTGCAATCAGGTGCTCTACCACCTCGCCGAGCGCGCCATCGAGCACGCGGTCCTGCCCTGGTGCACCCGCAACGGCGTCGCCCTGGTCGGCTACTCCCCCTTCGGCAGCGGCGAGTTCCCGGACCCGGCGAGCGCGGGCGGCGCGGCGCTCGCCGGCATCGCGCAGGCGCGGGGCACCACGCCCCACGCGGTCGCCCTCGCCTTCCTCACGCGCCTCGACAACACCTTCACCCTGCCGAAGACGGGCCGGGCCGCGCGGGCCGTGGAGAATGCGGGCGCGGCCGACCTCATCCTCGACGCTGCCGAGATCGCCGCGATCGAGGCGCATTTCCCGCGCGGGCCGCGGCCCCGCGCCCTGCCGATGCTCTGAGGCGCCCGGTCAGGCCCGCAGCGCCGCGAGCGCCGGACTCTCGGGCGGCGCCGCCATGCGGACGCGGTTCCGGCCCTCGTGCTTGGCGGTGTAGAGGGCGGCGTCGGCCTGCGCGAACAGGTCTTCCGGCGGGGTGCCCTCAGTGGGGACGGCGACGGCGACGCCGATGCTGACGGTGGCGATGCCGCCGACTTCCGGCGCGTGGGCGATGGCGAGGGCGGCCACGGCGCGCCGCATCCGCTCGGCCGCGAGGCGCGCCGCATCCGCGTCGGCGCCCGGCAGGATCGCGGCGAATTCCTCGCCGCCGATCCGGGCCACCAGGGCGTCCGGCACCCGGTGGTGCTCGGCGAGGCAGGCCGCGAGGGCGACGAGCACCCCGTCGCCCCGCTGGTGGCCGAAGCAGTCGTTGAACTGCTTGAACCGGTCCGCGTCGACGAGCAGGAGCGCCACGGGCCGGCGGGCCCGGCGGGCCTGCTCCCAGGTCTGCGCCAGCACGGCGTCGTAGCGCCGCCGGTTGGGCAGGCCGGTCAGGCTGTCGGTGAGGGCGATGCGCGACAGGACGGCGTTCCGCGCCCGGGACGAGGCCGCCTCCGCCATGTGCCGGGCGAGCTCGCGCTCGATCAGCAGGGTGAGGCCGAGGGTGAAGGCCACGAGCCCGAGGAGGAGGAGCGCGACCGGCAGGGCGCGCGCGAGCCAGGCCGCGCGGATGCTCGCGGTGTCGATGGCGGCCGTGACCCCGAGGGGCAGCCCGGCCAGGGTGGCGAAGGCGTAGAGGCGCTCCCTGCCGTCGAGGACGGAGACGCCCACCGCGAAGCCCCGATCCCGGGTCAGGCTCGCCCGATGCACCGGCCCGCCGACGATGCTGCGCCCGATCTGCTGACCGTTGTTGGGGTGGTGGACGATCACCGTGCCGTCGCGATGGAACAGGTTGAACATGCCGTTCCGCCCGGTATCGAGCCGTTCGACGAGGGTCTGGAAATAGGCCAGCTGGATCGCGCCGAGGGCGATCCCGTCGAAGCCGCCGTCGCGGTTGTCGATCCGCCGGCTCAGGGCCAGGATCGTCGCGCCCGATATCCGCGAGCGGCGGGGCCCGGTGATGAGAAGGCCGCTCGCCGCGCCCGATTTCAGGGCGTTGAACTCGGCCAGCGCCGGGATGTGGTCCGTCGCGTGCTGGGGGGCCACCGAGCCGGGGCGCGCCTTGCCGCTCGCGTCGGTGAGCACGATCCGCCCAAGGCCCGGCTCCGCCGCGGGCGGCTCGTGGAGGAGGAGGCGCCGCACCCTGGGATCGACGGCGGTCATGTCGACCTGCGGCACCAGCTCCACGATCGAGCGCAGGGAGAGGTCGTACATGCGGATGCTGCGCGACACGGTCTCCTCGAGCAGGCTGAGGAGGTTGCCCGTCTCCTGCTCGGCCTGCCGCCACGCGGCCCTGCGCGCGTCGTGGATCAGGTAGGCGCCGATCAGCACGAAGCCGACCGCCACGGCGAGGCCGAGGCCGACGATCAGCCGCGACGCCCGGCTTCGCTTCAAACGTGACCGGAGGGGTGACATCCTGCCCGAGCGTCCCGTGCAAAAGGGGCCGAGGTGGGTATCTGGCGAGAGCGGTCCTGACAAAGGGTTACGCGGGGGCCGCGGCCGGACGGTTATGCACGAGGCAATCGTGCGCGTGCCGCCCCCTCACTCGCCGATGCCGAAGAGCTTCTCCAGGAAGTTCCGGTCGTCCTGGGCCGGGCGGCCCCGGCGCTGCTGCGCGGGCGCCTGCGGAGCCGGCTGAGCCTGCGGCGGCGCGAAGATCTGGCCGAGCAGGCCCTCGGGCCCGCCCGCGCTCGCCACGGCGGCGGTGGTCTCGGGGGCCTTGCGCCAGCGGTTCATGCCCGGCAGCGGCACGGGATTCTGCCCCTTGAGCGCCTGGGTCATGTAGGTCTTCCAGATCTCCACCGGCAGGTTGCCGCCCGACGCCTTCTTGGTGGGCTCGCCGTCGTCGTTGCCGAGCCAGACCCCGGTGACGAGGCTGCCGGAATAGCCGACGAACCAGGCGTCGCGGAAGTCCTGGCTGGTGCCGGTCTTGCCGGCGAGGTCCCAGCCGGGAATGTCGCCCTTCTTGGCGGTGCCGATCACGAAGGTCTCGTGCATCATGGCGTTCATCATGCCGACCGCGTTCGGGTCGATCACCCGGCCGAGCCCGCCCTCGCCGCGCTTGTACAGGACCTTGCCGTCGGTGCCCTTCACGGCGGCGACGACGTAGGGGATCACGCCGGTGCCGCCGTTGGCGAAGGCCGCGTAGGCGCCCGTCAGCTCGAGCGGCGTCACCTCGGAGGTGCCGAGCGCGATCGAGCCGTTGGCCTGGAGCGGCGAGGAGATGCCGAGGCGCTGGGCCGTCTGCACCACGGTCTTCGGCCCGGCCTCCTGGCCGAGGCGGACGGCCACGGTGTTCAGCGACAGGGCGAGCGCCGTGCGCAGGGTGACCGCGCCCTCGTAGCGGTGCGAGTAGTTCTCGGGCTGCCAGTTGCCGATGCGGATGGGCGCGTCCTCCCGCACCGTGTCGGGGGTGGCCCCGCGCTCCACGGCGGCGAGATAGACGAAGGGCTTGAAGGCGGAGCCCGGCTGGCGCTTGGCCGTGGTCGCGCGGTTGAACTGGCTCTGCGCGTAGTCGCGCCCGCCGATCAGCGCGCGGATGGCGCCGTCCGGCTTCATCGAGACGACGGCGCCCTGGTGGACGTTGTAGCGCCCGCCCTGGCGGTTCAGCTCGTCCACCAGCGCCTTCTCGGCCGCCGCCTGCAGGCCCGTATCGACGGTGGTCTGCACGACGATGTCGCTCTCGAACTTGCCGACGAAATCGTCGAGCACGTCCATGACGAGGTCGGCCACGTAGTTGGCCGAGCCGCCGCCCCGGGCGCTGGCGGGGCGCGCGGGCTGGGCGAGCGCCACTTTCACGTCGTCGGGGCGGGCGAAGCCCAGTTCCTGCATGGCCGCGAGCACCTGGGCCGCGCGGGTCTGCGCCGCGGGCAGGTTGCGGTTCGGTGCGAGCCGCGACGGGGCCTGGACGAGGCCGCCGAGCATCGCGGCCTCGGCGAGGCTGACGCCCTTGGCGGGCTTGCCGAAATAGCGCTGCGCGGCGGCCTCGACGCCGTAGGCGCCCGCGCCGAAATAGACCCGGTTGAGGTAGAGTTCGAGGATCTCGTCCTTGGTGTAGGTGTGCTCCAGCCAGAGGGCGAGGATCGCCTCCTGGATCTTGCGCGAGGCGGAGCGCTCGGGGGTCAGGAACAGGTTCTTGGCGAGCTGCTGCGTCAGCGTCGAGCCGCCCTGGGCCACGCCGCCGCGGGTGAGGTTCTGCCCGATCGCCCGGAGGATGCCCACGGGATCGACGCCGAAATGGCTGTAGAAGCGCCGGTCCTCGATCGCCACGAAGGCGCGGGGCAGGTAGGGCGGCAATTCCTTGATGCCGACGACGCGCCCGCCGGTCTCGCCGCGGTTGGCGAGCAGCGAGCCGTCGCTCGCCAGGATCGCGATGTTGGGCGGGCGCTTCGGCACGCTGAGCTGGTCGATCGGCGGCAGTTGCGAGGCGTGGTAGGCGACGAGGCCGGCGAGCCCGATCACCCCCCACAGGCCGAGCACCAGCACGCCGTAGGCGAGGCGCCCGAGAAGCGAGCCCCGCCGCCGCCCGGCCTTGCGTGCCGGCGCGCGCTTCGCGGCGGCCGGCTTGCGGCCGCGGTTACCCTCGCTCCGGCGTCCCCCCGCTCCAGCCACATCGCCTCCTGCACGGTCCTGGCGCGACAGCCGGAGATCGAGCGCGCCCGGTTCCGGGGCGCGGCCCTCCGGCACGTCGAAATTCGGCTCGCTCCGGCGACCCCGTCCGCGTCCCTGCGCCATGCCGTCCCGTCTGATCGTGGGGCTGCCCTCGCGAAGGCGGCGCAGCCCTGGGGCGGCGTCGGCCTTCGAGCGTTCGGAGGCACCGTAAATGCGGCGGGTTTAAGGGTCATTAACCGGGTTTTTCGCAAGCGCCTGAAGGCGTTGGGCTTTCGCGGAGCCGCGCCGGGGCTGTCCGGACCCCTCTGAAGCTCTGCAATTCGTGCGGCATCGATCGAATGCGATCGAATTGTCCAACCGGCCGTTCACGGGCGGCGTGCAGGATCGCGGCGTTGGAGAGAGCGCGATGATCGCAGCAGCGCAGAACGCGGCCGGCGGCGTGACCGGCACCGCCCTCCGCCTCGCGGCCGCCGAGCAGGTGGCACGGATCGAGGCGGGGCCGACGGGCACGGGGCTTCCGGACCCCGTGCAGGTGAACCTGTCCCAGGCGGCCCGCGCGCGGGTCGAGGAGCGGACCGGGTCTCCCGCCGATATCGCCCCGGTTCCGGACCGGACCGCCGACCGCCTGCTCGACGTGAGGGTCTGAGCGATGCTGCATGCACACGACGCCCGCCGCGCCCGTTCCAGCGGCGAGAACGGCCTCATCGCGGTGGACGAGCACACCTCCCTGCCCTGCCTGATCTCCGAACGCTCCGAGCGGGGCGCGCGCCTCGTCTCCTTCGACGTGACGGAGGTGCCCGAGACCTTCCTGCTCGCCACGGGCGTTCTGGCCGAGGCCTGGGTCTGCCAGACCGTGTGGCGCACGCAGGAGGAGATCGGCGTCCGCTTCGCCGCGCGGGTCACGGAAGCCGATCTCCCGGCTGCACTCAGTCTTCGCTGAGAGGTCGTGCCCGAAGCGCGGCTCGGGCGCCCGGACGTTGCGCTTTCTTGCTTGCCGGACGTGGATATCGCCGAGATGTCTCTCGGTTTCGAGCCAATGAGATCTTGAGAGGGCCCGCGGCGATCACTGCGCTGCGCGGGTCTATCAAGTCAGCCCTTCGAGATCTCACGTATTCGCCAGTCGGCCCGAGGCAGACGGGAAAGTCGATTCCCCTTTCGCGCGCCATGCTCTAATCTCCCGGCGTCACAGACCGGTGAGACGATGTCCGATTCCCGCAGGACGACCCCGCGCAGCGATGCCTTCCAGTTCGGCACCGTGCAGGCGGGCTCCGAGGGCGCCGTCGAGGTCATGATCTGGGACATCTCGGCGGAGGGCGCCATGATCGAGCTCTCCGGGCCGGGGATCGTGCCCGACCGGCTCGACCTGAACGTGCCCGGCGAGAGCAGGCCGCGGACCGCCACGGTGGTCTGGCGGACGGGCCGGCGGCTCGGCCTCGCCTTCTGAGGACAGCTCCCTTCTCCATCGCCGTCGCGCCGGATGTCGGATCCGGCGCGACGGGCGTCCGCGCCTACGCGGTGCCGAGCGCGCGTCCGCGCAGGCCCGGTGCGCCCGCGATGTGGAAGGCCGCCGGACGCCGGAACAGGAAGTCCAGCCGGGTGCCGCGGACCATCCGCTCGAAGGCCAGGGGCAGCAGCACCGCCACCGCGGTGACGACGAGGGCCGCGAGGCCCACATCCGCGATCGCGCCGGTCTTGAGGATGAGAAGCCGCGTCGCGGCCATGGGCAGGAAGAAGGCGAGGTAGATCACGATGGAGCGCTCGCCGCAGCTCCGCAGGGCCCGCGTGACGGGGCCGCCGGCGCGCACGAGGAGGCTCGCCGTCGCCACGATCGCCAGCGCGCCGGCCGAGCCGATGAGCAGGCTCACCACCGGCAGGCTCGCCAGGGTGGGATAGCCCGCGACCGGGGACGGCGTGAAGGCGAGCCAGCCGTTCACCGCGGCCCAGACGCCGAGCCCGGCCAGTGCCGGGGCGGGCGCGGCGCGCACGGAGGCCGCCAGGGCGAAGATGCGCTCGGCGAAGAGGTAGCCGCCGACGAAGTAGACGTAGCGGGCGCAGAACTCCTCCACGAGGTAGGAATGCGTCGGCACGGGAACGATCTGGAGGAGCGCCGCCCCGCCGAGGAGGAGCGGCCCCGGCACCCGGCGCAGGAGCTTCGTCACCACCGAGAACACCGCCAGCATGTAGATGAACCACAGGGTCGAGTAGGGCTCGACCAGGGCCTCGGCGATGTGGGCGAGGAAGGCGCCGGGCCCGGCGCCGTGGGTGACCTCGCCGTACTTGGCGACCGACTGGATCGCCAGCCAGAGCAGGTAGAAATAGACGAAGTGGACGATCCGCCGGTCCGCGAACAGGCGCCAG
Source organism: Methylobacteriaceae bacterium (assembly GCA_947444195.1). Lineage (GTDB taxonomy): Bacteria > Pseudomonadota > Alphaproteobacteria > Rhizobiales > Beijerinckiaceae > Methylobacterium. The sequence goes on along the minus strand of CANEZL010000010.1, from coordinate 39,029 downwards.
TCCCGGTCGATCACGCGGCCGAGGAACAGCCCGGAGAGCAGGAAGAAGTCCGGGATCCGGAAGGGTTTGGCGAAGGCGACGACGGCGTGCATGAAGCCCTCGCCGCCCATGGCCTCGCCGATGCCGAGGGTGGAGTGCATCATCACCACGAGGATGATGCAGATGCCCTTGGCGGTATCGACCCAGTCCAGGCGGCGATCCGCGTCGCGACCCTGTGCAACCTGATTCACGACGCGACCCCGCTCGGCGAAAGCAGGGCAGCCTGGATGATGGTTCGTAAAGCTCCGGCTAAAGGGCCCGCGCGAAACCGCGGGATCGGCGAGCTTTCCCCGGTCGCGCGGGCTTGTCCCCGGCGCGTCCGCCTCGATCGGGCGCCATCCCCGTCAGGGGCGCTGCCGCGCGTCCCGGCGCCCCCGCGTCATCCGGGTCGCGGCGTGGAAGTCGTCGGGCTTGGTGCGGACCCAGGCGAGGAAGCGGGCGATCTCCGGGTCGGCCCGCAGGGCATCGATGTCGGCGAGGCGGCGGGCGATCTCGGCCTCGCTGTAGCGGGCGTGGATCGCCGAGTGGCAGATCTGGTGGAGCCGCACCGTTCCCCAGTGCGTGCCGCCCTTCAGGCGCGGGGTGAGGTGGTGCAGGCTGGACCGCGCCCGCGGCGGGATCGGCCGCTCGCAGAGAGGACAGATCACGGGCGCGGGCGCCGCGGCCTGCATCCGCTCCTCCGCCTCCCGCCACTTGCGCTCCCGCCGACCCAAATCCCCCTCCCCCGCGCCTCCTCCGGGACGCTCCCCTATCTGGTCTCCGCCGCCGCCGCCGGCTCGGCCGCCGCCGCGCGGCATGGCGACACGGAAGCCGCCCGGAATAGCTCCTCGGCCTCCGCGTCGCGGGCGCCGAGGATGCTCACATGGTCTCCGGGGAGCGGGACGAAGCGGGCCCGCGCCCCGGCCAGGTCGGCGAGGCGGCGGCCGTGCTCGGCCGGCACGACGGGATCGGCGGTGCCGTGGACGATCAGCACCGGCAGCCGTGTACCGGCGAGGCGCCGGTCAGAGTGGTAGGTGTCGCGCAGGAGCGCGGCGGGCACCAGCGGCATCGCCCGGCGCACCAGGGCGCTCAGGGAATCGAAGGGCGCCTCCAGATAGAGGCCGACGACCGGCCCGGCCGCGGCCGTCGCCACTGCGACCGCCGCCCCCAGGGAATGGCCGTGCAGCAGGACGGGCGCGCCGGGCGCCCGCCGGGCCGCCTCGGCCAGGGCGGCCGCCCCGTCGGCCAGGAGCCCCGCCTCGCTCGGGCTGCCCGTGGAGCCGCGATAGCCCCTGTAGGCCGGGGCGAGCAGGCCCCAGCCGTGGCTGCGCCAGGGCCCCTGCGCGAAGCGCTCGGCATGGGCCTTGGGGATCGAGGCGTTGCCGTGGAAGCTGACCACCACCGGGCAGCCCGGCGCCGGCGCCCGCCACAGGGCGTAGAGCCGCTCGCCGTCCGCGGTCTCGACCGCGACCGCCTCGGTGCCCGGCGGCACCGCGCGTGCGCCGGCGGCCCCGGCCCCGTCATGGGCGCCGGGATAGATCAACCGCCGCTGCATCAGGGCGAGGGCTCCGACGGCCGCCGCGTAGAGGAGGACCGCGGCGGCGATCAGGAGAATCAGGACGCGCATCGGGACGATCGGGCTCGCGGGAGGAGCCCCTTATAGCCCCGCACCGCGCGCGCACGAGGCGGCGGCTTGGCGGAAGACGGACCCGGCATTGCCTTCGCCGGCCCGATCGGGCTTCCCTCCCCGCGATCTCCAGGACTCGGCGCGGAGGCGGGATGACGGAGTCGACGGACGTTCCCCCTCTGGCCGGGCCGGTGGCCCCGAGCCTCAACTTCCTGATCCTGCTCCTGATCTTCTCGGTCCTGGGGATCGGCCTGCGCCAGGAATGGCTGAGCGGCAGCGGCGCCGCCTTCGTGTTCGTCTTCACCGCATGGGTGCTGAGCCTGTGCCTGCACGAGTTCGGCCACGCCTACATCGCCTGGAAGGGCGGCGACGACGAGATCCCGGCGACCGGCTACCTCACCCTGGACCCGCGCCGCTACGCCGACCCGATCTTCTCCATCGTGATGCCGCTGATCTTCACGATCCTCGGCGGCATCGGCTTCCCGGGCGGCAGCGTGCTGGTCGACCGCGAGCGGCTCGCCAGCCGGGTCTGGCAGAGCGCCATGTCGGCGGCGGGTCCGGCGATGAACGCGCTCTTCCTGCTCTTCCTGCTCCTGCTCTACCGGTTCGCCTCCGAGGAGGCGGATGCCCTGCGCGAGGCCCTCGCGATCGCGGCCTTCTTCCAGGGCACCGCCATCGTGCTCAACCTGCTGCCGATTCCGGGGCTCGACGGCTACGCCATCCTCCATCCCTGGCTGCCGCCGGACGTCCAGGCGGTCGGCGGGCGGATCGCCCTGCATGCCGGGCTGATCCTGATGGGCCTGTTCGTGTTCTCGAACGCCTTCGGCCGCGCGGTCTCGCGGGCGGGCCTCGCCATCGCGGCCGCCATGGGCTTCGCGCCCGCCGACATCCGGGCGGGCTACGCGGCGATCCAGCTCTGGTGAGCCGGCTCGGGCTGTCAGGCCCGGCCCGGGATGCGGCATTGACAAGCCTCCGCAAACCGCGGAGTTTCGAACCGTTCCGAGGGGAGCCCCCGTGCGGGGGGCTGAGATTGGGCCCGCGGCCCTGACCCTTGAACCTGATCCGGCTCATACCGGCGGAGGGACGGGAACCTGCGGCCTGCATGCGGGCCGGACTCTCATCAGCCCCTCGTCCGGGATTCGGATCGCTCCAAGGAAGACAGGGAGAGATCCACGATGAACGCACCCGTCCTGCCCAAAGACGTGAAGGGCTCCCCCGAGAGCGTCACCACCGGCCCGGTCCACGGCTCGCGCAAGGTCTACGCGCCGGTGGCCGCCCGCGACGACATCCGGGTGCCGTTCCGCGAGATCGCGCTGACCGACCCGAACGAGGCGCCGGTGCGCGTCTACGACCCGTCGGGGCCCTACACCGAGACCGACGCGCGCATCGATCTCGGCAACGGCCTGCCCCAGATCCGCGAGCCCTGGATCGCCGCCCGCGGCTACGCCACGGCCGAGCCCCGCGCGGTCAAGCCCGAGGACAACGGCTTCGCCTCCGCCGACAAGCTCGTCGCCCCCTGCCCCGCCGAGCGCGTGCTGCGCAAGGCCGCGCCCGGCCAGATGGTGACGCAGTACGAGTTCGCCCGCGCCGGCATCGTCACCGAGGAGATGATCTACGTCGCCCACCGCGAGAACCTCTGCCGCGAGGCGATGCTGGAGCGGGCGGAAGCCGCGCTCGCCGACGGCGAGAGCTTCGGCGCCGCGGTGCCGGCCTTCATCACCCCCGAATTCGTGCGCGACGAGGTGGCCCGCGGCCGGGCCATCATCCCGGCCAACATCAACCACACCGAGCTCGAGCCGATGGCGATCGGCCGGAACTTCCTGGTGAAGATCAACGCCAATATCGGCAACTCGGCCGTCACCTCGTCCGCTGCGGAGGAGGTCGAGAAGCTGGTCTGGTCGATCCGCTGGGGCGCGGACACGGTCATGGACCTGTCCACGGGCCGCAACATCCACAACATCCGCTCGTGGATCGTGCGCAACTCCCCCGTGCCGATCGGCACCGTGCCGATCTATCAGGCCCTGGAGAAGGTCGGCGGAGACCCGCTCAAGCTCGACTGGGAGGTCTTCAAGGATACGCTCATCGAGCAGGCCGAGCAGGGCGTCGACTACTTCACGATCCATGCGGGCGTGCGCCTCGCCCACGTGCCGCTCACCGCGCGCCGCGTCACCGGCATCGTCTCGCGCGGCGGCTCGATCATGGCGCGCTGGTGCCTCGCCGGGCACCGCGAATCGTTCCTCTACGAGCGCTTCGACGAGATCTGCGACATCATGCGGGCCTACGACGTCTCGTTCTCGCTCGGCGACGGCCTGCGCCCCGGCTCGATCGCCGACGCCAACGACGCCGCCCAGTTCGCCGAGCTGGAGACCTTGGGCGAACTCACCAAGATCGCCTGGGACAAGGGCTGCCAGGTGATGATCGAGGGCCCCGGCCACGTGCCGATGCACAAGATCAAGGTCAACATGGAGAAGCAGCTGCGGGAGTGCGGCGAGGCGCCGTTCTACACCCTCGGCCCGCTGACCACCGACATCGCGCCGGGCTACGACCACATCACCTCCGGCATCGGTGCGGCGATGATCGGCTGGTTCGGCACGGCGATGCTCTGCTACGTCACGCCGAAGGAGCATCTCGGCCTGCCGAACCGCGACGACGTGAAGACCGGCGTCATCACCTACAAGATCGCCGCGCACGCCGCGGATCTGGCCAAGGGCCACCCGGCCGCGCAGCTGCGCGACGACGCCCTGTCGCGCGCCCGCTTCGACTTCCGCTGGGAGGACCAGTTCAACCTCTCCCTCGATCCCGACACGGCGCGCAGCTACCACGACGAGACCCTGCCGAAGGACGCCCACAAGGTCGCGCATTTCTGCTCGATGTGCGGGCCGAAGTTCTGCTCGATGAAGATCACGCAGGACCTGCGGGCCGAGGTGCTGGCCATGGAGGCGGCGGGCGAGGTGATCCACACCGCGCCCGTGATGTCCGAGGCGCAGCGCGCCGAGGGCATGCGCGCCAAGTCCGAGGAGTTCCTGGCCGAGGGCGGCAAGCTCTACGTCGACGCGGCCGAGTGAGGGCGCGGGAAGCCGCGGCGGCCAGCCCGCCGCGGCTTCACTTAGCGGACACGACACCGGGCGGATACGACGAATTTTCGCGTGTTTTTGTCCGCCGGCGTCAACGCTTCCTTCACCCTTCGTCCGAACGCCCCGTCGATCTTAAGATCCGGGTAAGCGTGCGGGTGTTGAGATCCTGCGAAGAGTTCAACGCGGGAGATCAGCGATGCTGGAGATCGCCGGGGCACGCCCGGTCGAGCGTGCCGCAGGGGGCCCCTCCCCCATCGAGACCGGACAGGCGGCGCGGCCGCAGGGCGCGGATTCGGGTCCGCGGGAGAGCCGGCTCGAGCCCGCGGTGAGCGTCGAGGTCCGGCCGGATGCGCAGCCCGCCGAGGGGGACCGCAAGGCCGCGGGCGACTATCGCGGCCGCTACGTCAAGGATCTCGACTCCCAGGAGATCGTCTACCAGGTCGTCGATCCGGGCTCGGGGACCGTGATGGTCCAGCTGCCGAGCCCGCAGGCACTCGACGCGCGCGCCTACGCGCAGCGGGCCGCCGCCGCCCGCGCCGCTCAGAGCGAGGCCAAGGAGGCCGTGAACCGCATGGCCTGATCCGCCGGGAGATCTCTCATACCAAATCCGATCGATCCCTTCGGGATGGCGGATTTGGGCGCCGCGCGGGCTTGGCCGATACGCTCCCCGCTTCGATCGAGCGGAGATCGTATCAGGCCTCCCGCGTGTCGAGCCAGCGCCGCCACATGGCGCGGAAGGCGTCGCCGATATCGGCGGCGAGCCCCTGGTTGTCCATGTGCGGGCTCGCCTGCATGCGCTGGCGCAGTCCGTGCCGCAGGCCGCGCAGCCAGTCGCGGTCCTCGCCCATGCGGACGGCGAGCGCCACGTAGGCCTCCACCGTTCCGGCGCTGAGCTCGGGCAGCCCGACATTGTTGAGGATGGAGTGGCCCATCCGGGCGGCGAAGTGGTCGCCTTCGAGGGCGATGAAGGGCACGCCCATGTAGAGCGTGTCGAGGCTCGTGGTGCCGCCGTTGTAGGGGAACGGGTCCAGTCCCGCATCGATCCGGTTGTAGAGCACGTAGCGGTTGCGCGGGTGGCGCGGCTCCAGGGTCAGCCTGTCGAGGGGCAGGCCGTTGCGCACCAGCCGCGCCTCGACCTCGGCGCGGACCGCCTCCGAATCGACGCTGGCGATCTCGAAGAGGATGCGGGCATCCGGCAGCCGCCGCAGGATCTCGGCCCAGGCCTGCAGGGTCGCGTCGCTGACCTTGGTGAAGCGGTTGAAGCAGCCGAAGGTGATGTGGCCGTTCTCCTCGAACGGGGCCCGCGCCACCGCGTCCGGCGCCCGCGGGTTGCCCCGGTAGCAGGCGCCGACCCGCGGCAGGCGCCAGAGCGTCTCCACGTTGTGGTCGTCGCCGATGCCGGCCGGCTCCGAGAACCGGTCGGTGAAGCGGTAGTCGATCGCCGCCAAGCCCGTCGTGGCGGGGTAACCGATCCAGCTCACCTGGATCGGCGCGGGCTTGCGGGCGAAGACGAGGAGGCGGTTGCCGGCCGTATGCCCCGAGAGGTCGACGAGGATGTCGATGGCGTCCGCCTCGATCAGGTCGCAGGTCGCCTCGTCGTCGAGGCAGCGGATCGAGCGCCAGGTGTCGAAATGCGCGCGCAGGCGCTCGGTGGTGCCGTCGTCGCTCGTGGTGTTCGAGTAGGCGAAGAGTTCGAACGCGCTCCGGTCGAGGGCCGCCACCGCCGGCTCGAGGAAGTAGGCGACGGCGTGCTCGTAGAAGTCGCCCGAGACGAAGCCGACGCGCAGGCGCCTTTCCGGGGTCGGGTCGTTGCGGAACGGGCGGCGGCGCAGGAGCGGATCGGCGAAGCTGCGCCCGAAGGCGCTGGCATCGGCGAGATAGTCGTCCGAATCGTGCTCCTGGCGATAGAGCTTGCAGAAGAGCCGGTTGCTGTGGCTGTTGAAGTTCGCCGGATCGAGGGCGAGCGCGCGGTTGTAATCGGCGATCGCCTCCTCGATCTGCCCCATATCCTGATGCACCACGCCGCAATTGTTGTGCGCCAGGGCGTTGGACGGGTTCTTCTCGATGGAGAGCGCGAGGTGGCGCAGGGCGTCGTCGTAGCGCTGGGTCTTGTGGAGGGCGAGCCCGAGATTGTTGTGGGTGACGAAGCCGTCCTCGCCGAGCGCGATCGCCTTGTAGAGGCACTCCACCGCCGGCTCGTACTCGCGGCGGCCGAGGAAGATGTTGGCGAGGTTGATGAAGAAGTGGCCCGAGGTGCCGTCCTTGTAGATGGCGATGCTCATCAGGTCGTAGGCGAGTTCCGGCCGGTCCATGGCGGCGGCGCAGAGGCCCGCGCAGTGGATCGCCTCGGAATGGTTCTCGTCGAGGAGAATCACGATCTCGATGAGGGCCTCGGCCTCCGCGAAGGCGCGGTCCGTGAACAGCACCTGGGCCTGGTTCATCAGGCCGCCGATCAGGGCCGCCTTGGTCGCCTGGGTCGCCGGATCCGTGAAGGGCTCGCGCACGAAGCGCTCGAGGATCGCGCGCGCATCCGCGACCCGGCCGAGGCCGAGGAGCGCGGTGGCGAGGGACAGCCAGTAGCGCGGCTCGGCCGGATTGGCGCGGAGCGCCGCGGTGAGGTGCGGGACCGCCGCCGCGCGCTCTCCCACCTGGGAGCGGATCACGCCGGCCTTGTAGTTGGCCTCGGCATGGGCCGCGTCGCGCTCGAGGATCCGCGCGAGCTGCGCGAGGGCCTCGCGCATGCGGCCGGCTTCCTGATGGGCGCCCGCCTTGCGCAGGATGCGGTCGGTCAGCGAGGACGGCTCGCTCTCCCGCGCGGGGCTCTTGGCCGAACTCAGAGATCTGCCGGTTCGGGCCATGCCTGATCCATCTTCGCGGGCGAAGGCGGCGCCTGGCCGGCGCCGCCCGCGCGGATTTCCCGGTGCGCTCCGGCGATCAGCGCAGGAGCTGGAGGATGCTCTGCTGGGCTTGGTTCGCCAGCGACAGCGCCGAGATGCCGAGCGACTGGCGGGTCGACAGGGCCTGGGAGTTCGCCGCCTCCTCGTTGAGGTCCGCGTCGGTCAGCTTCGAGGCGCCCGTGTCGAGGACGTTCTGAAGCTTCTTCGTGAAGTCCTGGCGGTTCTGCACCACCGAGAGGTTCGAGCCGAAGGTCGAGGCGTTCGAGCGCAGGGTGGCGGAGGCCGAGGTGAGCGTCGCGGCCGTGGACTTGATGTCGGTGTCGAGGAGGAAGTTGCCGACGTTGGCGTTCTGGCCCGACACGCCGTTGACGGAATTCAGGCCGAGGCCGAGCGAGGTGGCATCGACGCCCTGCACGTCGAGGTTCGAGGTGTCCTTCTCGTTGAAGGCGATGTGCAGCTTGTTGGTGGTGGCGTTGCTGGAGAGCAGGTTGACGCCGTTGTAGCTCGCATCGCGGGCGAGCTGGTCGATCTGGGTGAGGAGGCTGTTGTACTGCGCCGCGAGCGTGGCGCGCTCCTTCACGCCGGTGACCGTGAGCTCCTTGGCCTGAGGCACGCCCGTCACCGCCGAGCCCGTGGTGCCGTAGGAGGCCGAGGAGCCCGTGCCGGTGGTGAAGCCGAGCGCGGTCTGGCTGGTGCCGTCGGCGAACTCGATGTCGGCGCTGGCGCTCAGCACGACCTTGGTGCCGGCCGTGTCCTTCGAGAAGATGTTGCCCACGCCCGCGGTGGTGGCGGCCGAGTTCAGGGCGGTGAGCGCCGCGTCGATGCTGGCGCTCTGGGCGATCGTCGCCGAGAAGGCCTTGCCGTTGGCGAACAGGTTGATCGTGGTGCTGGCGGTGGTGTTCGTCGAGAAGGTGCTGCTCGCGGTGCCCGTCGTGGTGATCTGCGTGGCGAGCGCCTGGTTGGCGGTCGACTTGGCCGAGTCCACGAGCTTCTGGATCGAGGTGAGGCCCTGGTTGGCCGCCTGGATCGCCTGGACGCCGTTCGAGATGTTGTCCAGCAGCGTGCCGAGGTCGGACGAGCGGTTCGACAGCGACTGCGCGGTGAAGAAGTTCACCGGGCTGTCCAGCGCCGAGGAGACCTTCTTGCCGGTGGAGAGGCGGTTCTGGGTGGTGGCCGTCAGCGAGGAGGTGTCCTGCAGCGAGAGCAGGTTCTGACGGGTGGCAGCGGAAAGCGTGACAGCGGAGGCCATGGCTCGTGATCCATATTGATCAAGCAACCGTCTTTCTGACGGCACCTGACAGAGACCACGAAGCGGGCTGCCGAGATCTTAAACGGAACCGCTCGATTCCGTGCTTTCCCCGATTTCGGCCCCGATCCGGCAGGTCGCGAGGGGATTCTTTCAAGCATCGTTAACGAGATCTCACCAGGGTGGCGACCGGAGCGCCCTCTCGCCGGACGGATGCCGGCTCGGCGGGAAGTCAGCGCGTCCGAGCCAGCCGGAGCCCGCCATGCCTCTCAAGATCGAGCTGAAGCCCTCCGAGCGCCTGATCATCAACGGCGCCCTGATCCGGAATCTCGACCGCAAGGCGACGCTTCTCGTGGAGGGACGCTGCAAGTTCCTGCGCGAGAGCGAGATCATCCGCGAGAGCGAGGCGGACACGGCCTGCAAGCAGCTCTGCGTCACGCTCCAGGTCCTCTACCTCACGGAGGATCCGGCCGAGCCCGAGAACCTGTTCGTGCAGCAATCCACCGAACTGCTGCACCGGATGCCGAGCGCCGGCCCCTATCTCCTCGCCATCCACGACGCCATCGCGGCGCAGGAATACCACCGCGCGATCAAGCTCGGCCGGCGCCTCGTCCAGCACGAGAGCGATCTCGCCCAATCCGAGCCGGCTTGAACAAAGGCCCGTGCGGCTCTGAGTTGTTGTCCTTGCGCGCGCGCTCTTGCGCCGAACCATCGCCCATTTCGGCGGAGAGCGCTCTAATCCGGCGTCGCGTAGAGCACCGTGTCGAAGGCGTGGTGCCCGTGCTGGCGCAGGCGCAGGACCGGCCGGGGATAGAGCGTCCCGACGAGGGCCGGCAACTCCCAGAGGTCGGCCGGCCGGTGATAGGCGCTCACCGCGAGCATCGGCCGCCGGCCGAGATGGCCGGCCATGCCGCGCAGCGCGGCGGCCTCCATGCCCTCCACGTCGAGCTTGACGTAGAGCCGGTCCGTCGGCGGGCAGACCGCGTCGAGCGCCACGAGATCGATGGCGATCCCCTCTTCCGCCACGCGCGAGGCCGCGCCGTCCCGCGCGCTGAACCGGGCGGTGCCGGCGCGCTCGGCGAGCCCGGCGCGGACGAGGCGGCAATCGCCGATCCGCCGAGAGGTGGCGCGGGCGGTCTCGGCCAAGCGCTCCATGTTGTCGGGGTCGGGCTCGAAGGCGAGCCAGTGCCCCACCGGCACGCCCGCCGCGACGAGCCCGGCGAGGCTGTCCCCGGTGAAGGCGCCCCCGTCCACGAAGGTCACCGGCGCGGCGTGGAGGTCGAGGAAGTCCGGCCGGTAGATGCCGGCCCGGTCCACCGGCGGGTGGCGGCGCGGATCGGTCTCCAGGCGGTAGGCGAGGACGGCGCGCAGGAGCGCGCGGCTCGCCTCATCCGCCAGCCGGTCGTGCAGGTCCTCGATCCGGTCGAGGGCGGCAAGCGTCGTCCCGCCTCCCGTGAGCCAGTAATGGTCGAGATCGAGGCCGAGGGCGACGAGGTCGGCGGGGAAGACGAGGCGCGCGAAGCCCTGCGCCTCGGCCCAGGCGGCGACCTCCGCGGAGGGCGCGTAATCGTTCATCAGGCCGTGGATGTAGGCGCTGCCGCGCAGATCCGCGGGATCGAGGCTCGCCGGGTCGCGGCAGGGCAGCCCGTCCACTTCGCCGAGGGCTGCGGCCCGGCGGTCGATGAAGCCGAGCACGGCGTGGCCGCCGCGCCGGAGCGCGCGCGCCACGCGGCGGCCGAAGCCGCCCGCGCCGTAGATGTGGCAGGGCGCGTTCAGGGGCGCCGGCGGCTCCAGGGCGGCGAGCCGCCGGCGCAGGTCGCGGAAGGTGGCCGGCTCATCCACGGCGGGCGGCCTCCGCCGTGCGCAGGATCGCCGCGTCCAGGGATGTCCAGACGTCGAGGCCGAGGTCCCGCCGCGCCCTGGCGATGTCGGGCAGGTAGCGGCTGCGCTGCGCGTCGGGCTCGGGGACGCCCGCGATCCGCACCCCCGCGCAGGGGACGAGGCGGGCGACCCGGTGCGCCAGTTCGGCGATGCTGAGGCCGGCATCCGAGCCGACATTGTAGGTGCTCCCGGGCCGGCCGCGCACGAGGAGGGCCAGGAGCCAGACCGCGAGATCGCCCGCGTAGAGGTAGGAGCGCAGGGCCGTGCCGTCGCCCGCGACCCGGACCTCGCCCCCGGCCACGGCGTCGCGGATGAAGTTGCCGATGGCGAAGTGGCCGTCGAGGGGCAGGCCCGGCCCGACGAAGGCGAAGCAGCGGGCGGTGACGCAGGCGGCCCGCCCCTCGGCGCTGGCGACGGCGCAGATCTGCTCGGCGAGCCGCTTGGCGCTGCCGTAGGCGGAGCGCGGATCGCCGGGATCGCAGGCGCCCGGGTGGTCCTCCGGGATCAGCGGCAGGTCCGCGGGCTGGCGCCCGTAGACGGCGCCGGAACTGAGATAGAGCAGGCGCGGGCCGCCCGGGAGATCGAGCACGCGGCGGGTGCCGTCCACGATCGTGGCGATCTGGCCCATCCGGTCCCGATCCGCCGCGGCGCTCGTATCGGTCGCCGCGTGGATGACGTGGCTGAACGCGCCGGCCGGCGGCGCGAAATCGCGCACGTCCCCCGGATGCGGGCGCAGGAAGGATGCGCCGGCGAGGGTTGGATGGCGCGCCGCGAACGCCCGGGCATCCCGCGTGAGCAGGGTGACGGCGAGATCGAGGCCGAGCCGGGCCTGCCCGTGCCCGAGGAGCGCCAGCAGCCAGCGCCCGAAGAAGCCTGTCCCGCCCGTGAGGAAGACCCGGGCCCCGTGAAGCGCCCGCAGGTCGGGCTCCGCCCGCGCGAGGGCGGCGTCGAGGTCGCGCGCGTCGATGGCGGCCACGCTCACGCCTCGGCCGGCGGGATCAGCAGGTTCTCGGCCAGCTCCTCCCGCGACAGGAACGGGGCCATGTCCTCCAGGGGCGCCGAGACCATGCGGCCGTCCTCCAGGCGCCGCGAGGAGAGCTTCGGGGCGAAGGGCTGGGCGGGATCGAGCATCACCTCGCACATGCTCGGGCCCGCCTCCGCCAGGGTGGCGTCGATCAGGGCGTCGGCCTCCGACAGCGCGGTGACGCGCCGGGCGGGAATGCCGAAGGCGGCGGCCACCTTCAGGAAATCGGGCAGGCCGATGCCGTTGCCGGGCTCGCAGCCGGTGAGGTTGTCCGGGAACCAGGCCTGCTGCGACTGCCGGATGGAGGAGTAGCCGGCATTGTTGAGGAGGAAGATCTTGATGGGCAGGCCGCTGTCGGCGACCGTCTGCAACTCCTGCAGGTTCATCATGATGCTGCCGTCGCCCGCGAGGCAGATCGTGCGCCCGCCCGTGCCCGCCCGCGCCGCGCCGACCGCGGCCGGCAGATCGTAGCCCATCGAGGCGGAGCCCGAATTCGAGAACAGGCGCTGGCCGCGCTTCAGCCGGGCCGTCTGGAAGGCGACGATGCAGGCGGTGGCGTTGGCCGCCACCACGTGGTCGCCCTCCGCGAGGCGGTCCCACAGGCGGCCCATGAAGGCGTAGGGGTTCACCGGGCTCTCGCGCCGGGCATAGTCGGGCAGGTTCGCCGGGTAGCGCGCCCGCCGCTCCCGGCACCAGGCGAGGTAGCGGCCATGGGCGGGGGCCGGCGCGTCGTCCTCGGCGAGGTCGAGGAGGCAGGCGAGGAAGGCGCGCAGGTCGGCCTGCACGGGCAGATCGATGGACAGGGTGCCCTTGCGCAGTTCCGCCCCGTCGATGTCGACCATCGCCTTCCAGGCATGGCGGGCGAAGGCGGTCCAGTTGTAGCTGATCTGGCGGATGTTCAGGCGGCAGCCCAGCACCAGCAGCACGTCGCTGTTCTGGACCGCGAAGTTGCCGGCCCGGTCGCCGATCGTGCCGGGCCAGCCGGCGAGGTGCGGGTCGTCGTCGGTGAGGAGGTCGTGGGCGTTGAAGGCCGGCGCCACGGGCAGGCCGAGCCGGGCGACGAGGCGGGCGAACAGATCCTCGGCGCCCGCCGCCCGCACGCCGCTGCCGGGCATCAGGACCGGGCGCTCGGCCGCGCGCAGGCGTTCGAGCACCTCGGACGCGGCCGCGCGCAGTGCCTCCCCGGCGATCTGCCCCTCCTCGTTCGGGTGGCTCGCGGGGCCCGCGGGCGCGAAGCGGCGCAGGGCGGCGGGGTCGACCTGCGCGGCCTGCACGTCGATGGGGACGTCGATCCAGACCGGACCCGGCCGGCCGCTGCGGGCGATCCAGATCGCCCGTTCGATGATCTGGGCGGTGTCGGCCGGGTCGTTCAGGGCGGCGCTGAACTTCGTGATGCCGCGCACCATCCCCAGGATGTCGACCTCCTGGTCGCCGAGCTGGCGCAGGGGCAGGTTCTGGAGGGCCGCCACGGTCTCGCGCTTCACCTGGCCCGAGATCACCAGCATCGGCACCGAATCGGTATAGGCGCCGAACACCCCGTTCAGGGCGTTGATGCCCCCGGGGCCCGTGGTCACGTTGACCAGGGCCATGGTGCCCGCGATGCGGGCATAGCCCTCCGCCGCCATGGCGCAGGCCTGCTCGTGGTGCATGTACTGTACCGCGAGGCCGGGCGCGCGCGCGAAGGCGTCGTTCAGGTGCATCGCGCCCCCGCCGGTGACGGTGAAGCACTGCCGGATCCCGGCCTTCACGGCGAGGTCGGCGATGAGGTCGGCGACGCGCATGGTCGGCTCGCTGTGGGCGGGGCTCAGCCCGCGGGGATGCCGCGCCGGGCGATGGTCTGGCTCAGGAGGGATCCCTCGCCGAACGGGCTCTCGATGGCGTCGAGGAGGATCGGCCCGTCCGCGGGCACGTCCGCGCGCAGCACCTCGCCGCTCACGAGTTCCCGGCAGGAGATCTGGCCCTGCTGCAGGGGAATCGCGAAGTAGACGTTGTCGGTGCCGATCCGCTCCCCGGCCTTCAGGGGGCGCCGCGCGTAGACGCCGCGCACGAGGGCGTCGAGATAGCGGATCTCCTTCTCCGGCGGCACGCGCTTGGCCGTGCTCGCGCCGCCGCACATCTCCTGCGCCTTCTTGAAGGCCCGGAACCAGACGTCGATCTGCTCGGGCAGGGAGCAGTAGGGCGAGACCGGGATCCCGTCCGCGTCGATGTCCACGTGCCGCTCGAAGGTCTGCGCGCCCTTGGCGTAGGCGATCATGATCGAGCTGGTCCAGTCCCGGCACTCGTGGGTCGAGAAGCCGATCACGTTGTCGGGATAGCGCTGGCGCAGGAAGTCGATCTGGTTGAGTTCGAGCTCCCCGTCCTCGGACGGATAGATCGAGACGCAGTGGTTCACGGCGAGCGGGATGCGGCGCTTGTTGAAGAAGGCCACCACGTCGTCGACGTCCTTCAGGGAGGAGCCGCCGGTGGACATGATGGTCGGCTTGCGGGTGGCGGCGATCTTCTCGATGAGCGCCCAGTCCTTGATGTCGGAACTGGCGATCTTGATGATCTGCACGCCGAACTCGACGCACTTGTCGACCGAGACCTCGTCGAAGGGCGTGGCCATGGTGACCATGCTCCAGCTGCGCACGGCCTCGACCATCTGGCGGTAGCAATCCCAGCCCATGGCCGTGTCGACGGTCTTCTTGACGTAGCGGATGTCCGTGCGCTCGCGGAAGTCCTTGTGGATGAAGGCATCCACGTCGCGGAACTGCAGCTTCAGGGCGGCGCGCACCCCGTTGAAGCGCGAGACCTGCCCGAAATCGCGGATGATCTTCAGGCCGCGATCGAGCCGGCCCCAGTGGTTGTTGGCGAGTTCCAGAACGAAGAGGTTCTGGAAGATGTCGGACTCTCTCATGGCGTGTTCCTGGCCGTTCCGGGGGCCGCGGGCTGTGAGGGTTCCCGCCGGGCCAGCACCGAGAAGACGTGGCCGACCCGGCCCCCCGCCTCGACGGGGTGGGACAGGCATCGCAGGACGGCGAGGCCGGCCGAGGCCAGCACCGCGCGCAGGGACGCCTCCGTGAAGAAGTTGACGTGCTCGTGCCAGTGGCGCTTGCTCAGGCGCCGCGCCTCCGGATCCGCCGCCTCCCGCATCAGGGTCTCGTGCGGGACCTCGACGTAGAGGAGCGTCTCCGGGCCGACCGCCGCCGCCATGGCCCGCACGGTGGCGCGCGGGTCGGGGACGTGCTCGAGCACCTGCGCGGAGACGACGAGGTCGTAGGTGTTGCGGGCGGCCTCCGCCGCGCTCACCCGCGCCGCGCCGGGCACGAGGGGCCGGTCCGAGATCTCGTGGACGTGGTGCAGGGCGGCCCCATCGCGGAAGGGCGTGTTGAGCCCGGTATCGCCGCCCCAGTCCAGCACCCGCGGGGCGGCCGGCAGATGACCCGCGAGGAGCGCCTCGATGGCGGGAATGTAGGTCGAGCCCGCTTCCAGGATGGCGTTGCGGGCGCCGTAGCCGGGCTCGAACCGCTCGCGCAGGGTCCGGTAGGCGGGCCCGCGATAATCGGCGTAGAGGGCGGCCATCTCCGCATCGTCGAAGCGCATGTCGAGGAAGAGCAGGCCGCAAGCGTCGCAGGCGAGGGTCGCGCACAGGCTGTGGGCCCAGCCGGCCGGCAGGTCGCGCAGGCCCCAGTCCGGGGTGATCTCCACGCTCTCCCAGCCGAACGCCCGCGCGGCGACGAAGGGCATCAGCACCGCGGGCGAGCGGGCGAGATCGGCGCTCCCGCAGCAGACGCAGCGTTTCGCGATCCTCACGCCCGAGCCTCCCTCTACGCGCCGACCACCCGTCGGGCGATGCGGAGCGTCCTCGCATAACCCCCCTCGGCGGCCCGCGACAGCCCCGCGGGCGGGGCGGGCCTTCAACGCGTGCTGAGCCCGGCGGCGAGGTGGTGGTTGATCGAGATCAGCGCGGCGAGCTTCTCGGGCCGCGGATCGGCCATGGTGTCGATGACGCGCCGGAACACGAAGACCGCGAGATCGGCGATGTTGCGCTGGATGTCGGCCGGCAGCGGGCTGTCCGCATCGGTGGCGGCGGTGGCGATCACCGTCCAGACCTTCTGGTTGAAGACGAGCGCGGCGTTGAGGGCGCCGGCCTGATTCGTCCAGTCGTCCTGCACGGCCTGAAGCTGCCGGGCGGCCTTCATCAGGACCGCGGCCTCCGCCTCACGCGGGCTCACGGCGCTCTGCGAAGTCCTCGCGTAGGCGTTCGCCGCATACATCATGGAAATGGCCCTCGGCTCGCTCGCCCGGATGCGCGATGTGGGGGCCGAGAATTCACACAGCGCTGTTAATGCGAGGTAAGCGAGCCTCTGCCGTAATGCCGCCCGCTTGCAGGCGGAACCGTCCGGGGGTCGGGAAGCGCCGCGGGCCGGCAGCGATCCTCAGGAACGCGAAGGGATGATGAACTTTCTGCTCGGCGCGGCCGCGGGCGCCCTCGTCGCCTGCATCGCCACGATCACGGCCGTGCGCCATCCCGAGATGCAGGCCCGGCTGGGCCTGCGGCCGGCCCTGCTCGCCGCAGCGCCGGCTCCGACGCAGCCCCGGCCCGAGCCGGCCTGCCCGCCGGTGCCGGTCCAGGGCAAGGTCGGCTCGACGGAGATGCTGCTCTCCCCGCGGCGGTTCTGGTCGATCGCCCCCTGAGGGGCGCCGGCCGCGGGCCGGGCCTCCGTCGGCCCGGGGCGCTCCGACGCTGTTGAGGCTCAGACGCTGCTGAGCAGGAACATCAGGGCGGTGGTGGCCGCCGTGGTGCTGATGAAGCCGCACAGGGCCGCGGCGAAGGAGGGGCCGGTGGGGGTCGAGATCTGGCTGTCGGTGGTCATGGCGGATCCTGTCGGCGACCGCGGCGAGTCGCGCTCTGGGGTTACGATGGCGTGAAGGGAGAAGCGCGGCTGTGCGGCGACGCACAGGGACGCGCTCGGAAGGTCGGCGACCGGTCAGTCGCAGCGGTTGACGCGCTTGGCGATGCGGAGATTGCGCAATTCGCTGCGCAGATCGATGGCCACCACGCCCGCCCCGCAATCCTCGAAGGCGTCGCGGGCGTCGTTGTAGCGGTCACCGACCTCGTCGAGGGTGTCGCAGACCCGGTCGTGATTGCCGATCCGGGCCTCCTGGCGGGCCTGGAAACGCAGGGCGACGGCCTCGTCGACCTTGCGGCGGGCCTCGATGCAGGCCGGGGCGGACAAGGCGGCCTCGGCGGTGAGGAGCAGGCCGCACGCGGCGAGCCCGACGCTCAGGAAGTTGCTCTTGGACACCATGGGACTCGACCATTTCACGGAGCGTGGCCCGAACGACACGGACGGCAAGATCCGCCCGCGCGCGACGCGCCACCCTCGGGTTGTGCGCCAGTGGATCGGAAGAACAGGCCGATCCGAACACTTGAGGATCGAGGCGGCCGGGACCGCCTTTCGTTGCTGCTGAAACGGCAGAGCTACGCCGATGGTTCCGGGCCGGTGCTGTTTCTGTTGCGCCGCCGCGAGACCAGGATCTCGTCCAGGGTGACGGGCACGAAGCCCTGCGCATCCACCCCGACGTCGTACTGCTTCGGGACCGGCCGCAACTGCCCGTGCGAGTGGCCGTGCAGGTTGAGGGCGCCGCGCCCGATGCCGTTCCAGGTCCGGAAGGCGTAGTGGCAGAGAACGAGGGCGCGGCCCGCCACGACGGTCTCGGCGTAGGTCCCGGTCCAGGCCCAGCCGGGCGCCGCGCGGGTGTCCGGGCCGTCGTTGTTGCCGACGATGAGGCGCTTGGTGCCGTTGAGGCCGTCGAGGATCGCCCGCACCCGTTCCGGCGGCGGGCCGAGGGCGAAGTCGCCGAGATGCCAGACCTCGTCCTCCGGCCCCACCCGCGCGTTCCACCCCGCGACCAAGGCCGCATCGTGCGCTGCGAGATCCGCGAAGGGCCGCCGGTCGAGGCGGAGGATGCGCGGATCGCCGAAATGCGTGTCGCTGGTGAAGAAGACCGCCATCCCCCCTCCCCGCCGGCGGCCCCGGCCGGGCCGCGCCACATTTTCCGGATGGACTCCACGCCCCCGGGACGCTAACAGAATGCCGGTATGCGGGCGTAGTTCAGTGGTAGAACGTCAGCTTCCCAAGCTGAATGTCGTCGGTTCGATCCCGATCGCCCGCTCCAATCACTTTCCCCAAGTCCTACAGTCCCTTGCGAGGCGCTCTTCACGCGCTTCGCGTTGCCTCCGGGACGGCGGGATACAACAGGGATACAACGCTCCCTCGAATCACGCCCCCTCCCTGCAGGCCGGGGAAGGGCTAACCGTGCCCTGGTTCGCCCCTTGCGGGGCGACCTAGGATCTCCGAGGATCGCCCCATGACGCACGCTCCCCTCCCGAAACGCTTGCCGGCCTGAGGCCAGCCACCCGCCGTCCGCCTTTGCGGACGGTCACGTGTTCCGTTCGAGGGAGGGCACCGTGCCCGTCTACGTCACCGCAGACCTGCATCTCGGCCATTCTCAGGTTCTCGACTACTGCCGCCGCCCCTTCCGGTCGATCGCCGAACACGACCGGGGCCTCGTTGCGGCATGGAACAATCGGATCACCGACGCTGACGACGTCTACGTGCTGGGAGACTTCAGCATCGGGCTGTCGGCCCGTGAACTGCGCCGAGTATTCGGCGAGCTCCGAGGCAAGAAGCACCTCATCATCGGCAATCATGACTGCCGCAAGACGACCGACCTTCCGTGGGCCTCGCCCCCGCGCGACATCGTCCGAGTGACCCTGGAGAAGACGCAACTCTTCCTGAGCCACTACCCCTGCAGGAGCTGGCCCGGCATGCACGGCGGGACCATCGCCCTCTACGGCCACACTCACGGCGCCATCCAGGATACGCGGCATTCCTGCGACATCGGGGTTGACCGGTGGGCGTACCGGCCGGTCACCCTGCGCGAGATCCGGGAGCACCTCGCGACGCATGCCGGCCCCCTGGAGGAGGAGATCGCCACCGCCGACGAGCGCACTCTCCGGAGGCTCGCGGCGTGATGCGCGGATCCTACACCTACAGCGAGCCCCCCGCGGGAGCAGTGACCTGCCGGACGTGCGGGCGGATGAACCTCGCGATCTCCCGCAACGAGGCGGAGCGCCGCGCGGCGGAGGCGAACGCGCATCGGCGGCCGGGGGACCCCCGACCGCCGGTTACGGTGGCTTATTTCAGCTGCTGCATGCGCCCCCGGTACAGGCCGGCCAGGCTTGGGGATTGCCCGGACGGTGCGACGTACTCGTCGGTTCTGTGCGAGCGCCTGGACGAGGGCGGCTAGCCCGAGCCGCCCCGGTTCCGGCGGTAGAGGTTCACCGTCCGCCAGATCGCTACCCGCACGGCGTCGGCGTCGTCGCCCCGTACGGGCATCGACCAGACCTCGCCCGTGTCGTCGCGCCAAAACCGCATCAGAATGTAGCGCTGCCCGACCTCGCACCCGTCTATGACGTCGGGATCCCGGCGCCGGAACAGAAGCGCTCGGCCGTGCTCGACGCCGACGACCTGCCCGAGAAACTCGTCGATCGGCTCGGCGCGCTCCTCGTCGTGCAGATGGAAGGGCGGGCACGCCACCCGGTGCGGCTTGCCGAGGGCCGGCTCGAACTCGATGCGGTCCTCGGCGTGGGCCTTCGTCCAGAAGCCCATGTCGAAGGTCAGCGCGAGGGCGGGTGCCGCAGCCGGTGCAGGGCCTGCCTCGCCCGCTGCGGGCGGCGCCTCGGGCTCCGGCGTCGGCTCGGGGGCCGGGGTCTCCGCCTTCTCCTCCTCGTCTTCCTTCTCGTCCTCGACCGCGGCAGCCTGCGCGGCGGCCCGCGCGGCGATCGCGGCCTCTGCCCGCTCGCGCTTGAGCCGGGCGCGCTTCAGCGCGAGCGGGCTCGGCGGCGAGATCGCTGCGCCGAAATGGTGCCTGAGGACCTCGTCGATCGGGAGCCCCTGCTTCACGTACCACGGGCTCCCGTCGTCCCGGGCCGCGGGCTCCGGCTCGGGTGCCGGGACCGACGACTGGGGCGCCTCCATCATGTCGAAGAGGTCGCGCGGGCGCTCAGGCGCGGGGGGCTTTTCGGCTTTCGAGTGCACCAGGCGCGCGAGCTCGCGCGGCCGGCGGAACGGGGCCGCCACGGTCTCGGCGACCCACGCGCGGTGGGCGTCGAGGTCGTGGGCGGGCAGCGGGGGACGGGCCATGGCTACTCCTCCATCTCGATCAGGCGCCCCGGATCCAGTTCGCGCGCTTCTGCGCACGGGGCAGCTCGCGGTAGGCCTCCTCGGCCACGGCCAGCAGGCGCGCCCGCAGGTCTAGGGCCTCCTCGCGCAGGGGGTGCCGCGCGAATCTGTCGTGCGTCGCGATCACCAATCGCGACCCGATCCCGGCGCCCTTCGCGGCCCTGCGGTACCACGTGTCGAGGACCTCGCCGCGGTGCGCCGGCTCGCGGCCCTGGAAGAGGAAGCCCGCGTCGAACTCCGCGAGAGCCTTTTGCGCCTCGATCACCGCGGGGGTCAGGGCGTCGAGCTCGATGCGCGGAGCTGGCTCCAGCTCATGTTGACCCGATGGCCCGGGCACAGCCTCGGGCGCGGGCCCCCTGGCCACCACGGCTCCCCCCTCAGCGGAAAAGGGCTGCCGAGGGCGGCCTCCTCGACCACCGGGGCAGGCTGCTTGGGAGCGGGGGCGGCCTTCTCCGCCTCGCCGGCGCGCTTCAGCTCGGCCAGGGCCTCCTCGCCGGCCTCGGCGAACCCACCGTGCAGGCGGATGAAGGCGCGGACCATCGCCACCGGGACGCAGGCGTAGAGCGCGTCGTTGCCCTCGCGGCGGTCGTGGCTGCGCCAGTAGCGCGCGAGGCCGCTCGCCTCGACGGCGGGGTCCTCCGGCACGGCGCGCATGCGGACCCCCGGGTCAACGATGAAGGTCTCTTCCTCCTGGGAGGGATCGAGCCGGCGGAGCGGGTCGAGGATGCTGATGACGGCGCCGTCTTTGCAGCGCAGGTTGATTGGGCTGAGCGGGACACGGATCACAGCATAGCCTCCAGGGCGGCGGTGTCGTCGGCAGGGATCGCGGCGGGAGCCGGTCGCGCGACAGCCCGGCGGTTGGTCTCGTGGTAGAGCGCGCAGGCGTTGTCGGCCGCGTTCCCGAGCGCGGGGACCCACGACCGCAACCGGCGCCGCGGCGTCTCCGCCGCGTGGTGCGCCTCCCGCACGATGGCGGCCGCCTCGGCGAGGGGGAGGCCCACAGCCCAGGCCGGCACCGGGCCAGTGCGGGCCCAGTTCTCCGGCACGACGAAGTCCGGGGCGTACCGCAGGATCTCGGCGATCGTCTTCGCGATCGGCTCGTCGGCGGCTAGGCGCGCCTTTCGATCGAGGGTGGCCGCGAGCTTCGCGAGCCTGGCCTGCCGCCGGTCCTCCGCCGCCTGCTCCTCGGGCGGGAGCCCGCGGATCTGGCGCGCGTGCCGCTTGGCGCCCTCGCCCTCGACGACCCACTGCACCTCATCATGGACGAGCCGCCAGCCGCGGCCGCGGGCGGGGTTCGCCACCTCTGCGACGAGGCTGAGCCGCAGCGCGTAGTGGATCAAGTTGCCCGCGTTGCGCCAGGCGGCGTGCGGGTTCGCGATGAGGTACGCGCGGCGCGCGACGCGGGAGACGTAGGCCGTGGCAAGCTCCTCGGGCCCGAGCCAGTCGTAGCCCCGGAAGAGGGCCAGCACGTCCCGGTTCACGAGGGCGTTCCACGTCACGTAGCGGTCCGGGCCGTAGCCGCCGGCCGCGAGCGCGCGGTCGAAGGCCTCCAACAGCGCCGCGCGCTCGCGCTCGATGGCGTCGTGATCTTCCTGCGTCATCGTCGTCTCCTCAGAACGGGATGTCATCGCCGGTCGGGAAGATCTCCCGCTGGCGCGGCGGCTCCGGGAACGGCAGCTCGGGCTCGTCGGCCAGGCCCGGATCCGGCTCGTCGGAGCCGGGCCACGAGGCCTCACGCTCGTGGAGCTCGCGCTCCTCCTCGGGCGAGAGGGAAGCGAAGTATTCGTCTCGGACGCGGCCCATGCTGGGGCTCCTTCAGAAGGGCAGGTGTTCGTCGTCGCCGAGCGGCACGCACGGCCCCCGCGGGGCGGCCGGGGCCGGGAGCGGCGGCAGGGCGGCGCGGCAGGCGTCCGACATGGCGGTGCAGGAGCGCTCGCAGAAGAAGTCGCCCCACCCGTCGAGGCCGACGAACACCGCGTACCGCTCGCCCGGCATGATGCCGCGGTCGATCGGACAGCCCTCGCACCAGAGCGCCTTCCTGGCGGTGTGTCGGCGGACGACCCCGCCCTCGGCGAACGTGGGCTCAGGCGGGTCCGGCTCGACATCGACATTGGGCGCGTAGTGGTATCCGGTGAGGTCGATCACGGGCGCGCCTCCCCGACCGGCACGTAGCTGACGACACGCTGCAGACGGAGGGCGCGCAGGACCGCCGCCCCCGGCGCGCGGCGGCCGAGGCGCACGTCCGACACGTAGGCCGGCGAGATCTCCGCCGCGGCCGCCCACGCCGCCGCGCTGCCGGCGGCGTGGATCGCCTCCTCCAGCTGCGCGAGCGCGTCGACCGCCCCTTCGTCCTCCACCGGCCGCGCCGGCGCCTCCTCGCTCGACCCGTCCGCCACGATGCCCTCCATGCGCTCGCCGTACGCTCGGTCGCGTATCCGCGTCGCAGCTAAGATCGGCGCGTCGGTCGGGTCCGTCAAGCATTAGATCGAAACTTTTCAGGTTTTGCGCACTAAATCATCGGCATGATCGCAGACATCGCGGCTTTCAGATAGCGTTTCCAAGCTCAAGAAAAGCGTTACAGTCCTTGAGAAATTCGTTACTCCGATTTTGTTCTTGCGTAATTCTATCAGGAGGCGGATGCTTCGCTTGTCCGCGTATCAGCGAACCGGGCGAATTTGCCTGTCACCAAGGTTTCCCGAGAGCCCCCATGACCCGCCCGCCGATCGACTTCGGCACCGATTGGACGAACGCCGGCACGCACCGGCGCTACGGCCACGACCTGACCCTGTGGGTCGCCGCCCAACCGACCCTCGCCTTCACCGATGCCTACTCGCGGGCTCGCGGCCTCATGGTCGGCGCTGGCTACAGCTGGACCGACCGCGGCCACGGCGAGAGCCGCCTGCTCCCCTGCTGGTGGAACACCGGGGTGACCTTCGACGCGGACGCCCTCCGCGCCGAGGTCGACCGCGTCGTCGCCGAGGCGGCCGCCGAGCGCGAGGAGAAGGCTCGCCGGGAGCAGGAGCGCCACGAGCGCGACGTCGCCTCAACCGAAATTTCAGCTCCTCCGATTCGCGCCGAGCTCGCCCGCCTGCTCGCCGAGCGCCCGTGGGCGCTGGGTCGGTCCCTCACCGAAGCGCGCGACCTCGCCGCGCTGGAAGCCTGGACGAGCTGGGGTCTCCGGGCGGCAGAGCGCTACCTCTCGAACGCCAAGGCCAACGTCCGCCGGGCCGCGGAGCGCCTCGGCCGGCCGGCCCCGGCGCTGTGGTTCGCCCGGGCCGCGGATCCGGCCGTCCGAGTGGCCGCCCTGGAGGCCTGCCAGCATTTGAGCTCGCTCGACACGGACTGGGCAGCCGATCGCAACTCGATCGGCTGGTCGCAGGCGACGTGCTGGACCGGGCACGTCCTCTCGGAGCGCGAGGCCCTC
Source organism: Methylobacteriaceae bacterium (assembly GCA_947444195.1). GTDB lineage: Bacteria > Pseudomonadota > Alphaproteobacteria > Rhizobiales > Beijerinckiaceae > Methylobacterium. The sequence goes on along the minus strand of CANEZL010000010.1, from coordinate 15,607 downwards.
GACCAGGGCGAAGGCGCGCACGCCCTCGCGCTGCTGCAGGGACACCGGCTGCAACTCGCCGACGAGCTCAACGTCCGCCTGTTCGGCGAGGCCCCGAAGCGGCGCCGGCGGGCCAAACCCGGCGCGCCGGCTGGCGCCTTGCTGGTCTGAGGCGGACGATCACCCCGAGAGAGAGGAGGACACGATGCGGTTTCTGGGACGGTTGCTCGCGACGATCCTGCACATGATGCTGGAGATCTTGCTGCTACCGCTTACGCTGCTTGGCTGGCAGCCCAAGCCGACAGCGTCGAGCGTTGCGGCGGCCGCCCTCGACGCCGTCCGCCGCGACGAGCCGAGCGAGCCCCTCACGCCGGTCGTGCGCAAGCCATGCCCGATGGCGGAGCTCGTGCAGCGGCACGCCCGAGCGCGGCTCTTCACGCACGAGCAGCACGCCCCAGTCGATCCGCTCCCGAGCCCCCTCGCGGCATGGGTCGCCGGGCTCGACGCGACGCAGCTCGGCGAAGTTCTCGGCTGCCCCGCGAGCCGGCTGCAGCGCCACATCAACGCCGGCCTTGGCGGGTCTACGGCACTTGGCCCGTTCCGCCTACCGCCGGTCGTCGCGGACGCTGTGCCGGCGGGGATCACCGGCAAGGGCGCCAAGGGCGGGACCGGGGGGCCGAGCCGCTCGATCGACGTGGCCGAGCTGCTGGCAGAGCTCGGGACAACGCCCGCATACAGCTACGGCCTGCGCCGCTAGAAGCGGGCCGCCCCACTTACCCCGAGCCCGCCGGTCACCCCGGCGGGCTTTTTCATGCGCGGTCCCTGACTGCCGCGAGGACGTGCGAGAGGGCGTGCTCCGCTCGATTGGCGCGCTCTCGCTCGGCACCGATCGCCCTCGCGCATGAGACGAGCTCACGGCGGAGGCGGGCGGTCTCGAACTGCGCCGCGGTGGCCTGCTGGCGCGCGAGGGCGAGCTCGTGGATGAGTTCCGAGACCGCGTCGACGCCCCGGCGGCGGTCGGTCTCGACAGCGCGGAAGAGGTCCTGGACCGCGAAATGCCCCATCATCAGGCCTTGAGCCATCCGCCCCGAGACGTCCGCGGTGATGTGGGCGGCGTGGTGCGACATGGGGACGTCTCCAGGGCGGGGCGATCTCGTGCTCCCAAGGTGGGCCTGGCCGGAGTCCCGGGTCAAGAATCTGGGGAAGCCATCCACAATCGACGGTAAACGAACCCCTGGCCCCTTGTGCCTTGCCCTGTGCGCCCGAATCGAGCGCACGTCGGGCCGACGTCGGACCGGATGTGCCTGCCGCTCCCGGAGGCCTCCGGGATGCGGTGTCGGCGCCGTCCCGGGGCGCGCCCCGCACGGGCGCCGAGGGGCCATCGCCCGGACGGCGTCCGAATTGGAAACTCGATTCTTGGGCCTGTAGCCTCGATTCTGGATCTAGGAGTAACGGGGGGACAGGTCCTCGCCTCAAAATCCACTCCCGAGGGGGCACTGCTTTTGGGCAACCGGTGTGTTGGTCGTCGCAGGGGGCGAGCCTCCCGGACATGGCCAGCACCCGCATCAAACTCGACGTCAGCGCCCTCAGGCGGGCCGGGATCACGCGGGCGAAGGAGCTCAGGAGCGCCCTCGACGCGGCGGTCCTGTACCTGGCAGCCTCGGCTCGGAAACGGCTGCGCGAGGTCGCAGGCGAGGTCTTCGACCGGCCGACCCCGTTCACGCTCAATGCCTTCCGATACCGGAAGCTGCAGTGCGAGGCACCGGCCGCGCTCGTCTATGTCCTGCCCACCGCGGCGCGCTACCTCGCGCTGGAGGTCTTCGGCGGCGAGCGGAAGCCCGGCGACCCCGGGACGGTGCCCCGCGGCATCCTCGTCCCCGGCCGCGACGCCGTCCTCGATCGCTTCGGCAACCTGCCCCGGTTGCAGATCTCCGAGGCGGAGGGGGCCCGCTGGGTGCGGACGCAGGGCAGCGCGGAGGTCCTGATCCTGCCGGGGCGGGATCGGCCTCGGATCATCGCGGCGGCCGAGGACGTCGCCGTCTACGAACCCCGGCTGCCCTTCTACGACATCATTGAGGAGGTCGTGCGCGAGCCCGGGCCAGGGGCCCTGCAGCACGTCCTCAGACGATGAAGAGCTGGATCGCCGCGCGCAACGCCGCGTACTGCGCTCCCCGCGTCGTCGGCGCCGCGTTGTTGAAGACCCACTGAAACGCCGTCCCCTGCTGCCAGGTCAGGCCCCCGTCGAGCGAGACCTGGATGACGGCGCCGTCGATGAACTGGCCCTTATTCCAGCAGACGAGCGCCAAGGCGTGCCAGGGAGGATCAGGCTTGAAGGCCGCCGTGCGACGGACGACACATCGCCCGGGGCGGGCGCGGTCCCTTCCCGGGGACCGGCGGGGCTAACCGACGGTGTCGCGCGAGATGCGGGCGACGAGGGCCGGGACGGTGGCGTTCGGGAGATACCCCCGCCGCTGCAGCGCATGGGCCGCCCGGCCGACGATGCCGAGGACGTGGACGGCGTTGGGATGCGTCCGGCCCCCAGCCCCCCGGGCGCCCGTCAGGGGCGCATCCCTGATGGCGTCGACGAGGGCGCGGTCGAGCTCGCGCGGATCCGGCAGGCCCGAGGCCCTGCGTTCCGCCCGCTCCCGGCGCTTGCGCTCGGCGTCCTCGCGCCGGCGCTCCTCCTCCGCCCTCCGCTCCAGGATGGCGATCGGGCCGGGTGTGCGCTTGCGGGCGGAGACGGGAGCGGAGGCGATCTCGGACATGCCCGGATCGTCGCTCCCCGGGCAGCAAGGATCCAGGTCAGGCGGGCTTGCGCAGGAGGGCCAGGAAGAGCGGGACGATTTGTGTGCGGGGCGGATCGCCTGCCCCGGAACGCAACGACCCGCCGGCCCCGGAGGGCGCAGCGGGTCGTGGGTTCGTCTGCGGTGCTGCCACGTCGTGAACACTCGCATGGTAGGGGGACGGGGCGCAGGCTTCAAGCACCGGCACAACATCTTCCGCATGCGCAATAGACCGTGACACATCGCGGGCGAGCTTGTCGCGCTGCACGGTCCCTCCCTCCGCCACGACGTCGGCGACCAGCTCGGGAGCGGTCTCGGCGACCTCGCGAGCGCGGCGCTTGGGCGTGGGCAGGACGGACGCGGAGGCCACCGCACGGCCCTCGGCGAGGGCCTTGTCGAGGTAGCTCTTCTTCACCCCGAGCCGCTCCATTACGGCGGCCCGGGTGAGCCCCTCCGCCATCAGGGCGAGGGCCTGCTGCCCGACGGCGAGGCGCGCGCCCTGGATCCCGTCGAGCGCCTTCACGCCCCGGGCCCGGCGGCTCTTCTCCTGCCGCTCCGCCGCCCTGTCCCGCTTCATCGAGGCCGGGATCATCATGCGCAGGTCGAAGCGCTGGGCCTCCGTCACGGTGACGCCGAGCTCGATCGCGAGCTTCTTCGGACCGACGGGGTAGCGGCCCCGGCGCCCCAGCGGCGCCGCGGAGCGGTCCTGCGCCTCGGCCCGACGGATGACCGTCCCGGCCTGCGTAAGGGCGGTGGCGACCGTCAGGCCGAGGTGGGGCGCCCACTCCGCGATCCGTTGGCGCAGGACGCCCGGCTTCGCGGTCCAGGCCCAGGTCTTAGCCAGGGCGATGAGCCAGGTGTTGCGCTCACCCTTCGGGACGCCGTGCGGGAAGCGGCCGCGGCAGAGGGCCTCCACGTCGCGCTGGAGTGTCCGGTAGTAGCTCTCGCCGGTGAGGACGGGCGACTGGCCGGAGCGGACGCGTGAGACCGCAGCGGCCTTTCTGGCGGCCTTGGCGGTGGCCTGCTCGACCCGGTAAGTCGCGACCTGCTCGGGGCTGTAGGGAAAGGCGGTGCGGCAAAGGGTGCGGAAGCTGTGGCGGTGGATCTCGCCGACGAGGCTCGGCCAGACGATCCGGACCGGCTCCCCGCCGTTCATCGTGCCGACGAGCCTCAGGTTGGCGGAGGCGGGCATCACGGACGTGTCCCGCCCCATGTCGACGAAGAGGCCGTTGAGGATCGCCTGCAGCGCGGTCCATGCCTTGCTGGCCTTCAGGGGCACGGCCTCCAGGAGCCAGACGACGTGGAAGCCGTTGCCGGACCGGACGATGTAGGAGGGGTCCGGGATGGCGTTGCCGGCGCGCCCGCCGCGGGCGAGACGGTCGCGGACCTCCCAGACGATGCCGCCCTCGGTGGCGTGGTGCCAGGCTGGCTTGCGGTAGTGGTCGAGGTCGACCCAGACGGCGCCGTAGCTCGCCAGGTTGGCGACCCGCTTGCAGGGGTGCGTGCGGTAGTCGTCGTGGCCCCGGCGGGCCTTCTTCGTGAAGGCGTTGAGGGTGACGAAGCTCGGACGGAAGGCGGCAACGGCGGCCTCGATCTCGGAGGCGTCGGCGCCGATGCTCTGCCAGCGCCACTCCTCCGTGCCGTCCGCCTCCACCACGGGCCGGTGGGCGCCGAGGATCGCGATCCCCTTCCTGCCCGGCGGGAGGATGAGGGAGGCGTGCAGGGAGGGCGAGACGAGGGAGACGAGGAGAAGCCGGTGGATTTCCGCGGAGGACGCGGGACGGGCCGCGGGGGTCGGCAGGGGATGGTTCACGCCGGGCCTTCTCGATGGGCCTGAGCAACCGGGGCAGCACGTCCGGGAGGCACGGGCGAATTCGCAACGAGGGTGATGGTCCCGCGGGTCGAGGCCGGGGACAAGGGGAAAGGTGCCGAGGGACGATCCGTCCCAGGGAGAGGTCTCGGACGCACCCCCTGGGACGGGCTAAAGACCATACCTATACCCCGTGACAGACTGCGGGAGGCCCGTTTCCGGATCTCCCCGGAGTGGGCCTACCAGATCGCCAAGGCGATCGTCCTTAGGAAGCTCGCCTCCGGGTTCGAGGCTCTCGACCTTCCCAAAGTAGCCGCTCCCTCGCCAGGCTCGCCTGCCAAGGCCGCCCGGGCCCCGAACCCCATTGTGTTGTCCGTCGGCACGGTAGGGCCGTCCGCTCTTTTCAGGGACGAGGATGACGACGCCTTGAGCTTGTCACCTCAGGCAAGAAGCTCGGCCTCAATGTTGTCGTGGCACCAAATCTTCCCAAAAAGGGTATCAACCTCAATGTGAAAGAGGTCAACTTGTCCGGATATAAGGAAATACATCAGCCCTTTGTCTTTTACTTTTCCATCTATTTCGCAAATAATGTAATCTCGCTTGTCGTATCCATCTTTCGAGGACCACGGCTTGATGCCGATATATTTTAGAACCCGGCCTTGGTAGGCGTCCTCATGTCCGATCATGTCGCTCGGAGAGAGACGATCCTGCTCCGTCTTCGTCGGCGCGAGTGCCAACTTGGCTTCGGCCCACGCGCTGCGCATCGCGGCAGCAAGGTGAGCCCGTGCCCGCTCGCCAACCGCGAATGCCGCCTCCCGAGCCATCTCCCATGCTCGGCGCATTATCGCACCTAGGTCATACCGGCCCCGCTTCGACATCACACAAATCCTGCTAGATCTACAAGTGAAGGCGAAACTGTTGCCAGTCGGTTGAGATGTCCAGGCGACTGACCTTGGTCGTGTTCAAGCAAGGTGGCCAGGTGGAAGCAAGGAATGTGGAGTTTGCGAGGGGATGGCTGCTTCACGCCCTTGGGACGGACGAGGAGCCGGTTGCCAGCCCCAAAGTCAGAGCCGTTGGCACAATGTGCCAAACGACCTGAAATCCAGTGGGTGAGGCTCTATCGCGCTCCCCATGGCCCACGGTTTTGGGTTCGGGCGGGATACGAACAAGCCCAGTTATCCACAAGATCCTCGCGCCTTACGGCTTGGGCGAATATGCCGAGCCGGAAGGGCTGATGACCGGGGCGGCCCTCATTGCCACCGTAGGCCTTCGAGGCAGTCAGGTGTATGCTGCGGGGCGCGTCCGACGCCCCGCCCGTGCCCGACAGCAAGCTGCTTTGAACGTCAGCGGCAATTCCTGGTTTGCTCGTCTTTGAGGATCAGCGCACGACGCACCCTCGGGTCGATGCGGCCACTCCTGCCCAACAAGTGGTTGTGTCTGTACCTGAAGAGCCACCGCGGCGTGATGCGCGGCCCTCCCAGGAGCGGATCTTGGCGCACCACTTGTCGCTTCCCCCCTGTTTGATCACCGCTTTCGCACCCATGACCCCTCATCGCGCGGGGAGCGCGGTTGCCGAGGCCTCCAAGCCTTGGCGAGATGGGTGACCAAAGACTCCACCTTTGGGCTCAAAAGCCGACGGGAGGTATGCGGCACCCAGAGTTCGGTCGGCGGACCCGCCGACTAACCCCAGCATGTCCCGAGGATACCCGCGGGCGGCGCCGGCCTCAGGCCGGCGTGACGGAGACGGCGGTCCCGTCGGTCACGAACACGATCAGGCCCAGAGCTAAGTCGGAGGTGGTGACAGAATCCCCCAAGGCATTCTTCAAAACGGCACTTCCAGGCGGGAAAACCCAACGGAGTGCTGGACGCTCGGAGTGACGATGTACTGGCGGGCGACTTCGCGGGTGAGGCCCCGGCGAGCTCGCCGGCCGCACGGGCCCGTCGCCTCGCTCGGTTCGTTGCGTCCGCGAGGCGCCTCGTGATCGCGTCGCACCCGAACTATCTCGGGAACCCCGAGCATTCCTGGCGGCGGAATGCCGCGAGCCGAGCGCCCGGCTGTATGTGTCCTTCGACGCCCAACTCGCAACCGAGTGCCAGCGGAACGAGGCTTGGCTGCGCGGCAGCTAGGGCACGAGGTCACTCAGGGCCTCGGCGTCATCGTCGGGAATGGGTCGCTGTGGCGGCCGGCGAGGCGGGACGCCGTTCTCGTCGAGGCCGACCAGCTGGTTCACGTAGAGCGAAAGGGCCCTAACGTCCTCCAGCTCGGGCGGATCGTGGAGCTTGCTGGTGACCCAAGTCTTGTCCCGCGACATGCCTAACCAGTCGCTGGAGTAGGTCGGCACCTGAGATCTTCGAGTGAAAGAATATTCGCTTTGGCTCGGGATTTGCAGCCCCTGCCATGCCTTTACGAAGTGCTGCGGCACCTTGATGATAATTGCCTCCGGGTCACGGTCGCGTTCCAGTCGGACTTCCTTGATCAGGAGGTCGCGTTCCTTCGCGATGATCTCCCGGAAGTGCTGGGCCAGCGGAGCGACTTGGAACACGGGGAGCCAGGGTAGCGCGTGCCCCTCCAGCATCTCGACAAAGAGCTGCCGACCTGGAGGCTTCTCCGGCCTGAGGCGCTGCCTCCTGCGTTCTAGGTTCCTCTCATCGAGCTTCCCCTTCAAGTCATAGCTGAGGTTGGCGTAGATGACGCGACGGATGATCGGCATGGCGCCGTCCTACCGCGCCGCGGTTGACGCCTCGTCTATGCCGCCTCGCCCAGCGAGGCCACCGTCTCGTCGAGACTGGGAGCGAACTCCTGACCCTTTCCCGACCTTGAGCTTCATGCTCTCCTTGGTCCGCTGTGCTGCTAAAAGCGGACACCCTGCAGGTAAACATAACGCCTGGATGTCATTGCCATTAGGCGACGCGGCTTTGCCCTTGAATCCGCGAATTCTTTGGCTGTCAAAGGACAGCCTCGGTTCCTTGCCTGCGTCGAGAAACTGAACCGACTGTGCCGCTACGTCTGCGCTGGACCGCCGAGCTGAAGCCTTTCGGTCGAACGAGCGTTCATGCCACTCTTGTGCGGTCGCCCCGGGATCGCGCATAAGCACTGCGATGGACACTGGCGGTCTGCATAGGCGTCGCGTCGCGGCGCGAGAGTGGTTGGTGCTCAGCGCCCGCGCGCTCGTGCTCGCCCTGGCCCTATTCATCGTCGCTCACGTCGCGGGCGTCGGTGAGGACCTCGCGTTCCACGCCCCCCGTCATCACGGGCTGACCGAGATGGCTGCCCTCGACGCGGCCGCCCCCGAAGAGGCTGGCGATCCGGGCTTCGCCTGCCACCTACATTGCGGCTGCCACCAAGTGGCTCCGCCGCAGGCGTCAGCCGACGTCACCCTGGCGCCGGAATTCGCCGCCCTGACCTATTCCTGGGTAGCCGAGGTGCCGGCCTCCGTCGCTCCCGACCGCCTGACGAGACCGCCCCGCGCGTGAGGTGACGCCGCGCCCATGAGCGCGTGTTCGCCCGGCCGTCCGACGCGGCGCCGGGCTCGTCTCCTCACCTGAACCAACGGGAGCGACCGCGACCGCCCACAGGGGCCGTTCGGCATCCCGGCCGAGCGGTACCCATGCGCATCCTCCTGTTCGCGGCCCTCCTAGCCGCCGGCATCGCCATCGGCGCAGCCGTTCCCGCCGTCACTGGCTTCGTCCAAGGCAGCCTGTCCGCCGCCGGCCTGCCGAAAGACCTGTTCGCGTTCACCGCGGGCCCGGCTCCCGCCAAGCCCGAGCCCGCACGAGCCGGGGCCGGGCAGGACGACGATGACGACAAGGGAGCCGCGTCCCCCGAAAAGGCCCACGGTAAGGAACCCGGAGTGCACGGGCACGAGGCGGCCGAGGGGCACGCCGAGGCCGAGGCAGGCGTGATCAAGATGGCCCCCGAGCAGGTCTCGGGGCAGGACATCTCGGTCGTGAAGGTCGAGGGCGGCACCCTCGCCCGGCACCTTCTGGTGCCCGGTACCATCACCCCTGACACCGACCGGATCGCCCGTGTCCCGGCCCGGGTCGTGGGTACCGTCGCGGAGATGCGCAAGCGTCTCGGCGACCGGGTTGCCAAGGATGAGGTCGTCGCCGTCCTCGAAAGCCGGGAGGTCGCCGACGCCAAGAGCGAGTATCTCACCGCCTCCGTGCGGGCCGAGCTGGAGAAGACCAACTACGATCGCCAGCAGGCGCTCTGGGACAAGCGCGTCTCGTCGGAGCAGGTCTACCTGCAGGCCAAGGCGACCTATACGGAAGCCACCCTGCGCGTCGACCTCGCCCGCCAGAAGCTCTCCGCCCTGGGGCTGAGCGCGACCGAGGTCGCGGCCGCGCAGAAGCGGGACGAGGCGACGCCGAACCAGTCCACCCTGCGCCGGTACGAGCTCCGCTCGTCGCTCGCCGGCCGCATCGTCGAGCGCAAGGTGGACGTCGGGACGAAGGTCGGCGGAGAGGGGGACCCGGCCGACGTCTACACCGTCGCCGACCTCTCGACCGTCTGGATCGAACTCTCGGTACCGACCACCGAGCTTGCCAAGGTGCGGGAGGGCGCACCGGTCGCGGTCACCCCGGCCCAGGAAGGCGGCGACCGCCACGCCGACGGCAAGGTCGTCTTCGTCAGCCCGTTCCTGAACCCGGACACCCGCTCGGCCCGGGTCATCGTCGCCCTGCCGAACCCGGACCTCGCCTGGCGCCCCGGCACCTTCGTCACCGCCGAGGTCGAGATCGCGCACGACGCGGTCGAGGTGCGCGTCCCGAAGGCTGCCCTGCAGACGGTCGGGGGCGAGCGCGTCGTCTTCGTGCGCACGGAGGAGGGCTTCGAGAAGCGCGAGGTCGAGCTCGGGCGCTCGGACGACGATTCCTACGAGGTCGTCTCCGGCCTGAAGCCGGGCGACCCCATCGCGGTCGCCAACTCCTTCCTCCTCAAAGCCGAGCTCGGCAAGTCCGAAGCCGGCGACGACGACTGAGCGGGAGACCGGACATGATCTCCCGCATCCTCGACTTCTCCGTCCGTCAGCGCTGGCTCGTCGTGCTCCTGTCGCTGCTGGCCGCCGGCTTCGGCGTCCACGCCCTCACGAAGCTGCCCATCGACGCAGTGCCCGACATCACCAACAACCAAGTGCAAATCAACACCGTCGCGCCCGCGCTCTCGCCCTTCGACATCGAGAAGCAGGTCACCTACCCGGTCGAGACCGCGCTCGCCGGCATCAAGGGCCTCGAATACACCCGCTCCCTTTCGCGCAACGGCTTCTCCCAGGTCACGGCGGTCTTCGCCGACGACGTCAACGTCTACTTCGCACGCCAACAGGTGGTGGAGCGCCTGAGCGAGGCGCGCGAAGGGCTGCCGTCGGAGATCGAGCCGCACATGGGGCCGATCACGACCGGCCTCGGCGAGATCTACATGTGGACCGTGCGCTACGCGGCGCCCGGCGAGCGGAAGGTGTCGCGCCCGGGCAAGCCCGGCTGGCAGGCGGACGGCAGCTACCTGACGCCCGAGGGGCAGCGGCTCGCGACCGAGCTGGAGCGTGCGGCCTACCTGCGGACAGTTCAGGACTGGGTGATCCGGCCGCAGGTTAGGACCGTGCGGGGCGTCGCCGGCGTCGACAGCATCGGCGGCTACGAGAAGCAGTACCATGTCCAGCCGGACCCGACGAAGCTGACCGCGCTAGACCTGTCCTTCGGCGACGTCGCCCGGGCGCTCCAGGCGAACAACGCGAACCAAGGCGCCCGCTACCTGGAGGACAACGGCGACGGCTACGTCGTCCGCTCCTCCGGCCGCTTGGAGAGCATGGACGAGATCGGCAACGTCGTGGTCACGACCCGCGGCGGCGTCCCGGTCCGGATGAAGGACATCGCCGAGGTGCGGATCGGACGCGACCTGCGCACCGGCTCGGCCAGCGAGGACGGCCAGGAAGCCGTGGTCGGAACTGCCCTGATGCTCATCGGCGAGAACAGCCGCACGGTCGCGGCCGCCGTCGACGCCAGGATGCGCGAGATCCGGCGCTCGCTCCCGCCGGGCATCGAGGTCCAGACGGTCCTGGACCGGACCCGTCTGGTCGAGGCGACCATCCGGACCGTGGCGACGAACCTCACCGAGGGAGCGGCCCTCGTCGTCGTCATCTTGTTCCTGCTGCTCGGCAACATCCGCGCCGCCGTCATCACTGCCCTGGTGATCCCGGTCGCGATGCTGATGACGACGACCGGCATGGTCGAGGCCGGCATCTCGGCTAACCTGATGAGCCTCGGGGCGCTCGACTTCGGCCTCATCGTGGACGGGGCGGTGATCATCACCGAGAACGCCCTGCGCCACCTCGCCGAGCGGCAGCACGCCCTCGGGCGGGTCCTCACCCTGGAGGAGCGCCTAACCACGGTGCGGGCCTCGGCCGAGGAGATGATCAAGCCCTCCCTCTATGGGCAGGCCATCATCATCCTGGTCTACGTGCCGCTCCTGACCTTCACCGGCGTCGAGGGCAAGATGTTCGAGCCTATGGCGCTCACCGTTATCATCGCCCTCGCGGCGGCCTTCGTCCTCTCCCTCACCTTCGTCCCGGCGATGGTGGCCATCGTGGTCACCGGCAAGGTCACCGAGAAGGACAACCTCATCATCCGCGCCCTCAAGGCGGTCTACCGCCCGATGCTCGGTGCCGCGGTTCGCTCTCCGCTGGCCTTCGTGGCGCTGGCCCTGCTGCTGCTCGCCGGGAGCGGCGCGCTACTGGCCCGGCTCGGCACGGAGTTCATCCCCACCCTCGACGAGAAGAGCATCGCGCTGAACGCGCTGCGCATCCCGTCAACCTCGCTGTCGCAGTCCCAGGCGATGCAGCTCAAGGTGGAGGAGGCCATCGGACGCTTCCCCCAGGTCGCCTACGTCTTCTCGAAGACCGGCACGGCGGAGGTGGCGACCGACCCGATGCCGCAGAACTCCTCGGACACCTTCGTGATCCTCAAGCCCCAGGAGGAGTGGCCCGACCCAGGCCTGTCGAAGGCGGAGCTGCAGGAGGAGATCGAAAAGGCGGTGGGCCGGCTCGCCGGCAACGTCTACGAGTTCTCCCAGCCGATCCAGCTCCGCTTCAACGAACTCCTGGCCGGGGCCCGCGGCGACCTTGCCGTCAAGGTCTTCGGCGACGAGTTCGAGCCGATGACGCGGGCGGCCGACCGCATCGCCGACATCCTGCGGGGCACGCTGGGCGCGGAGGACGTCAAGGTCGAGCAGACGGCCGGGCTTCCGATCCTGGAGATCAAGGTCAATAAGACCGAGGCCGCGCGCCTCGGGCTCAGCACCGGCGCCATCCAAGAGGTGATCGGCGCGGCCATCGGAGGCCGGCAGGCGGGCCTCCTGTTCGAGGGCGACCGGCGCTTCCCCATCGTGGTGCGGCTCACCGACAAGGTGCGCGAGGACCGCGAGGCGCTGGAGAACATCCCGGTGCCGCTGCCGCCCGGGCCCAACGGGCGCTCGACCTCCGTCCTCCTGAAGCAGGTGGCGAGCTTCTCGGTCTCGGAGGGACCGAACCAGATCAGTCGCGAGAACGGCAAGCGACGCGTTGTCGTCACCGCGAACGTGCGCGGGCGCGACATCGGCTCGCTCGTGGCCGAGGTTCAGGGGAAGGTCGCCGAGCAGGTGCGGATGCCGCCCGGGTACTACGTGACCTGGGGCGGTCAGTTCGAGAACCTCGCCTCGGCCAAGCGGCGGCTGACGGTGGTGGTGCCGGCGTGCTTCTTCCTGATCTTCCTCCTGCTCTACTCCGCCCTGGGCTCGGTCCGGGACGCGCTCCTCGTGTTCAGTGCGGTGCCGCTCGCCCTGACCGGAGGCATCGCGGCCCTGTGGCTGCGCGGCATGCCGTTCTCGGTGCCGGCCGCCGTCGGCTTCATCGCCCTGTCCGGTGTGGCAGTCCTCAACGGCCTCGTGATGCTGACGTTCATCAAGCAGCTCGTCGCCGAGGGACGCCCCCGCCGGGAGGCGATCCTGGAGGGCGCCATGACCCGGCTGCGGCCGGTCGCCATGACTGCCCTCGTCGCCTCGCTCGGGTTCGTTCCGATGGCGTTGGCGACTGGGACAGGCGCGGAGGTCCAGAAGCCGCTCGCGACCGTGGTCATCGGCGGCCTGATCAGCGCCACCCTGCTGACCCTGGTCGTCCTGCCGGCCCTCTATGCGCGCTTCGGCGGCGCCCGCGCCACGCCGCCGGTCAGCCATGACGAGGACGCCGATGGCGCCGCGCCGTTCCGGCAGGCCGCCGAATAGCCCGCCTGCCGCAGGCATCGAGGGGCAGCCCGAGCCTCTCGATGTCTTCTCCGTTCAGCCGATCCGACTTAGCGCCGGAAAGGTCTCCATGATGAGGGAGGCCACATCGGTCATGCGATCGGTGACCATCAGCAGCCCCATCGCCACCATTACGCCCCCGCCGACGAGCTGAAGCGCACGGCCGAACCAGCGCAAGGTCCGAAGGCGCGCGACGAAGCCGGACAGGAACAGGGCCGCCGCCACGAACGGCACTCCGAGCCCGAGCGAGTAGACGGTGAGCAGGGCGACGCCCTTGCCCGAGGCCGAGGAGGCCGTGACCGCCAGGATGGCACCGAGGACGGGACCGATGCATGGGGTCCATCCGAAGGCGAAAGCCGTTCCGAGGAGATAGGCGGCGACGGGTCCCCGACCCGGCGGATCGCCGTGCCAGCGCAGCTCGCGCTGCAGCCAAGCGGGCCGCAGCAGACCGGCAGTGAACAGGCCGAACAGGATCACCAGCAAGCCGGAGGCGAGGTTCAGCATCTCGCGATGAGCGAGCAGGGCGAAGCCGAGCGCGCTCGCCCCCGCGCCGAACGCGACGAAGACGGTCGTGAACCCGAGCACGAAGCAAAGGCTCAGGCCGAGCGTGCGGAGGCTGTCGCGCTCGCCGGCGGCCGACTGCCCGGCGACGTAAGACACGTAGCCCGGAACGAGAGGCAGCACGCAGGGCGATAGGAACGATACGGCGCCGGCCGCGAAGGCCGCGAGGAAGCCCACGCTTGAGGCGTCGATGGCCATCGGTTCAGCCCCGGCGGAGTGATGGACGCAGGATCGTCACTCCTGATCGGCCCCGGCCGCGGCGAAGATCTTGAGAAGGCGTTGGCGCTCCGCCTCGGTCCCGCCGGGCCCCGTCGGCTTGAGCGCCGCCGCGCCCCGGACCGGATCGCGCTTGCCGGCGAGAGCAACCGGGCCCGCGGCCGGCACAGCGACCTCACGCGGCCCTGCGGCCAGAGCCTCGGGGCGGCTCACCTCGCCGAGACCGCCTCCGGCCGCGACCATGGTCTCTCGGAACGACCGGTGCTGGCCGCCGTCCTCGTACACCAGCCTGACGGCGGGCGTCCCGCTCGCCACGAGGGCGGCGACCTGCCGCTCGTCATCCGCCTGCTTCCGCGCGACCACGCCAGCCGTGGCCTCGTCGCCGGCATCGAACACGTATCGGCCATCGGCGACGCCGACGCCCGGCTCGGCCCTCGTGACCTCGAACCGGTCGGACCCCTCCTTGAGGTTCCTCCAGAACGCGATGTTTGGGTCCTGCCGGTGCCGGGCCATGTTTTCCGGCGTCATACGGAACGGGTAGGACTGGAACTGGACGGCGCGCTGGCCGCCCGCGAAGGCCTCCCGCACCACGGCATAGAGTTCCGAGATCGCCTCGTCCGTCATCGCGAAGCAGCCCCGCGACGAGCACGAGCCGTGCACCATCAGGTGCGCACCGGTGCGTCCCAGGGAGCGGTCGTACTCGTTCGGGTACCCGAGATTGAACGAGAGGTAGAGGCTCGAATTCGGGTTCATGGACGCGGGCGTCACCGCGTAGAAGCCCTCCGGCGCCTGCCGGTCCCCCTCCCGGGTCTTGGGCCCCAGCTGACCCGACCAGCGGCACATCGGGTAGGTCTTCAGGAGGGCGTACTTGCCGTCCGCGCCGCGCTTCCAGAGCTCGATCTCGGACTCCTTCTTGTAGGCCCGCATCAGGATCGGGTCCGCCGGCGAGACACCCTTGGCCGACATCAGGGCCAGGGTCGCCGGCGGGATCGGCGCGAGGTGGCGCGTCGAGGCCGCGTATTGGCCGTCCTGGCAGGCGGACAGCGCCAGGAGGAGGGCCAGACCGAGCGTTATCGTCTTCAGCATGTCGGCCTCGCCGAGGTCGGCTTCCGAGCCTGGGCTCGAAGGATTGATGACAGGTTGCCGTGGCTGCGGTTCGGCGGAATCGGGCCCCTCACGGGATTGGCCCCCCGGCACTGCGATGCCCCCGCCGCAGAGGAAGTCCGTCGAGGAGCAGCAGCACCACACCCGCCGAGATCCAGACGTCCGCCAGGTTGAAGGTGAACCAGCGGATGCCGCCGGTGTGCAGGTCGAGGTAGTCCGTGACGACGCCGTCCATGAGCCGGTCGACGAAATTGCCGGCGGCCCCGCCCGCTATCGCGGCGAGCCCGAGGCGTTCGAGCCCGCCGCCCGCGGCCAGGGCCCAGCCGGCCACAAGGCAAGTGAGCGTGCCCTGGATGGCGAGGAGCAGCGCCAGGGAGGACTGGTCGTGCGCCGGGAACAGGCTGAAGCTGATGCCGTGGTTGAACGACAGGCTCAGGTCGATGAAGGGCAGCGCGCCCCTGACGGCGCCTTCCTCCAGCCACGCCTCGGCCACCGCCTTGGCGACGAGGTCGATGGCCGCGGAGGCCCCGGCCACCCCGGCCACGGTCGCGGCCCGGCCGGCCCACCCTGACAGGGAGATCATCAGGCCCTCAGGAGACGGAGCGCGTTGGCCGTCACCAGGACGGTCGCGCCGGTGTCGGCCAGGATGGCCGGCCAGAGGCCGGTGATGCCGGCGATGGTCGTCACCAGGAACACGGCCTTCAGGCCGAGGGCGATCGCGACGTTCTGGCGGATGTTGCCTAGGGTCGCCCGAGAGAGGGAGACCAGCGCGGCCACGTCGCCCACCCGGTCGTTCAGCACCGCCGCGTCCGCCGTTTCCAAGGCCGCGTCGGTGCCGCCGCCCATCGCGATGCCGACGCTGGCGGCGGCGAGCGCCGGCGCGTCGTT
>CANEZL010000009.1 GCA_947444195.1 Methylobacteriaceae bacterium | reverse complement strand
TAGCCGGCGTTGAAACCGGCGTAGAAGCCCGTCCAGGTGAACACAGGCACCGGCGTGAACACCGGAGGCGGAGCCGCACGGCGCGGAAGGTCGGCGGCAGCGGCGGCGCCGGTCATGCCGGCCAGAACGGTCGTGGCAAGGAGAAGCTTTTTCATTGGGTCCTGGGTCCTGTGTGGCAAAGCCGGCGTGCTTGTATGTCCTTGGGGCGGATGGGTCTGTCGCTTTCCTGCAACAAGCTCGGCTAGATAACCGTCGACCCGTCAACGAAAGGTGAAGGTTACGCACTCCTGACGCCGCTGCACCCCAGTATGTGCTCCTCCGCACACGGCTACCACCACGATCAAGAAGCAGTTCATCTTCGTGAAGGACCCGGAAGAATTACGGCGGAACCTTGACGCAGCCCGGCATCAAAATGCGCTGCCCGTCCCGCGCCCCGGTGCCGCCGGCGCTTTACTGCACGGCTGCGCCCGACGGCCCCGGCAGCGCCCGGCCCGCGCCCGCCGCATGGCCGACGGCCGGGGAAAGCCGGCGCCCCGGGGCATCCGGCGATTGACAAGCTGGTGCAAGGCCCTAAGTGTCGGGCAACACGCGCAAGCCGGGCACTGGGCCAGGATACCGAGGCCGAGTTCCCGACGAGACGGCATAGGCCGATACGACCACCGATCCGCCCGGCACCGTACGTCGTCACCGCGACTGTCCTCTCCACGCCGGCCGGTCGATCACGCCGCGCGCAACGGTTCTCTTATCTGATGCCCTTTTCCGACCTCGGATTGAGCGACAAGGTCCTGCAGGCGGTCTCCGCCGCCGGCTACACCGAGCCGACTCCCATCCAGGCGCAAGCCATCCCCCACGTCCTGGCCCGCCGCGACGTCCTCGGCATCGCGCAGACCGGCACCGGCAAGACCGCGGCCTTCACCCTGCCGATGCTGACACTGCTGGAGACCGGCCGCGCCCGGGCGCGGATGCCGCGCACGCTCATCCTGGAGCCCACGCGCGAACTCGCCGCCCAGGTGGAGGAGAATTTCGAGCGCTACGGCACCAACCACAAGCTCAACGTCGCCCTGATCATCGGCGGCGTCTCCTTCGCCGATCAGGACGCCAAGCTGACCCGCGGCACCGACGTGCTGATCGCCACGCCCGGCCGGCTGCTCGACCATTTCGAGCGCGGCAAGCTGCTCCTCACCGGCGTCGAGCTCCTCGTCATCGACGAGGCCGACCGAATGCTCGACATGGGGTTCATCCCCGACATCGAGCGCATCGTGAAGATGGTGCCCTTCACGCGGCAGACCCTGTTCTTCTCCGCGACGATGCCGCCGGAGATCGAGCGGCTCGCCGACATGTTCCTGCACAACCCGCAGCGGATCGAGGTGGCCCGCCCCGCCTCCACCGCCGAGACCATCGTGCAGCGCCTCGTGGCCACCGGCTCCGAGGGGCATGTCAAGCGCGACCGCCTGCGCCGGCTGATCCGCGGGGCGGAGGAGCTGAAGAACGGCATCATCTTCTGCAACCGCAAGCGCGAGGTCGCCCAGCTCCAGAAGTCGCTGGTCAGCCACGGCTTCAACGCGGCGGCCCTCCACGGCGACATGGACCAGCGCGCCCGCATGGCGGCGCTGGACGGGTTCCGCAGCGGCGAGACGCCCCTCCTGGTGGCGAGCGACGTGGCGGCCCGCGGCCTCGACATCCCGGCCGTGAGCCACGTCTTCAATTTCGACATCCCGCACCATCCCGAGGACTACGTCCACCGGATCGGCCGGACCGGCCGCGCGGGCCGGGCCGGCCACGCCTTCACCCTGGTGAGCCGCAGCGACAGCCGCTCCCTGCAGGCGATCGAGTCGCTGATCGGCCAGCCGATCGCCTGGCTCGACGGCGACCTCGCCGCCCTCCCCGAGGACGGGGAAGAGGAGGAGAGCCGGACCCGCCACCGCGGCAGCCGCGCCGGCAGCGGCGAGCGCCGCACCCGCGGCAAGGCGAAGCCCGCCGCGGAGACGCGGGGCGAGGGCCGCTCCCGCCGCTCCGCCGGGCAGCGCGAGCGCGCCGAGCCGCAGGATCAGGAGCCGGCACCGCGCCCCGTCGCCGCCGCCCGCGAGGACCGTGCACCCCGCCACGGCGCGGACCGTGCGACCCGCCGCGAGGTGGAGCCGGAGACCCCCGTGGGCCTCGGCGCGCATGTGCCGGCCTTCCTCCTGCGCCCGACGCTCCTGAAGAAGGAGCGCTGAGCGCCGCCGGATCCGCGGTCTCGCGACGGGCTCGCCCGCGCCTCCGGCCCGGACGCGCGCGGCGCGTGTAGGGACCCGCGCGGGGATGCCCCGCCCGGGGGGGCACCGCACTTAACCAAGCATCCACGTCTTCGCCGTAGCATGCGCCGATACCGCCGCCGAGGTTATGCGGGCGGTGCAGAGCGGGCCGGAACGGGATGAGCCAGGGCCTTCATGCGGACCGCGATCGCAGCTTCGCCCTGGCACAGCGGGCCCAGGAGCTGATGCGCGATTACGGGCCGTCGGCGACACCCCGCGCCTACGCCGTCTGGTACACCTACGTGTCGGGCGAGCAGCCGCTCCTGAACGACGCCGTCAAGCGGCTCATCACCCAGAACCGCGCCCTCACCGAGGACGACACCACCGAGTTGCACGAGCAGTATCTCGGCGGCGAGCGCCTGATCGCGGCGGCCGGCGAGACCAGCACGACCCTGCTCAGCGAGATCGAGGGCATCGTGGAGATCCTCAACCTGTCGGTCGGCTCCGCCACGCAGTACGGCGAGTCCCTGCGGGTGTTCAGCGAGGATCTCTCGCGCTCCACCCTGACCGGCGAGACGCGCCTGCACGACATCGTGGCGACCCTGGTGGCGGCCACGCGGGAGGTCGCCACGAACAACCGGGTGCTCGAAGCCCGCATGCGGGAGAGCCGCAGCGAGATCGAGACCCTGCGCGAGAAGCTCGAGGAGACTCGCATCCAGAGCCTCACCGACGCCCTGACCGGCCTGTCCAACCGCAAGCATTTCGAGGAGATGCTGGGCAAGGCCATCGACGTGTCGGCCCATCAGCGCGTGCCGTCGAGCCTCATCGTGCTCGACATCGATTTCTTCAAGCGCTTCAACGATCTCTACGGGCACCTGACGGGCGATCAGGTGCTGCGTCTCGTCGGCATCGTGATGCGCGAGGCGGTGGACAAGAACGCGACCCTGGCCCGCTTCGGCGGCGAGGAGTTCAGCGTGGTGCTTCCGGGCAAGGACCGCGCGGCCGCGCGGGCGATCGCCGAGAAGATCCGCCTGGGGGTGATGGGGCGCGAGCTCATCAAGCGCTCGTCCGGCGAGTCGCTCGGCAAGGTCACGGTGTCGGTGGGGCTGGCCACCTACCGGGCCGGCGACACGGCGATCTCCATGCTGGAGCGGGCCGACCTGTGCATGTTCGCCGCCAAGCGGGCCGGCCGCAACCGGACCGTCGACGATTCCGCCAGCAACACGACGTTCGAGGACGTCGCCTGATTCCGGCAGGCCGCGGGGCGTCGCGCGCCCCGCGGCCGGGTCCGTCCCGTCAGGCCGGGGCGTGCAGGCGCTCGGGGTTGGCCGGGGTGATCGCGACGGATTCGCCGCAGCCGCAGGCCGAGGTCTGGTTGGGGTTGTTGAAGACGAACTGCGAGGACAGCTTCGTCGTCTGGAAATCCATCTCCGTGCCGAGCAGGAACAGCACCGCCTTCGGGTCGATGAACAGGGTCACGCCCTTGTCCTCGACGGCGTCCTCCCCCGGCTTGCGGGCATCGGCATATTCCATCGTGTAGGACATGCCGGCGCAGCCGCCGTTCTTCACGCCGACCCGCAAGCCGGCGATGGGCCGCTCCGCATCGGCCATGATCGCCTTGACACGCTCCGCTGCCCGTTCGGTCAGCGACATCACCTTGAAACCTGACATCGTCTTTCTCTCCGGCAGCCGGGTTCAAGGCCCGGGCGGGTGAGGGCTGGATCCGAGAGATGGGGATCGGCCGCCGGCCGATCCAGCCAACCCTCCGGAGCCGTGTCGTGACCCGCTCGCCCGCAACGACCGGCGGCCGTCGCGGTGGAGAGCGGTCCCGACCAGCCGACCCTACCACATGTCGAGGGCGACGCGGGCCTCGTCGGACATCCGGCTCTGGTCCCACGGCGGATCGAACACCATCGTCACCGTGCAGGACTGGACGCCCGGAACGGCCACGACGGCGTTCTCGACCCAGCCCGGCATCTCGCCGGCCACGGGGCAGCCCGGCGCGGTCAGGGTCATGTCGATGGCCACCGAGCGGTCGTCGGCGATGTCCACCTTGTAGATCAGCCCGAGCTCGTAGATGTCGGCCGGGATCTCGGGATCGTAGACGCTCTTGAGGGCCGTCACGATCGCGTCGGTGAGCCGGTCGAGCTCTTCGGGCGGGATGGCGGTGGCCCCGGCCACGGCGGGCACGTTGGTGCCGCCGGTGATGGTCGCGTCGGTACTCATGGCAATCCTCCTCGAGCGGCACGGGGCCGCCCCCGAAATCAGGTGAACAGCATCTCGGCCTTGGCGAGTGCCTCGGCCAGCGCGTCGATCTCCTGGGTGGTGTTATACAATCCGAACGAGGCGCGGCAGGTCGAGGTCACGCCGAAGCGGTTGAGAAGCGGCATCGCGCAGTGCGTCCCCGCGCGCACCGCGACCCCCTGCCGGTCGATCACGGTGGCGATGTCGTGGGCGTGCGCGCCCTTCACCGCGAAGGCGATGACGCCGCCCTTGCCCGCCGCCGTGCCGATGAGCTGCACCGAATTCATCGCGCCGAGCCGCTCCTGGGCGTAGGCGGTGAGCCGGGCCTCGTGCGCGGCGATGTCCTCGCGCCCGAGCCGCATCATGTATTCGAGCGCGGCGCCGAGCCCCACTGCCTCGATGATGGCGGGCGTGCCCGCCTCGAAGCGGTGCGGCGGATCGTTGTAGGTGATCGCGTCCTCGCTGACCGTGCGGATCATCTCGCCGCCGCCCTGGTAGGGGGGCAGCCGCTCCAGCCATTCCCGCTTGCCGTAGAGGACGCCGATCCCGGTCGGCCCGTAGACCTTGTGGCCGGTGAAGACGAAGAAGTCGCAATCGAGGGCCCGCACGTCGACCGGCTGGTGCACCGCGCTCTGCGCCCCGTCGAGCAGCACCGGCACCCCGTGCGCGTGGGCGATGCGCACGATCTCGGCCGCGGGCGTCACCGTGCCGAGCACGTTCGACATGTGGGTGATCGCCACCATCTTGGTGCGGGGCGTGAACAGCTTCTCGTACTCCTCGACGAGGAAGTTGCCCTCATCGTCCACCGGCGCCCACTTGATCACCGCCCCGCGCCGCTCGCGCAGGAAGTGCCAGGGCACGATGTTGGAGTGGTGCTCCATGATCGAGAGGATGATCTCGTCCCCCTCCCCGATCAGGCCGGCCTGCCCCATCGTGGAGGCCACGAGGTTGTAGGCCTCGGTGGCGTTGCGGGTGAAGACGATCTCGTCCGTCGAGGCCGCGTTGAGGAACTGGCGCGTGGTCTCGCGCGCGCCCTCGAACCCTTCGGTGGCGGCGTTGGCCATGTAGTGCAGGCCGCGATGGACGTTGGCGTAGCCGGTCTCCATGCAGGAGACCATGGCGTCGATGACGGCCTTCGGCTTCTGCGCGGAGGCGGCGTTGTCGAGATAGACCAGGGGCTTGCCGTAGACCTGCTGCGAAAGAATCGGGAAATCCCTGCGGATCGCCTCGACGTCGTAGCCGGTGGTGAGGACGGGTGCGTTCATCGGATCACGCTCGCGGATCTCCCTCCCCTCTTCGCGGGGGAGGGTGGCCCTCGCATCGGCGAGGGTCGGGAGAGGGGAGCGGCGGTGCAGGGCGGGACGAGCCCCGCAACATCTGCTCCGCGCGATTCTGAGGCGGTGTCCCCTCTCCCGCCTCGGCGATCGTTCGGCGCCCTCCCCCGCCCAGATCGGACCTGAGCGGAGGGAGCGTGGGCGCGTCAGCCGCGCGCCTTCAGCCAGGCCTCGATCTCGCCGATCAGCGCCGCGCGGGCGCCCTCGTGCGTGACGGCCTCCACCGTCTCGCCGACGAAGGCCTGGACGAGCAGGCTCTCGGCGACCGGGCGGGGCAGGCCGCGGGCCATGAGGTAGAACAGGAGGTCGTCGTCCGGCGCGCCGCAGGTGGCCCCGTGGCCGCAGGCGACGTCGTCGGCGAAAATCTCGAGTTCCGGCTTGTTCATCATCTGCCCCTCGTCGGTGAGGAGCAGGCAATCGGATTTCATCTTGCCGTCGGTCTTCTGCGCGACCTGACGGACGATGATCTTGCCCTGGAACACGCCGGTGGCGTCGCCGTCGATCACCGTCTTGAACTGCTCGCGGCCGACGCCGCCCACCGCCGCGTGGTCGGCGAGAAGCGTCGAATCGGCGAGCTGACCGCTGCGGAGCATCGCGGCGCCGTTGACGACCACGTTCGTGTCGTCGCCCGCGATGTGGACGTAGATCTGGTGGCGGGAGAGCACCGCGCCCGTCACGAGGTTGACGCTCTCCACCTGCGCCTCGCGCTCGACCTTCAGCGACAGGGTCGAGAGCGCGACCGCGGCATCGCCCTCCTTGTTCAGGCGGCTGTGCCGGAAGACGGCCTGCGGGCCGACGACGACGTCGAGGGCGTCGTTCGGCTGGCAGGTCACGCCGTTCGACCCCTCGTGGCTCTCAAGCAGCGAGAATTCGGCGCCCTCGCCGAGTTGCACGAGCACGCGGGTCGCGGTGGAGAACGGCGCGTCGCCGGCGCCGACGAAGCGCAGATGCACCGGCGTCTCGGGCTTGGCGCCGGCGGCGACCGAGATCAGCGCGCCGTCCGCCAGGAAGGCGGTGTTGAGCTGGTAGACCGGGTTCTCCCGGGCCTGGACGACCGGTGCCAGCAGTTCCAGCCCGGCATCGCCCTGGGCCAGGGCCTCGGACATCGGCACCACGGTGACGCCCGCCGGGATCCGGTCGAGATCGGACAGTTCACGCACGAGATGGCCGTTGACGAAGGTCAGCCGCGCCGCCTCGATGCCGGCGAAGCCCGTGGCCCCGGCGACGGCCGCCTTCGCGGCGTCGAGGGAGGGCGCCTCGGCGGGCGGGGCCGCCTCGGCGATGGCGGCGCGGAGATCCGTGTACTTGAAGGCCTCGACCCGGCGGCTCGGCAGGCCGGTCGCCTCGAAGAAGCGGAAGGCCTCCTCGCGGGCGATCGCCGTCTCGCTGGCGAAGCTCTTCCGGCCCGCCTCGAACAGCTTCGAGAGGCCGGCCTCGGCGGGGGAGCGGAGATTGGTGACGTCGGCCATGGCTCAGGCCGCCTCGCCGGCGCGGTACTCGGCGTAGCCCGAGGCCTCGAGCTCGAGGGCGAGTTCCTTGCCGCCAGTCTTCACGATCTGGCCCCGCGACATGACGTGCACGGTGTCGGGCACGATGTGGTTGAGCAGCCGCTGGTAGTGGGTGATGACGAGGAACGAGCGGCCTTGCGCGCGCAGGGCGTTCACGCCCTCGGAGACGATGCGCAGCGCGTCGATGTCGAGGCCGGAATCGGTCTCGTCGAGGACGCAGAACTTCGGCTGCAGGAGCGCCATCTGGAGGATCTCCATGCGCTTCTTCTCGCCGCCGGAGAAGCCGACGTTGAGGGCGCGCTTGAGCATCTCCTTGTTGATCTCGAGCCGGTCCGCGGCGCCGTTCACCGCGCGGATGAAGTCGGGCGTCGAGAGCTCGTCTTCGCCGCGGGCCTTGCGCTGAGCGTTCAGGCAGGCCTTCAGGAAGGTCATCGTGCCCACGCCCGGGATCTCCAGGGGGTACTGGAAGGCGAGGAAGACGCCGGCGGCGGCACGCTCGTCCGCCTCCATCTCCAAGAGGTTCTGGCCGTCGAGGAGGATCTCGCCGTCGAGGACCTCGTAGTCCTCCTTGCCGGCGATGACGTAGGAGAGCGTCGACTTGCCCGAGCCGTTCGGGCCCATGATCGCGGCGACCTCGCCGTCGTTCACGGTGAGGTTCAGCCCGTTGAGGATGCGGTTGTCCTCGATCTGCACGACGAGGTTCTTGATCTCAAGCATTCTTCGGTAGTCCTATTCGATTCCGATACCCCTCCCCCCTCTGCGGGGGAGGGTGCCTGCGGAGCAGGCGGGAGAGGGGCAGCGCGGCGGGCTTCTGAGCCAAGCGCCTGTCGCGACCTCTCCGAATACGGCGCTCCCCTCTCCCGACCCCCTTCGGGGGCCACCCTCCCCCGCAGAAGGGGGAGGGAGAAGGCGCGTACGTTCGCGCGTGACCGTCAGCCCACAGAGCCTTCCAGGCTGATCGAGATCAGCTTCTGGGCTTCCACCGCGAACTCCATGGGAAGCTGCTGCAGCACGTCGCGGACGAAGCCGTTGACGATGAGCGCGGTTGCCTCCTCCTCGGAGAGGCCGCGCTGCTGGCAGTAGAACTTCTGGTCCTCGGAGATCTTCGAGGTGGTGGCCTCGTGCTCGAAGACCGCCGATGCGTTCTTCGACTCGATGTAGGGCACCGTGTGCGCCCCGCACTGGTCGCCGATCAGCAAGCTGTCGCAGTTGGTGAAGTTGCGGGCGTTCTTGGCCTTCTTGTGGGCCGAGACGAGGCCGCGATAGGTGTTCTGCGAGCGCCCGGCCGAGATGCCCTTCGAGATGATCCGGCTGGTGGTGTTCTTGCCGAGATGGATCATCTTCGTGCCGGAATCGACCTGCTGCATGCCGTTCGACACCGCGATCGAGTAGAACTCGCCGCGGGAATCGTCGCCGCGCAGGATGCAGGACGGGTACTTCCAGGTGATGGCCGAGCCGGTCTCCACCTGCGTCCAGGAGATCTTCGAGCGGGCGCCGCGGCAATCGCCGCGCTTCGTCACGAAGTTGTAGATGCCGCCTCGGCCCTCGTTGTCGCCGGGATACCAGTTCTGAACGGTGGAGTACTTGATCTCGGCATCGTCGAGCGCCACGAGCTCGACCACTGCGGCGTGGAGCTGGTTGTCGTCGCGCTTCGGGGCGGTGCAGCCCTCGAGATACGAGACGTAGCTTCCCTTGTCGGCGATGATCAGCGTGCGCTCGAACTGGCCGGTATCGCGCTCGTTGATGCGGAAATAGGTCGACAGCTCCATCGGGCAGCGCACGCCCGGCGGGATGTAGACGAACGAGCCGTCCGAGAACACGGCCGAGTTCAGGGTCGCGAAGAAGTTGTCGGTCACCGGCACGACCGAGCCGAGATACTTCTTCACCAGCTCGGGATGCTCGCGCACGGCTTCCGAGATCGGCATGAAGATCACGCCGGCCTTCTCGAGCTCCTTCTTGAAGGTGGTGGCCACCGAGACCGAGTCGAACACGGCGTCGACGGCCACGCGGCGCTCGGGGGCGATGCCCTCCAGCACCTCGACCTCGCGGAGCGGGATGCCGAGCTTCTCGTAGGTCTTCAGGATCTCGGGATCGATCTCGTCGAGGGATTCGGGACCCTTACGCTTGGGCGCGGCGTAGTAGTAGATGTCGTTGTAATCGACCTTGTCGTACTCGACGCGCGCCCACTCGGGCTCCTTCATGGTGAGCCAGCGCCGGTAGGCGTCGAGGCGCCACTGCAGCAGCCAGTCGGGCTCGTTCTTCTTGGCCGAGATGAAGCGCACGACGTCCTCGGAGATGCCCTTCTCGGACTTCTCCATCTCGATCGTGGTCTCGAACCCGTACTTGTACTGATCGAGGTCGATGGAACGAACCCGGTCGATGGTTTCCTGCACAGCAGGCATCAGCGTCTCCTAAGCATCACCGGCGTCAAGGACCGGGGCTGTCTCACGGATGGCTCGGGATGGTCGCGGCTCAGGCCGCCTCCCCTCGCCGTCTATATAGGGTGCGGATCACCCGTTCGAAGGCGCGGAGGAAACGTGTCACGTCCTCCGCGCGCGTATTCCAGCCGAGGCTGACGCGCAGCGCCCCCGCACTGAGCGCAGGGCTCACGCCCATCGCCGTCAGGGTGGCCGAGCGCGCCACCTTGCCCGAGGCGCAGGCCGATCCCGACGAGACCGCGCAGCCCGCGAGGTCGAGGGCGATCAGCGCCCGCGCCGCGTCGAGGCCCGGCACCGCGAAACTCAGGGTGTTGGGCAGGCGTTCGGCGCCCGCCCCGAACACCACCGCATCGGGGGCGAGCGACAACACCCCCGCCTCGGCGGCGTCGCGCAGGGCCGCGAGCCGGCCAGCCTCCTCCGCCATCCGGGCGCCGGCGATCTCGGCCGCTTCTCCCATGCCGACGAGGGCCGGCAGCGCCTCGGTCCCGCAGCGGCGGCGCGCCTCCTGGCCGCCGCCGCGGACGAAGGCCGTCTCCAGCACCACGCCCTCGGCCAGAACGACCGCGCCCACGCCCTTGGGCGCGGCGAACTTGTGTCCGGAGAGCGTGAGCGCGTCGAGGCCGAGGGCCGCGAAATCCAGGGGGATCTTGCCGACCGCCTGGACGGCGTCGCTGTGCACGAGGGCGCGACCGTGGGCGCGGGCGCGGGCCGCCACCTCGGCCAGCGGCTGGACCGTGCCGGTCTCGTTGTTGGCCGCGTGCACCGAGATCAGCACCACCTCGTCCCGCAGGGCATCGAGCCGGGTCTCCAGGGCGGCGAGATCGATGACGCCGTCCGCATCGACGGGGACGACCGCGACGGCACCTTCCGCGAAGCGGTGGCCGGCGGCGACGCAGGGGTGCTCGGTGGCGCCGACGACGAGGCGCGTGGGCGCGCCCATGCCGGGGCGGCGCAGCGCCCCCGACAGGACGGCGTTGGCGGCTTCCGTGCCGCCGCTCGTGAACACCACCTGCCCGGGATCCGCGCCGACGAGGCGGGCGACCTGGGCCCGCGCCGCGTCGAGGGCCGTCCGGGCCACGCGCCCCTCGGCGTGGACCGAGGACGGGTTGCCGGGCAGCGCGAGGGCGCGCGCGACCGCCGCCGCCACCTCCGGCCGGACGGGCGCGGTGGCGTTGTGGTCGAGATAGGCGCGGGTCTCGTCGTGCTGCATGCGGTGTCCGTCGCGGGCTCCTGTCGACATTTCCTTGCTTCCGTACCCGCCCCCCGTGCTAAGGCCCCGCTGAACCCGTGCGGCACCCGACGCCTCTGAGGCGGCGGCTGCGCGCGGCGAGGCGCACGAGACTCGGCATACGGACCGGCTACGGGACTTGGCACATGACCTGGCCGGCCCACCTCCGTTGCGGAAGTCCCGGCGAAACCTCAGTTTAGAATAGCTCTAATCGCCTAGAACTATTCTAAGAGCGCTTGTAGATCGCGCGTGGGCCGAGTCAAGGCGGTCGGCCGGCGCCACGGGGCCGTTCCAGGGTCGGCCACAGGAGTCAGAGAAGAACATGCCCGAGGTCATCTTCAACGGTCCCGCCGGCCGCCTCGAAGGCCGCTATCAGGCCCCGAAGAAGCGCGGCGCCCCGATCGCGATCGTGCTGCACCCCCACCCCCAGTTCGGGGGCACGATGAACAATCAGATCGTGTACAACCTGTTCTACACGTTCGCCAATCGCGGCTTCGCGGCTCTGCGCTTCAATTTCCGCGGGGTCGGGCGCAGTCAGGGCGCGTTCGACCACGGCTCGGGCGAGCTGTCGGACGCCGCCGCGGCGCTGGACTGGGTGCAGTCGGTCAACCCGGAGGCGAAGTCCTGCTGGATCGCGGGCGTGTCGTTTGGCTCGTGGATCGGGATGCAGCTCCTGATGCGCCGCCCCGAGATCGAGGGCTTCATCTCGATCGCGGCGATGGCCAACCGCTACGACTTCACCTTCCTCGCCCCCTGCCCGTCCTCGGGCCTGTTCGTGCACGGCTCCGAGGACCGGGTCGCCCCGGCCCGCGAGGTGATGCCGGTGATCGAGAAGGTGAAGACGCAGAAGGGCGTCATCATCGAGCACCAGATGGTGGAGGGCGCCAACCACTTCTTCGACGGCAAGGTCGACGAGCTGACGCAGACCGTCGACACCTATCTCGACAAGCGCTTAGGGGGCCGGGACGAGCCAGCGTAGGGCGCAATTTCCCCCACGCGATCGGGGATCCACACGGCTCCCGATCAAGCGCGGGTCCCCTCTCCCGTTCGGGAGAGGGACAGGGTGAGGGATCCGGAGCAGGCCGAGAGAGACGCCGCGCTTCCGCGGCAGCACCGCGACCCGTCCGGATCGTTCTCCTCCCTCACCCCAGCCCTCTCCCGAACGGGAGAGGGAGCATGTGGCGGTTCCCGCGCCCTGGCTTGGACCTGAAGACCTACGCCGCCGCCTTCGCGGCCTCCGGCGCGTGCACCACCGGCACCGCCGGCGCGCCCTCCCACTCCGTATTGGCGGGGATCGCTTCGCCCTTCATCACGATGGTGAGCGGGCGCAGCCGCGCGTAGTCGCCCACATGGGTGTCGTAGAGCACGGTGGCGAAGGCGCCCACCGAGACGCCGCGGCCGACCTTGACCCGGCCGATCTTCATGATGCGGTCCTCGTAGAGGTGGGTCTGCAGGGCCGAGGTCCGGTTGATCACCGTGAAATCACCGATCTCGACGCAGTCGAACTCGGTGATGTCGGTGGTGAGCATGCACACCCCCTGCCCCACCTTCACACCGAACAGGCGCAGCACCCAGGGCAGGAAGGGCGTGCCCTGGAGGTGCTCCAGCAGCACCTTCCCGGCGAGCCCCCAATAGGCTACCGCGATGGCCTCCGTGCGCATGGCCCACCACGACCACATCGGCCGCATGCCCGGCCGGTAGACGCCCATGAGCAGCCATTTCATGGTGATGACCGACGAGGTCTGGATCAGGGCGATGACCACGCTCGCGGTGACGAAGTAGAGGGCCAGACCCCACCAGTCGCGCTCCAGGATCGCCGGATAGAAGTACCAGTCGATCGCGGTGATCGCGAGGGTGATGTACAGCATCGGCGAGAACGAGGTCGCGAAGGCCTCGAAGACGCCGCGGCGGACCTTCGGCCACAATCCGGGCTCGTAGGTCTGCGCGAGGGAGCCGAGATCGACCTTCTGGCGGGCGGGCAGGCGGATCGGCGGCGAGCCGAACCACGTCTCGCCGGGCGCCATCTCGGCATTGGCCGGGGGCTTCGACTTGATGCCGATGAGCACGTCGTCGGGGATGTCGGCGCCGGGGGGCACCACCGCGTCGTTGCCCACGAAGACGCGCGCGCCCGTGCGGGCGGGCTCCAGGTGCATGTAGCCGCGCCGGATCTCCTCCTCGCCGTAGACCACCTCGTCGGCCACGAAGTTGCGGGCACCGATCTCGGCGAGATCGTAGCGCCCGGCGAGGTTCGTGGAGATCTCGGCCCCCTGCCCCATCCGCGCGCCCATCAGGCGGTACCACGCCCGCATGTAGACGGTGGCGAAGAGCGAGGAGAGCGTCTCCAGGGTCACCTCGACGGCGAGCGCCAGAGACCACTTGCGCAGGTAGAAGGCGGAGTGGACCGAGTGCACGCCCGCCCGCGTCCGCGGCAGCACGAGCCAGCGGATGCCGGCGATGAGGAGCACCGTGCCCGCCGTCATCAGCATGGCGGTGGGCCAGGTCAGCAGCGGCAGGTACCAGTGGTAGTCGAGGTCGGTGAAGTCGCTCAGCCGGTCGCTGATCTGGTCGAACATGTAGAAGGCCGGGAAGATCGGCAGCAGGCCGACCGCCGGGATCGCCGCGAGCAGCAGCACGTAGATCGCGAGCATCACGCCGCGGCGCAGGGCCGAGGCCTCCGCCTGCGGGGGCAGCACGGAGGGATCGGCCACGCCCACCTTGCGGCCGGGAGAGCCGTCCCAGCGCTCGCACGGGCCGATGCGCGAGCCGGTGGAGATCGTGGTGAGGTCGGCGATCTCGGCGTGGTCGCCGATCACCGTGTCGTGGCTGACCACGCAGGAGGCGCCGATGGCGACGTCCCGGCCGATGGCGACGCGGCCGATCACCAACTCGTTGCCGACGACCTCGGCATTGGCGATGACGAGGCGTCCGCCGAGGGAGGCGCCCGCGCCGACGCTGAGCAGGTCGGGCGCGCCGACCTCGATGTCGGAGATCAGGGCGTCGCGGCCGACCCTCGCCCCCATCAGGCGCAGGTAGATCGCCACCGCGGGCGAGCCCTGGAGCCACTTCACGTGGACGAGGGGGGCGAGGCGCTGGGCGAGCCACCAGCGGTAATAGTAGAGGCCCCAGAGGGGGTAGCGGCCGGGCCGGGTCCGGCCGAGGACCAGCCACTTGCCGGCCACCGCGATGCAGGCGGTGACCGTGTTGATGCCGATATAGACGGCGAGGAGGACCGCCATCTCGCCGAAGAAGCCGAGGCCGCCGCCGGTGAGGAGCAGGTAGGTCACGAAGATGCCGAGCCACTGCGAGGTGGCGAGCGCGATGACGAAGGGGAGTGCCGCCGCCTGCGCGAGGCCGCACAGGGCGCGGCGCAGGAGCGGGGGCGGCGCGAAGGCGAGATCGCGCACCGCCGCCTCGGCCCCCACCCCGCCGGTGCGCGCGATCAGCGCCTCCGACATGGCCCGGATCGTGCGCTTCCCGTAAACGTCCTGAAGGGTGATGGCGGCGAACGTCGGCACCGCGCGCACCGCCGAGACGAAGCGGGCCGCGAGCAGGGAATGGCCGCCGAGATCGGTGAAGAAGTCCCCCGCCAGATCGATGGGCTGGTTGCCGAAGACCTGCTTGGCCGCCGCCAGCAGCGCGGCCTCGGTCTCGTTCTCCGGCTCCGCCTGCTCGGCCTCCGCCGCGACGACGGTGAGGGGGGCGACGCGCAGGGCCTTGCGGTCGACCTTGCCGGAGGTCAGGCGCGGCAGTGTCTCGGCGACCTCGTAATGGCCCGGCACCATGTAGGGCGGCATCTCTGCGGCAAGCGCCCGGCGCAGGGCGGCGCGGTCGAGGTCGTGCCCGCGCTCGGGCACGAGGAAGGCGACGAGGCGGTCGACCCCGTCGTCGGCGCGCAGCACCACCGCGGCCTGGTTGATGCCGGCCTGCGCCCGGATCCGGGTCTCGATCTCGCCGAGTTCCACCCGGAAGCCGCGGATCTTGACCTGATCGTCGATGCGGCCGTGGAAGAGGATGTTGCCGTCCGCATCGAGGGAGACGGCGTCGCCCGAGCGGTAGAGGACCGGATCGCGGCCGTCCGAGCCGAACGGGTTGGCCACGAACTTCTCGGCGGTCAGTTCCGGCCGCTGGAGATAGCCCGCGGCCACGCCGGGGCCGCCGATCAGCAGCTCGCCCTGCTCGCCGGGGCCGAGGAGGTTCAGCGCCTCGTCGGCGACGTAGACGCTGTAATTGGCGATCGGCCCGCCGATGGTGACGGGCCGGCCCGGGTGCATCTCGGCGGCGGTGGCCACCACGGTGGCCTCGGTGGGGCCGTAGGTGTTGAAGAGCTGGCGCCCGTTGCCCGCCCAGCGCTCCACCAGCGGCTCCGGCAGGGCCTCGCCGCCCAGGAGCACGAGGCGCAGATGCGGCAGGTCGCCCGAGATCATGGCGAGCAGCGTCGGCACGGTGTCGAGCACCGTCACCCGCTCGGCCTGGAGGATGCCGGGGAGCGATTCGAGATCGCCCATCATGGCGGGGGAGGCCACGAACAGGGTCGCGCCCACGAGATAGGGGACCCAGATCTCCTCCATCGAGAGATCGAAGGCGACGGAGGCGCCCTGGAACACCACGTCGTCGGCGCGCATCCCGTAGAGGGCGTTGGCCGAGCGCAGGAAGTGGCAGATGTTGGCGTGGCTGATGACGATGCCCTTCGGCACGCCCGTCGAGCCCGAGGTGTAGATCAGGTAGGCCGGGTGCGCGGGCGTCAGCCCCGCCGCGCGGGGATCAGGCACCGGGTGGTCGGCGGGGGTCGCGGCCTCCAGTGCCGCGAGCGTCAGGGCGGGGGCGGCCTCGGGCGCCTGCGCGGCGAGGGCGGGCGAGGCGAGGAGCGCGCGGGCCTGCGCGTCGCCCAGGCAGATGCCGACGCGGTCGGCGGGCGCCTCGGCGTCGAAGGGAAGCCAGGCGGCGCCGGAGAGCGTGATGCCGATCTGCGCCACGAGGAGATCGACGCCCCGCGCCATCCAGAGCCCGACCACGTCGCCGGGCCCGATCCCGCGATGGGCGAGGCCCGCCGCGATCCGCTCGGCGCGGGCCAGAACCTGCGCGTAGGTGAGCTGCGGGTGGGTGCCGCCCGCCGCAACCTGCGCCCCGTCGATCAGGGCCGGGTGATCGGGCCGGGCGCGGACGGTCTCGCGGAAGATCTCGGCCAGCACCTCGTCGCGGATCAGGTCGGGCCGGGCCTCGCCCTTCAGGACGGCGCGCGCCGCCGTGCCGCGCCGCTCCGCCTCGAGCCGGGCCTTCTCGGCGAGACTGCTCATCCGCTACTCCGCTGCCGCTCCGACAGAGCCTTGCCCAGCCCCATGCCCCCCGATGGCGCCCATATCGAGGCGGGGGCGCCCGGTCGATCCTCGAGATAGGCGGCTTCGGGACGCGGCGCCACCGGGCAGGAGAGCGGAGCCGCGGGGATCGCACCGCCTCACGCCCAGCGCCAGCCGTCCGCCTCCATCACCAGCACCGCGCCCTGCCGGACGCCGAGCCGGGGCGCGGCGTAGACGTCGATCAGGCCGCGGGCCACCAGCATGGCGCGGGCGACGCCGCCATGGGCGACGACCACCGTATCGCGCTCGATGCCCGCCAGCACCGCGCCGACGCGCTCCGTCAGCATCGCGTAGCTCTCCCCGCCGAGGCCCGGGGGCCGGTAGCCCCAGCGGTCGCGGTCGCGCGCGGCCGCCCCGGCCGGGTCGCGGCGGCGGATCTCGGACCAAGTCGAGCCCTCCCAGGCGCCGAAATGGATCTCCATCAGGCGCGGATCGGTGTCGAAGCCGCCGGGATCGAGAGCGAGGCGGGCGCGCAGGATCTCCATGGTGCGCCGCGCGCGGCCGAGGGGGCTCGCCAGGAAGGCGGCCCCCGCGATCCCGGGCCCGGCCAGGGCGCGCAGGCGGTCGCCAACCTCCGCCGCCTGCTCCAGCCCGACCGCGTTGAGGGGGACGTCCCGCTGCCCCTGGAGCCGCCCCTCCGCGTTCCACGCGGTCTGGCCGTGGCGCACGAAATAGATCGTCGCCATCGCCCTCAGGCCCTGCCCCCGGCCGCGACGGAACCGCGGACCCTGCCGGTCGTTGCCAAGCTCACCCCTTGCCCCTCACATGCCTCTGGGCCGGACCGGCCGGCCGCGACGGGATTTCGATGCCGAAGAAGCACGGGAAGCGTCATCGTGGCCAGAGCGGAGCCGGGCCGGCGGCGACAGATGCGGCGGATGTATCCGCCGCGGCCCCCGGAAACGCCGCCGAGCGCCCCCCTTCCTCCGCGCGCTGGGTCCGCGCGGCCCCCGACCTCGAACGGCACGGACCGGACCCCGCCGCGACCCCGCCGATCCGGGTGGCCCCCGGCATCGTCACGGTGGCGCCCGGCGCGCCGTTCCGCCTCGCCGACGTCGACCCGGACGCCTCGGAGGGCCTCGACAAGGCCTGGGCGAAGGAGGCCCTCGCGGCGGAGCGCGGCCGCATCCAGGCCCTGCAGGAGCGGCTCTACGCCGAGCACCGGCGCAGCCTCCTCGTCGTCCTCCAGGCCATCGACACGGGCGGCAAGGACGGCACGATCCGCGCCGTGCTGGAGGGCGTGAACCCGCAGGGCTGCACCGTGTCCTCGTTCAAGGTGCCGAGCGCGGACGAGCTCGATCACGACTTCCTCTGGCGCTACCACGCCCGGGTGCCGCGGCGCGGCATGATCGGCGTGTTCAACCGCAGCCATTACGAGGACGTGCTCGTGGTGCGGGTGAAGGGGCTCGTCGACGACGCGGTCTGGCGGGCGCGCTACGGGCTGATCAACGATTTCGAGCGCCTGCTCGCGGCCTCCGGCACCACGATCCTGAAATTCCTGCTGCACATCTCCAAGAACGAGCAGCGGGAGCGCCTCGAAGCCCGCATCGCGGATCCGGACAAGCACTGGAAGTTCGACCCCGCCGACCTCGTCGAGCGCAAGTCCTGGGACGCCTACCAGGCGGCCTTCCAGGACGCGATGATCCAGTGCTCGACCTCGCACGCCCCGTGGCACGTGGTGCCGGCCAACCGCAAGTGGTTCCGCAACTACGTCATCGCCCGCAGCATCGCCGACACCCTGGAGGCGATGGACCCGCGCTATCCCGAGGCGACCAAGGGGATCTCGGACCTGAAGGTGCCGGACTGAGGCGGCTGCCGGCGACGGCCGGGGCGAGGCCGGCCGACCGGCCGCCCCGCTTCCTCGCCCGCGAGGAACCCGGGACGAACCTGCACCCCGACCCGATGGCCCCGCTCAGGACAGGCAGACGAGGGCCGCGCCGGCGATGAGGAGCGCCGCCCCGGCGAGCCGCGCCCAGCTCACCGCGTGGACGGGGATGCCGAGGATGCCGAAATGGTCGAAGGCGAGCGCCGTCAGCATCTGCCCGACGACGATGAGGGCGACCAGGGCGGCGGCGCCGATGCGGGGGGCGATGAACACCGCGCCCACGATGTAGAGGGCGCCCAGCAGGCCGCCGAGCCAAGCGTACCAGGGCGCCCGCGCCACCGCCTCGACGGTGGGGACCGGCTCGCGCAGCATCAGGATGACGAGGCCGATGGCGGTGCCGCCGACGGCGAAGTTGGTGAGCCCGGCCCAGAGGCCCGAGCCCAGCGACCCCCGCAACCCGGCATTGACCGTCTGCTGGAAGACGAAGGCGATGCCGGCGGCGAGGGCCGCCAGATAGAACCCGATCAGCGGCGGCATCGTCCCGGTCCCTGCAGCGGGCCCCGCGCCTCAATCCTTGTCGAGGCTGAGGTCGGGCGCCTCGGGGTTCTTCATGCCGACCACGTGGTAGCCCGCATCCACGTGCAGGATCTCGCCGGTCATGCCGCGGCTCATGTCGGAGATGAGATAGGCCGCCGTCTCGCCGACCTCGCCGATGGTCACGGTCCGGCG
Source organism: Methylobacteriaceae bacterium (assembly GCA_947444195.1). Lineage (GTDB taxonomy): Bacteria > Pseudomonadota > Alphaproteobacteria > Rhizobiales > Beijerinckiaceae > Methylobacterium. The sequence goes on along the minus strand of CANEZL010000009.1, from coordinate 128,016 downwards.
CAGGGGGGCGTTGTACTCGTTCCACTTGAGGATGTAGCGGAAGTCGCCGATGCCGGAGGCCGCAAGCGTCTTGATCGGGCCCGCCGAGATCGCGTTCACGCGGATGTCCTTCGGCCCGAGATCGGCGGCGAGGTAGCGCACCGAGGCTTCGAGCGCGGCCTTGGCGACGCCCATCACGTTGTAATGGGGCATCCACTTCTCGGCGCCGTAATAGGTCAGCGTCAGCAGCGAGCCGCCGGGTCGCATGATCTTCTCGGCGCGCTGGGCGATGGCCGTGAAGGAGTAGCAGGAGATGAGCAGCGACTTGGTGAAGTTGCCCTCGCTCGTCTCGAGGTAGCGGCCGGTGAGCTCGTCCTTGTCCGAGAAGGCGATGCAGTGGACGACGAAGTCGATGCCCTCGGGGAAGACCTCGGCGGCCCGGGCGAACACGGCGTCGATGGAGGCGGCGTCGGTGACGTCGCAATGGCCGATCACCTGGGCGTCGAGCTCCCGGGCCAGCGGCTCGACGCGCTTCTTCAGGGCCTCGCCCTGGTAGGTGAAGGCGAGGTCCGCCCCGTGCGCGCGGGCGCTCTTGGCGATGCCCCAGGCGATCGAGCGGTTGTTGGCGACGCCGAGGACGATCCCGCGCTTGCCGGCGAGCAGGCCGGTCCCGGTGCGTGCTCCGCGATCCTCACCCGCGCCGATATCCGCCATGACTCACCCGAAATCTCTGCTGACGCGGCCGACGATCCGAGACGGCACGCCGCGCGCCAGGGGTTTCCTTAGCGGAGGCCGCCCGGGGACGGAAGGGTGCAGGCGCCCGGGGCCGGCCCCTCGTCCCCGACCGCCGCCCCGGACGCCACCGCGGCCACCTGCGCGCTCAGGCCGCACGCGCGGCGCGGCGGCCCTTGGCGAATTCGGTGAGCGCCGCCTCGTCGGCGGCGGGCAGGACGATCGCCGTGGTGGCGAGCAGGTCGCCGCGGCTGCCGTCCTTGCGGGGCAGGCCCTTGCCGCGCAGGCGGAAGGTGCGGCCGGAACTCGTCATGGCCGGCATCTTCATCTCGACGGCCCCGGTGAGGGTCGGCACCCGGATGCTGCCGCCGAGGATCGCGTCCTCCAGGGGCACCTCCACCGTGGTGCGCAGGTCCGCGCCCTCCACCTGGAAGCGGGAATGGGGCAGGATGCGGATGGTCAGCAGGGCGTCGCCCGGCTCGGCCCGGGGGCCCCCCGGCTGGCCGAGGCCGCGCAGGCGGATGGTCTGCCCGTCCGACACGCCCTTGGGCACCACCACGTCGACCTCGCGGCCGGTGGGCAGGACGAGGCGCAGCTTCTCCTCGGCCCCGACCTGCTCGAGGGTGACCGAGAGTTCGGCGGCCACGTCCTCGCCCCGGGCCGCCTGCTGGCGGAACCCGCCGGGCCCGGCGCCCCCCGCGCGGAAGGCCTCGCCGAAGATGTGCGAGAAGATGTCCTCGCCCATGCCGCCGCCCATCCCGCCCGTGCCGCCGCCGCGACCGCCCGGGAATCCCTCGAACCCGCCGCCGCGACCGCCACCGCCGCCGAAGCCCTCGAAGCCGGTGGCGCGGGGCCGGCCCTCGGCATCGATCTCGCCGCGGTCGAACTGGCGCCGCTTCTCGGCATCGCCGATGACCTCGTAGGCCGTGTTCGCCTCGGCGAACCGGTCCTTCGCCTTCGCGTCGTCCTTGTTGCGGTCGGGATGGTACGCCTTGGCGAGCTTACGATAGGCCTTCTTGATGTCGGCCTCGCCAGCGGTCTTGGGGACGCCCAGCACGTCGTAGGGATTGCGCATCGGTCTTCGAGATCAGCCTGTCGTGCACCCGGGTCCGGGCTTCGAGCCGGATGTGGTGCGTGTGTTGCATCTCTGCAACGGCGTCCGAGCGCAAAAGTCGGCCCGAACCGCGGGCGCGTCAAGCGGCCGGCACCGCGATAGCGGTTTCGGAGCCGGCCGTCCGCTCCGACGATACCCGGTCATACGATCTCCGCTTGATCGAAGCGGGGATCGTATCGACCGAGCCCGCGCGGCGCATGAGCGAAGCCCAAATCCGCCATCCCGAAGGGATCAATCGGATTTGGTATCAGGCGCTCTTCGACGCCCGCACCCGCCGGAGCTCCCAGGCGCCGCCCGAGGGCTTGCAGCCGGTGCCGCGCAGGAATCGGCTGCGCTCGGGCCCGATCACGGAGGCCAGGAAGTCGCGGCAGACCAGATCGTGGGAGACGTAAGGAAGGCCCGTCGGGTTGATCGAGCCGCGCAGGCCGGTCTCCGGGTTGTCCCACTTCACGGGGCGCCCGTTGCCCTGCGGATCGAGGGCGACGCCGAGGGCGGCGCGGGCCCGGCGCCAGTCCTCGTCGCCGAGATCCGCGCCGAAGCTCGTCGGCCGCTTTGCGATGCTGCCGGTGACGACGGGCTCCACCACGGGCGCGCTCGCCTCCTCCGCCGCCTTCGAGCGGAACACGAGGAGCGGCTGGCTGCAGCCGCAGAGCATGGCGAGCAGGCCGAGACAGGGCAGGAGGCGGCGCGCCCCGAGATCGCGGATGCGGCGCCGCTCCGTACCGAAAGGCTGTTTACACGCGCGTCGACGCATTACACCTGACACCCAGGACGCAGGACCGGAAGCGGAGTTCAACGTGCGGGCCCCGCATCGGTGCCCCCCGACCCGGATGCCACAGGGGAGGAATAAGCCGTGGACGCGTTAAAGATCGGTGATCCCGCGGGCGCCGTGCCGGAGGACTTCACCCGGGCCGAGGACCCCTTCGCCCTGTTCGCGGCGTGGATGCGCGAGGCGGAAGCCGCCGAGCCCGAGGATCCCAACGCCATGGCGCTCGCCACCGCCGATGCGGACGGGCTGCCGGACGTGCGCATCGTGCTCCTGAAGGGCTGGGACGCGCAGGGCTTCGTCTTCTACACCAACCGGGATTCGGCCAAGGGCACGGAACTGGCGCAGAACCCCCAGGCCGCCCTCGTCCTGCACTGGAAGAGCCTGCGCCGCCAGGTGCGCGTCCGCGGCCCGGTCTCGCCCGTGACGGCGGCGGAGGCGGACGCCTATTTCGCGAGCCGGCACCCGCAGAGCCGCCTCGGCGCCCATGCCAGCCGGCAGTCGCGGCCGCTCGCCGACCGCGCCACCCTGGTGGCCGAGGTGGCCGACCTCGCCGCCCGCTACGAGAACGAGCCGATCCCGCGGCCGGAATACTGGACGGGCTTCCGCATCGCGCCCCTCGCCATCGAGTTCTGGCAGAACGGCGATTACCGGCTGCACGACCGCGTGCGCTTCACCCGCGCGGGGGCGGGCTGGGAGCGCGCCCGCCTCTACCCGTGAGGGCTCACGGGGTCAGGGGCCGCAGGGGGGCCGGCGCGCCCTCCGGCAGGGCGGTGCGGGCCACGTTCATCGTCATGGCGAGCAGCGCGTAGTAGCCGTTGATGCCGGCGAGATCGATGGCGCCGCGCTCGCCGAAGCGCGCGACCGTCGCGGCGTAGGTGGCATCGCTCACCGCGCGGTTCCCCTGGAGCTCGGTGGAGAAGGCGTAGACGATCGCCTCGTCCGCGCTCATGCCCTCGGGGCGGCGCCCCTCGGCGATGGCCGCCGCGGTCTCGGGCCGGACCCCCGCCTTCAGGGCGATGGGGTGGTGGATGTGCCATTCCACCTGCTGGCTCCAGAGGCGGGCCACGATGAGGATGGCGAACTCGCTGAGCGCCAGCGGCAGGGCGCTCTCGTAGCGCAGGTACAGCCCCATGTCGCTCGCCCGCAGCATCAGGTCCGGGCTGCGCAGGAGCGGCACGAAGGGGCCGAAGACCGGCGTGCCCCGGCTCCGGGCGAAGGATTCCGCCGCCGCGCGCTGCTCGGGGCTGAGGGCGTCCTCGGGGATCGCGGGCATCCGGTCGGCGTTCGGGGTGTCGGTCATGGGGAGCCTCCGCTGGAACCTCCTGCCAGACACCCGCGGGCACGGGCGGGTCAAGGCTCCGGCGATGCCGCGCCGCAGCGGCGACCCTGGATTTTCGGCCGCGCTCCGCTTAGACCTGCCCCGGACGGCGGAGGCCGGCCGGGCACGGGCCTCGGCCGGCGCCGGCCGCGAGAGGATCGGGTCGTTCCGCATCCGGCCGGGCCGGCCAGGCGGGCGGCTTCCGGATCGAAGCGAGGCACGGCCTTGGCCACACCCGTCAACGAGCGTCGCCGCATCATGCTCCTCACCGGGGCGAGCCGCGGCATCGGCCACGCCACCGTCAAGCGGTTCTCGGCCGCGGGCTGGCGGGTCATCACCTGCTCGCGCCACCCCTTCCCCGAGAACTGCCCCTGGGAGATGGGTCCGGAGGACCACCTCCAGGTCGATCTCGCCGATGCGGAGGACACCGAGCGCGGGGTGCGCGAGGTCGCCGAGCGGCTCGCCGCCGAGGGCGGCGTCCTGCACGCCCTCGTCAACAATGCCGGCATCTCGCCCAAGGGCCCGAACGGGGAGCGGCTCGGGGCCATCGCCACGGGTTTCGGCGACTGGCGGCGGGTGTTCCAGGTGAACTTCTTCGCGCCGATCCTGCTCGCCACCGGCCTCAAGGCGGAACTCGCCCGCGCCCGCGGCTCCGTCGTCAACGTGACCTCGATCGCGGGCTCGCGCGTGCACCCCTTCGCGGGGGCGGCCTACGGCACCTCGAAGGCGGCGCTTGCCGGGCTCACCCGCGAGATGGCCGCCGATTTCGGGCCGCTCGGCGTGCGCGTCAACGCGATCTCGCCGGGCGAGATCGACACCTCGATCCTGTCGCCCGGCACCGAGAAGCTTGTGGATCAGATCCCGCAGCGGCGGCTCGGCACGCCGGACGAGGTCGCCAAGGCGATCTACTTCCTGTGCACGGAGGCCTCCTCCTACGTGAACGGCGCCGAACTCCACATCAACGGCGGGCAGCATGTCTAGGGCCGCGCCCGATCGCGCCGCAATCGTCCACGGATCTGAGTTGTCGTTCTCGCGCGCGCTCTTGCGCCGAACCGGCGTCCACTTCGGCGGTGAGCGCTCCAGGGCGCTCTCCGCCGCGGCGGGCGCGGGTCCGGCGGGGACGGCGGAGCAGGGGCCCGGAACCGCATCGCGCCGGATTGGGCCCGCGCTCGCCCTCCTCGCCTGGATCGGCCCCGCGGCGGCCGAGCCGGCATCGCCCGATCCGCGCGTGAGCGTCCTCGACCTGCCCTTCCGCGTCACCGCCCTGCGCGGACCGGCGAGCGAGGTCGCGGTCGCGGTGGCCACCTCCGGCCTGCTGCCGCTCGCCGGCACGCGCGCCGGGCAGGTCGCGCCGGAGACCGGCGAGGAGGAGCGCGCGCCCCTCGTCGTGGTCTGGGGCGAGGGCGGCGGGGCGGCCCTCGGCCTCGCCGAGGGCCGGATCAGGACCACGCTCCTCGGCGCCGAGGCGGTGGAAGGGCTCGCCGCCGCCGAGACCCCGCGCGGCGCCCTGCCGGGCTCCCGGCGCGCCCTGTCCGGGCCGCTCACCGCCTACCTGACCGGGCCGACCCGCGCGGCCGGTCTCCCGGCCGCGGCGGCCCTCACCATCCGCGAGCGCCAGCCCATGGCGGTGAGCGCGGACCCGAAGCCCGTTCCGGTGACCACGGAGACGGTGCAGGCCGGCCCGGAGGCCGTGTTCGCCGCCGAGCGGCCCCGCAGCCTGCGCCTCGACGGCAAGCCGGCCTTCCTGGCCGCGACCCTCGACGGCACCGGGGCGGGCCCGGCCGTCGGCGGCCTCGCCTTGATCGGGCACCCGGACGGCGGCACCGGCTGGAGCGTCCTCGCCCGCTCGGCCCCCGCGCCCGCCGGCCCGGTGCGGATCGCCGCGCTCGCGGCCTTCTCCGGCACCGCGACCCAGGCCGCCACCGTGCGGGCGGACGGCACCCTGCAGCTCTGGTCGCTCGCCCGGACCGGACTCGCCCCCCTCGCCGAGGCGCCGGGCTACGCCGCGGGGCCCGCCGGCACCGATCTCGGCGCGCCGGTGCGGCCGGACAAGGGAGGCCCCGTCGACCTCGCCCTGCCCACGGCCGGCGGCACGGCGCTCGCCGTGGTGAGCTTCAAGGACGGCGCCCGCGAGCGCCTGCGCGTCCCGCTGCCGGCCCCGGCCGCGACGGGCATCGCCGTGCTCGGAAGCGGCGCCGGGGCGCGCCTCCTCGTCGGCCTCGCCGACGGCCGCGTCGCGGTGATCGAGCCCGAGGCGGCCAAGCCGTGAGCGACGACGCCGTGAGCGGACCCGACACGCGCCTGTTTCCCGCGCGCCCGATCGTCGGGGCCTCGATCGCGGTGATCCGCGACGGCCGCGTCCTGCTCGCCGCCCGCGCCAACGAGCCGATGCGCGGCGTCTGGACGCTGCCCGGCGGAAAGGTCGAGGCCGGGGAGACCCTCGCCGAGGCGGCCCTGCGCGAGTTGCACGAGGAGGTCGGCGTGACGGCGCAGGTCGTCGCCGTGCTCACCCCCACCGAGATCATCGAGCGCGACGGTGCGGGCCGGGCGCGCCACCACTACGTGGTGCTGCCCCACGCCGCCCTGTGGACCGGCGGCGAGCCGGTGCCGGGGCCGGAGGCCCTGGCCGTGCGCTGGGCGCGCCTCGACGAGGTGGCGGGTCTCGCCACCACCTCCGGCCTTCAGGGCACGCTGACGGAGGCCTTCGCGCGGGTCGCGGGCCTGGAGCCCGCGCTGTGAGGATCCGCGCCTCCGCCATCGCGCTGCTCTGCCTGCTCGCGGCCGGCGCCCCGGCCTCTCCGGCCCTCGCCCAGCAGTCGCGCGCGGCCCGGCCCGCACCGAAAGCGCCGGAGAAGCCCCCCGAGAAGGAGCCGCCCCCCGCCGAGCAGCCCGCCCCCTACGACCGGGAGTTGATGCGGCTCTCCGAGATCATCGGCGCCCTCGCCTTCCTGCGCGGCCTCTGCGCCGCCCCGGACGCGAACGAGTGGCAGGCCCGCATGAAGGCGCTGATCGAGGCGGAGGGCGTCAGCCCCGGCCGCCGGGACCGCCTGGCCGGCGCCTTCAACCGCGGCTACCGCGGCTACGCGGTGACCTACCGGATCTGCACCCCCTCGGCGCAGGAGGCCTCCTCCCGCTTCATCGCCGAGGGCGAGCGCCTGTCCCAGGGTCTGGCCGGACGTTTCGGCGGCTGATTCCTCGTCCGGACCGGCCCGCAGTGCAGGAATGCAACAGCCGCGCCCGGCCTGCACGAAAGGACAAATCCCGCCGGCCGCGTTAACCGATCGGCAATTCCCGGCTGGTCGGCACCCCCAGAGATGCCTATCATCACCTCCGGTCGCGGGGCCTCGTGCCCGGCGAGAGGGATGTTACGTGCCATGCTCCATCACACCAACCAGACCGCCCCGATCGAGGCCGATGTGGAGGAGAAGCGCGTGGCGTTGAGTTACGTGTCGGAGGCCTTCGCCGAGGGCTGTCTCGACGGGCTCGATGCCGACTGCATGGCCCAGGCCGCCCTGTTCGCGGCCTTCCAGGAGCTCGTCACCACCTACGGCGAGGAGGCCACCGCCCGCTACGCCGAGGGCTTCCCCGAGCGCATCCGCGGCGGCGCCTTCACCACCACGCTCCAGCACTGAGGGCGGCCGGCGCCGCCGGCCCTGCACGATCCGAAGCTTTCAGAGCGCCGCCCGCCTCCCGCGGGCGGCGCTCTCCTTTCGGGGCCGCCTATCCGGCGAGCGCCTCCTCGAACACCACGGCCTCGCCGCGGGACGGCGCCGTGAGGGCTCCCTCCCACATCACGCGGGCGCCGCGCACCACGGTGCCCACCGGCCAGCCGGTGACGGTGACGCCGTCATAGGGCGTCCAGCCGCATTTCGAGGCGATCCAGCCGTTGCGGATCATCTCGCGGCGCTTGAGGTCCACCACGGTCACGTCGGCGTCGTAGCCCACCGCGAGGCGGCCCTTCCGCGCGATGCCGAACAGGCGCTTGGGGCCGGCGCTGGTGAGGTCCACGAAACGGGCGAGGGAGAGCCGGCCCGCCGCCACGTGGTCGAGCATCATCGGCACCAGGGTCTGCACGCCGGTCATGCCCGAGGGCGAATCCGGGTAGGGCTTGGCCTTCTCCTCCAGGGTGTGGGGCGCGTGGTCCGAGCCGAGGACGTCGGCGACGCCCTGGCTGAGCCCGTGCCAGATCCCGGCGCGGTGCGCGGCGTCGCGCACGGGCGGGTTCATCTGCACCAGGGTGCCGAGCCTCGCATAGGCCTCCGTCCCGTCGAGGGTGAGGTGGTGGGGCGTGACCTCGCAGCTCGCCACGTCCTTGTGCTCGGCCAGGAACGCCATCTCCTCCTCCGTGGAGATGTGCAGGATGTGGATGCGCGCCCCCGTCTCGTGGGCGAGCGCCACGAGGCGCTGCGTCGCCTTCAGCGCCGCCTCCGGCGAGCGCCAGACCGGGTGCGAGGCGGGATCGCCCGGCACCCGGAGATCCTTGCGCGCCCGCAGCATCGGCTCGTCCTCCGCGTGGAAGGCGGCGCGGCGGCGGATGTTCTTCAGGATCGCGCGCACGCCCGCATCGTCCTCGACCAGCAGCGCGCCGGTGGAGGAGCCCACGAAGACCTTGATCCCGGCAGCCCCCGGCAGCCGCTCCAGCTCGGCGACCGCGCCGGCGTTCTCGTGCGTGCCGCCGACCCAGAAGGCGAAGTCGCAGTGCATGCGGTGGTGGGCGCGGGCCACCTTGTCGGCGAGCGTCTCGCGGCTGGTGGTGAGCGGGTTGGTGTTCGGCATCTCGAACACCGCGGTCACGCCGCCCATCACCGCGGCGCGCGAGCCCGATTCGAGATCCTCCTTGTGGTCGAGGCCGGGCTCGCGGAAATGCACCTGGCTGTCGATGACGCCGGGCAGGAGGTGGAGGCCGGTGCAGTCCTGCCGCTCGGCGGCGGGCCTGCCCGCGAGATCGCCGATCGCCGCGACGCGGCCCCCGCGGATGCCGAGATCGGCCGCGTGCGCGCCGTCCTGGTTCACCAGCGTGCCGCCGGCGAGCACGAGGTCGAAGGGCTGGTCCATGAAGCGCTCCCGACGGTTGAGGCGGTCCCGTGCGGGGCTTATGTCACGCCTGCCCGCCGTGCCAAGCCCGGCGGGCACCGAGCGCGCGGTGCCGGGTCCCGGATCCGGCGCGCCGCGTTTCCCGCTTCGCATCGTCAGGCCAGACGGCAACCGCCGCCCGGAACGACGCTCCAGGAGATCTCCATGCCGATCGCGCTTCTGCCGGACCGGGCCCTGGTCACGCTCACGGGGGCGGATGCGGGCGAGCTGCTCCAGGGGGTGATCACCTGCAACGTCACCGCCCTCCCCGAGGGCGAGGCGCGGCTCGGCGCCCTGCTGTCGCCGCAGGGCAAGATCCTGTTCGATTTCCTGATCTCGCGGCTGCCGGACGGCTTCCGCCTGGATTGCGCCGCCGCGCAGGCCGCGGGGCTCGCCAAGCGTCTCGTCCTCTACCGGCTCCGCGCCAAGATCGACATCGCCGCCGACCCGACCGTCGCGGTGGCCGCCGCCTGGGACGGAGCGGCCACCGCCGCCGAGGTGGCGCGCGTGACGGACGGGCGCGTCCCCGAACTCGGCGTGCGCCTCTACGCCGCGGAGGGTGCCTTCTCGGCGGACGCCTCGGCGGAGGATTACCACGCCCACCGCATCGGCCTCGCCGTGCCCGAGGGCGGACGCGACTTCCCCTTCGCCGACGCCTTCCCGCACGAGGCGCTGATGGACCAGCTCGGCGGCGTCGATTTCCGTAAGGGCTGCTATGTCGGCCAGGAGGTCGTCTCGCGCATGCAGCACCGCGGCACGGCGCGCACCCGGCTGCTCGCCGCCCATTATCCCGAGGGCACCGCCCCGGCGCCGGGCACGGAGATCACCGCCGCGGGCCGGGTGCTCGGCACCACAGGGGGCGCGGCGGGGGACCGGGGCCTCGCCCTGGTCCGGCTCGACCGCCTCGGCGACGCGCTGGCGGCCGGCGAGATCCTGCGGGCGGGCGACGGATCCGTGGCCCTGGCTCGCCCGGCCTATGCCGGTTTCGCCATGCCCGCGGGCGCCGACGCCCCTGCGGCCTGAGGGGGTGCGGCCCTTTGGTGCAGTGCCGCATCGAATACAGGTGAACCAAGATCCTCCCGGCCCGTTATGTCCCTGGTTTCAGGTTCGGGGACAGGCATGGCCAAGCACGACATCCTCGGTTACTTCGAGCATCGCACCGACGGGGCGTGGGTCTGCGTGCGGCCCTTCACGCTGACGACCCGCGAGGCCAGCGTGGACATCCGCCAGGGACAGCGCTTCGACTACGGCAAGCGCGTCGGCGGACTCGATCTGGCGGAATATCTCGAACAGCTCGGCTCGCAGTTCGGCTCCTGAGCCCAAGAGGGTTCGCCGCATCGGCTACGGGCGGTCTGCCCGCCGGCTCGCGGCTGGACAGGCTGGGACGGCGGCACGTCGTCTCGTCTCCGCGGCGGGACACAGTCCCCTCTCTCTGGAGAAGGGTTGGACAAGCCGAGGGGCTTTGAGCGAGCCGGAAAAATTTCCGCGCCTCCGCAGCGACGGGCGATATCATCCACCGTCCTCTCGAAGCGGTCGCCGAGCGGGTTCAGACCCGCGGGCAAGCGCGGCGCGTGCATCCCGGGAATACCGCGTTCCTCCATCCGGTCGCTTCGGTGGCAATGGATCCCAGGCTCCGCTGCGCGGCTCTGGGATGGCGGAGTGGCGGCATCGACGTTCGCTTTGCCCGCACCGGGAAGGTCCGCAGCTGCCCGCCGAGGCGCGGGCTCGATATCCTGACGAGAGCTCGAACGGGCTGGAGCGGATGGTGAGCCGCCGCCCTGGGACGATCGACCGTGGCCCGCTCGCATGGGATGGACCAAGCGCCCCCGGTTGGGACCGCGACGGGCCGTCCGAGACCTCACCGGCCCGCGAAACGGGACGGCCGGCCCAGGTGACGGCGGCGAGACCGCTCTCCGAATCCCGATGTCGGCCAGGAGACCTCAGGCGGGGTCTGTGCGCCCTGCCACCGCTCGCACCACCCGCCCAGCCCGAACTTTTCCGCCACCCGACGGTAATGCCTGTCAGTTCGCGTGGCGCCCGCCGCTTTTGACGGATGCGGGCACGATGCCGTAGCAGGAACCAAGTCTCCACGCACCGCGTCTGTGGACAGCCGCGCGCCCCGCCAACACCCTCTCGAACCCCAATGTCCTCGGACCCCCAGATTCTCGAACCAGAGCTTTCCGAGGAGAGCGCGCCCACCACCCGCTGCCGCATCCTCGCGGTGGCGGAGCGCTCGTTCCGCGAGATCGGCTACCAGAAGACCACGGTCGCCGACATCGCCAAGACCCTGAAGATGAGCCCGGCCAACGTCTACCGCTTCTTCGATTCGAAGAAGGCGATCAACGAGGCCGTGGTCGAGCGCGTCACCGGGGAGATCGAGGCGCTGCTCATGAAGATGGCCGACGCGCCGGGTCTCTCGGCGGAGGCGCGGCTGCGCAACTCCATCGCCGCCCTGCATCGGGACACGTCGGGCCGCTGGAACGGCTACCCCCGTATCCACGAGATGATCGAGGCGGCCATGGGCGAGAGCTGGGAGGTCTGCCGCCACCATGTCGACCGGATCGCCGCCGTCTTCGAGCGCATCCTGCGCGACGGCGTGGGAACGGGGGAGTTCGCCGCCGCGGATCCGGCGGTCACCGCGCGCTGCATCCAGGCCGCGATCGTGCGCCACACCCATCCGCTGCTGGTGAGCCAGCTCCCGCAGATGCCGGAGCCGAGCCTCGACCAGATGATCGACTTCGTGCTCCGGAGCCTGCGGCCGTAGAGCATCGTCCCGGAAGATGGTTGCCGGCTTTCGGAGACAGGCGATGCCCGAGCGCCGGCGAAGGCGCTATTCGGAGGCCGGAACGTCGGCGGGGGGCGGCTCGGCGGCGGAGGGCTGGGCGCCCTCGTAGCCCGCGATGATGACGATGTCGGATTCGACGGCGCCCTTCTGCTTGGCGCGCGCCTCCTGGTAGAGGTCCGAGTTCCAGCAGGCCAGCGCCGCCTCGTAGCTCGGGAATTCCAGCACCACGTTGCGGGCCCGGGCCGTGCCGGCCACCGCCTCGAAGGCGCCGGCGCGCACGAGGAAGCGGGCGCCGTACTTGGCGAGCGCCGCGCCGTTGGCCGCCGCATAGATCTTGTAGGCCTCCGGATCGAGGACATCGACCCGGACGATCCAGTAGCCTCTGGCCATCACGCCTGCTCCATCTCGGTGACGATCGCGCGGGCCGCGGCCCGCGGGTCGGCGGCGCCGGTGATCGGGCGGCCGACGACCACGTGGTCGATGCCGGCGATGCGGGCCTCGGCCGGCGTCATCACCCGCTTCTGGTCGGTGAGATCGGAGCCGGCCGGGCGGATGCCGGGGGTCACGATCAGGCGGTCGGGGCCGATCACCCCGCGGACCGCCCGCGCTTCCTGGGCGCTGCAGACGATGCCGTCGATGCCGATGTCGCGGGCCTGCTCCGAGCGCTTGGCCACCAGCTCGCTCACGGGGAGCGCGTAGCCCGCTTCCGCCGCGTCCGCCTCGTCGTAGGAGGTCAGCACCGTGACCGCCAGGATCCCGAGGTCGCCCTGCCGCCCGCGCACGGCCGCGCGCATGGTCTGCGGATAGGCGTGCACCGTGAGGAAGCGCGCCCCGAGCCCGGCCACGGAGCGCACGCCCTCCTCCACGGTGTTGCCGATGTCGTGCAGCTTGAGGTCGAGGAAGACCTTGAGGCCGCGCTCCACCAGCTCGCGGGCGAAGCCGAGGCCGCCGTTGTACCCGAGCCGGTAGCCGATCTTGTAGAAGGTCGCGGCGTCCCCGATCCGCTCCACGAGGGCGCGGGCGGCGGCGACGTCCGCGATGTCGAGGGCGACGATCAGGCGGTCGCGCGGGTCGGTGATCGGGCTCATGCGCTCTCCGGAGGACGACCGAGGCATCGCGCGGGCGCCGCCGTCAGTCAATGCGGAGGGAGACCGCGTCCCCACGGGCCTGCGCCCCGCCCATCACCCGGGCCACCTCCGCCTTCAGCACCGGGAGGAGCTCGCTCTCGAACCAGGGCTCGCGCTTGAGCCAGCCGTTGTTGCGCCAGGAGGGATGGGGCAGCGGCAGCACCCGCGGGCGCCGCTCCGCCCCCAGGATCGTGCGCCAGCCGCGCACCGTGCCGGTGAGGCCGCCCGGCATCCTGCCGAGGTGCCAAGCCTGCGCGTACTGGCCGATGACGAGGATCAGCGCGAGGTCCGGCAATCCGGCGAACAATTCGCCGCGCCAGCGTTCCGCGCATTCCCGGCGCGGGGGCCGGTCGCCGCCCTTGGCGTCGAGGCCGGGAAAGCACGAGCCCATCGGCACGATGGCGACGCGGGCGGGATCGTAGAAGGCGGCCTCGTCGAGGCCGAGCCAGGACCGCAGACGGACGCCGGAGGGATCGGAGAACGGCTTTCCCGAGCGGTTGGCGCGCGTGCCGGGGGCCTGGCTCGCGATGCAGAGCCGGGCCGTCGCCGAGCCCTGCACGATGGGGCGCGGCTCCTGCGGCAGGGGCGGTCCGTAGAGGGGGCTGTCCCGGCAGATCCGGCAGGCGCGCAGACGCGCGGCGGTCTCGTCGAAGGTCGGTGCGGGAAGGCTCATGCCCCCGCGAGATGGGATGGCCGGCCGCCCCGGACCAGACCCAAAGAAAACGGCGCGACCGGGAGGGTCACGCCGTGGAAAGTCCTGGGGTCTCGAAAGCCTTGGGAGGCTAGGGACCTTTGTAGATCCCGCTGAAACCGGGCGCTGTGCGAAATATCACACGCCCTTGAGGCCGGCGAGATCGAGGGGAAGCGCGCGCAGGCGCTGGCCGGTGGCGGCGAAGACGGCGTTGGCGATGGCCGGCGCCAGCACCGGCACGCCGGGCTCGCCGATGCCGGTGGGCGCGGTCTCGCTCGGCACGATATGCACCTCCACCACCGGCATCTCGCTCATCCGGGTCGGCTCGTAGGCGTCGAAGTTCTTCTCCTGCACCACGCCGTCCTTCAGGGTCACGCGGTTGCGCAGCACGGCGGAGAGCGCGAACCCGACCGCCCCCTCGACCTGGGCGCGCACGATGTCCGGGTTGACGGCCACGCCGATATCGACCGCCGCGACGATGCGGTTCACCTTCACGCTGCCCGCACCCGCCGTCACGTCGGCCACCATCCCCACGTAGGAGCCGAAGGACTGGTGGGCGGCGACGCCCAGGCCCCTGCCCTTCTCGGGGCTCGCCTTGCCCCAGCCCGCCTTCTCCGCGGCGAGCTTCAGGGCGCCCGCGAGGCGCGGGGCGTTCCCGAGGAGCGAGAGGCGGTAGGCCACCGGATCGACATCGGCCGCGTGGGCGAGTTCGTCGATCATCACCTCCATCGCGTGCGCGGTGTGGGTGTGGCCGACCGAGCGCCACCACAGGACCGGCACGCCCTCGCGCCCGTTATGGACCTCGAAGCGGTAGGCGGGCAGCGCGTAGGGCGTGTCGGAGGCGCCCTCCACGGTGGTGCCGTCGATGCCGTTCTTCACCAGCATGGCCTCGAAGGGCGAGCCGATCATGATGGACTTGCCGACCATGACGTGCTGCCAGCCCACGATCCCGCCCCTGGCGTCGAGGCCGGCGCGGACCTTGTGGTAGACGGTGGGGCGGTAGTAGCCCCCCGCCATGTCGTCCTCGCGGGTCCAGACGAGGTGGACGGGCGCCTTCGCACCCGTCGCCTTCACGATGGTAGCGGCCTCGGCGAGGTAGTCGGCCCCCGGCGTCGCGCGGCGCCCGAAGGAGCCGCCGGCCCATTGCGTGTGCAGCCGGACCTTGTCGGCGGTGACGCCGAGCGTGGCGGCGATCACCGCCTGCTCGATGGTCTGGAGCTGGCAGCCGGCATAGACGTCGTAGCTGCCGTCGCCCGCCCGCTCGATCGTGGCGTTGAGGGGCTCCATCGCGGCGTGCGCGAGGTAGGGGAAGCTGAACTCCGCCTCCAGCACCTTCGCCGCGCCCTTGAGCGCGCCCGCGGCATCGCCCCGCTCGGAGGCGACGAGGCCCGGATCCTTCGCCTTCTCGCGGTACTCGGCCAGGATCGCGTCGGAGGAGCGGCGCTCCGCCGCGCTCTCGTCCCAGGTGACGGCCAGCGCCTCGCGGCCCTTCATCGCCGCCCAGGTGTCCCGGGCGATCACGGCGACGCCGGTGGAAATCGCCACCACGTCGAGGACGCCCGCGACCCGGCGCGCGGCGCCGTCGTCGAAGCTCTTCACCGTGGCGCCGAAGCGGGGCGGATGGGCGACCACGGCCGTCACTTGGTTCGGGCGGCGGATGTCGAGGGAGTAGACCGCGCTGCCGTCGGTCTTGGCGGCCGAGTCGAGGCGCGGCACCCGCTGGCCGATCATCCGCCACTGGCTCGGATCCTTGAGGCGGGGCTCCTGCGGCACCGGCATCCGCGCGGCGGAGGCCGCGAGCTCGCCGAAGCGGGCCTGCCGGTTGGTGGGCCCGTGGCGGACCACGCCGTTCTCGACGGTGATCTGGCCGGCGGGCACCCGCCAGTCGAAGGCGGCGGCGGCCACCAGCATCTCGCGGGCGGCGGCACCCGCCTTGCGCAGCTGGACCCAGGAATTGGCGATCGCCGTCGAGCCGCCGGTGCCCTGGACCGGGCCCATCAGCAGGTTGCCGTAGAGGGCGGCGTCGGCGGGCGCGAACTCGGTGCGCACCCGCGACCAGTCGGCGTCGAGCTCGTCGGCGAGGATGGTGGCGAGCCCCGTCGTGTTGCCCTGCCCCATGTCGAGATGCTTCACGATCACGGTGACGGTGTCGTCGGCCCCGATGCGCACGAAGGCGTTGGGCTGGGCCTTCACCGAGGCGGGATCGAGCCCGCCCGCCGCGCGGGCGCCCCCGAGATCGAGGCGGAAGCCGATCACCAGGGCGCCGGCCGCGGCGGCGGCCCCCGTGAGGAAGGCCCGGCGCGAGGCGTGCGGCTCGGTCGTCGGCTGACGGATCTTCAGCATGGATGTGCTCCGGTCAGGACGTGTGGGGGAATATGTGCCCGCGCCGCGGGCGGCGCCGCGGCTCCAGGGTCTCCGGCGGCCTCAGGCGAGGGTGCGGGCCGCCTCGTGGATGGCGGCGCGGATGCGCTGATAGGTGCCGCAGCGGCAGATATTGCCGTCCATGGCCCCGTCGATGTCGGCATCGCTCGGCTTCGGGTTGGCGGCGAGCAGGCCGATCGCCGACATGATCTGGCCGGACTGGCAGTAGCCGCACTGCACCACGTCGAGCTTGCGCCACGCCCCCCGGACCGCCTCGGCCACCCGGCCCGAGACGCCCTCGATGGTGGTGACCTCGGCCGTGCCGACATCGCCGATCCGGGTCTGGCAGGCGCGGGCCGGCTGCCCGTCGAGATGCACGGTGCAGGCCCCGCACTGGGCGATGCCGCAGCCGTACTTGGTCCCCGTCTTGTCCAGGCGGTCGCGCAGGACCCAGAGCAGGGGCATGTCCGGGTCGGCATCGACCTCGTGGGTGGCGCCGTTCACGGTGAGCTTGAGCATCGGCCTGTTCCCCTGCTCCGAACCGCCGTGCGGTAATCCGGCGGGCCGCCGCGCGCGGTGCGCCTGCGCACAGCACGCGGCGGGCGCCACGGACCGCGGCGGTCGCGACCGAAGGCGATCGCGACAATGCGAGGCGATCCGGCAGGCCGTTCTTAACATATCGGACGCATTGTCGGGGAGGGATCGGCGCAGACGCGCGGCGGTCCTGCCCCGGTATGCGTATCTCAAGAGTTCGATGTCCGACCTGACCGTCGAGATGGTGCAGCGCGGGCGCGGTCCCTCGACGGCAGAGGTGACGCGGCGGCGCGAGGTCGCCCGAAAAATGCGCTCGGCCCGGGAGAAGCTGACCTCGCAGACGGGGCTGGAGCGGGCCTTCGACTACGAGCTCCTGCGCATCTACGCGCAGTACCGGATCGGCGCCGGCATCCCGGTGGGGCTGTTCGCCCTGGTCCTCGCGGGCGGGGCGAGCTTCTGGATCCCCCCCGTGGCCGCCGCCGCCTGGGTGCTCGGCGTCTTCGTGATGATCGGCCTGAGCAGCCTCCTCGGCCGGCGCTTCCTGCGCGCCGATCCGGACGCCGTGAAGCTCGCGCGCTGGCAGCGCCGCTTCGTCGTCTGCGAGGCGCTCCAGGGCGCGGTCTGGTCGTCGATGATCGGGCTCGGCACGGCGGGCGGCGGCACCTTCGCCCTGTTCGGGCTCGTCATCGCCTCCGCGGTCGCGACGCTGATCGCCGCCACCTTCCCCGCCGCGGTCGTCGCCGCGATCGGCCCCCTGATGCTCGCCTCCCTCTCGCTCCTCGTGTTCACGCGGGAGATGGACGCGGTCATGCTGGTGACGATGGCCTGCGGCGCGCAGATCTTCTTCCTCGGCCTCGCCAAGCGCCTCTACACCTCGTCCGTTGGCGCCCTGGAGATGCGGGCGGAGAAGGATGCCGTCTTCGCCGAGCTCGAACAGGCCAAGGCCAATTCTGACGAGGCGCGGCGCCGGGCGGAGGAGGCCAACCTCGCCAAGTCGCGCTTCCTCGCCACCATGAGCCACGAGCTGCGCACGCCGCTCAACGCCATCCTCGGCTTCTCGGAAGTGATGAAGAACGAGGTCTTCGGCGCCCACGCCGCGCCGAGCTACCGGGAATACTCCACCGACATCCACGACAGCGGGATGCACCTCCTGAACCTCATCAACGAGATCCTCGACCTCTCGCGCATCGAGGCCGGGCGCTACGAGCTGAACGAGGAGGCGGTGCAGCTCGCCCACATCGTGGAGGAGTGCCGCCACATGATGGGCCTGCGCGCCAAGGCCAAGGCGCAGGTCTTCCACGACTTCGTGGACGATTCCCTGCCGCGCATCTGGGTCGACGAGCGCGCCATGCGCCAGATCGTGCTCAACGTCCTCTCGAACGCGGTGAAGTTCACGCCCCAGGGCGGCGAGATCACGATCAAGGTCGGCTGGACGAGTTCCGGCGGCCAGTACGTGGCGGTGAAGGACAACGGCCCGGGCATCCCCGAGGACGAGATCGACACAGTGATGTCCTCCTTCGGGCGCGGCTCCATGGCGATCAAGGACGCCGAGCAGGGCTCCGGCCTCGGCCTGCCCATCGTGAAGGGCCTCGTCGACCTGCACGGGGGCAACTTCACCCTGAAGTCGAGGCCCCGCGAGGGCACCGAGGTCATCGTCACGCTGCCGGCGAGCCGCGTGATGGACACCCTCACCGCGGTCTCGGTGGAGCCGAAGGCCGCCGAGGCGCGGCCGGCCCGGCCCCGCCGGGCGGCCTGAGCCGCCGAGGATTGGCCTCCTTGGCGGATTCACCCCGGCAGCCCCCCGAGCGGGCCGCCCGTGCTATGAGGTGGCACCGCTCAGGAGGCGCCCCCATGGACCAGCCGACCCAACCGCCCGTCAGCCGCTTTCCCGTCCCCGCGCTCGCCGACATGCCGGAGGACATCCGCGCCCGCCTCCTGGCCGTGCAGGAGAAGGCCGGCTTCATCCCGAACGTGTTCCTGACGCTCGCCCACCGCCCCGACGAGTTCCGCGCCTTCCTGGCCTACCACGACGCGCTCATGGACAAGCCCGGCAACCTGACCAAGGCCGAGCGCGAGATGATCGTGGTGGCGACGAGCAACCTCAACCAGTGCCAGTACTGCGTCGTCGCCCACGGCGCGATCCTGCGCGTGCGCGCCAAGGACCCGCTGATCGCGGATCAGGTGGCGGTGAACTACCGCAAGGCCGACATCACGCCGCGCCAGAAGGCGATGCTGGATTTCGCGGTGAAGGTCTCCGCAGCCGCCTGGGGCGTGGGCGAGGACGACTTCGCGACGCTCGCCGGGCACGGCTTCGACCAGGACGACATCTGGGACATCGCCGCGATCGCGAGCTTCTTCGGCATGTCGAACCGCCTCGCCAACGTCACCAACATGCGCCCGAACGCGGAATTCTACACGATGGGCCGGTGAGGCTTCTCAGCCCAACCCGCCCATCCGGCGCACGAGGTCCCACTCGGCCTCGCTCACCGGCTGCACGGACAGGCGCGAATTGTTGACGAGGACCATGTCCTTCAGCGCCGACTCGGCCTTGATGGCGTCGAGGGTCACGGGCGTCGGCAGCGCCTCCACGGCGCGCACGTCCACCATGCCGAAGCGGCCGGTCTCGTCGGTGTGGTCGGGGTAGTAGGGGCGGATCACCGCGACGATCCCGACGACGGTCTTGCCCTCGTTGGAATGGTAGAAGAAGCCCTGCTCGCCCACCTGCATGGCCATGAGCTGCTTCTTGGCGAGGTGGTTGCGGACCCCGTTCCAGAACGTGCCCTCCGCCCCCGCCGCGACCTGCTGGTCCCAGGACCATGTCGAGGGTTCGGATTTGAAGAGCCAGCGCGCCATCTCGTTTCCCCAGGGGCCGCGGTCCGGGACGCCGCCTTCGAGGGGCGCGCGGCCGAGCTTGGCCCCTCCATAGGCCGGCGCGCGACGCCGCGCATCCCCGTCCGCTCGCGGGCCGCGCGAGCGCGGGCGCAGCGCCCATCCCGTTCGCATCGCGATCGGGAACGGCCCTTAAGCGTGCTGCCTTTTCACGAAGACGGCAGCACGCCCTATCCTCTTGCGGTCGCACGACGATCCCGAAAGACCGGTTTCCACTTTCTCGCATCGTGCTCTAGGAGCGGGCCGACATCCCCCGTGCCAAGCCGCCATGAAAAGCCTCGAGATCCCCGAAGGAACCGCCCCGGCCGTCATCCTCGTCGAGCCGCAGCTTGCCGAGAACATCGGAATGACCGCCCGCGCCATGGCGAATTTCGGCCTGTCCGAACTGCGCCTCGTCAATCCGAAGGGCGGCTGGCCGAAGAAGGGCGTGCGCGAGGCGGCCTCCGGCGCCACGCACGTCCTCGACGGGGCCAGGATCTATCCGGACGTGGCCGCGGCGATCGCCGACCTCCACCACGTGCTGGCCACCACCGCGCGGGAGCGCGGGCAGATGAAGCGCGTGCTGGCGCCGGAGGCGGCGATGGAGCAGGTCACCGCCCGCGCGGGCCAGCGCGTCGGCATCCTGTTCGGGCGCGAGCGGGTCGGCCTCAGCAACGACGAGGTGTCGCTCGCCGACGCCATCGTCACCTTCCCGGTCTCGCCGGACTTCCCGTCGCTGAACCTCGCGCAGGGGGTCCTGCTCATGGCCTACGAGTGGCGCCGGGCGGCGGGCCGGGCGAAGCTTCCCTTCACCGGCGAGCTCCTGTCGCCCCCCGCCACGCGGGAGGCCCTGCTCGGCCTGTTCGACAGCCTGGAAGCGGCGCTCGCCCAGGCCGGGTTCTACCCGCCGGAGAAGCGCGAGATCATCGCCCGCAACATGCGCGACATGCTCCACCGCATGGCGATGACCGAGCAGGACGTGCGCACCGTGCGCGGCGCGCTGCGCGCCCTGAGCCGGAGCCGATAGAGCGCTTTCACCGGCGTGGATGCCGGTTCGGTGCCGGAGCGCCACGACAGGAGATGAGATCCCGCCCGGTCGCGACGCGATCGGGCGTGGCTCCGGGCCAGGGAACAGGGCGGCCCGGCCGAGGTTCAGATAAGCGTGGCCGGATCGGCCGGTCCGGACGCCGCTAGCGCGAACGTGTCCGCCGCGGCGGCCCGACGACGCGAATCCTCTGTTATGACCGGCCGCCCTCACCGGAGTCTCCGATGGTCGAGCGATCCCGAGCCGGCGCGCGCGATATCGGGCCATCGACGCGCCCGCTCCGCCTCGCCCTGCGGCTCGGCGCATCGACTGTCCTCGGGCTCGCCCTCGCCGGCTGCACCCTGCGCGTCCTCGATCCGGCCGGGCCGGTGGCGGAGAGCCAGCGCACGATCCTCCTCAACGCGCTCGCCATCATGCTCTGCATCGTCGTCCCGACGATGGCGGCGACGCTCGCCTTCGTGTGGTGGTTCCGGCCCGGCAACGCGCGGGCCCGGCGCCTGCCCCACTGGAGCTTCTCCGGCCGCATCGAGGTGGTGACGTGGTCGGTGCCGCTGATGACCATCGTCTTCCTCGGCGGCCTCGCCTGGATCGGCAGCCACGACCTCGATCCGGCCAAGCCGCTGCCGG
This sequence comes from Methylobacteriaceae bacterium, assembly GCA_947444195.1. GTDB lineage: Bacteria > Pseudomonadota > Alphaproteobacteria > Rhizobiales > Beijerinckiaceae > Methylobacterium. The sequence continues at coordinate 106,993 of CANEZL010000009.1, read as the reverse complement.
GGGAGAGGAAGCCCCTGGAGGTGCAGGTCGTCTCCCTCGATTGGAAGTGGCTGTTCCTCTACCCCGAGCAGAAGGTCGCGAGCCTGAACGAGCTCGTCCTGCCCGTGGGCACGCCGGTGCGCTTCCGCCTGACCTCGGCCAGCGTCTGGGACGCGTTCTTCGTGCCGCAGCTCGGCTCGATGATCTACACGATGAACGGCATGGCCACGCAGCTGCACCTCAAGGCCGACCGGGAAGGCAGCTTCCTCGGCCTGTCCACGCATCTGAGCGGCGACGGGTTCGCGGACATGCACTTCCAGACGCGGGCCGTCTCGGAGGCCGCCTTCGCGGCGTGGCTGCAGGGCGCGCAGGGCTCGGCGCGGGTTCTGGACGACGCGGCCTACAAGGCGCTCACGCGCCAGAGCCTCAAGGACCCGCCGGCGACCTACCGCCTCGCGGACGAGGGGCTCTTCGACCGGATCGTCGGCCAGGTGCTCCCGCCCGGGCCGGGGCCCGAGACTGGCCGGCCCGATCCCAGCGTGACACCCACGAGCCCGTCCAGGCAGGGAATCTGACCGTGTTCGGCAAGCTTACCCTCGACGCGATCCCCCTCGGCCAGCCCATCCCCCTCGCCGCGGGCGGCCTCGTGGGCCTGTGCCTCCTCGGCGTCCTCGGCTGGATCGTGCTCAAGGGGCACCTGCCGTATCTGTGGCGGGAATGGATCACCTCCGTCGACCACAAGCGGGTGGGCGTGATGTACACGATCCTCGCCCTGGTCATGCTCCTGCGCGGCTTCACCGACGCGATGATGATGCGCTCGCAGCAGGCGCTGGCCTACGACGCGCCCGGCTACCTGCCCCCCGAGCACTACAACCAGGTCTTCTCCGCCCACGGCACGATCATGATCTTCTTCGTGGCGATGCCGTTCCTGATCGGGCTGATGAACTTCGTGCTGCCGCTCCAGCTCGGCGTGCGCGACGTGGCCTTCCCGACCCTGAACTCGGTCTCCTTCTGGCTCACCTGCTCGGGGGCGCTCCTCGTCAACCTCTCCCTCGTCGTCGGCGAGTTCCAGCGCACCGGGTGGCTGCCCTACCCGCCGCTCTCCGGGATCACCTACTCCCCCGGCGTCGGGGTGGATTACTGGCTCTGGGCGCTGTCGATCTCCGGGATCGGCACGCTGATGACGGGCATCAACTTCGTCACCACGATCCTCAAGATGCGCGCGCCGGGCATGACCTACCTGCGCATGCCGATGTTCTGCTGGACCTCGCTCGCCGCGAGCCTGCTCATCGTCGCGGCCTTCCCGATCCTGACCGCCGTCTCGGGGATGCTGATCCTCGACCGCTACCTCGGCTTCCAGTTCTTCACCGACACGAACGGCGGCAACTCGATGCTGTTCATGTCCCTGATCTGGGCCTGGGGGCACCCGGAGGTCTACATCCTCATCCTGCCGGCCTTCGGCGTGTTCTCGGAGGTGGTCTCGACCTTCTCGGGCAAGCCCCTGTTCGGCTACCGCTCGATGGTGATGGCGACCATGGCGATCTGCCTGCTCGCCTTCATGGTCTGGCTGCACCACTTCTTCACGATGGGCGCGGGCGCCGACGTGAACGGCGTCTTCGGCGTCATGTCGATGATCATCGCCGTGCCCACCGGGGTGAAGGTCTTCAACTGGCTCTTCACCATGTACGGCGGCACCGTGCGCATGAGCGCGGCGATGCTCTGGTCGGTCGGCTTCATGCTCACCTTCGTGGTGGGCGGCATGACCGGGGTGCTGCTCGCGATCCCGCCGGTCGACTTCGTGCTGCACAACTCGACCTTCCTCGTGGCCCACTTCCACAACGTCATCATCGGCGGCGTGCTGTTCGGGGCGTTCGCCGGCTACACCTACTGGTTCCCCAAGGCCTTCGGCTTCCGGCTGCACGAGGGCTGGGGCAAGGCCTCGTTCTGGTTCTGGCAGATCGGCTTCTGGCTCGCCTTCGGGCCGCTCTACGTCACCGGCCTCGACGGCATGACGCGCCGCCTGCAGCACTACACGGTGGCGGAGTGGCGGCCCTGGCTCCTCGTGGCGCTGCTGGGCGCGCTCACCATCCTGGCCGGCATCGCCTGCCAGATCGTCCAGCTCGTCGTCTCGATCCGGGGCCGCGAGGCCCTGCGCGACACCACCGGCGACCCGTGGGACGGGCGCTCCCTCGAATGGTCGACGGCCTCGCCCCCGCCCGCCTTCAACTTCGCGGTGCTGCCCGACATCCACGGCGAGGAGCCCTACTGGACGGTCAAGGCGCGCATCCACGACCGGCACCGGCTGCCCGACACGCCGCGCTACGCGGCGATCGAGATGCCGCGCAACAGCCCGACCGGCTTCGTCTGCGCCTTCTTCGCCACGCTGATCGGCTTCGCCCTGATCTGGCACATCTGGTGGATGGCCATCGCCGGTCTGGTGGGGGCCTACGCCACCTTCGTGGTCTTCGCCTGGCGCGACCGGACGGAGGACGAGATCCCCGCCGCGCGGGTCGCCGAGATCGACGCCGAGAACCGCCGGGTGCGGGGCGAGGCCCTGGACGCGATGGAGACCGCCGCGTGAGCGCCGCCGCCTTCGCCGCGCCCGCCGAGGGCGCCCCGCCGGAGCGGACGCAGGACCCCTACCGCCTGGGCCGCGGCGCGGGAGGTGACGACGAATCCACCGGCCACGGCGCGGGGGGCCCCTCCCCCAAGCACATCGTGGTGGGCTACGGATTCTGGATCTTCATCCTCGCCGACTTCGTCACCTTCGCCACGCTGTTTGCCGCCTACGCCGTCCTGAAGGACGCCACCGCGGGGGGCCCGACGGGGGCGCAGCTGTTCGAGCGCGGGCACGTCGCCCTGGAGACCGCCTGCCTGCTCATGTCGAGCGTCACCTGCGGCCTCGCGGTCGTGGCCATGCGGGTGCGCAACCGGTTCTGGTTCCAGGCCGCCATGCTCGCCACCGCGGCCCTCGGGGCCGGCTTCCTGGCCCTGGAGGTTCAGGAATTCGCCGGGCTCGTGGCCAAGGGCGCCGTCCCGAGCCGCTCGGCCTTCCTCTCCGCCCTCTACACCCTGGTGGGCTGCCACGGCCTGCACGTGAGCGTGGGCCTGCTCTGGCTGCTCACGATGATGGCGCAGGTGGCGGCCAAGGGCTTCCGGGACGACGTCGTGCGGCGCACCACCTGCTGGAGCCTGTTCTGGCACGCCCTCGACATCGTCTGGGTCGGCGTCTTCACGGTGGTCTACCTGATGGGCCTGCGCCCGTGAGCGCGCCCCCGCCCTCCCCATCGATCGCCGCGCGGCTGGGCAAGGCGCTCGCCGGCCTCGCGGGCCTCGCGATCCTGGAACATCTGAGCCGGAAGGGCCGCCACGCCATGAGCCCCGCATCACCGGACACGGGCGCGCCCGATGCCCCGGAGGGCCGGCAGGCCGCGCCGCGCCGCCACGGCGACACCGCCCCGGGCCAGCAGCGGACGGAGGAGGACGTCCGGTCGAGCGTGCGCACCTACCTGATCGGGTTCGCGCTGGCCGCGCTCCTCACCGCGATCTCCTTCGCGGTCTCGGCCACCGACCTCGTCTACGCGCCGGCGGTGCCGGTGGCGCTGATCGTGTTCGGGCTCGCGCAGGTGGGCGTCCACCTCGTGTTCTTCCTGCACCTTACCACCGCGCCCGACAGCATCAACAACGCCCTGGCGCTGGCCTTCGGCGTGCTGATCGTCCTCCTGCTGGTCGGGGGCACGCTCTGGATCATGATGCACATGAACCAGAACATGATGCCGGCAGGCCCGCATATGGGCCACCCTTAGAGCACGATGCGAGAAAGTGGAAACCAGTTTCTCGGGATCATCGTGCGACCACAATGAGATAGAGCGCTCTCCGCCGAAGCGGACGCCGCTCTCCGCCCGTTCAGCGGCTGCGAGCCGCGCCCGTCAGCGCGGGGGCGCTTCCAGCCGGTACGGGTTCGACGAGGCGGCGGGATGGGCGAGGAAGTCCTGCACCGCCGTGGCGCTCGTGCCGAAGGTGACGAGCAGGAAGCCGGCGGCGAGGGAGAAGTTCTTCAGGAAGTCCCAGAACAGCGTCCGGCCCTCCCCGCCCGCCCAGAAGTCGCCGGGCTTCCAGAACTGCTTCCAGAGCAGCGCCGTCGTCATGCAGTATCCCGCGAGGACGAAGGCCGCGAGGCGGTCGCCGATGCCGGTGATCACCCCGAGGGACATCACGATCTCGACGAAGAGGCCGGCGAGGATCAGCCCCCGCGCCAGGCCGCGGGAGGGTGCGATCTCGCGCGCCTGCCCCACCGCGCCGGAGAAGTTGAAGATCTTGTCGGCGGCGGAGAACGGCAGGAACAGGATCACGAGCAGGCAGCGCGAGGCGAAGACGACGAGAAGGCTCAAGGTCATCATCGCGCGCGAGGCTCCGTCCCGGAGGCGCCGGTCCGCGCACGCTCCGTCGCCTCATAATGCGTCGCCGCGCTCAAGGTTCGCCCGAGGCGCCGTCAGTAGGCGGGGGGCCGGGCCGGCGGCTCGTTGTAGATCGGCAGGGCGTAGTTGCGCGGCAGGTAGCCCTGGACGATCACCGGAGGCCCCTGGAACGGCATCGGCCGGGCCGAGTGCGGCGGGAGGCGGCAGGGCGGCGGGCCGCAGGGACGCGGCGGCCCCATCTGCGCCGCCGCCGGATCGAGGAGCGCCAGGGTGGCGGCGAGCGCGGCGAGCGCCGCCGGGGCGAGCGGGGACCGGGTGCGGGGGGTGCGCATCGGCGGCCTCAGAACTTCACGGCGGCGCCGCCGCGAACGGTGTTGATGTTCGACTTGTGGCCGGCGAAATCGTCGAGGAGCACGTACTGGTACTCGCCGCGCAGGATGATGTTCTGCGTCACGGCGTATTCGAGGCCGGCGCCCAGGGCGATGCCGCCGACGACCTTCGAGCGGTGCCGGGCGATGTTCCAGGTGTAGGGGAAGCTGCTCTCGGGGCTGCCCTGCGAGAAGGCGGTGTAGCCGAAATTCGTCACGTAGGCCGGGTTCTTGTCGGGGGTTAGGGCCTGGTTCGCGTTGTAGGTGGCGAGGTTGTAGCCGTAGTTGCGGTAGGCGACGCTGTCGGTGATCTGCATGCGCCCGATGGCGACGCCGCCGGTGACGTAGGGGAGGAAGTTGCCGTAGGCGTAGCCCAGGCGCGCGCGGATGGTGCCGTAATCCGCGATGCGGGTCGCCGAGACGCCGCTGAGGGCGATGCGCTCGAGCATGCCGTCGTTGGTGGACTTCACGCGGGCGAGGGCGTCGCCGCTCAGGCCGGTGCGGTCGAGCCAGGTGTAGTCGCCTTCGAGACCGAAGACGAAGTCGCCGTACTGGACGTTGTAGCCCGCATAGCCGCCGAAGCTGCCGCCCCGCGACCGGCGCGCGGGCGGGTTGAGCAGGGTCGAGGCGCCGAAATTCTCCTCGCCCGAGGTCAGCCGCGACTCGCTGTAGACCAGGGACTGGAACACGTTCCGGAAGCCCATGGCGGCGTTGCTGTAGCCGCCGTGGGCGCCCACATAGGCGCCGCTCCAGTCGATCAGCGGAGTGGAGACGAAGGCCGGCTCGCTGTAATCGGTGCCGCGCAGGAAGTCGTATCCCAGGTCGGCCGCCTGCACAGGCGCGGCGGCGAGGCCGAGGGCCGCCAGTATTGCGAAGGACAGGGTACGCATCGGTCGGATCCCCGTGGCGGACCTACCGCCGAAATACGGAACACGAAGCGATTCTTGCCCCAGTAACCTTAATCCTCCGTTTCTCTCGTCGCGCCGGACCGTCCTGAAATGTGAAAGCCCGCGGACTTCCGGAACGCAGCGAGGCCCGGGCCGGGTGCGGCTCGGGCCTCGCAGGGGTCTCGTCGCAGGCGCCGCGTCCCCGCGGGGCCGCGCGGCCGGGCTCAGTTGCCGTAGGGCGATCCGCCCACCGGGATCGTCGGCGACAGGCCGGCGAAGTCGTAGCGCAGGCCGATGCGGAACTCGCTGGCGGTGAGGTCCTTCAGGCGGGTGCCGTAGCCGTAGCTGTCGATGCCCGTGCGCACCTTGCCGAGATCCACGTAGCGATAGGCGGCGTCGAGGCTCAGGCCGTTGCCGAGGCTGTAGGAGACGCCGCCCGTGAGCGCCCAGGCCAGCGAGGCGACGGCGCGGCCCGGACGCCGGACCGGCTCGCGCAGACCCTTGCCCGGCGTGCCGTCGCAGGCGTCGATGAAGCAGGCGGTCTGCGTGAAGTTGCGGTGCGTGCCGGTATCGGCCACGCCGACGCCCGCGCCGATATAGGGGGTGAAGCCCCACCACGTGCCGAGGTCGGCATAGACGTTCACGAGGGCGGTCAGCGCGTCGAGGCGACCGGTCTCGACATTGGCGCCCGTCACGAAGTTCGAGCGCGAGGAGAAGGCGCGGAAGCGGCTGTCCGTCCGCTGGTCGATCGTCGCGTCGATACGCAGCCACGGGTTGATCCGGTAGCCGATACCGCCGCCGTAGCCGCCGGCATCGCCCACGCGCAGGCCGACCAGGGGCGGCGTGCCCGGATCTTTCGGATCGGGCCGGGTGTCGTCGTGGGGGCGGCCGTAATGGGCCTGGGTGAAGTCGCCGCGCAGATACCAGCCGGAACCGATCTCGACGGGAGGCGCCACCGGCGGCGGGGGCGGCGGCGGCAGCGTCGGAAGAAGGTCCGCGGCCTGCGCCTGGCCGAGCCCGGCCGAGAGGAGAAGGGCCGCGAGAACCGGCCGAACCTGATACGCTGTCATCCTTAACTCCGGCGCCCGATGCCGCAACCGGATCGATCCGGCTCAGACCTCATCTTCGCGCACAAAGCTTGTGAACTGCTTAACCCTAACGCCCTGCTCACCCTGCGGGCGCAGCGTGCAGCATCGCGCAGTGTTCCGGAGAGAAACGAGAAAGGGCGGCGCGGATCTCCTCCGCGCCGCCCCCGAACGAGCGTGCTGACGTGGGCTCAGTACTTGCGCACGAGCGGGCCCGGGGCCGGCTGGTAGTCGCTCATCAGCGGCGGCATGGCCGCCACGGCGACGCCGCCGAGCAGGTAGCGGAAGCCGACCTTCACGTCGTGCGCCTCGATCTCCTTGAACTTGTAGGTGGTGCCGGGGCAGCTGTCCTGGGTCAGGCAGGTCAGCACGCCCGTCTTGGCATCGCCGAGGTTCATGTAGCGGTAGGCGACTTCGAGCTTCAGGTTCGGCGTGACGGCGAAGCCCACACCGGCATGGAGCGCCCAGGCGAAGCTGGTGGTGTGGTGCGCCGCGATCACGCCCGCGCCGCCCGCGGCCGTCCCGGCCCCGAAATCGGTCATGCTGCTGGTGTGGTGGAAGGCGGTGCCCACGCCGCCGCCGATGAAGGGCGTGGCGCCGTACCAGTTGCCGAGGTCGATGTAGCCGTTGGCCATCGCCACGACCGAGGAGATGTGGCCGTTGTAGAAGTCGAGGCCCTTGCCGCCGGGGATGTAGTTGCCCCCGTGGTCGTAGTAGCCGGCCACCGCGAAGCTCTCGCCGAAGCGCAGGCTCGCCGAGGTGCGGTACTCGGCGGTGATGTCGCCGCGCAGCCACGCGTTGAACTGGTAGCCGACGCCGGCGCCGGCGAAGGCCTGATCGCCGATCTCGAGCTGCTCGCGAACGTAGCCGCCCTCCGGCTGCGGATAGCCGACCTTGTCGACGCCCTCGAACTTGTTGAGGCGCAGGGCGCTGACGCCGACATCGCCGCGCAGGTACCAGCCGCCGCCGACCTCGACGGGGGGCGGAGGCGGCGGCGGCGGCGGGGGCAGCGGCAGCAGATCGGCGGCATGGGCGAGGCACGGCGCACCGACGCTCGCAGCGAGCGTGAGGGAGCGCGCCAAAGCACGGAGCCTGGAGCGAGCCATTAACGTTTCCTTCACTCGAAAGCGTGCCGGAAGCTGTATTGACCGGCTCGGGTATGACGCCCCGACAATGAAGGTAAGATCTTAAGCGCGGCTTAACGTTAAATGTTAGCCTTGCGGCGCGGCGCTGCCTTCGCCACCTTGCGCGCGTCACGACCCATCCGCGGCCGTGTCGAGCATGCGGGCCCGCAATACGCGGCCCGCCTCGGTCCAGGGGCCCCTGCCCGAGCAAGGGGCCTCCGAGACGGAGGCGGGTTCGGTGAGCCCGGGTCGATCGCGCGGCCGGTATTCCGCCGAGCCGGTCCTCAGCGGCCGTAGACGTCCTCGACGCGGATGATGTCGTCCTCGCCCGTGTAGGAGCCCACCTGCACCTCGATGAGTTCGAGGGGGATCTTGCCGGGATTGGCGAGGCGGTGCATCGAGCCGATCGGCAGGTAGACCGCCTCGTTCTCGTGCACCAGCACCACGCGGTCGTCGATGGTCACCTCGGCCGTGCCGCGCACCACCACCCAGTGCTCGGCCCGGTGGAAGTGCTTCTGCAGGGAGAGCCGGCCCCCGGGCACCACCTGGATGCGCTTCACCTGGAAGCGCTCGCCGATGTCGATGCGCTGATACCAGCCCCAGGGCCGATACATGCGCAGATGCGCGTCGGCCTCCGGATGCGCCTTGGCCTGGAGCTGCCCGACGAGCTGCTTGACCTGGCCCGAATGGGCCTTCGAGGCCACGAGGACCGCGTCGGGCGTCGACACCACCACCACGTCCGAGAGGCCGACCACCGTGGTCAGGCCCTCGCCCGTGCTGTGCACCAGGCTGTCGCGCGTCCCGATCAGCTCCACCCGGCCGCGCAGGGCGTTGCCCGAGGCGTCCCGCTCCAGCACCTGCCAGACGGCGTCCCAGGTGCCCACGTCCGACCAGGAGAAGGAGACCGGCAGCACGCCCGCATGGGCGGTCCGCTCCATCACCGCGTAATCGATGGAGATCTTCGGGCAGGCCGCGAAGGCCGCCTGGTCGAGGCGGACGAAGTCGAGATCGGTGGTCGCCGCCGCCAGCGCGGCGCGCGCGCCCTGCAGCACCTCGGGGGCGTGGGCCTCGAGCTCCTCCAGCATCACGTCGGCGCGGAACAGGAAGTAGCCGGAGTTCCACAGGGCACCGTCGGCGATCAGGGTCTCGGCCCCGGCCGCGTCGGGCTTCTCCACGAAGCGCTCGACCGCGTAGGCTCCCGGCGCCTGCCCGAGGGGGGCGCCGCGGCGGATGTAGCCGTAGTCCGTGGCCGGGCGGGTCGGCTCGATCCCGAGGGTCATGATCTGGCCGGCGCGCGCGCCGACGGCGGCGGCGGCGACGGCCGCGCGGAAGGCCTCCGGCTCACCGATGACGTGATCGGCGGCCATGATGAGCACCACCGCCCGCGGATCGCTCTCGGCGGCGTGCAGGGCCGCCACCGCGACCGCGGCGGCGGAGTCGCGACCCTGGGGTTCGAGGAGGATGTCGGCGGGAAGCCCGACCTCGGCGAGCTGCTCGGCGACGATGAAGCGCGCATCGGCGGCGGCGATCACCGCGGGCCGCCCGAACAGGCCGGGCTCGGCCACGCGCAGGGCGGTGGCCTGGAAGGTCGAGCTCTCCGGATCGACGAGGCGCGCGAACTGCTTGGGCATGCTCGCCCGCGAGGCCGGCCACAGGCGCGTGCCCGAGCCGCCGCAGAGGATCACCGGCCGAATGCCACCGTTCACCGCTTCCTGCGACATCGATCGTTCCCCTCACCAAACGGGAAAGCCGCCACTGCCCTCGTGGCCGGCCGCGGCCACTTCGCCGGAGCCCGATCGGCCGAGACACCCGGTGCTCGCGGCAACGCAGCATGGCTTTCGTGGAGTGCTCATAGATCCGCGCCCGGCCATCTTCAATAAGGTACGGCCCCTGAACGGTGCGGAAGCGCATACCTCGGGAGCGTACATCCCGGAAAATCAAGTGCCGGATGCCGTGAAGCCGCGCCCGATCGCGTCGCAACCGAGCGTCGGTCCAAGCCCTTGTCATGGCGCGCGCTCTTGCACGGGACGGGCATCCGCATCGTCACCCCCGCGTCGGGGACGAGGCGCGCGCCAGCCGATAGGCAGTCGGGGTCGCGCCCGCGTGGCGAAGGAACGCCGCCGTGAAGGCGGCCGGGCGCGTGTAGCCGCAGGCGTGGGCGATCTCGGCGACGGGCAGGTCGGTCGTGCGCAGAAGGCGTTGTGCCGCGTCCATCCGCATCCGCGTCAAGTACGTACTCGGCGTCCGGCCGAACTGCTCGCGGAAGCGGCGCCCGAAATGGTGGACGCTGATGCCGGCCTCGCGCGCCAGCCGCCCCAGGGTCAGCGGCTCGCCGAGATGGGCGCTCATGAGATCGAGCACGCGGGCCATGCGCCGGTCGGTGATGATCCCGGGCCGGCGGGTCTCCTCGGCCTCGCGCCAGTGGCCCGCATGCTGCGAGAGCAGGTGCGCGGCGAGCCAGCGCCCGGCCTGCTCGGCGTAGAGATCGGGGGCTCCGACATCCAGGGCGCCGAGGAGACCCGTCACGCAGGCGGCGATCACGGGATCGCGGAAGACGAGCACGGACAGGGGCCGCGCGGGGGATGCGCTGCCGATCCGGCGGTACTCGTCGGCGGTCGCCTCGATCAGGCCGGCGGGCAGGTACAGGTTGGCGGTCCGGAAGGGCTCCGGGTCGGGCACGCCGTTCCAGCGCAGGCGCGTCGCCTCATGGGGCGGCGTGAGGCCGGCGGCTCCCGGCCGGTAGACCGCCCCGTTCCAGCGGCCGTGCTTGAACACCTCGACGCGATGCGCGCCGCGCGTCGCCACGACCAGGGTCACGTCCGGGGTCACACCGGTCTCGAAGACCTCGCTGCGACCGCGCCCCTCGTGCTCGTCGAGAAGCAGGGCGGTCCAGCCGGCACTCCTGCTGGAGCGGACGAGGCGGTTGGGCTTGGCGGCGGCGCAGCGGGTGCTGGCCTCGGCGTAGGTTTCGGTGATCGCCATGGTGCCTGCCGGGTCCGGTTCCCTGCCGCCCAGGATGGATGGAGGCAGCCCGCTCAGCGCAGGCGCTCCCAGGTGATGGCGATCCGGGTGCCGTCCGGCCGCCGGAACGATTCCCGCATCCGGTCGCCCTCGACGACGAGTTGCAGCTCCCGGGTCGTGCGCACGTCGCCGACCCAGTTGGGGAAGGTCGAGCCCTCCACGCGGTTGCCGCTGAAGGCCCCGGCCGCGTCCACCGTGTAGGTCCCGAAGAACCCGATATTGCGGGCCATGGCCGCGCGGTTCTCCTCCGCCGTGCCCGCGCCCCGCGCCTCGGAGGCGAAGCGCGGCACGTCGGAATCGGTGAGAACCTCGATGAAGCGCATGCCGGGCGTGAAGACCAGCAATCCGTTCGGCCGGGCACCGTAGGCCGGCCGGTTCCGGCCGTCCGGATCGATCTGCGCCGACACCATGCGCCACGTCCCGAGCAGCTGGTTGGCCGGTTCGGCCCGGGCCGCCGACGTCGCGGCGAGCGCGGCGGCGAGGAGGGGCACGGCAAGGGGCACGGCAAGCGGCGCGGCGAGGGGCGCGGCGAGGGGCGAGAGGGGCATCCTGCGTCTCCGGCTGTCCAAGGGAAATCGGCGCACGGGGCTTCCTCCTGCTGGATGGCCTGCGCGTCGTTCTCCATCTGGTCGTCGGTCACGATGTGAACTAGCCTCGCCAATCCGCATGACTTGGTGAGGGATCCGCACCAATCGACAAGCCGACCCTGTCCGATCTCGCCGCTCTCGCCGCGGTGGCGAAGCACCGCAGCTTCACCCGCGCGGCCGACGCGCTCGGGCTGTCGCGCTCGGCGCTCAGCCACGCGGTGCTGTCCCTGGAGCGGCAGCTCGGCCAGCGCCTGCTGCACCGGACGACCCGGAGCGTGGCACCGACGGAGGCGGGCGCGAGCCTGCTGCGGCGCATCGGCCCGGTCCTGGCCGATCTCGACCGTGCCCTCGACGGATTCGGCGAGGATCTGGGCAGCCTGTCGGGCACCCTGCGGATCAACGCCAGCGAGACGGCCGCCCGCCTGCTCCTGCAGGACACGGTGCCGACCTTCCTGGCGCGCCACCCCCGGATGGCGCTCGACCTCGTCGTCGACGGGCGCCTCGTCGACATCGTCGCGCACGGCTTCGACGCCGGGATCCGCTTCGCCGAGGCCGTGCCGCAGGACATGGTCGCGGTGCCGTTCGGCGGCCCGGCCCGCTTCGTCGCGGTGGCCTCGCCGGCCTACCTGCGCAACCACGGCACCCCGCTCACGCCCGACGACCTCCACCGGCACCGCTGCATCCGCCACCGGATGCCGAGCGGCCGCTCGTATCGGTGGGAATTCGAGCGGCACGGGCAGGAATCGGCCGTCGAGGTGCCGGGCGCGCTGACGCTGAACCACAACGGCCTGATGGTCGAGGCCGCCGCCGCCGGGCTCGGCATCGCCTACGTGCCGGAGCAGGCCGCCCGCACCCTGCTCCGGGCCGGCCGACTCGCCATCGTTCTCGACGCGTGGTCCCCGCCGGTGGCGGGCCTCTGCCTCTACTATGCCGGTCACCGCCACGTCCCCGCGGGGTTGCGGGCCTTCATCGACGTTCTGACCGGGCGATCCGAGGGCGCGGAGCGCCATCCGCCCCAGGACGGCTGATCCGCTCCCACCGGTCGCATCGTCATGCCCGGCTCAGGCCGGCTCGGGAATGCGGGCGATGACCTTGATCTCGAAGTCGAAACCCGCGAGCCAAGTCACGCCGACGGCGGTCCAGTTGGGATAGGGCGGCGCGCCGATCACGCTGTCGCGCACCGCCATCACGGTCTCGAACTGCGTCTCCGGATCGGTGTGGAAGGTCGTCACGTCCACCACGTCGTCGAAGCTGCACCCCGCCGCCTGCAGCACCGCGTTCAGCCGGTCGAAGGCCTGCCGGACCTGCGCGGCGAAATCGGGCTCTGGGGAGCCGTCCTCACGGCTGCCGACTTGCCCCGAGACGAACAGGAGATTCCCCGAGCGGATGGCGGCGGAGTAGCGGTGCTTGTCGTAGAGGGCCTGCCGGCCCGGCGGAAACACCGCGTCGCGCTTGGACATGTCCTGTCTCCTCATGGGCGCGCCGGAGGTCCTTCCCCGGCGGCTGATCCACGCTCATATACGTCGCGTATGCAGACAATCGTCACATACGCCCCGTATGTCAACAGGTATACGGGGCGTATGCGAGCGGCGGAGGCGAGAACGGTGTCGGGACGACGCGCGCAGGGGATGGAGGAGACCCGGGCCAAGCTGATCCGGGCGGCCCGGACGGCCTTCGCCGAGAAGGGCTATGCGGCGGCCTCGATGGACGAGCTGACCGGCGCGGCCGGGCTCACGCGCGGGGCGCTCTATCACAATTTCGGCGACAAGAAGGGCTTGCTGCGCGCCGTGATCGCGCAGCTCGATGCCGAGATGGTGGCCAGGGCGCGGGCCGCGCGGGCCCGGGCCGCCACGCCCTGGCTCGGCTTCCTGGAGGAGAACGTCGCCTATATCGAGCTGGCCCTGGAGCCGGAGATCCAGCGGGTCATGCTCCTCGACGGCCCGGCGGTGCTCGGCGACCCTTCGCAGTGGCCGGGGCAGACCGCGTGCCTGCGTGCGACGACGGAGACGATCCAGGCGCTGGTGGATGCGGGAACGCTGCGACCGGTGGATGCCGAGGCCGCGGCGCGCCTGATCAACGGAGCCGCGCTCAACGCCGCCCTCTGGGTCGCCGCCTCCGACGACCCCCGCGCCGTCCTCCACAAGGCCATCGGCGCGTTCCGCTGCCTCGCCGACGGCCTTCTGGCCACGGGATGAGCGGCCGGAGCGCCAGGCTTCCGATCCTGCACCGTCTTTCTCCGGGAGCCCGCGACCGCCTTTCGGGACGGTGTTCCAGGCTCGGCATCATCGTGGAAACGCGATCGCGTATCGCGGAACCGCGCAAACGCACCGGGCGCGATGGCGGCCGGGCGGGACCGGCCCAGATGCCTGCACCGGAGCGAGTTCCGGTGGCAGGAGCCGCCGGCGCCGTCCGAGGAGAACAGGCATGGAAGCGACCCGATCCGCCATCGTCACCGGGGCCTCGCAGGGCATCGGCGCGGTCGTCGCCGAGCGGTTGGCGCGGGACGGCTTCGCGATCACGATCGACTACGCCGGCAACGAGGCGCCGGCGCGCGCGCTGGCGGACAAGATCGTCGCGCGGGGTGGACGCGCCGTCGCGGTTCGAGCCGACGTCAGCGACCCGGCGGCCGTCGCCGGCCTGTTCGACGAGACGGAACGGGCCTTCGGCAGGGTCGACGTCCTCGTCAACAATGCGGGCATCATGACGCTGTCGCCCCTCGCCGAGGCGGACGACGCCCTGTTCGACCGGCATGTCGCCGTGAACCTCAAGGGGGTGTTCAACGGCCTGCGCGAGGGCGCGCGCCGCATCCGGGAGGGTGGGCGCATCGTCAGCTTCTCGTCGAGCGTCGTCGGCCTCTACCAGCCGACCTACGGCGTCTATGCCGCGACCAAGGCCGGGGTGGAGGCGATGACGCGTATCCTGGCCAAGGAACTCGGGCCGCGGAAGATCACGGTGAACGCCATCGCGCCCGGGCCGGTCGCCACCAAGCTGTTCCTCGGAGACAAGACCGACGAGCAGGTCGCGCAGGTGACGAAGATGATTCCCCTCGGCCGTCTCGGCGAGCCCGACGACATCGCCGCCGCCATCGCCTTCCTGGTCGGACCGGACGGCGGCTGGGTGAACGGCCAGGTCCTGCGCGCCAACGGCGGCGCGGTCTGAGGAAGAGGCCGACCCGTCGGTCGCCCGCCTCACCGGACCCGATCGACCCGCCGGCCCGCGACCGCGCCGGCTGTACGCCCTCCGCCCCGATGCGCGATCCGGACCGAGGAAGCGCCGGGGCCGCCGCGGACGACGCCCGGGCGCGGCGCGGATCCCCTACCGCTCGGGCGCGGTGGCGCCCACCGCGAGCTTGCGGCGCTGGTCGGCCTGGCCGCTGACCTGACCGAAATACTCCGCCCCGTCGCCGAGCTGCGCGGAGGGCTGGCAGACCGGCGTGCAGGAATAGGAGTTCCGCTCCAGGGCTCCCCGCTGCACGGTCACCACCGAGGCCTGCGAGGCGTCCACCCGAATCAGCGTCTCCGCGATCATGGCGCCGTTCGCGTCGAGGGCGATGAGGTTGGTGGAGCCGAAGCTCTTGCCCGTCAGCACCAGGACGCCGTTCTTCTGCAGCGTCACGTCGGCGATGATCGGGTTGCCGACGACGACGGTCTGCGTCTTCTCCGGCAGCCGCATCACCTTGGCGTTGTCGACGAACACGGTGACGACCGGCAGCGCCTCGGCGGCGGCGGGCGCGCCGCCGAGCTGGGGCGCGAGCGCCGCGACGGTCAGAAGGGCCGCGGCCGGGCGGGAGAGAAGACGGCGCATCGGGCGAAGCCTCGGGTCACGCGAGGGTGCGGGCGAGGCGCGGACGCGCCCTGCCGATCATCCGACGAAACATCGGAGTGGTGAAGGAAGCGCTAAGATGTCCGCGGCGGGGCCGGCGCGCCCGCGCGCGCTGCCGCCTCTCCGGGAGGCACGGCGCCGCGCAAGGGCCGCTTCGTGCAGGACGAGTCCAGGCACGGGACGAGCGAATTACCGGTTTATTCACCACATCCGCGTCCGTCCGGAACAGCCGGGGCTTCGAGAGCTGATTTAACCGATTTTCAAGGCGCACCGGATCATTGTTCGAGGGCCGCCGATCGAGACGAAGATCTTCGACGGTTCCCTCGCAGAACGCTCACAAGGATCCGACCATGAAGTCCGTTTTCAAGCGCTTCGCTGCCGACGAGTCCGGCGCCACCGCCATCGAGTACGGCATGATCGCCGCCCTGATCGCCGTCGTCATCATCGGCATTCTCAAGACCATCGGTTCGCAGCTGAACACCAAGTTCAACTCGATCTCCGCCCAGCTCAACTGATCCCGCCTCGATCTGCGCAGGCGGCATGATGTGCTTCGGCCCGCTC
Source organism: Methylobacteriaceae bacterium (assembly GCA_947444195.1). Classification (GTDB taxonomy): domain Bacteria; phylum Pseudomonadota; class Alphaproteobacteria; order Rhizobiales; family Beijerinckiaceae; genus Methylobacterium. Next base: position 91,141 of record CANEZL010000009.1, on the reverse strand, counting down.
GCTCCAGAGCGTCGGCCGAAGCGCGCGGGCCGAGCGCTTCCAGGCGCCGCCATGCCGCGGTCGCTCCCGTTCCCCGGGATCGGCCGTGCCGCGATGGCGGTCTTCCGTCGTTCTTCCTCGACGTCCGACGCGCCGGGGCAAGCCGGAACGGTTCCCCGACGGTTCCCCGGCCCGCATCGAATCCGTGACAGCAGGTGACGCGATGGCCACCCTCGGCATCCTGGTCGTGTTCCCGTTCCTGATGGCCTACGCCGCCGCCAGCGACCTCCTGACCATGCTGATCCCGAACCGGATCTCCCTGGCCCTGATCGGCGCCTTCGCCGCGCTGGTCTGCACGGGCGTGATGTCCTGGTCCGAGATCGGGGCGCATCTCGGGGCGGGCGGCCTCGTCCTCGCGGTGAGCTTCACCCTGTTCGCCTTCGGGGTGATCGGAGGGGGCGACGCCAAGCTCGCCGCCGCCACCGCCCTCTGGCTCGGCCTCGACGGCCTGCTCGACTACCTCCTCGTCGCCTCGGTCCTCGGGGGTGGCCTCACCCTCGCGATCCTGGCCGCCCGCTCGCACCCCCTGCCCCAGCCCGTGGCGCGCCTGCCCTTCGCCCTGCACCTGCACGATCAGAAGACGGGCATCCCCTACGGCATCGCGCTGGCCGCCGCGGCCCTGCTGGTCTTTCCCGAGACGGTGGTCTGGTCCCGCGCCGTCCTCGTCTGAGCGGGAGGCCGCCCTCTGCCCGCATGGGCAGTGATCGGACAGTCGTGAACGGGGCCGGGCCGCGACGGGATACGGGGCACGCCCCGATCATCGCGTTTCGCGCCCGCGGCTGACAGTTTTCCGGACACGTCCGCCGGCCGGACGGTGACATCTCCTTAACCCTAATTACACCAATCCCGCGGCACTCTGACGATGACGGCGCGAACCGGGCCGTCGTCCTTGCCGTGGTCAGCCGATGCAACCAGCGCGACTTGCCGTTCTCGCCATCGCCCTCGTCGCGGGTGGCGGTGCGGCGCTCCTCATGAGCGGCGGCGACCCGCCGCCGTCCCCGGTGGCGAAGGCGGAGCCTCCGCCCCCGCCGATCACCGAGGTGCTGGTGGCGGCGGCCGAGCTGCCGATGGGTCAGGTCCTGCAGCCGGCCGACCTGCGCTGGCAGAGATGGCCCGACGACGCGCTGACGCCGGGCTACCTGACCCGCAAGCTCAACCCGAAGGGCCTGGAGGAGGCCGTGGGCGCCACCGTGCGCTCGCCCTTCCTCTCCGGCGAGCCGGTGCGCCCGCAGAAGCTGGTGCGGCCCGACAGCGGCTTCATGGCCGCCATCCTGCCGCCGGGCATGCGCGCCATCGCCATCGTCACCGACACCCGGGGCACCAACTCGGCCGGCGGCTTCATCCTGCCCAACGACCGCGTGGACGTGATCCGCACCTACCGCGACGAGGAGAACTCGCGCGCCACCGGCGGCGAAGTCCAGGTCTCCCAGACGATCCTCACCGACATCCGGGTGCTCGCCGTGGGCCAGCTGATCCAGGAGAAGGGCGGCAGCAACGTCGTCAGCGGCGACACCGCGACCCTCGCCCTGACCCCGGCCCAGGCCGAGACGATCACCCTCGCGCAGAAGACCGGCAGCCTGTCGCTCTCCCTGCGCAGCATCGCCGATTCCGGCAGGGCGGCCCCCGAGGCCGAGCCGGAGCAGAAGAATTCCGCCCTCACGGTCGTGCGCTTCGGCGTCGCCCGGCAACAGACGCGCTGACGGTCGCCATGGGAGCCTTCACCCCGCCTCTCTCCGGCGCGGCGCGCACGGGCCGGGGCCTCGCCGCCCTCGCCGTGGCCCTCGCCGTCGCCTTCCCCGCCGCGGCGCGCGACCAGGCCGCGCTCGGGCCCCCGCCGAACCTCGCGGTCGGCAGCGCCGACGCCGCCGCGACCCGGAAGATCGAGCTCACCGCCGGGCGCTCGGTCATCGTCGACCTGCCGCGCGACGCCAAGGAGGTGTTCGTCGCCAACCCCAAGGTGGCCAACGCGGTGGTGCGCTCCACCCGCAAGGTCTTCGTCATCGGCATGGAGAACGGCACCACGTCGATCTTCATCCTCGACGCGGAGGGACGGCAGATCACCGCCCTCGACGTCACGGTGGCGCGCGACCTGAACCTCAACATCCTCCGCCAGCTGCTCGGGCAGAGCATCCCCGGCGGGCGCTTCGATATCCGCTCCAGCGGCGATTCCGTCCTGCTGTCGGGCTCGGTCGCCTCGGCGGCCGAGGCGCAGCAGGCGGTCGACATCGCCAACGCCTTCGTGGGCGTGTCCGGCGGCGCGAGCGGCACGGGCGCCGCGGGCCTCGCCGGGGGCGCCGGCTCCCGGGGCGCGGTCATCAACAACCTGACCATCCGCGGCAAGGATCAGGTGATGCTGCGCGTCGCCGTAGCCGAGGTGTCGCGCACGGTCCTGAAGCAGTTCGGGGTCAACCTGAGCGGCAGCTGGTCGAACCTGAACGTCGTGAACGCCACCCCGCTCGTGCTCAATGGCGGCCAGTTCCCGAGCGGAAACCTCCTCTCCGGCACGGTCAACGGGCCGGGCGGCGCGAGCCTCACGGCGACGCTCAAGGCCTTCGAGCAGGCCGGCGTGTCGCGCGTGCTCGCCGAACCCACGCTCACCGCCATTTCCGGCGAGTCCGCGAAGTTCACGGCCGGCGGCGAGATCCCTGTCCCGACGGGCTGCGCCGTGTCGCTCACGGGGACCGGCTGCACGGTGCAGATCGGCTACAAGAAATACGGCGTCACCCTCAACTTCACGCCGGTCGTCATGGCGGAGAACCGGATCTCCGTCCGCGTCGGCACGGAGGTCAGCGAGCTGGATCCGCAGAACTCCTACACGTTCCAGGTCGGCAACACCTCCACCGCGGTGCCTGGCCTGACGGTCCGGAATTCGGAAACGACCGTCGAACTGCCCTCGGGCGCCACCATGATGACGGCGGGCCTGATCCAGCAGCAGAGCAAGGCGGCCCTCACCGGCCTGCCCGGCCTCGTCAACCTGCCGATCCTCGGCGCCCTGTTCCGCAGCCGCGACTACCAGCGGCAGGAGACGGAACTGATGATCATGGTCACCCCCTACATCGCCAAACCGATGGAGGCGCGCCAGGTCGTGCGGCCCGACGACGGCTTCGTCGACGCCACCGACGGCCAGGGCGTGCTGCTCGGCCAGATCAACCGCCTCTACGGCGCGGCCGGCGCCGCCCCGCTCGGCCGGGGCTACCGCGGCCGCGTCGGCTTCATCACCGACTGACCAACCGCCCCTCCCCCGCCTCGCGCCCCCTGCGGGGGCCCCGACCCACGGCTCCTCCCCGAGAGTTCGCGCCATGATCCCGCTGCGCACGCCCCCCCTCGCCCTCGCCGCGCTGGCCGTCCTCCTCGGAGCCTGCCAGGCCGACCGGGCGACCACCGGATCGATCTACCCGCACGATTACCGCGCGCGGCATCCCATCGTGCTGGCGGACGGCAGCCGCAGCCTCGACGTGTTCGTCACCGGCCCGGGCCATCTCGACCCGCGCCAGGGCGCCGACATCGACGCCTTCGTCCTCGAGTACCGCCGCTACGGCCGCGGCAGCCTCCTCGTCGAGATGCCGCGGGGCGTGTCGCCCGGAGCCGGCGCCGCGGCGGAGCGGACGGGCACCGCGATCCGCGGCCTCGTGGCCCGGGGCGGCGTGCCGCCCCGCGAACTGGTGTTCTCCGGCTACGCCGTGGCCAATCCGGGCCTCGCCGCGCCGATCCGCCTGAGCTTCCAGCGCATGGAGGCCCGCGTGGCGGACCGCTGCGGGCTGTGGCCGCAGGATCTCGGCCTCTCCACGCCCGGGTCGTCCGTGCGCAACGAGCCGTCGTGGAACCTCGGCTGCGCCACGCAATCGGCGGTGGCGGCGCAGGTCGCCGATCCCGTCGACCTCGTGCGCGGCCGGCCGGAGGGCCGGATCGACACCGTGCGCCGGGTCAAGGACATCGGCCAGTTGCGCGACGGCAAGGATCCGTCAACCAACTGGCGCCAGGATGGCCAAACCAACGTCAACAGCCGCCTCGGTCTCTGACCCGGCCTTCGCCGGAGGCGGCCGATCCGCGCCGCCCCCGCACAGGACTCGAACCGGAAGCGCATGATGGCCGTCACCCCCGAGACATCTGAGCGCCTGATCGCCCCGGTGCCCCGGATCACGATCCAGGCCTTCTGCGAGACCGCCGAGGCCGCCGCCGCCATTGAGGCGGCGGGGACCGACCGCCGCATGCAGAAGGCCCATCTCAAGATCCAGATGGGCGGCGCCGCCGCGGCGGTGGAGGCCTACCGCAACGCGCCGACGCCGAACGTCATCATCATCGAGACGCAGGGGCCGCGCTCCAGGCCCCTGGAGCACCTCGATTCCCTGGCCGAGGTCTGCGACGCGGGCACCCGCGTCCTGGTGATCGGCCACGTCAACGACGTGCTCCTCTACCGGCAGTTCCTCCAGCGCGGCGTCAGCGACTACCTGATGGTGCCGGTGGAGCCGCTGACCCTGATCGCCTCGATCTCGGACCTGTTCACCGCGCCGGGGGTGAAGCCCGTCGGCCGCACCGTCGCGGTCTACGGGGTGCGCGGGGGCATCGGCGCCTCGACGCTCGCCCACAACCTCGCCTGGACGATCGCCCGCGACCAGAAGCTGCAGACGGTGATCGCCGACCTCGACATCGCCTTCGGCACGGCGAGCCTGAACTTCAACCAGGATCCGCCGCAGGGCATCGCCGAGGCGGTCTTCGCGCCCGAGCGCCTCGATTCGGCGCTGGTGGAGCGCCTGCTCTCGAAGTGCAGCGACAATCTCAGCCTGCTCTCGGCGCCCGCGAGCCTCGACCGCACCACCGACCTGTCGGAATCGGCCTTCGACGCGGTGATCGAGCACCTGCGCGCGGCCGTGCCCTGCATCGTCCTCGACGTGCCGCACCAGTGGTCCGCCTGGACCCGGCGCGTGCTCACCGGCGCGGACGAGCTGATCGTGGTGGCCGGCCCGGACCTGACCTGCCTGCGCAACACCAAGAACCTCCTCGGCATGCTGCAGAACGGGCGCCCCAACGACGGCGCGCCGCGGATCGTCCTCAACGGGACCGGCCTACCCAAGCGGCCGGAGATCGGCACGGCGGAGTTCGCCAAGGCCCTGGAAGTGCCCCCCGCCGCGGTGATCCCCTTCGATCCCGGCCTGTTCGGGACGGCGGCCAACAACGGCCAGATGATCGCCGAGGTGCAGCCCAACGCCAAGGCGACCGAGATCGTCGCGGAACTCGCCGCCGCGGTCCTCGGCCGCCCGGAGGCGCGCCGCGGCCGGGCCAACCTGTTCGAGCCGCTGCTGGCGAAGCTCGGCCGCCGCAAGGCTTCCTGACCATGCCGACGACGCGCGACCGCCCGGCGGAGGACCCGCAGCATGTTCGGTAGGCGACAGAACGCGGCCGCCCCCGCGCCCACGAGCCTGCCGTCGCCGGCCCGGACGGCCGTGCCCGTCCTCGTCCAGCCGGACGCCCCCCAGCGCCGGCCCGACCCGCCGCCGGCCTCCGCCGAGGTGACGCGCTCGGACGACTACTACCGCACGAAGAGCATGATCTTCGGCGCGCTCATCGAGGCGATCGACCTCGCGCAGCTCGCCCGCCTCGACGGCGAGACGGCGCGCGAGGAGATCCGCGACATCGTCTCGGAGATCATCGGCCTCAAGAACATCGTCCTCTCCATCGCCGAGCAGGAGGAACTGCTCGACGACATCTGCAACGACGTGCTCGGCTACGGGCCGCTGGAGCCCCTGCTGGCGCGCGACGACATCGCCGACATCATGATCAACGGCGCCAACCGCGCCTTCATCGAGGTCTCGGGCAAGATCCAGCTCGCCAACGTGCGCTTCCGCGACAACCAGCAGCTGATGAACATCTGCCAGCGCATCGTCAGCCAAGTGGGACGGCGCGTGGACGACGCCTCGCCGATCTGCGACGCGCGCCTGCCGGACGGCTCCCGCGTCAACGTGATCGCGCCGCCGCTGGCCATCGACGGGCCCGCCCTCACCATCCGCAAGTTCAAGAAGGACAAGCTCACCCTCGACCAGCTCGTGCGCTTCGGCGCGATCTCGCCGGAGGGGGCGGAGGTCCTCAAGATCATCGGCAAGAGCCGCTGCAACGTGGTCATCTCGGGCGGCACCGGCTCGGGCAAGACCACGCTGCTCAACTGCCTCACCGCCTATATCGAGCCGGACGAGCGCGTCATCACCTGCGAGGACGCCGCCGAACTCCAGCTCCAGCAGCCCCACGTCGTCCGCCTGGAGACGCGCCCGCCCAACATGGAGGGCCAGGGCCAGGTCACCATGCGCGACCTCATCAAGAACTGCCTGCGCATGCGGCCCGAGCGCATCATCGTCGGCGAGGTGCGCGGCCCGGAGGCGTTCGACCTCCTCCAGGCCATGAATACCGGCCACGACGGCTCGATGGGGACGCTCCACGCGAACTCCCCGCGCGAGTGCCTGTCGCGCATCGAGTCGATGATCTCCATGGGCGGCTTCACGCTGCCCTCGAAGACCCTGCGCGAGATGATCGTCGGCTCGATCGACGTGATCATCCAGGCCATGCGCCTGCGCGACGGCTCGCGCCGCATCACGCACATCACCGAGGTGATGGGGATGGAGGGCGAGGTCATCACCACCCAGGACGTGTTCCTCTACGACATCCTCGGCGAGGACGCGAACGGCCGCCTGATCGGGCGCCACCGCTCCACCGGGATCGGCCGTCCCAAGTTCTGGGAGCGGGCGCGCTATTACGGGCTGGAGCGCAAGCTCAGCGAGGCGCTGGACGCCGCCGAGGTCGGAGCGGGCGCATGAACCTCGCCGGGAACATGCCGCTCGCGGCCGGGCTGATCGCCCTCGCGGTCGCCGCCGTCGCCTACGTCCTGCTGCTGCCCATGCTGTCCGGCGAGCGCCGGGCGTCGCGGCGCCTGAAGGCGGTGGGCACGGCGATGCCCTCGGCCACCGCGCGCCTCGCCTCGGTGAACCGGCGCGACCAGGTCGCCAAGACCCTCAACGAGATCGAGGCGAAGGCCAAGGGCGCCACCAAGGTCACCCTGGAGCTGAAGATCGCCCGGGCGGGCCTGCCCTGGACGGTGCGGACCTTCTGGTTCGTGTGCGGCGGCCTCGGCCTGATGCTGGGCTTCCTCCTCCTGATGCTCACCGACAGTCCGTTCGTGGCCCTCGGCGGCGTCTTCGTCGGCGCGTTCGGCCTGCCGCAATACATGCTGCGCTCGATGCGGCTGCGCCGGATCGCCAGATTCAACCGCGAGCTGCCGAACGCGGTGGACGTGATCGTGCGCGGCATCCGCACCGGCATCCCGGTGGGCGACTGCTTCCGGATCGTCTCGCGCGAGGCCGAGGAGCCGGTGCGCGGGGAGTTCCGCACCATCGTCGAGACCCAGGCGCTCGGCCTGTCGCTCGCCGACTCGGTGGCGCGGCTCTACGACCGCGTGCCGGTGCCGGAGGTGAACTTCTTCGCGATCGTCATCAGCATCCAGCAGCAGTCGGGCGGCAACCTCTCGGAGGCGCTCAACAACCTCTCGCGGGTGCTGCGCGAGCGCCGCAAGATGGCGGGCAAGGTCCAGGCGATGAGCATGGAGGCCAAGGCCTCCGCCTCGATCATCGCGGCCCTGCCCTTCGGCGTGGCGGGCATCACCACCCTCACCGCCCCCGACTACATCTCCCTGCTCTGGACGACGGATGCGGGCAAGATCGCGCTCTTCGGCTCCGGGATCTGGATGCTGTGCGGCGTGCTGACCATCAAGAAGATGATCGCCTTCGACTTCTGACCCCGCCGCACCTTCCTCCGCCGCGCCGGCGCTCGGCCGGCGCACGCCTCCCACGGGGCCGGGCACCATGATCGAACTCATCGCCGCCAAGCTCTTCGACCCCCGCTTCATGGGGACCGTGCTCACCTCGATCGCCGCCGCGGCCACCGCCTTCGCGGTGGCGCAGCCCTTCCTGGAGACCGACCGGCTCTCCAAGCGGATGAAGCTCGTCAGCGACGAGCGCGAGCAGATCCGCCGCCGCGAGCGCGAGCGGGCCAACGCCAAGGGCAACCTGCGGGCCGAGCAGAAGGCCTACATGAAGAACGTGGTCGAGCGGTTCGACTTGCGCCGCTGGCTCGGCACCGACACCGCCCGGATCAAGCTCATGCAGGCGGGCTACCGGGGCCCGCAGGCCGAGACGGCGTTCCTGTTCTTCAGGCTCGTGGCGCCGATCGTGATGACGCTCGGCTCGCTGTTCTACTTCTTCGTGATCGAGGTGCTCGACCAGCCCTATCTGGTGCGCTTCGGGCTGGTGATCCTCCTGGCCCTCCTCGGCATCAAGGCGCCGGAACTGTTCCTGCTCAACGCCGCCAAGAAGCGTCAGGCCGAGGTGCGCAAGGCCTGGCCCGACGCCCTCGACCTCACCCTGATCTGCGTCGAATCGGGCATGGCGATCGAGCACGCCTTCCGGCGGGTGAGCACGGAGATCGCGATCTCGTCCCTGGTGCTCGCCGAGGAGCTCGGCCTGATGACCGCCGAGATGTCCTACCTGCCCGACCGCCGGCAGGCCTACGAGAATCTCGGCCTGCGCATCGGCATCGAGCCGGTGAAGGCGGTCTCCACGGCCCTGATCCAGGCGGAGCGCTACGGCACGCCGCTGGGCCAGGCCCTGCGGGTGCTGGCCCAGGAGAGCCGCGACCAGCGCATGACGGAGGCGGAGAAGAAGGCCGCCGCCCTCCCCCCGAAGCTCACCGTGCCGATGATCCTGTTCTTCCTGCCGGTGCTGTTCGTGGTGATCATCACGCCGGCCGTGATCCAGATCATGCGGGCGAGTTGATCCGGCCCGGGAATTGACAGGGCCGCGCTGCCGGCCTATGGCCAGACCGCAACGCGCGGCTTCCTCGCAGAGGTCCGCGCGTTTCGCGTTGAGGCCCGCGCGCATCGAATCGATCGCGGGACGCGCCTCACACTGAACAAGAAGCCGGCCCAGGGGTCCGCCCCGGAGGCCGTTCCAGAACACGAGAGAACGATGTTCGCAGTCATCAAGACGGGCGGCAAGCAGTACCGCGTCGCCGCCAACGACACCATCACCATCGCCACCCTCTCCGGCGAGGCCGGCGAGAGCGTGAATTTCGGCGAGGTCCTGCTGTTCGCCGACGGCGCGGGCGCGACCCAGGTCGGCGCGCCGACGCTCTCCGGCATCACCGTGACGGGCGAGATCGTCCGCCACGGCCGGGACAAGAAGGTCATCGCCTTCAAGAAGCGCCGCCGCCAGAACTCGCGGCGCAAGCGCGGCCATCGCCAGCACCACACCGTGGTGCGCATCACCGGCATCCAGGCCTGAGCCGCACCCATCCCCCGCAGGGCGCGTGAGGGCTCCTGAGAGCCCGATCCGCGACCGCACCCGCAACATCATTCGGAGCATCACCCATGGCACACAAGAAGGCTGGCGGCTCGTCCCGCAACGGTCGCGACTCGGAAGGCCGGCGCCTCGGCGTCAAGAAGTTCGGCTCGGAGGCCGTCATTCCGGGCAACATCATCGTGCGTCAGCGCGGCACCAAATGGCACCCCGGCGCCAATGTCGGCATGGGCAAGGACCACACCCTGTTCGCCCTCGTACCGGGCAAGGTGCAGTTCGAGACGCGCCGCGGGCGCGCCTTCGTGACGGTTCTTCCGGCCCAAGACACCCAGGTTCTTGAGGCCGCAGAGTAAACGGCGGGCGCCTGACAGGCGAAGCGAGCGTCCCGCCGGTGTCCCAGACGACCCGGCAGAGACGTTCCCGAGATCCGCGCCCGGCGCGGTCGAGGTCCGAACGGAGCGGCGGGGAGGATGGGCCACCATCCTCCCCTTCGTCGTCTCAAGACGCGGCGCGCGACGCGCCCGCCTCGGAGGTGACCCGATGTTCCCGGACCTGACCCGCGACGACGTCTTCCGGATCGAGACCCGCCGGCTCTGGCTGCGCTGGCCGCGCGCGGCGGATGCCCCGGCCGTGCTGCAGCTCGCGGGCGAGCGGGCGGTGGCCGAGATGACCGCGCGCATCCCGCACCCGCTGCCGCGGGCCGAGGTGGACGCCTTCCTCCTCGACGTGCGCAAGCGGAACGCGGAGGGCGCCGGCCTCACCCTGGCCCTGTCGCCGCGGTCCGATCCGCGGCGCCTGATCGGCATCGTCGGCCTGTTCCCGGGCGAGGACGGTGCGCCGGAACTCGGCTACTGGCTCGGGCGCCCCCACTGGGGCAGCGGCCTGATGGCGGAGGCCGCGCTGGCCGCCGTCGACGCCTACTTCGCCTATGCCGGCGGCGAGGCGCTGCAGGCCGCCGCGCGGCTCGACAACCCGGCCTCCCGGCGGGTGCTCGCCGCCTGCGGCTTCCAGCCCGCGGGCCGCGCGCGCAAGGCCTTCCCGGCGCGCGGGACCGAGGTCACGGTCGATCTCTACCGCCTCGACCGGGCCGGCTGGCTGAGCCGGCACGCGCCCGCGGCGGAGGCCGCCTGACGGACCGGGGCCGAGCCCTGGACCGGAGCGCTCTCCGCCGGAGCGGACGCCGGTTCGGCGTAAGAGCGCGCGTTGAAACAAAGGGTCAGAGCCGTGCCCGATCGCGACGCGATCGGGCACGGCTCCAGAGCATCGTCCCGAAAGGTGGTTGCCGGCTTTCGGGAAAAGATGATGCAAAACCAAGAGTCTAGCGCGTCGTCCCGGTTCCGATTTCCGGGACGACGCGCTAGAGCACGATGCGAGAAAGCGGAATCCGGCTTTTCGGGATCTATCGTGCGATCGCAACAAGATAGAGCGTGCAGCACGCTCCAGTGAAACCGGACGGGACGGCGCGCACGGCCGGGCCCGGCAAGCCACGGGTGCCGACGTGAAGTTCCTCGACGAAGCCAAGGTCTATGTCCGCTCCGGCGACGGCGGGGCCGGCTGCGTCTCGTTCCGGCGCGAGAAGTTCATCGAGTTCGGCGGCCCCAACGGCGGCGACGGCGGGCGCGGCGGCGACGTCTGGATCGAGTGCGTCCAGGGGCTCAACACCCTGATCGACTACCGCTACCAGCAGCACTTCAAGGCCCGGAAGGGCGAGCACGGCATGGGCTCGAACCGGCACGGGGCCAACGGCGACGACGTGGTGCTGAAGGTGCCCGCGGGCACCCAGATCCTCGCCGAGGACGGCGAGACCCTGATCGCCGACCTCACGGAGATCGGCCAGCGCGTCCGGCTCGCCAAGGGCGGCAACGGCGGATTCGGCAACGCCTACTTCACCACCTCGACGAACCGGGCGCCCAAGCACGCCAATCCGGGCCTCGAAGGCACCGAGATGTGGATCTGGCTGCGCCTGAAGCTCATCGCCGATGCGGGCCTCGTCGGCCTGCCCAATGCCGGCAAGTCGACCTTCCTGGCGACCGTGACCGCCGCCAAGCCGAAGATCGCGGACTACCCCTTCACGACGCTCCATCCCGGCCTCGGCGTGGTGAACGCGGACGGGCGCGAATTCGTGCTCGCCGACATTCCCGGCCTGATCGAGGGCGCCCACGAGGGCATCGGGCTCGGCGACAAGTTCCTGGCCCATGTGGAGCGCTGCCGCGTGCTCCTGCACCTCGTGGAGGGCACGAGCGAGCACGCGGGCAAGGCCTACAAGCTGGTGCGCGGGGAACTCGAAGCCTACGGCAACGGCCTCGCCGACAAGCCCGAGATCGTGGCCCTGTCGAAGGCCGACGCCCTCGATCCGGACACCCTGAAGGAGCAGGTGGCCCGCCTCAAGCGGGCGGCCAAGCGCGCGCCACTGGTCCTCTCCTCGGCGAGCGGCCAGGGCGTGCCCGAGGCCCTCCGGGCGCTCGCCACCGCGATCGAGGAGGGCCGCGAGGCCGAGGCCGAGCCGGCGCCCGCCTGGCAGCCGTGATGACGCGCGGTTGCCGAAACCGCCGGGATCCCACATCGTCGGCACGCAGCTGCCGTCCGGTTTTCGCGGGGTGGATCGCATGAGCGAGGCTCTGATCGTGGAGGATCGTGAAGCCGCGGCGCTCGCCCAGGAGCTCGCCGAGCGCCGCGGCGTGTCGGTGGAACGGGCCGTCGTCGATTCCCTGCGCGCCGCGCTCGGGACCTCCGCACATCGACCGAGCGACGATGTCCGGGCCCCGCTCCGGATCCCGACCCTTGAGGAGATGACGCCGGATCAGCGTGCGAAGCTCGCGCGGTTGCAGGCGCTGATCGATCGGGCCCGACCGCTGGTCAAACCGGGGGCGACGTCCGACCACAGCGATCTGTACGACGCGTTCGGGCTCCCGATCTGACCGAGCTGCTCCGGTGATCGTCCTCGACTCGTCGGCCATCGTGGCCGTGATCCTGCGCGAGGCGGACGCGCCAGCTCTGGAGAAGATCCTGATTCTCGAAGATTGCGTAGTCGGAGCCCCGACGCTCGTCGAGACGCGAATGGTGCTCGAAGGACGCATGTCCAGCGGCGCGGCGGATCTGCTTCAGAGCCTCGTCGTCGAGCGCGGGATCGCGATCATCCCCTTCGACGCCGCCATGTACGCCGCGGCCGCCGAGGCCTTCGCGCGCTACGGGCGCGGCCGTCACCGGGCCAAGCTGAATTTCGGCGACTGCCTCTCCTACGCCGTCGCGGCCGTCATGCGTCTGCCCCTCCTGTTCAAGGGCGACGACTTCGTCCACACGGACATCGTGCCCGCCTACACGCCCGTTCCATGATTCCCGCTCTCGAAGATTTCCGCCGCATCGTCATCAAGGTCGGCTCCGCGCTCCTCGTGGACCGGGCCCGGGGCCGGCTGCGGCACGCCTGGCTCGCCGCGCTCGCCGAGGACATCGCCGATCTCCACGCCCGCGGCGTGGACGTGCTCGTGGTCTCCTCCGGCTCGATCGCCCTCGGGCGCACCGTGCTCGGCCTCGCGCCGGGCGCGCTGAAGCTGGAGGAGAGCCAGGGGGCGGCCTCCGTCGGCCAGATCGCGCTCGCCCGGCACTGGTCCGAGGCGCTCGGCCACCACGGCATCGTGGCCGGCCAGATCCTGGTGACGCCGCAGGACACCGAGGAGCGGCGCCGCTACCTCAACGCCCGGGCCACCGTGCAGAAGCTGCTCGAACTGCGCGCCGTGCCGGTGGTGAACGAGAACGACACGGTGGCCACCAGCGAGATCCGCTACGGCGACAACGACCGGCTCGCCGCCCGCGTCGCCACGATGATCGGCGCCGACGTGCTGGTGCTGTTCTCCGACATCGACGGGCTCTACACGGCACCCCCGAACAGCGACCCCGACGCGCGCCACCTGCCGGTGGTGGAGCGCATCACCCCCGAGATCGAGGCGATGGCGGGGGGCCCGGCCTCGGAGCTGTCGCGCGGCGGCATGCGCACCAAGGTCGAGGCCGCCAAGATCGCGGTGGGCGGCGGCACGCACATGGTCATCGCCGACGGCCGCGCGAAGAACCCCCTGCGCCACGTGGTGGAGGGCGGGCGCTGCACGTGGTTCCTGTCGGGCCAGACGCCGAGCGCCGCGCGCAAGACCTGGATCGCCGGATCGCTGGAGCCGCGGGGCGCCCTCGTCATCGACGACGGCGCGGTGCGCGCGCTCCAGGGCGGGGCGAGCCTGCTGCCGGTGGGCGTGCGCGCCATCGAGGGCAGCTTCAACCGCGGCGACGCGGTGGAGGTGCGCAGTGTCGGCGGGCGCCCTCTCGGGCGCGGGCTCGTGGCCTACGACAGCGGCGAGGCGGCGCTCATCATCGGCCATCCGAGCGCGCGGATCGGCTCGCTGCTGCCCCATCCCGGCCGCTCGTGGATGGTCCACCGCGACGACCTCGCGCTCTTCGCGGGGTAGGACATCCCCCCGGGAGACCGCCGCCGGCTCGCGGACAGGGCGATGCCCGGACGGCAGCGCGGTCCTGCGCCGGCTTGTTTCGCCGGTTCGGGATGTGCAAATACCGGTGGTATCCTTGCGTTGACGGGGCCCTGCACGTGCCTGTTCTGAACCTGCGATCGAACCTCGCCGAGGCCGACGACCTCGGCACGCAGATGGCTGCGATCGGCCGCCGCGCCCGCGCCGCCGCGCGCAAGATGGCCCTCGCCTCGGCCCAGACCAAGGACATCGCCCTGCGCGCCATCGCCGAGCGCATCCGCGCGCACGGCCCCGAGATCCTGCGCGAGAACGCCCGCGACGTCGCCGCCGCGAAGGCCGCCGGCCACAGCCAAGCCCTGATCGACCGGCTCACCCTCGACGCGGCGCGCCTCGACGGCATCGCCGGCGCGGTGGAGAAGATCGGCGCCCTGTCCGATCCGGTCGGGCGGCAGCTCGCGGCGATCGAGCGGCCGAACGGCCTCCTGATCGAGCGCATCGCCGTGCCGCTGGGCGTGATCGGCGTGATCTTCGAGAGCCGGCCCAACGTCACCGCCGATGCCGGCGCCCTCTGCCTCAAGGCGGGCAACGCCGCGATCCTGCGGGCGGGCTCGGACAGCCACCGCAGCGCCATGGCCATCGCCCGGGCGATGAGCGAGGGGCTGGCCGCCTCCGGCCTGCCCGCCGACGCCATCCAGATCGTGCCCACCCGCGACCGCGCGGCGGTGGGCGCCATGCTCGCCGGCCTCGACAGCTGCATCGACGTGATCGTGCCCCGCGGCGGGCGCGGCCTCGTGGAGCGGGTGCAGAGCGAGGCGCGGGTGCCGGTCTTCGCCCATCTCGACGGGATCTGCCACGTCTACGTCCACGGGGCGGCCGATCTCGACATGGCCCGCACCGTGCTCCTCAACAGCAAGATGCGCCGCACCGGCATCTGCGGCGCGGCCGAGACCCTCCTCGTCGACCGGGCCTGCGCCGCGACCCATCTCGCCCCCCTGGTGACGGCGCTCCTCGATGCGGGCTGCGCCGTGCGCGGCGACGAGGCCGTGCGCGCCGCCGATCCGCGGGTCACGCCCGCGAGCGAGGCCGACTGGCGGACGGAATATCTCGACGCGGTGATCTCCGCCCGCGTGGTGGACGGGCTCGATGCCGCCATCGACCACATCGAGACCCACGGCTCGCACCACACCGACGCGATCGTCACGGACGACGTCGAGGCGGCCGCCCGCTTCCTCGCCGAGGTCGATTCGGCGATCGTGACACACAACGCCTCGACGCAGTTCGCCGATGGCGGCGAGTTCGGTTTCGGCGCCGAGATCGGCATTGCCACCGGACGCATGCATGCCCGCGGGCCGGTGGGCGTGGAGCAACTCACCACCTTCAAGTACCGCGTGCACGGCAACGGCCAGACCCGCCCGGTCTGACGGGGGCAGCCCCGATGCCGCGCGACCCGAAGCGATCCGTCCCGGCTTGGCCGGGCCCGGGACGGGACTGAGCGCGTGCCGGCACTCCTGCCGCCCTGCGCGCCGGGCATGCGGATCGGCCTCTACGGCGGCTCGTTCAACCCCGCCCATCTCGGGCACCGGCACGTCACCCTGACCGCCCTGCGGCGCCTGGGCCTCGACCGGGTCTGGTGGCTGGTGACGCCCGGCAATCCCCTGAAGGACCACGGCATCCTCGCGCCGCTCGCCGAGCGCTGCGCGGCGGCCCGCCTCGTCGCCGACCATCCGCGCATCGCGGTCACCGGCTTCGAGGCGGCGATCCGCGCGCGCTACACCCGGCAGACCATCCGCTACCTCGCCGCCCACCGGCCGGGGGTGCGCTTCGTCTGGATCATGGGCGCCGATTCCCTGGCGAGCTTCCACCGCTGGCAGGGATTTCGCGAGATCGCGGGGCTGGTGCCGGTGGCGGTGGTCGACCGGCCGGGCCACACCCTCACCGCGCCGGGCGCCCGCGCCGCGCGCCTCCTCGCCGCCGCGCGGGTCCCGGAGGAGGCCGCCCTGAGCCTGCCCGGGCGCCGCCCCCCGGCCTGGATCTACCTGCACGGGCCGCGCTCCCCGCTCTCCTCCACAGGCATCCGCGCGGGTCTGGCATCCGCGGACGGCGACTTGCAATCGGCCCGCGAACCCTCCAATTTCCAGCCACCCCGCCCAGGCGGAACACCGACCCATCAGGAACCGTGACCCTGTCCGAGACGACCCACCCCGAGGCCCAGGGCCCGGACACCGCCCTGGCACGTGCCGGAGACCTGAGGGCGCTGGCGCTCGGATGCCTCGACGAGATGAAGGCCGAGGAGACGATCGCCATCGATCTGGCCGGCAAGACCTCGCTGGCCGACACCATGATCATCGCCTCCGGCCGCTCGCAGCGCCATGTCGGCTCCATCGCCGACAAGATCATCCAGGAGATGAAGGCCAAGGGCTTCGGCAATGCCCGCGTGGAGGGCATGCCCGCCTGCGACTGGGTCCTGATCGACGCGGGCGACGTCCTGGTCCACATCTTCCGGCCGGAAGTGCGCGGCTTCTACAACCTCGAGAAGATGTGGGGCGCCGACCGCCCGGCCGGCCAGCCCGTGGCCGGCTGACGGCACCCCTCCTTGCGTCTCGTCGTCGCCGCGGTCGGCCGCCTCAAGAACGGCCCCGAGCGCGACCTCGCCGCCCGCTACCGCGAGCGCGCCGCCCAGAGCGGCCGCTCCCTGGGCTTCACCGCCTGCGACATCGCCGAACTCGCCGAGAGCCGGGCGCGCCGGGCCGAGGACCGCTGCGCCGAGGAGGCGGCGGGGCTGCTCGGCCATTGCCCGGCGGGCGGCGTGGTGCTGGCCTACGACGAGCGCGGCCGCGCCGACCTCCCGAGCGAGCAGATCGCCGCGCGGATCGGCGCCTGGCGCGATGCGGGGCGCCCGGCCCTCGTCGTCGCGGTGGGCGGGCCGGACGGCCACGATGCCTCAATTCGGACGCGGGCGGAGCTGATCCTCTCCTTCGGGGCGGCGACGCTCCCGCACGGTCTCGTCCGCGTCCTCGTCCTCGAACAGATCTACCGCTCCATGACGATCCTGGCCGGCCATCCCTACCACCGCGGCGAGCCGGGCGCGTGACGGGACGGCACCGGTGACGCGGGTTCTCCGCAGGCGCGCGGCCCGCGCCCTCCTGGCCGCCGTCGCCCTCGCCTCCGTGCCGGCCCGGGCGCAGGACGCGCCCGCCGTGCCCGAGGCGGACAAACTGCAGCGCGCCCAGGCCGAGCGCGACCGGCGGGCGGAGAACCTCAAGCGCGTCGAGGAGGCCCTGGCCGCGAGCAGCGGCAGCCGGGCCCAGGCCGAGGCGGAGATCGCCGCGATCGGCCAGGATCGCGCAAAATTGAACGCCGCGCTCGTCGATGCCGGGCGCCAGTCCCAGGCCACCGAGGACCGGCTGACGCGGCTCGAAGAGCGCCTGAAGACCCTGGGCGAGAGCGAGGCGGCGATCCGGCGGTCCCTCGACGGGCGGCGCACGGTCATCGCCGAGATTCTGGCGGCCCTCCAGCGCATGGGGCGGCGCCCGCCGCCGGCCGTGCTCGTGAACCCCGAGGACGTGCTCGCGGTGATCCGCACCTCCATGCTGCTCGGCGCCGTGGTGCCGGAGCTGCGCGGCGAGGTGGCGACGCTCGCGGGCGATCTCGGCGAGCTCGTGCGCCTGCGCGGGCTGATCGCGACAGACCGGGAGGGCCTGCGCAACGACCTGACCGGCTGGGCCCGCGAGCAGCAGCGCCTCAACGCCCTCGTGGCGGCCCGGCGCACCCGACAGGCGGAGGTGGAGAGCGGCCTCGCCGCCGAGCGCGTGCGCGCGGCCGAGCTCGGCAACCAGGCGCGCAGCCTGAAGGACCTCCTCGACCGGATGGAGAGCGAGGTGGGCGCCGCCCGGCGCGCCGCCGAGGAGACCCGCGCCGCCGCCGAGCGCGAGGCGCGGGCCACGCAGGAGCGCTTCGCCGCTGCGGGCTTCCGCGATCCCGCCCGCCTCGCCCCCAAGACGCCCTTCGCGCAGATACGCGGCGAGGTGCCGCGCCCGGTGAGCGGCCGCCTCGTGCGCGCCTACAACCAGCCCGACGGCAACGGCGGTTTGACGCGCGGCATCTCGTTCTCGACGCGGCCGAAGGCCGTCGTGTCCTCGCCCGCGGACGGCTGGGTGGCCTTCGCGGGGCCGTTCCGTTCCTATGGCCGTCTCTTGATCATCAATGCGGGCGACGGCTACTATCTCTTGCTCGCGGGCATGGATCAGATCAGCGTCGAGGTCGGTCAGTTCGTGCTCGCGGGAGAGCCGGTGGGCAGCATGGGCGAGGGAAATGCCGCGCCGCCGGCGACGGATGGCGACCGTGGCGATCCGGTCCTGTACGTCGAATTCAAGAAGGACGGGGGCTCCATCGATCCGGAGCCTTGGTGGGCGAGGAGCCCCAGCGAGAAGGTTCGCGGCTAATGCGCAAGACTTCCCTCATCATGCTCGGCGCGTTCCTCGGCGCCGGGACGTCGATGGTGGCGACGCAGACCGACTTCCTGTCGGGCCCGCGCGCCGTCGCGGCGTCGGCCGAGACCTATCGCCAGCTCAGCCTGTTCGGCGACGTGTTCGAGAAGGTCCGCACCGACTACGTCGAGAAGCCCGACGAGTCGAAGATGATCGAGGCCGCCGTCAACGGCATGCTCACCTCCCTCGACCCGCATTCGAGCTTCATGGACGCCAAGGCGTTCCGTGACATGCAGACCACCACCCGCGGCGAGTTCGGCGGCCTCGGCATCGAGGTCACGATGGAGGACGGGCTGATCAAGGTGGTCACGCCCATCGACGACACGCCGGCCTCGAAGGCGGGCCTGCTCGCCAACGACGTCATCACGCAGATCGACGACGATCAGGTCCAGGGCCTGACGCTGAACCAGGCCGTCGACAAGATGCGCGGCCCCGTGAACTCCAACGTGAAGCTGAAGATCAGCCGCAAGGAGTCCAAGGAGCCGATCGAGGTCACGCTCACCCGCGACGTGATCAAGATCAAGCCCGTGCGCTCCCGCGTCGAGGGCGGCGACATCGGCTACGTGCGCCTGACGCAGTTCAACGAGCAGACCTTCGACGGGCTGCGCAGCGCCGTCGACAAGCTCACGAACGAGATCGGCCAGGACAAAATCAAGGGCTACGTGATCGACCTGCGCAACAACCCCGGCGGCCTGCTCGATCAGGCGGTCATGGTGTCGGACGCCTTCCTCGACCGCGGCGAGATCGTCTCCACCCGCGGCCGCAACCCGGACGAGACGCAGCGCTTCTCCGCCAAGTCCGGCGACATCACCAAGGGCAAGCCCGTCGTGGTGCTCGTGAACGGCGGCTCCGCCTCGGCTTCCGAGATCGTGGCCGGCGCCCTGCAGGATCACAAGCGCGCGACGATCCTCGGCACGCGCTCCTTCGGCAAGGGCTCGGTCCAGTCGATCATCCCGCTCGGGGGCTCCGGCGCCCTGCGGCTGACCACGGCGCGCTACTACACGCCGTCGGGCCGCTCCATCCAGGCGAAGGGCATCGAGCCCGACACCGAGGTGCTGCAGGACGTGCCGGACGAGCTGAAGGGCAAGGACGAGACCAAGGGCGAGGCCGGCCTGAAGGGCCACCTCAAGCAGAAGGACACCGAGGAGCGCGGCGGCTCGTCGGCCTACGTCCCGCCGGATCCGGCCAAGGACAAGCAGCTCACCGCGGCCGTCGACTTCCTGCACGGCATCCAGAAGGGTGCCTCCAATACCCAGAAGCCCAGCATGCCGAACTGAGACCGGCCTGCAGCTTCGATGCGATCCAGGACCCCGCCGGGCGCAAGGCCCGGCGGGGTCTCTCTTTTCCGGGCCCGCGCGGGGGCGTTGAGGAAAAATTAACCCTGCCGGAACGCAATGGCGCGGGGTGCGTCTCGCCGTGCGGCGATTCCGGCGCGGCCCCGGACCGAGGCCGCCTTGAGCGAGAGCGCCGACGACATCCTCACGCGCCCCCTCGGGATGGCGCCGCCCCCGAGCCGCCGCGCGGCGCTCGCCGCCCGCCTGCGCGGCTGGGCGGCCTCCCCGCGCGCGGCCGCCATCGGCGCGGGCGGCACCCTCGCCGCCCTCGGCCTCGGCGTCCTGATCCTCGGCGACCCGCAGGGCGGCGAGCCCCGCGTCACCGTCGCCATCACCCTGCGCGAGCCCGCGCCCGCACCGGCCGCGCCGCCCCAGCCGCAGGTGGCCGCGGCGGAGGCCGAGCCGTCGGCGCCCCGCGCGCAGCGCAGCGCCGCCGAGGTGGAGACCGCCTCCGGCGTCACCGTCGTGCGCCCGAGCGGCACCGCGGCCCCGAGCGAGGCGGTGGTGATTCGCGTCCCCTCCGCCACGGTGCAGCTCGCGCCGGCGCCCGATCCGCGCCTGACCGACCGGGGCCGGCACGGCGCCCTGCCGAAGCTCGGCGAGGGCCGCCTGCGCGCCCTCGACGTCTACGCCCGGCCGGAGGAGCCCGGCACCGGCCCGGCGGTGGCCATCCTCGTCACCGGCCTCGGCATCGGCCAGGGGGCGACCGCGGCGGCCATCACCAAGCTGCCCCCCGCGGTCAGCCTCGCCTTCGCCCCCTACGGCGGCGAGGTGGAGCGCTCCGCCGCGCGTGCCCGGGCGGCGGGCCACGAGGTCCTGCTCCAGGCCCCGATGGAGCCCTTCGACTATCCCGACAGCGATCCCGGGCCCCAGACCCTGCTCACCGCCCTGAAAGGTCCCGAGAACGCCGACCGCCTCGCCTGGGCCATGAGCCGCTTCACGGGCTATGTCGGCGTCGTGAACTTCATGGGCGCCAAGCTGATGAGCGATGCGGGCGTCTTCGAGCCGGTGCTGCGCGAGATCGGCACCCGCGGCCTCGGCTTCGTGGACGACGGCACCGCCGCCCGCTCCTTCCCCGCCGGACTGGCGCAGAAGGCCAAGGTGCCGGCGGCGCGGGCCGGCTTCGTGATCGACGCGGTGCCGCGGGCCGATGCCATCGACCGCGAACTCGCCCGCCTCGAGGCGCAGGCCCGGACCAAGGGCTTCGCCCTCGCCTCGGCGAGCGCCCTGCCCCAGACCATCGACCGGATCGCCGCCTGGGCGCGCGATCTCGATGCCCGGGGCCTGCGCCTCGTCCCGGTGAGCGCGGCCCTGCGCCGGGGCGACACCCGGCTCTCGAAGGCGGATTGATACCAGATCCGATCGATCCCTTTGGGATGGCGGATCCGGGCTTCGCTCAGGCGCCGCGCGGGCTCCGTCGATACGACCCCCGCTTCGATCGAGCGGAGATCGTATCGACAAGCGCCGGGATCGGTAGCCGCGGCAAGCGTTGCCCGCGGGCGGCTCCCTCCCTATGGTCCCCGCGCGATGACCGAACTCTCCGCCCTCCGCGAACAGTCCCTGCCCTATCGCCCCTGCGTGGGCGTGGCGCTCATCAGCGCCGAGGGCCGCGTCTTCGTGGGGCGGCGCAAGGACGTGGACCAGGACGGCCCGGACGGCGGCGCCTGGCAGATGCCGCAGGGCGGCATCGACGCGGGCGAGGTGCCGGAGGCGGCCGCCGTGCGCGAGCTCTACGAGGAGACGGGGGTGGCTCCCTCCAGCCTGCGCCCCCTCGGCCAAATGCCGGACTGGCTCTCCTACGATCTGCCCGCGGACGCGGTGAAGCGCTCCTGGCAGGGGCGCTACCGCGGCCAGACGCAGAAATGGTTCGCCTTCGGCTTCCTCGGCACGGATGCGGAGATCGACGTGCTCCAGCCCGGCGGCGGCGCGCACAAGCCCGAGTTCGATGCCTGGCGCTGGGCCGATTTCGACGCGTTGCCGGGGCTGATCGTGCCGTTCAAGCGGCCGATCTATCAGGCCGTGGTGGAGGCCTTCGCCCCCCTCGCGACATGGTCACGCACGGCGTGAGGGCGCGCGCGCGCGTTCGACACGCATCATGATGCGCTGGCTCGCCGTTCCCGTCGCCGTGGCCCTCGGCTGGCTCCTGTTCACCCTGACCCCGTTCTGGGCGCTCTACGACCTCTCCCGCGCCGTGCGCGCGCACGACGTCGCCTACGTGGAGCGGCACGTGAACTTCCGGACCCTGCGCCTGTCGCTGGTGCGCCAGACCACGGCGGCGGTGCGGGCGGCGGCGGAGAGCAACCCCGCCCTGGAGCCCCGCGAGCGCCAGCAGCTCGGCGAGGCCGCGGTCGGCCTCGGCCTCGCCCTCGCCGAGACGATGGTGACGCCGGAGACCGTGATCGACCTCCTCGACGACGGCTGGCCGCAGCGCATGAAGCTCGCCCGGCCCTCGGGACAGCCGGATTCGGGCCTCGGCATCGACCGGATCGGGCGTCTCCTGCCCTATTACCTGACCTCGGAGATGCGCGGCTTCCGCACCGTGGTGATCCACGTGCCGCCGGAGGCGCCGCGGGCCATGCAGACCCGCATCCGCCTGCGCCTGCGCGGCTGGACCTGGCGGCTCATCGACATCGAGGTCACCGAGATCCTGCGCCAGCGCATGGCCGCGGGCCTCAGCAAGACCCTGGCCCGGGCCCAGCAGGGCGAGCGCAAGGGGACTGGCGAGGGCCCCACTCCGGAGTGATACCGGCTCCGGTGGATGATTTGGGAACAGGCTCCGCATCCTCCCCCGGGGCCGCCGAGGGGAATCGCCGCGCGGGGTCCGGGGCTCTATCCGGCGGTCAGCGCGGCTTCGCCTCGCCCGGCGCGTCGAGCTTCTCCCCGCGGGGACCGCGGGGCTTGCGCGCCTCGGCGATGCTCTCCGCCTTGTCCTCGTCGGTGTCGCCGCTCTGCTCGATCGCCTTCTCGGGGTCGGCGGCGAGGGTCTTCACGATGGCGAGCAGGCGCTCGCATTCCGGCCCGTACTTGTAGGCTTCCAGCACGATCGCGGCGTCGCGCAGGGTGCGCAGGTCGCGCAGCGCCTGCTGGTTGGCGCCTTCCTTCAGCTCGCTCTTGGCGGCGATCTGCTCCTCGATCTTGGCGCCCGCGACGTCGCAGGCCTGTGCCGTGCCGGCGGCGAGGCCCAGGGCCAGGGTCAGCGGGGCGAGGAAGCGGGCAAGGCGGGCCATGGGCAGGTCTCTGGCTGGTCGGATCAGGCGTGGTGCGGCTGGCTGCTGCGCAGGATGCCGTTGGTGAGCGCCACGAGCTGGCTCGGGCGGTAGGGCTTCGGCACGAAGACCGAGTGCGAAACGGCCTCGCCGCTGGAAAGCTCCGCCCGGCCGCCGGAGGTGTAGACCACCGGCAGGTCGGGGCACTGGCAGCGGGCCTGACGCGCGAGGGCGATGCCGTTCGTGTTGCGGGCGAGATCGATATCGGTGAAGAGCAGGTCGACGCTCTCGCGGGCGAGAATCTCCTCCGCCTCCCAGGCATCGGCCGCGGTCAGAACGCGGTAGCCCTCTTCGAGCAGGGCCTCGGCGGCGAGTTCGCAGACCACGGGCTCGTCCTCGACCACGAGGACCGTGGAGGCGCCGTGATCGAGATAGGCGGTCAGTGCGAGCGCGGTGCTGGCGAAGGGGATCATGACGCAACTCCTACTCACCCGGCTCGGGGACGCCGTCCCCCCACCGGATCGCCGGACCAACGGGGTCCTGCGCGCCGGCGTTCGCCGTCGATGCATCGAATTGCTCGGGTTTGGTGAGCGGACCCTTAACCCTGTCCGCCCGCCGGTGAACGGAGCGCCGCAAATGGTTAACGACGCGTTACCGGCCTCGACGGCGGGGCGGGTTTCGTGAACCGTACCTGGCAGTTGGGCACCGGCCTCGCGCTCACCGCGCTCGCCGGCTACGTCGACGCCCTCGGCTTCGTGCGGCTCGGCGGCCTCTACACCTCGTTCATGAGCGGCAACAGCACGCAGCTCTCGGTCAGCCTCGCCCACGGGGAGATCCGGCACGCCCTGCTGCCGATCCTCCTAGTGTTCGGCTTCCTCGTCGGCGCCACCCTCGGCAGCGGCCTCTCCATGGTGGTGCCCCAGCGCTGGGCGACCCCGGTGGTGCTGGCCTACGAGACGCTGCTGATCGCCGCCGCCCTGGCGCTCGGCCTGCCGACCCCGGAACTCGGGCTCGCCGCCTTCTTCATGGCCATGGCGATGGGCGCGCAGAACGCGGTGCTCGCGCAGGTGAAGGGCTTCCGGGCCGGCACCACCTTCGTCACCGGCGCCCTGTTCAGCCTCGCCCAGAAGATCGCCGAGGCCTTCACGGGCCGCGGGCCCCGCCTCGGCTGGCTCGGGGACGCCGCCGTGTGGGGCGCGCTCCTCGTCGGGGCCTATCTGGGCACGCTGGCCTACGGGCGCTACGGACTCTACGCCCTCCTGGCGCCGGCGCTCGCCGCCGGCACCCTCGCGGTCGTCGCGGGCCTGCTCGCCGCGCGAAACCGCCCCACCGTCGAGGATCTGCGCCCATGACCACCTCCGCCTCCCTCACGAGCCACGTCGCGCCGATCGCGGCGGGCGCGCATGTGAGCGCCGCCCACTGGCTCGGCGAGCGCCTCGCCCTGGCGCTCGGCGACGGCAGCGTGCTGCTCGGGCCGGACGCGGAGGGCGCGCGGGCGCCGGCCCATCCGGACGGCGCGATCCTCTGCGCCGCCGTCGACGGACAGCGCCTCGTCACCGGCGGCGACGACGGGCGCGTGGTCGAGATCCGCGCCGACGGCACCCTCGCGGAGATCGCCGCGGCCAAGGGCGGCGCCTGGATCGACGCCCTCGCGCTCCACTCGGATGGCGGCTTCGCCTTCTCCGCCGGACGACACGTATCCTGCCGCGATGCCAAGGGCCGGGAGCGCACCCTGGAAGCGCCCACCACCGCCCGCGGCCTCGCCTTCGCCCCGAAGGGCTACCGGCTCGCCGTGGCGCACTACAACGGCGTCAGCCTCTGGTACCCGAACCACGAGGGCGCGCCCGAGATGGTCTCGTGGAAGGGCTCGCATCTCGACGTGACGTGGTCCCCGGACGGGCGCTTCGTGGTCTCGACCATGCAGGAGAACGCCCTGCACGGCTGGCGCCTCCAGCCCGACCGCGGGCACATGCGGATGTCGGGCTACCCGGCCAAGGTGCGCTCGCTCTCCTGGTCGGCGGACGGCAAGTGGCTCGCCACCAGCGGGGCCGAGGCCTCGATCATCTGGCCCTTCGATTCGAAGGAGGGACCGACCGGCAAGGCCCCGCGGGAGTGCGGCGTGCGGCCGGCGCGGGTGTCCCAGGTCCGCTTCCACCCGAAGGCGCCGGTCCTCGCCATGGGCTACGAGGACGGCTGCATCCTCCTCGTCCGCTTCACCGACGCCGCCGAGCTGCTGGTGCGCCCCGCCGTGAAGGGCAGCGCCGTGACGGCTCTGGCCTGGGACCGGACGGGCGGGCGCCTCGCCTTCGGCTGCGCGGACGGGCAGGCCGGCCTCCTCACCCTGCCCGCCTGAGAGCGCCGGAACCGGGCCCGCGTCCGGGCCTTAACGCTCCGAGCCATCGCACACCGTTCCGGAGGCCGTCGTGTTCCGCGTGTTCCGCACCCTCGGCCTCGCCCTCGGCCTCCTCGGGGGTACCGTCGCGGCGCAGGGGCCGGAATTCGCCCAGCAATACGCCCAGCGGCTCGGCGGCGCCGTGGACGAGCTGCGCCGGCAGATCGCGGGCCTGGAGGCCGATGCCCGGGCCTCGGGCACCACCCGGGACGGCGCGGTGGAGCGGCTGCGCGGCAACCCGGACCAGCTCGTGGCGCGGCGCGGCGAGGCCGCCCGCGGCGACATCGAGCGCCTCGCCGCGCTGAGCGCCCAGCAGCAGGCCCTGGCCTCGGCGACCAGCCCCCTCGGGCGTCTGTTCGCCGTGCTCCGCGATCCCGATCCCGGCCTCGCGCGGGCGACCTACCGCGACTACCAGCCCGCCGTGCCGACGACGGCGGACGGCGTGGTCGCCGGCTTCCTCGGCTTCCTGGCGAGCTGGGGCGGCTGGCGCCTCCTGACCGATCTCGGCCGCCGCGCCGATCGCCGCCGCCGGCCGGCGCCCGAGGCCACCCCGGTCTGACCTCGGTCCGGCCCCGTTTTGCAGCGCATCGCGGCCGGCCGGTGTGACCGGCCGTCTACAGCCTCTCGCCCGGTCCTTGCACTAGGGAGGAAGGCGGGCCCATGCGACGAGCGTGATCGCGCCGGGCCGGCTGCCAGAGTCGCCCCATGCCGCGCGCGTCCCACCCGACTGTCGATCCGGCGCTCGATGCGGCGGCTCTGCTGCGGCGCGTCGGCTTCTTCAGCCTGTTCGTGGTGGTGCCGGTGGTGGCCCAGGTGGCCCGCCGCGCCTCGGTCATCATCGCGCCCATCGCCGTCGTGCTCCTGGTGATCGCGAGCGCCATCGACAACCGGCAGCGGGCGGTGCGGCCCGGCGCGTTCCGCCTCCTGCGCTCCCCCGCCTTCCTCGCGGGCATGCTCGTGGTGGCGTGGTCGGCCCTCTCGCTGGCCTGGACGCCGTTCCTGTCGGCGGCGGCCGAGCGCCTCGCCAACCTCGCGGCGGTGATCGGCCTGACGCTGCTCGGCTACTTCGCCCTGCCCGACCGGATGCGCTCGGCCAACCTCTACCTCCTGCCCCTCGGGATCACCGCCGCGTCCATCGTGGCGATCATGCTCGGCCTGTTCGGCGACACCCTGGTGCGCGACGGCGGCGAGGACGACGGCGCCCTCGACCGCGGGCTGATCCTCATCACCCTGCTGGTCTGGCCGGCGGTGGCCTGGCTGCGCTCGCGCCGCCGCGACCGGGAGGCGCTCGCGGTGGCGCTGCTGGTGGCTTTGGCCCTCGGCGTCTCGCCGAACCTCACGCAGATCCTGGCGCTCGCGGTGGGCGCCGTCGCCTTCGCGGTGACGAGCTTCCGACCCCGGCTCGGCACCCGGCTCACCGCGGGGATCGCCGCGGCCCTCCTCGTCGCGGCGCCCCTCCTGCCCTTCGTCGCGCGCCCGGTCGGCGCGGCGCTGTTCGGCCCCCTGGCGCCGGGGGTGCTCTCCCTCAAGAGCTGGCAGAAGGTGGTCACCATGGAGCCGGTGCGGCTGATCACCGGCCACGGCTTCGAGACGGCGCTGCGCGGCCGCTTCGTGGGCCTCGTGCCGATGAACGCGCCGACCACGGCCCTGTTCGAGTTCTGGTACGAGCTCGGCATCGTCGGCGCCTTCGCCGCCGCCTTCGCCCTCTACGCGTCGGTGCAGCGGGCCGGCCGCGACGGCCCGCTCCTGGTCCCCGGGGCGATGGCAGCCTTCGCCACCGCCTTCACGGTGGCCTGCATCGGCGTCGGGCTCACCGTGGTCTGGTGGCTCACCGCGATCGCGATGACGATCCTCGTCTTCGTGGCGATCGAGCGCGGCCAGTTCCGCACGAGCCGCCCCAAGATCAGCCGCCTGCGGCGCATCCGCGAGGACGGGAGCGGCTGACCCCCCGGCTCAACCGATCTCCGCCGCCGCCTCGATCCGCGCCATGTCGTCGTCCGACAGGCCGACATGGTGGCCGATCTCGTGGATCAGCACGTGGGCGACGAGGTGGCCCAGCGTCTCGTCGTGCTCGGCCCAGTAGTCGAGGAGCGGTCGGCGGTAGAGCCAGACCGCGTTCGGCATCTGCCCGGTGACCATCTCGCCGGACTGGGCCAGCCCGATCCCGCGGAAGAGCCCGAGCAGGTCGAACTCGGACTCGCAGTCCATCTCCGTCAGCGTTTCCTCGTCGGGGAAATCGTCCACGATGATGCGCACCCCCGCGCAGAGCGCGCGGAATTCCTCCGGCAGGCCCGCGAAGGCGGCGTCCGCCAGCGCCTCGATCTCGGCCAAGCTCGGCGCCTTGGCAGCGGCGAGCACGGCGGTGTCGGGCTCGGTGCTCACGGCGTCGTCACCGGCAGGACGCAGGTCTCCAGGAAGCCGGCGAGGTCGTCGGTGATGTGGTCGATATGCGCTTCCTGCACCGCCGCCTGCTCGAAGGCCTCCCGATAGGGATCGACGATCCGCGGCACCACGAGCACGGTGGCCATGCCGAGATCGTGCGGCACCACGAGGTTGCGGGCGATGTCCTCGAACAGGACCGCGCGGGCCGGATCGATCCCGTGCCGGTCGAGGAAGCGCTCGTAGGTCACGCGCTCGGGCTTGGGCACGAAATCGGCGGCGGCGATGTCGAACACGTCCTCGAAATGGCCGAGGATGCCGAGCTTCTCGGCCACCCGCTCGGCGTGGCGGCGCGAACCGTTGGTGAGGATGAGCTTGCGCCCGGGCAGGCGCTCGATCGCGTCGCCCAGCGCCGCGTCGAGGCGGATCGCCGAGTGGTCGATGTCGTGGGCGAAGTCGAGGAAGTCGTGCGGGTCGACCCCGTCCTCGATCATCAGCGCCTTCAGGGTGGTGCCGTAGCGGTGGTAGAAATATTTCTGCAGGGCGCGCGCCGAGAGGCCGTCGAGCCCGTAGAGGCGCATCACGTAGAGGGTGATGCGCTCGTCCACCTGCGGCCAGACCCGCGCGTCGCTCGGGTACAGGGTGTTGTCGAGGTCGAACACCCAGGTGTCCACATGGCCGAAGCCGCGGGTCTCGCCGGTGGTGAGATGGCAGGAATCGGGCAGGTACACGTCTCGCTCGGGTGACAGGTGCGCCGGGCGCCGCCGCGGGCGCCCGGACGCGGAAGGGGCCCGGCTCAGGCCCGGCGGATCAGGGTGCCGGCGCCGTAATCGGTGAAGAGTTCGAGCAGCACGGCGTGGTTGACCTTGCCGTTGAGGATGACCACTGCCTCGACGCCCTGGTCGAGGGCGTACATGCAGGTCTCGATCTTCGGGATCATGCCGCCGGTGATGGTGCCGTCGGCGATGAGGCGCCGGCAATCCTCGATCGTCAGTTCAGGGATCAGGTTCTTGTCCTTGTCGAGCACGCCCGGCACGTCGGTGAGCAGCAGCAGGCGCTTGGCCCTGAGCTTGCCGGCGATGGCGCCCGCGAAGGTGTCGGCGTTGACGTTGTAGGTCAGGCCGTCCGCCCCGTAGGCGACGGGGGCCAGGACCGGGATCAGCTCCGCCTTCAGCACCGCGTCGAGGACGCCGCGCTCCACGTGCTCGGGCTCGCCCACGAGGCCGAGATCGAGGGTCTGCTCGGTGGCGGTCTCGGGGTCGATCATGGTCTTCGTGGCGCGCTTGGCGCGGACCATGTTGCCGTCCTTGCCGCACAGGCCGATCGCCCGGCCGCCCTCGGCGGAGATCCAGCCGACGATCTGCTTGTTGATGGAGCCGGCCAGAACCATCTCGACCACCTCGACGGTGGCCTCGTCGGTGACGCGCAGGCCGCCGCGGAACTCGGACTGGATGCCGAGCCGGTCGAGCATCTTCCCGATCTGCGGGCCGCCGCCATGGACCACGATCGGCTTCAAGCCGGACTGCTCGAGGAGCACGATGTCCTCGGCGAAGTCCTCGGCCGCCGCGCGGTCGCCCATGGCGTGGCCGCCATACTTGACCACGACGATTTCCTGATCGTAGCGCTGCATGTGCGGCAGCGCCTGGGACAGGACTTCGGCGCGGACGTGGACGTTCGGCAGTTCGGTCATCGCGATCCTCTGCGGGCGCGGGCGGCCACGGGCGCATCCCGCGGCGGCACTTCTATCGAAAGCGGGCCGGGCTGCGAAGCACGCGCACGTGACGCGCGCATGACACGGACCCCGCGGCTTCCTACTCCGCCGGGGCCGGCGCGGCCACCGGGCGGGGCGTGAAGGTCTCGCCGTCGTGCTCCATGGCGACGCGGCGGTCGTGCAGGCCGTGCAGGGTCGAGCGGTGGCCGATCGACACGATGGTCGTCTCCGGCAGGCGCTCGCGCAGCATGCGGTAGAGGGTGGCCTCGCTCGGCTCGTCGAGGGCCGCGGTCGCCTCGTCGAGGAAGAGCCATTGCGGCTTGACGAGGAGGGCCCGGGCGATGGCGAGGCGCTGCTGCTCGCCCCCCGAGAGGCGCCGGTCCCAATTGTCGACCTCGTCGAGGCGGTCGACGAGATGCGGCAGCTGGGCGTCGGTCAGGGCCTCGCGGATCGCGGCGTCGGAGAACTGGTCGGTGGTGCCCGGATAGACCACGGCGCCGCGCAGGCTGCCCAGCGGCAGGTAGGGCCGCTGCGGCAGGACGAGGGCCGACTGCCCGGCCGGCACGTCGACCCGGCCCTTGCCGAAGGGCCAGATCCCCGCGATCGCCCGGAACAGGGTGGACTTGCCCGAGCCCGAGGGGCCGGTGAACAGGGTCGCGCCGCCGCGCTCCAGGACGAGGTTCTCGGCCCGCACGATCTCCCGGCCGTCCGGCAGCGCCAGGGAGAGGCCGCGCGCGGTGACGGGGCCCGCGGTGTCGTTGCCCTGGGCCAAGCCGTAGCCCGCGGCCGAGAGCGCCTCGGCCTTGGTCATCGCCCGCTTGAAGGAGCCGAGACGGATGGTGTTGGCCTTGTAGGCGGCGAGCGTCGTGTAGCTGTTGATGAAGAAGTTCAGCGAGCCCTGCACGTTGCTGAAGGCGTCCGCGGTCTGCTGCAGGGCGCCGAGGGTGATCTTCTTGGCGAAGAACGAGGGCGCGGCGATCACGAGCGGGAAGATCACGCTCGCCTGCCGGTAGCTGAAGGTGAAGGCGATGAGCTTGATGCGCCGGAAGATGATGCCGACGTAGTTGTCGATGATCGCGTGGAACAAGGTCGCGAGGCGCGAGGACTCGGCGCGCTCGCCGCGCAGGAGCGCGATCTGCTCCGAGTAGACCCGGTTGCGGGCCAGCGAGAAGCGGAAGTCGGCCTCCACCTGCTCCTGGCGGAAATCGAGCCCGATCAGCGGCTTGCCGATGATGTGGGTGAGCCAGGTGCCTACCACCGCGTAGGTGATCACCAGCCAGACCAGGAAGCCCGGCACCACCGTATCGGTGAAGGGCAGCACGAAGTCCCGCGACAGCGTCCACAGGATGACGATGAAGGAGACGAGCTGGGCGGCCTGGGACAGGAGGCGGATCGAGAGCGTCGCCGTCTGCTGGATGAAGGCGTTGACGTCCGACTGGATGCGCTGGTCCGGGTTGTCGGCGTGCTCGTCGGTGAAGGGGATGCGGTAGTGCGTGCCCTTGCCGAGCCAGCGCTCGTAGAGGCTGTGGGTCAGCCATGTGCGCCAGCGGATGTGCAGCGAGGAATCGACGAAGATGTCGATCATCCCGATGATGATGTTGAGCACCGCGAGCGGAACGAAGATCCACAGCAGCTGATACCAGAACGCGTCCGCGTTCAGCTCCTGCAGGGTGTTGTAGAGGTCGCGGTAGAAGAAGTTGAACCGCAGCGTCAGCGCCACGTCGGCGAAGTTGACGAAGATCGAGAGCGCCACGAGGCGCTGGCCGATCTGCCCCTCCGTGCGGCCGAACCAGCGGAACAGGCCGATCTCCTTGGTCGGCTTGTCGCGGTTGGCGAAGTAGGGATCGGCGATGAGCGTGATGTCGCGGATCGGCTTCCAGTGGGAGATCGCCAGCACGATGCCGCCGAAGACCACGGCGCCGGTGGCCGCGAAGGCGGGCGGCAGCAGGGCGGCGACGACGCCGGGCAGCAGCCCCATCGTGGCGAGGGTCTTGGACCCGGCGAGCAGCAGGTAGCCGATGCCGTAGACCGAGACGAAGACCTTCAGGTAGGCGGAGAGATTGGCCGAGGCGAGCAGGATGCCGGCCATCGCCAGCCCCGCCAGGGAGACGTAGAGCGGCGGGGCCGGGATGCCCGGCGCCGCCAGCAGGACGAGGGCGAACAGAGCGGTGAGCGCCGCCTGGAATCCCAGACCGGTCCTGAGTGCGGCCACGCGCATCCCCCCAACGTTCCCGAGCATCGTCCCGCGAGCCGGTATCCGGCCCCCCTGTGAGGACGCTGCGCAATCAGAAGCCTGGCCGCCGTCCCGGACCCGGTGTCCGCGAACGGTCCCCAGGGCGCGGGCCTCACGGCCCCCGCACCGCCTGCGCCAGTGCAGGCGCGTCGTGGCCAGATAGTGGCATCCCTGCCGCGATGTCCCGTGAAAAATTCGACAGGATGGCGGCCCGGCGGCTCACCAGTTCCACTCTTCGAAGCCCAGTTCGCGGCAGCGGTAGCCCACCGGGCATTGCGGATTGTCGCGGGTGGGCACGAGGCGGAGCTCTGCGATCTCCGAGAAGGCGCAGAAGGAGCGGTCGCGCACGAAGCGCTCGGGCGCGCCCCGTCCGAAGGCGAGCACGGCGGCCCCCTCGCGCTTCACCAGCGCCATCGCCTCCTCGCAGCCGACGCGGTCGGGCGGCGCGGCAGATCGTCCCTGCGCGGAGGCGGCGCCGGCGAGGTGACCGATCAGGAGGGCGCTGACGAAGCGTCGCATCGCGGGTGGGCTCGAGCGCCTCGATTACGCAGAAGAACTCTCGGACGGGGCTCAAGCATGGCAGTTTACGCCGGGGGCGGGAAGGGGCTGAGTGTGGCCCGCGCGCGTCAGGGCCCTGCAATCCGCCGCGTCGGTGCCGCAATCGAGGGTTTAAGGATTTGCCGGCAGGGCAACCCGGTTAACATTTCGTCAACACGGACGGGATCGGGCGGTGGTGCGCCCTGCGCGCGCCGTGAGGACTGGTCCAGCGATGTCCGCTCTCTCGACTCTCGATCTCGACGCCGTGCGGGCCGCGCCCGTCACCCGCGAACCCTACGCCTTCACCCTCGGCAGCGGCGTGCTCAAGGCCGACGCCGTCGACGCGATCCGCCAGGACTTTCCCGACATCGCCAAGCCCGGCTACCTCACGGTGGACGAGGTGGCGCTCAAGGGCCGCTTCAAGGCGCTGATCGACGAACTGGAGAGCGACGCCTTCTCCCGCATCCTCGGCGAGAAGTTCGGCGTCGACCTCGTCTCGTGCCCGCGCCTCACCACCATCATGAAGCGCTCGCAGCCGAAATACGGCTCGATCCACACGGACGGCCCGTCGAAGGTGCTGACGCTGCTCATCTACATGAACGACGCCTGGGACGCCCCGGCCGCCGGGCGCCTGCGCGTGCTCTACGACGGCAAGAACTACGCGCCCTTCGCCGTGGAGGTGCCGCCCACCATGGGCACCATGTTCGCCTTCCTGCGCGCCGACAATTCCTGGCACGGCCACGAGCCCTTCGAGGGCGAGCGCCGGGTGGTGCAGGTGGCGTGGCTGAAGGACGCGTCCGAGCTGGAGCGCAAGAAGAAGCGCAACCGCACGGCGCAGTTCTTCAAGGGCCTGTTCGGGCGCTGAGCCGTGAGCGGCGGGGCGGCCATGACGGCGGATCTCGGCCCGGGGCCGGGCCTCGAGGCGGAGGCGGCGCGCGGGCGCCGCGCCTGGCTCGCGGTGCCGCTCGCCCTGGCGGCGGGCTGGGGGGCGTTCCTGGCCTACGGCACGGCCTTCCTCACCGAGGAAGCGCCCCGCCCGCCCGCGCGGGCCGCCGAGCGCGAGAGCCCGGCGATCGACTTTCCGGCAGCCGGCGCCGGGGCCATGCAGGCCGCCCGCCGCGCCGCCTATGGGCTCGACGAGCCGGCCCGGCCGGCAGCGGCCCCGGCCGTCGAGGTGACGGCCGCGCCGACCCAGACCGCCGC
Organism: Methylobacteriaceae bacterium; assembly: GCA_947444195.1. Classification (GTDB taxonomy): domain Bacteria; phylum Pseudomonadota; class Alphaproteobacteria; order Rhizobiales; family Beijerinckiaceae; genus Methylobacterium. The sequence continues at coordinate 57,816 of CANEZL010000009.1, read as the reverse complement.
GACGCTGCCGCCGCCCCCCTCACCGGTCGCGCGGCTCGACCATGTGGGCGTCTGGGGGCCGAACGCCGCCGCCTGCGGCGCCCCGAACCGGCGGCGGGGCTTCTACCAAGCGACGATCACCGCGGAGGGCGCGCGGGCCGGGCGCACGATCTGCACCTTCCGCGACGGACGGCGCATGGGCAACGCCTGGGTCACCGCCGCGGAATGCCGGGACCGGGGCCGGCGCTGGTCCTCGCAGGTGCGCCTCGTGGTGGAGGGCGACCGCCTGACCTGGTCGAGCGCCCGGGGCACCTCGTCCTACATCCGCTGCGGCCGGCGCGCGGGCTGATCCCGGCGCGAGGCCGGGCGCCCAGCCATGCGCTCCCGGCAGGGCTCCGCGGCCGAGCCCCGGGCGTTACCCTCTCCCAGGAGGCCCGGCGACGGTTCCGGGATCCGGCAGCGGCGGGAGAGGTCCCATGACCCTGTTCGACGAACGGGAGCGCGCCTTCGAGCAGCGTTTCGTCCAGGAGGAGGCGCAGCGGTTCCGGGCGCGCTCCCGGCGCAACCGGCACCTCGCGGAATGGGCCTGCACCCGGATGGGCCTCGCGGGCCGGGCGGCCGCGGCCTACGTGGAAGCCTTCACCGATGCGGGCATGCTGGCCCGGGATGCCGACCTCGCCGCCCGGCTCCGGGCCGATCTTCAGGGGGCCGGGATCGAGGCGAGCCTGCCCGAGCTCCAGGCCGAGATGGAACGCGCCGCCGCGGTCCGCCCGTAGGCGTCCCTCGCGGGCGACAGCGTCCGGCACCGCCCGGTCGTCCCCGTGCCGGTATCCCGGCACGCCGCATCGACATGGCGGCGAAGCGCGACCCGGCCTGACGGCGGGAACGGCTCGAAGCCGCGCCCGTCAGGCGATCCGGATCCGCCCGGCGCCCTCCGCGGTGACGTGACCGACGAGGGCCGCCTCCGGGTGTCCCGCCGCCTGCACGCGCGCCAGGATTGCCGCCGCGGCCTCCTCGGCGCAGGCGACGAGGAGGCCGCCCGAGGTCTGCGGATCCGTAACGAGGTGGCGCTGCCAGTCGGCCAGACCGTCCGCGAGGTCGGCCTCGGCGCCGAAGGCCGCCTCGTTGCGGCGGGAGGCCCCGGTGACGAATCCGGCGCGGGCGAGTTCGGCGGCGTGGCGCAGGAGGGGCAGCCGCTCCAGCGCCACAGCGATGCCGACACCGCCGCCGCGGGCGAGTTCGAGCCCGTGCCCGAGGATGCCGAAGCCGGTGACGTCGGTCATGGCGTGCACCGCCGGATCCCCGGCCAGTTCGGCGCCGATGCGGTTGAGCCGCGTGGTGGTGCCGACGAACTCGGCGTAGCCCCCTTCCGGCAGGGCGCCGCGCTTGATCGCGGCCGAGTAGATGCCGACCCCCAGGGGCTTGGTGAGGATCAGCGCGTCGCCGGGCCGCGCGTCGCTGTTGCGGCGCAGGCTCTCCCGGCGGCAGGTGCCGATCACGGCGAGCCCGTAGATCGGCTCGGGCGCGTCGATGGAATGGCCCCCCGCGACGGGTATGCCGGCCTCGGCGCAGGTCGCCGCCCCCCCCGCCAGGATCGCCCCGATTATCTCCGGGGGGATCTTGCCCACCGGCATGCCGAGGATGGCGAGCGCCAGGATCGGCCGGCCACCCATGGCGTAGACGTCCGAGATCGCGTTGGCGGCGGCGATGCGCCCGAAATCGTGGGGGTCGTCCACCATCGGCATGAAGAAGTCGGTGGTGGCGATGACGCAGGTGCCGTCGTCGAGCGCCCAGACCGCGGCATCGTCGGCGGTCTCGTTGCCCACGAGCAGGCGCTCGAACGGCCCGGCGGCGGGTTGCGCCGCGAGGAGCCGCCGCAGGATCGCCGGATCGAGCTTGCAGCCGCAGCCGCCCCCGTGGGCGAGGCTGGTGAGGCGGAACGGTTCGGCGCTCATGGTCTCTCCGGGCTGGGCATCGTCCCGGAGAACAGCCCGCCGGCTCTCGGGACGATGCGGAAACTATAGGCTAGGGCGCGCCCCGACGAAGTGGTCGCCTGTTCGTGCGACGGCGCGCCGGAACGGAGATCCGCCGGCCGCCGCCGGACGGCACGCGCGCGTTCCCCGGCATCCCCCGCCCCCGGTGCGGCGACATATCCTCTGGGCAACGCGATTCGGCACAGTGCCGGAACGCGTCACGGTATATGGTCTCGCCGGCGCGGCGCGTCCGACCCGCGCGTTCCCCCGAGACCGGGGAACGGGCCGACCCGCGGACATGAAGGGATGAATGGCATGCTTCGCCGGTTCGGTGGGCTTGCGCGGATTGCCGCGCTTCTCGGGACGCTCCTGCCGGGAGCCGCGACCGCCCGAGACGAGGCCAAGCCCCCCTTCGTGTTCACCGGCATACCCGACCAGGACGAGAGCCGCCTCGTCGAGCGCTTCGGCAAGGTCGCCACCTATCTCGAGGGCAAGCTCGGCGTGCCGGTGCGCTATATCCCGGTGAAGTCCTATCCCGCCGCGGTCACGGCCTTCAGCAACGGGCAGGTCCAGCTCGCTTGGTTCGGCGGCTTCACCGGCGTGCAGGCCCGCCGGGCGGTGCCCGGCTCCCGCGCCATCGCCCAGGGCGCGGAGGACGCGGCCTTCCGGACCTACCTCATCGCCAATACGGGAACGGGCCTCGCGCGGCAGGCGGAGTTCCCCGCCGGCATCGCGGGCAAGACCTTCACCTTCGGGGCGCGCACCTCGACCTCCGGCCGGCTGATGCCCGAGCACTTCATCCGGCAGGCCTTCCCCGGGCGGACGCCGGAGCAGGTCCTGGCGCGGGTGGGCTTCTCGGGGGACCACAGCCGCACGATCCAGCTCGTGCAGTCGGGAGCCTTCCAGGTGGGCGCCGTCGATTTCGCGGTGTGGGACCTGGAGCGCAAGGCCGGCAAGATCGACCCGGGCGCCGTCTCGGTGATCTGGGAGAGCCCGCCCTTCCCCGACTACCAGTGGACCCTGCGCGGCGACGTGGACGCGGTCTACGGAGCTGGCTTCGGCGAGCGGCTCGAGGCGGCGCTCCTGGCCGTGGACGATCCCGCGATCCTCGAACCCTTCGGCCGCACGCGCTTCATCCCGGTGACGGACGCGGCCTACGAGCCCCTGATCGCGGTGGGCCGCTCCACCGGCCTGCTGGACTGAGGATCGTGGCCGGGCCGGTCCTCGCCCTGTCGGGCGCCCGCGCCGCCTACGAGGGACGGGCCGTGCTCCACGGCATCGACCTCACGGTGCGGGCGGGCGAGCGCGTGGCGCTGATGGGCCGCTCGGGGGCGGGCAAGTCCACGCTGATCGGGCTGATCCATGCCGCGATCCCGGAGCGCGCCGCCCTGGTGCCGCAGGCCGCCGCGCTGGTGCGGACGCTGTCGGTGTTCCACAACGTCTATATGGGCCGGCTCGACCGGAACACGACGCTGCACAACCTGCGCACCCTCGTCCTGCCGGCGCGGGCCGACCTCGCGGCGGTGCGCGCCGTGCTCGCCCGCCTCGGCCTCGCCGAGACCCTGCACGCGCGGGCGGGCGCCCTCTCGGGGGGACAGCAGCAGCGCGTCTCGGTGGCCCGCGCCCTCTACAACGGCCGCCCCGTCCTCGTGGCCGACGAGCCGGTCTCGGCCCTCGACCGCCGCCAGGGCGGGGCCGTCCTCGCCGAGATGGCCCGCGGCCACGAGACCCTGATCGTCGCCCTGCACGACGTGAACCTCGCCCTGGCCCATGCGAGCCGGATCGTGGTGCTCGATGCCGGGCGGATCGTCCTCGACGCGCCGGCCGCCGGCCTCGATGCCGAGGCGCTGCGCCCCTACTACGCGGCCGAGGCGGCGTGAGGGGGGCGGCCGGGCGGATCGGCTACGCCTCGGTCAGCCGGGCCTTCCTCGCGCTCGCCCTGGCGGCGCTCCTAGCGGCGGACCTGCAGATCACCAGCCTGCACCCGTTCGCGGACCTGAAGCGCCTCCTCGACGGCCTCGTGCGGCCGGACCTGTTCGCGGTGGAGATCCGCAGCATCCTGCACACCGTCGCCTTCGCCGTCCTCGGCGTGGGGCTGGGCGCGGGCGCGGGCTTCCTGCTGGCGATTCCCTTCGCGCGCTTCCGCAGCGTGCGCACGGCCTGCGCCGTCCTGCGCGCGGTGCACGAGCTGTTCTGGGCGCTGCTCCTGATGCAGGTCCTCGGCCTCTCGGCCGCCACCGGGATCCTCGCCATCGCCCTGCCCTATGCGGGCATCTGCGCCAAGGTCTATGCCGAGATCATCGAGGAGGCGGATCTCGCCGCCCTGCGCACCCTGCCCGCGGGCACCGGCGCGGTCTCGGCCTTCGCCTACGCGCGCCTGCCCGAGGTGGCCGCCGCCCTGAAGACCTACACGCTCTACCGCTTCGAGTGCGGCCTGCGCTCGACCCTGGTCCTCGGCTTCATCGGCCTGCCGACGCTGGGCTTCCATCTCGAATCGGCCTTCCGGCAGGGGCGCTACGGCGAGGCCGGCGCCCTGCTCCTGGCCTTCTACCTGCTCATCGGCACGCGCCGGCTCTGGCTGCGCCCCGCGAGCCTGCCCCTCCTGCTGGCCGGAAGCCTCGTCCTGCTGCCGGCCACCGTGGGCGGCACCGATGCGCTGGCCAACCTCGCCCGCTTCGCCCAGGCCGTCGTGCCGGCCCCCCTGCGGGCGGGCGATCCGGCAAGCCTCGAGACCTGGGCAAGGCTCCGGGCCTGGGCCTGGCCGATTCTCACCGGACAGATCCTGCCGGGCGCGGCGCAGACGCTGGTCCTCGCGCAGATCGCCCTGGTCGCCACCGGGCTCGGCGCGCTCGCGCTGTTCCCCCTGGTCTCGCGGCGGTTCTGCGGGCGCCTCGGCCAGCCGCTGGGGCGCGCGCTCCTCGTCGCCGTGCGCTCGACGCCGGAATACATGCTGGCCTACCTCGCCCTCCAGCTCCTGGGGCCCTCGATGCTGCCGGCGATCCTGGCGCTCGCGATCCACAACGCGGGCATCGTCGCCTACCTGCTCGGACGCCACGCCGACGGGCTCGCCTACCGCCCGGACGCGCCGCGCGGGCTGAACCTCTACGCCTACGAGGCGGTGCCGCGCCTCTACGGCCAGTTCCTGGCCTATCTGCTCTACCGCTGGGAGATCATCCTGCGCGAGAGCGCGATCTTCGGCATCCTCGGCGTCGCCACGCTGGGCTTCTACGTGGATGCCGCGATCGCGGAGTTGCGCCTGGACGTGGCCGCCCTGCTGATCCTGGCCACCGCGCTCCTGGCGATGGCCGTCGACGCCCTGTCGCGGCGCCTGCGCCGGGCGCTGCGCATCGCGACGCTGCCGACCCGGCTCTCGGCACCGCTCCCCGTTCGGGGCGAGGCCTGACCCGCCTGATACCAGATCCGGTCGATCCCTTCGGGATGGCGGATCTGGGCTTCGCTCATGCGCCGCGCGGGCTTGGCCGATACGCTCCCCGCTTCGATCGAGCGGAGATCGTATCAGACGAAGTGCGTGGGCAGCGCCGCGTCCTGGGCGAGGGCCACGACGGCGAGGACGGCGCCGAGGCTGCCGAGGGCGGCGAGGAAGAGCTTGGCGGTGAGGGTCATCGTGGTCTCCGGGTCCGTCTCGTGTCCGCTGGGATGCGGCGATGACCGTGAGATAAGGCCGCGCTCGACCCGCCGACGTGCGGCCCGGCACGCGGGGCCTCAAGAAACCGGCCCCCCCTTCCGCCTCGGCGCGCCGAGGACCGGGCACGTCGGAGGCCGATCTACGGGTCCGGCGGCGATCGCCCTGCCGCGATAGCGGGGAGGCGAGCCTCAGACCGCCACCGCCTCCGGGCTCGTCCAGGCCCAGTCCGGGCCCATCTGGTGGCGGAACCACGTGAATTGCCGCTTGGCGTAGGCGCGGGTGTCGGCCTGGCCGCGGGCGATCGCCGCGTCGAGGGGCATCGTGCCGTCGAGATGGGCGATGAGGGCGGGGACCCCGTGCGCCCGCATGATCGGCAGGAGCGGATCGAGGCGGCGGGCGCGCAGGGCCGCCACCTCGTCGAGGGCACCCCCCGCGATCATCCCCTCGAAGCGCCGGTCGATGCGGGTGCGCAGCAGGGCGCGGTCGGGAGCGAGGAAGATCTTGCGCAGGGGCAGGCCCGCGAGCGGCCCCGGGATGCGGGCGCCGTGGAAATCGGCGATGGGCCGGCCCGTGGCGGCGAGGATCTCCAGGGCGCGCAGGACCCGCGCCCGGTCGCTCGGCCGCAGCGCCGCGGCGCCGGCGGGGTCCCGCGCGGCGAGGTCGGCGTGCAGGGCCTCGGTCGGCCGGCCCTCGGCCTCGGCCCGCACCGCCGCGCGCACCGTCTCCGGCACCGGGGGCAGCTCGGAGAAGCCCTCCTCCAGGGCGCGGAAATAGAGCCCGGTGCCGCCCACGAAGACCGGCATCCGGCCGTCGAGCTCGGCCAGCAGCGCGGCCACCGCGCGGGCGTAGTGCCCCGCCGAGTGGTTCACCGCGCCGTCCACATGCCCGTAGAGCCGGTGCGGCACCCGCGCCTCCTCCGCCGGCTCCGGCCGGGCGGTGAGACGGCGCAGGTCGGCGTAGACCTGCATCGAGTCGGTGTTGACCACGACGCCGCCGTGCCGGAGCGCGAGCGCGCTCGCCAGCGCCGACTTGCCCGAGGCGGTCGGCCCTGCAATGAGGATCGCCGCCGGCCGGTCGGCGGGCGGCCATTGAGACGACACGGACGGCTCCCGGATGACTCTCGTCGCGGTCCTGATAGCAAACCCGGCCCGGCCCGCCATCACGGATGCCGTCCTCGCCGAGGCGCGGCGGGTGCTGGCGAGCGCGCATCAGCCGCGCATCCTGCACGGCGAGGTCGCCGCGGAGGTGCTGGTGGCGGGCGCGCCCGAGGCGGCCCCCGCCCTCGCCGAGGCCCTGCGGGCGGCGCTAGGCGGCGAGCCCGTCGACGTGGCGGTGCTGCCCGCCGACGCGCATCGGCGCAAGCGCCTGTTCCTCGCCGACATGGACTCGACCATGATCGAGCAGGAATGCATCGACGAGCTCGCCGACGAGGTCGGGCTGAAGGAGCATGTGGCGGCCATCACCGAGCGGGCCATGCGCGGCGAGATCGCCTTCGAGCCGGCCCTGCGCGAGCGCGTGGCGCTGCTGAAGGATCTGCCGCTGGGCACCGTCGACCGATTGGTGGCCGAGCGCATCACCCTGATGCCCGGCGGGCCCACCCTGGTCCGGACCATGCGCGCGCACGGCGCCCATACCTGCCTCGTCTCGGGGGGCTTCACCCTGTTCACGGGCCCCGTCGCGGAGAGGATCGGCTTCCACGAGAACCACGCCAACCGCCTCGTCCTCGCGGGCGACCGCCTCGCCGGCACGGTGGCGGAGCCCATCGTCGGCAAGGCGGCCAAGCGCGACACGCTGATCGCGCTGCGCGAGCGCCTCGGCCTCGCCCCGGGGGAGACCCTCGCGGTGGGCGACGGCGCCAACGACCTCGCCATGATCGGCGAGGCCGGGCTCGGCGTGGCCTTCCGGGCCAAGCCCGCGGTGGCCGCCGCGGCGCAGGTGCGGATCGAGCACGGGGACCTCACCGCGCTGCTCTATCTCCAGGGCTACGCGGCGGCCGAATTCGTCGCCTGAAGTCCGCTCTCCCCGCGGGGACTGCCGAGACCAAGACAAAGTGTAGCGGCACTAAGGGAGCATCTCACGCGTTTATGATCAGGATTCCTCCTCAGGTTCGATGAAGGCAATCGCATCATGAAGCGCATTCTCATCGCGTCGGCCCTCGTGACCGGCGCTCTCACCATGCTGCCCGTCGCGGCCAGCGCCCAGAAAGGCGGCGGGGGCGGCGGTGCCGCGATCGGCGGCGGCGGCGCGGGCCTCGGCGGCGGGGGCGGCTTCGGCGGCGGCGGCGCGGGCCTCGGCGGCGGCGGCTTCCGGGGCGGCGGCGGCGGCGGATTTGCCGGCGGCGGCCTGCGCACCGGCGGCTTCGGCGGCGCGCCCGTGGTCAGCTCGAAGGGTCTCGGCGGCGGGGGCGGCGTGATCGGCAATCCCGGTCTCGGCGGCAACCCGGGGATCGGCGGCGGCGGCTTCAACCGTGGCGGCTACGGGTTCAACCGGGGCGGTTACGGCTTCAACCGCGGCTATGGGTACAACCGCGGCTACGGCTACGGCCGCCGCGGCTACGGCCTCGCCGGGTTCGGCGCGGGCGTCGGCCTCGGCCTCGCGGCGGGCGGCCTCTACGGCGGCTACGGCTATCCGGGCTACGGCTACGATTACGGCTATCCCTATGGCGGGGGCTACGCTCCGGTGACCTACGGCTACGCCGAGGAATACGCCGAGCCGGCGATGGGCGACGGCTCGGTGGATTACTGTGTGCGCCGCTTCCGCTCCTACGACCGCCGCACCGGGACCTATCTCGGCAATGACGGTCGGCGTCACGCCTGTCCGTAAGACGGATCCGCGCTAAGGTGACGGCCCCGTGCGCTCCGGCGCGCGGGGCCGTCGGCCGTTCGGGGCCCACGGAGAACGATTGAAGGGGGTTCCATGGCCGCGGACGCGATCGAGACGCTCAACAAGGCGCGGGCCAGCCTCGTGCGGGAGCGCGACACGCTCGCCCGGCGCATCGCGGGGATGGACCTCGCGCCGGTGACCATGGCCGAGGATCTCACCCGGATCCTCGTGGCGATCGAGACCCTGGACCGGGCGCTGACCGCGGAGGGTCACCCCTACATGCCCCAGAGCCTGATGGACGGGTGAGACACCGGCAGCCTCGCGGGGTTGGCCGGAGGGGGCCAGCCGCGCCCCTGGGCTGCGTTCCCTGCCTCAGAAGGTCAGGCGTCCCGGGATGACCACCGGGTGCGCCCGGTCGCCCGGCAGAGGCGTACCGGCGCATCGTCCTGCAATCGGATCCGGGACGATGGGCCGGGCTCCGGATTCTGCACCGTCTTTTCCGAAAGCCGGCACCCGCCTTTCAGGAGGGCGCTCTAGCCGCCGGTCACGCTCATGTGGCGCGGGACCGCGGCGGGGCGCTGGCGCTCGATGACGAAGTCGTGCCCCTTGGGCTTGCGGGCGATGGCGTCGATCACCGCCTGGGTGACGAGGGCGTCGTCGGGGGAGGCGCGCAGGGCCGCGCGGAGATCGGCGGCGTCCTCCTGGCCGAGGCACATGTAGAGCTTGCCCGTGCAGGTGAGGCGCACGCGGTTGCAGCTCTCGCAGAAATTGTGCGTCAGCGGTGTGATGAAGCCGAGCCGGCCGCCGGTCTCGGCCACCCGCACGTAGCGGGCGGGTCCGCCCGTGCGGTCGGGCAGCGGCGTGAGGGTGTAGCGGCTCTCCAGGCGCGCGCGGGCGACGGAGAGCGGCAGGAACTGGTCGGTGCGGTCGCCTTCGACCTCGCCCAGGGGCATCACCTCGATCAGGGTCATGTCCATGCCGAGCCCGTGGGCCCAGGCGATCATGTCGGCGATCTCGTCCTCGTTGACGCCCTTCAGCGCCACCGCGTTGATCTTCACCTTGATGCCGGCCGCGCGCGCCGCCGCGATCCCGTCGAGCACCACCTTCAGGTCGCCGCGGCGGGTGATCGCGCGGAACTTGTCGGGGTCGAGGGTATCCAGGGACACGTTGACGCGGCGGATGCCGAGACCAGCGAGCTCGGCTGCGAATCGGCCGAGCTGCGTGCCGTTGGTGGTCAGCGTCAGCTCCTGCAGCGCGCCCGTGCCGAGATGGCGGGAGAGGCGCCGGAACAGGTGCATGATGTCCCGCCGCACCAGGGGCTCGCCGCCGGTGATGCGCAGCTTGCGCACGCCCCGGGCGATGAAGACGCCGCAGAGACGGTCCAGCTCCTCCAGGGTCAGGAGGTCGCGCTTGGGCAGGAAGTTCATCTCCTCCGCCATGCAGTAGACGCAGCGAAGGTCGCACCGGTCCGTGACCGAGATGCGCAGATAGGTGATCGCCCGCTGGAACGGGTCGATCAGCGGCGCCGCGGCGGGCACGGCGATGTCTGTGCGCGGGCCCCACATCTCGGCGTCAGAGCTCTTCTGCGGCTGTTCTTCGGAGGCGGCGTTGCGTGACGAGCCTAGCATGTCCTGGCATATGAGGGGATGTGTGCCAGCGGGCAAGCTGAGCCGCAATGGTTATGAAGAGGGTTCACCCGTGACCGAGGAACGCTGGCCCACCGAGATCCGCCTGTCCGCGGACAAGCGCGTCCTCAACGTCGCCTTCGACGACGGCAAGCGCTTCGCCCTGCCGGCGGAGTATCTGCGCGTGTCGAGCCCCTCCGCCGAGGTGCAGGGCCACTCGCCGCTGGAGCGCAAGGTGATCGGCGGCAAGCGGGCGGTGGAGATCCTGGCGGTGCAGCCGGTGGGCAACTACGCGGTCAAGCTCGGCTTCGACGACATGCACGATACCGGCATCTACGGCTGGGGCTATCTCTACCAGCTCGGCGCCGAGTACTGCGACCGCTGGAACGCCTACCTCGCCGAACTCGCCGAGCGCGGGCTCGACCGGGAGCGGCGCGGCTCGGCGCCGGTCAGCGCCGCCGCCACGGGCGGGGGCTGCGGCGGCGGAAGCTGCGGCTGCCACTGAGCGCCCGGCGGCCCGCCCCGGGCCGCGGGCAACGAGAAAGGGCCGGCATCGCTGCCGGCCCCCTCACCGTCCGAACCGCGGCAGCGCTTCAGCGCTGGACGACGACCCGGGTGCCGACCTTCACGCGCTCGTAGAGATCGGTGACGTCCTCGTTGGTCATGCGGATGCAGCCCGAGGAGACCGCGGTGCCGATGGTCTCCGGCTCGTTGGAGCCGTGGATGCGGTAGATCGTGCCGCCGAGATACATCGCGCGGGCGCCGAGGGGGTTCTCGAGACCGCCCTTCATGTAGCGCGGCAGGTCGGGACGGCGGCGCAGCATGGTCGCCGGCGGGCGCCAATCCGGCCACTCGCGCTTCATGGTGACGGTCTGCATGCCGCCCCAGGTGAAGCCCGGCCGGCCGACGCCGACGCCGTAGCGCATGGCCTGGCCGTTCGCCATCACGAGGTAGAGGCGGCGCTCGGCCGTGGAGACCACGATGGTGCCGGGGCCGTAGGGACCGTTATAGGCCACCGTCTCGCGCGGGATCGCCGACATCTGCGGCACCGTGGAGGCCAGGGGATCGGCGGCGTTGAGGGAGGCGCTCGCGGTCGGCACGGCCTGGACCGCCTGCGGCCGCACGCGGACCGTCAGGGCGTTGTCGAGGGGCTGACGGGTCAGCGGATCGATCTCATAGGCGAGCGCGGGCGACGCCCACGCGGCAGCCGCGCAGGCAAGCCCGAACAGGGCGGAAGCGGAACGACGCATCGAGCTCTCTCGAAGGCAGACGGGTTGTGATGAACGCGATGGAAACCGGCACCCAGGATGCCGTGCACCTGTCGCCAACGGGTAAACGAGCACCGCCCAAAGCCAAGCCTGAAACCGCAGCGCAGCGAGGTTCGGCCGCCCTCGTGATGTGATGGCAACACTGTGGCAGCTTTGCCGTAAGCCGTCCGCGCCCTGGGATGAAAACCGGACGCGCCGAACCACACCGCGAAGCCCGCGACAGAGGCTGAACATTGTATCCAATTCGCCGCCGCGGCGGTGGACGCCCGTGGCCGGCCGCGTCAGGATCGCGGTGCCCGTCCCTGAGACCGCGGGCTACCTTTCAGAAGCGCGATCCTCGACCGCGGGGGCGCGCTTTTTCCTTTTCTCAGGGTCCACGCGCCGTTCCCGATCGCCCCGCGGCCGTCCGCGGCTCCGGGCCCCCGTCTCAGCGCACGCCCCTGGATCGAACCGGCAGCCCTTGGGCGGCGTACGCTCCGGCGCATCGTCTTCTTCCGAAAGGCGGCAGCCACCTTTCGGGACGACGCGCAAAAGTGGAATCCGGTTTTCCGGAATCATCGCGCGATGAGAAGGGGATAGGGCGCGCTGCCGATTGCGTGAAACAGCAGCACTCTAGCGCCGCTCGACCCGCACCGGCAGGCCGCCCTTGGGCTGGAGGCTGATCGCGCCGAAGGGCACCACCGGCGCCGTGCTCGCGAGGCGGAAGCGGAAGCGGCGGCCGAGCACGGCGATCGTGGTGAGCAGCTGGGTCAGCGCGAAGGAGGCGCCTACGCAGACGCGGGGGCCCGCGGCGAAGGGCAGGTAGGCGAGCTTCGGCCGGCCGGCGCTGTTCTCCTCCAGGAAGCGGTCCGGATCGAAGCGGTCCGGCTCCGGCCAGAGCCTGCGATGCCGGTGGATCACCCAGGGCAGCACGGCGACGATCGTGCCGCGGCGGATCCGGTGTCCGCAGATCACGTCGCCGGCCGCGGCCTGCCGGAGGATGGCCGGGATCGGGGGATAGAGCCGCATCACCTCGTCCAGCACCCGCCGGGTGTAGACGAGCTTCGGCAGATCCTCCGGCGTGGGAACGCGTCCCCCGAGCACGGCATCGAGTTCGGCGTGGAAGCGCGCCTCCACCTGCGGGTGGAGGGCGAGGAGATACCAGATCCAGGTGAGCGCCCGCACCGAGGCCGCGCCCCCGGCGATCAGGCTCGCGGCCTCGTCGCGCACCTCGCCGTCCGGCAGGGGCTGCCCGTCCCCGCGGTCGCGCATATGGGCGAGGCGGTAGAGGAGATCCTGCGGCCCGTCATAACCCGGGGCCTTGCGCGCCGCGATCATGGCGTGGAGCTGCCGGTCGAGCTCGGCGAGGGCCGGATCGCGCCGATGCCGGACGAGGCGGCGGCCGAGCCAGGCGGGCACGGGCACGAGATCGATGGCCCGCGGCTTGTGCGGCACCTTCGAGAGCCAGCGCAGGATCGGCAGGCCGGCCGGATCGCCGCCGGTGACCACCCGGTTCCACAGGAGGGTGGCGAGGCCGCCGACCCAGCGCTCGATGTCGACGGGCGCCTCGCCCACGGGCAGGCCGTCGGCCATGCCCTCGGCGATGGCGACGAGGTCCGGCACGTCCGGGCGCAGGGAGCGGTGGTCGATGGTCGGCGTCGCGATGCGGCGGTGTCGCCGCCAGGTCTCGCCCTCGCTCGCCAGGGTCCCCGTGCGCAGGTCGGTCTCGAACAGGCGCCGGATCGAGGAGACGCGCGGATAGTTGTCGAACTTGTCGATCAGGATCTGACGCACGCCGGCGGGGTCGCTGACGAAGCAGACCGGCTGGGCGAGGTAGTGCCGCTTCACCACGAGTTCGTCGAACAGCGGCTCGTCGCAGACGGCGAGCGAGTTGGTCGGCACCGTGCGCAGCAGTTCGAGCATCGAGAGGGGCCGCGCCGGCCGCGGCGGCATCGCCGGGACCGGCCATGCGGGGTCCGCCTCGGAAACCAGGGTTCCGCTCATGCTTCGGTCCAGCCCCGCGCCGCGGCATGGTCGTGACCGCGGGCCCCCTCCGGCGGGCCGGACGCCGGGCGTCCGGTCCTTCGACCGGCCGCGCTTATCGGGCAAGCGTCCGGCGCGGACAAGGGCCGCGCCGGGGCGGATCGCGTCCAGCCCCGCTCAGGCGGCGTCGAGGCCGAGATCGATGATCGCCGCGCTGTGGGTGATCCAGCCGCAGGAGATCAGGTCGACGCCCGAGGCCGCGACCGCGCCCACCGTCTCCGCGGTGATGCGGCCGGAGGCCTCGGCAAGCGCCCGGCCGTCGATCATCGCCACCGCCCGGCGCAGGGTCTCGGGCGCCATGTTGTCGAGGAGCACCGCGTCGGCGCCTACGCTCAGGGCCTGTTCGAGCTGGTCCAGGGTATCGACCTCCACCTCGATCTTCACGAGATGGCCCGCCCGGGCCCGGGCCCGCTCGATGGCCGGGACGATGCCGCCGGCGACCGCCACGTGGTTGTCCTTGATGAGGACCGCGTCGTCGAGGCCGAAGCGGTGGTTCGAGCCGCCGCCCGCGCGCACCGCGTGCTTCTCCAGCCCGCGCAGGCCCGGCGTCGTCTTGCGGGTGCAGACGATGGCGGCCCTGCCGTGCGGCCGGGCGGCGGCCACGAGACCGGCGGTGGCGGTGGCGACCCCCGACATCCGGCAGAGCAGGTTGAGGGCCACGCGCTCGGCAGTGAGGATGGCGCGCGCCGGCCCGGCGAGACGAATCACCACGTCGCCGGGGGCGACGCGGGCGCCGTCCCCGCGCTCGACCGTGACGACCACGGCCGGGTCGATCAGCTCGAAGGCGATCCGGGCGGCGTCGACGCCGGAGATGACGCCGTTCTGGCGGGCGGCGATCACCCCGTCGAGGCGGGCCTCGGGGGGCACGATGGCGTCGGTGGTGACGTCGCCCGCCCGGCCGAGATCCTCCAGCAGGGCGGCACGCACCACGGGCTCCACCAAGAGCCGCGGCAGGGGCAGGATATCGGAGACGAACTCGGGCATCAGGACAGGGCCTCCGCGGCCGGCAGGGTCTCGGCCAGCGCGCCGAGGGTGATCTCGCTGTGGCGGGGGGCCTGCTGCCCGCCGAAATCGCTGCGCCAGTGCGCGCCGCGGCTCTCCTGCCGCCCGAGGGCGGAGCGGGCGACGAGGAGCGCGGTGAGCGCCGCGTCGTTCGTCTCCGCCACGGGGGCGAGGCGGGCGACCGCCTCACGGATGCCGGCGGCATCGCGCACCACGCCGACGCGGGCCTCCATCAGCGCGCGCAGGGCGGCGTGATCGATCTCGGCGCGCGCGGAGGGACCGGCCGGATGGACCGGGCCCGCGGGGGCGGCCTCGAGCCCGTCGGCGATGAAGCCGGCAAACGCCAGCGCCTCCAGGAGCGAGTTGCTGGCAAGCCGATTGGCCCCGTGCAGCCCGGTGGAGGCGACCTCGCCGCAGGCGTAGAGGCCGGGCACGGAACTCGCGCCGCGCGCGTCCACCTTCACGCCGCCCATGTGGTAGTGGGCCGCCGGCCGCACCGGGATCGCCTGGCGCGCCGGATCGATGCCGACCCGGGCGCAGAGCGCCGCGACCGTCGGAAAGCGCGCCGCCACGCGGTCGCCCAGCGCCTCGCGGGTGTCGAGGAAGACGGTGCGCCCGCGGGCGAGCGCCTGGAAGATGCCCCGCGCCACGACGTCGCGGGGGGCGAGGTCGCCGCCGTCGACGCCGGCCATCACCGGCGCGCCCTGCTCGTCCACGAGGCGGGCGCCCTCCCCGCGCAGGGCCTCGGTGGCGAGCGGCATGGGATCGGCCCCGGCCGCGATCGCGGTGGGGTGGAACTGCACGAACTCCATGTCGCGCAAGGTCGCCCCCGCCCGCGCGGCCAGCGCGAGGCCGCGGCCGGTGGCGCCGCGGGGGTTGGTGGTGGCGGCATAGAGGGCGCCGACGCCGCCGGTGGCGAGCACCACGGCGCGGGCCGGGATGCGGAAGCCCGCGCCGTCCCGCTCGCACACGACGCCCGCCACTGCGCCGTTCCCGTCGCGCAGGAGATCGGTGACGCGGGCGGCGACGACCTCCACGGAGGGGGCCGCCTGGACGGCCCGCACCAGCCCCTCCAGCACGCGGGCGCCGGTGGCGTCCCCGCCCGAGCGGACGATGCGGCGGCGGCAATGGGCCGCCTCCAGGCCGAGCGCCAGGGCGCCGCCGGCCCCCCGGTCGAAGGGCACGCCCAGCGCCACGAGCCACGCGATCAGGCCCGGGCCGGCGGCGGCGACGCGCAGGGCCACGTCCCGCTCGCTCAGGCCGGCGCCGGCCGCGAGGGTGTCGGCCACGTGGAGTTCCGGCGCGTCGTCGGCGCCGAGGGCGGCCGCGATGCCCCCCTGCGCCCAGCCGGTGGCGGTGCCGAGGCCGAGGGGCTCGGCGCTCACCAGCGTCACCGGGCGCGGGGCGAGGCGGAGCGCCGTGGCGAGGCCGGCGACGCCGCCGCCCACCACCACGACGCGGTCGGCGGGATTGCGGGCGAGCGCGTTCATCAGACGCGCACCGCCAGCATGCGCTCCACCGCCGCCCGCGCCCGGTCGGCGAGCGCCGGATCCACCGTGATCTCGTGGGTCAGGGTCTCCAACGAGCGGCGGATGTTGGCGAGGCTCATCCGCTTCATGTGCGGGCAGAGGTTGCAGGGCTTGATGAACTCGATATCCGGGTTCTCGGCGGCGATGTTGTCGGCCATGGAGCACTCGGTGACGAGCACCACCTGCCGCGGGCGCTTCTGCGTGACGAAGTTCATCATCATCGCCGTGGAGCCGGAGAAGTCGGACTCGGCCACCACCTCGGGGGGGCATTCGGGGTGGGCGATCACGGTGACGCCCGGATAGCTCTCGCGCACGTCGCGGATGTCGGCCGGCGTGAACTGCTCGTGCACCTCGCAGTGCCCGGCCCAGGTCAGGATCTCGACCTCGGGCACCTCGGCCTGGACGTTCTGGGCCAGGAACTCGTCCGGGATCATCAGGACGCGGGGCACGCCGAGGGAGCGCACCACCGCCACCGCGTTGCCCGACGTGCAGCAGAGGTCCGATTCGGCCTTCACCGCCGCGGAGGTGTTGACGTAGGTCACGATCGGCACGCCCGGATATCGCGCGCGCAGGCCCCGCACGTCCTCGGGGGTGATCGAGTCGGCGAGGGAGCAGCCCGCGCCCGTGTCGGGGATCAGCACGGTCTTCCCCGGGTTCAGGAGCTTGGCCGTCTCCGCCATGAAGTGGACGCCGGCCAGCACGATCACGTCGGCCTCGACATTCACGGCCTCGCGGGCCAGTGCGAGGCTGTCGCCGACGATGTCCGCCACCGTGTGGAAGATCTCCGGCGCCTGGTAGTTGTGCGCGAGGATGACCGCGTTCTTCTCCCGCTTCAGGCGCAGGATCGCCTCGATGTCGGGGGCGAGCGCCGGCCACTCGATCGCGGGAACGTGACGGCTCACGCGGGCGTAGAGGTCGGGCAGCGGCAGGCCGGGAACGGGGCCGCGGGTGATGGGCTGATTGGTCGCCGCCATGGCGTCCTCCATTATGCTCAGTTTGAGCATTGTGCCGCCTAACTTAGGCGCGCCGGACGCCGATGTCCAGATATGCTGAGACTGAGCATAACTTTTGCGCTGCGGTGTAACGCTGCGCTGCGGGAGCCCGCGGAGCGCGGTTTCACGCGGCACCGGCTCTGCAACGGCAGGTGGTGTCCGCCCGAACGAACCACAGGTTCGGCATCCTCCGAACAGGACAACCAACCTATGTTACTGCGCCCGCTCGGCTTCCAGGCCATAGTGCGAAGGCGTGTCCGGGATCCCGGGCGCAACAACTTCCAGGCGAACGGGTGTCGATGTCGGGCGAGCCAGACCTCTTGCAACCAGCGCCGCCGGTCCTGTCGGAGGCGATCCGGAACCATCTCGGCGCGCATCTGCAGACGACCTACGCGGCCCTGCTTCCGGTCCCGCTGCCGCAGAACATCACCGCCCTCGTGTCCAGGCTCGACGCGGCCCTGGCGCGCGCGCAGGACAGGGACGAGGACACGTTCCGGCGCGGGCTGCTCGATTCCGTGCCGAGCCTGCACAGCTTCGCCGTGTCGCTCACCCGCAACCCGAGCGCCGCCGACGACCTCGTGCAGGACACGCTCCTGCGGGCCTGGCGCAGCCGGGCGAGCTTCAAGGCCGGCACCAATCTCGGGGCATGGCTGTTCACGATCATGCGCAACGCCTTCTACAGCGTGCACCGCAAGCAGGCGCGCGAGGTGGCGGACACGGACGGCGACCACGCCGCCCGGCTCTCCACCATCCCCGAGCAGGGGGGTCATCTCGACCTTCAGGACGTCCAGGCGGCGCTCGCCCGCCTGCCCGCGGCGATGCGCGAGGCGCTGATCCTGGTCGCGGTCGAGAACGCCTCCTACGAGGAGGCCGCCGAGATCCTGAAATGCCGGATCGGCACGGTGAAGAGCCGGGTCTGGCGGGCCCGCGACCAGCTCGCGCACATGCTGGGCTATACCGGGGCCGATATCGGCGCCGACCACCTCACCCTCTCGGCCATCGGCAACGACGGCCTCGCCGCCGAGATCTGACCGGCACCCGATCCGCCCGCGCCGATCGGGCGCAGGCGCTCCCGGATCGTTCCCGAACCCGCGGCGTTCCCCAAGCCACGGGAGCCGCGCCCGCCGTCAGGCAGGGCCGGCCGCAGGTGCGGCGCGGGACGATGGCATGACGGATTCACGGACGCGGGCTGGCTTCGCACCGACGCGGCGGGCCGTGGTCGAGGGATGCGCGGTGGCGGCGGGCGCGGCGAGCTTCGGCTGGCCGGGCCACCCTTCGGCCGCGCCGGCGCCGGACGATCCGGCACCGCAGATGCTCCCCCTGCGCCTCACGGTGAACGGGCGGGGGCACGATCTCCGGCTCGACAGCCGCACCACCCTCCTCGACGCCCTGCGCGAGCATATCGGCCTCACCGGCACCAAGAAGGGCTGCGACCACGGCCAGTGCGGCGCCTGCACGGTGCTGGTGGAGGGGCGGCGCATCAACAGCTGCCTCACGCTCGCGGCCATGCACGAGGGCGATGCCGTCACCACGGTGGAGGGCCTCGCCAAGGGCGAGGCGCTGCACCCGATCCAGGCGGCCTTCATCGCCCATGACGGCTTCCAGTGCGGCTACTGCACCCCGGGCCAGATCTGCTCGGCGGTGGGCATGCTCGCCGAGGCCAGGGCCGGCTGGCCGAGCCACGTCACCGCGGACATCGCCGGCACCGCGGCGCTGAGCGATGCCGAGATCCGCGAGCGCATGAGCGGCAACCTCTGCCGATGCAGCGCCTATCCCAACATCGTCGCGGCGATCCGCGACGCGGCCGGCAGCGACCTGTGAGGAGCGCGCGATGAAGGCCTTCACCTACGAGCGCCCGGACAGCGTGGCCGCGGCCGCCTCCCTCGCGGCGGAGCGCCCGAACGCCCGCCTGATCGCGGGCGGCACCAACCTTCTCGACCTGATGAAGCTGCAGATCGAGACGCCGACCACCCTGATCGACGTCAACCGCCTGCCCCTCGATCAGGTCGCCGACACGCCGGAGGGCGGCCTGCGGGTGGGCGCGCTGGTGCGCAACGCCGATCTCGCCGCGCATCCGCGGGTCCGGAAGGAGTACGGGGTGCTCGCCAAGGCCCTGCTCGCCGGGGCGTCGGGCCAGCTGCGCAACAAGGCGACGACCGCCGGGAACCTGCTCCAGCGCACCCGCTGCTACTACTTCTACGACACGTCCAAGCCCTGCAACAAGCGTGCACCCGGCTCCGGCTGCGCGGCCATCGGCGGCTACAACCGCATCATGGCGGTGCTGGGCGCGAGCGAATCCTGCATCGCCACCAACCCGTCGGACATGAACGTGGCGCTCCGCGCCCTCGACGCCACCGTCGAGACGGCGGATGCGGGGGGCGGCGCCCGCACGATCCCGATCGCCGCGTTCCACCGCCTGCCCGGCGACACCCCGGAGATCGAGACGGCCCTGAGGCCCGGCGAGATCATCACCGCGGTGAGCCTGCCGAAGCCGGTGCCCGGCATCCACCTCTACCGCAAGGTGCGCGACCGGGCCTCCTACGCCTTCGCCACCGTCTCCGTGGCCGCCATCGTCGCCAAGGGGGACGGCGGGCGACCGTCCGCCGCGCGGCTCGCCTTCGGCGGCCTCGCCCACAAGCCCTGGCGCGACGAGACGGCCGAGCGGATCCTCGTGGAGACCGGCTCCGCCGACGCCGCCGCCGACCGGGTACTCGCCGGCGCCCGCGGCTACGGCAGCAACGACTTCAAGATCCCCCTCGCCCGCCGGACGCTGCGGGCGGTGATGGACGAAGCCGCCCACGCCTGAGCGTCCTGCGCCCGCGGCGCGGCACCGGGATTCCGCGCCGGCCCGTGGGGGCCGGCTCCGCGATTACGGACGAGGAACCTTCGTCATGGAGATGAACCAGCCGATCGGTCAGACGCCCCTCGACGGGCGCCCGGACGGTCTCGTCGGCAGGCCCGTCGACCGCATCGACGGCCGCCTGAAGGTGACGGGGCTCGCCCCCTACGCCTACGAGACGCAGGCCCTGCGCAACCCGGCCTACGGCTTCATCGTCGAGGCGCGGATCGCGCGCGGCGGCATCCGCTCCATCGACACCGCGGCGGCCCGCCTCGCCCCCGGCGTGATCCACGTGATGACGCACGAGAACGTGCCGGCGCAGGGCGAGCGGCGCGAGCAGGTCTGGCCGCAGCTCCAGGGCACGGAGATCCGCTTCTTCGGCCAGCCCGTGGCCTTCGTGGTGGCCGAGACCTTCGAGCAGGCCCGCGCCGCCGCCGCCCTGGTGGCGGTGCAGTACGACGCGCAGCCGCCCAAGGCCTCCCTGAAGGACGCCCTGGGCGAGGCCTACAAGCCGAAGCCGGCGCAGACCGACCCGGATTCGCAGGCCGGCGATTTCGAGGGCGCCTTCGGGGCCGCCCCGGTGCAGCTCGACGTGACCTACACCACGCCGCCGCAGGTCCACGCGCAGATGGAGCCGCACGCCACCATCGCCGCCTGGGACGGCGACAAGGTGGTGCTCCAGACCGCCAACCAGATGCTGAACCGGGGCCAGAAATCCCTCGCCGGCCTCCTCGGCCTGCCCCCGGAGAACGTCCGGCTGGTGAGCCGCTACATCGGCGGCGGCTTCGGCTCCAAGCTCCAGGTGCAGCCCGAGGGCGTGCTCGCGGTGCTGGCCGCCAAGGCGATCGGCCGCCCGGTCAAGGTGGCGATGACCCGCCAGCAGGAATTCCACTGCGCCTCCCACCGCACAGGCACGATCCAGCGGGTCCGCCTCGGCGCCGACCGGGACGGACGGCTCAGCGCGCTGGCCCACGAATCCTGGTCGGACGCGACGCCGGGCGACCAGTTCTTCGAGACCTCGGCCAACGTCACCCGCTCCCTCTACGCGGCGCCGCACCGGCTCACCCGTCACCGGATCGCGAACCTCAACGTGCCGGTGACCTCGGCCATGCGCGCGCCCGGGGAGGCGGTGGGCCAGCTCGCCTTCGAGTGCGCCATGGACGAGCTCGCCGAGCAGCTCGGGATCGACCCGATCGAGCTGCGCGTCCGCAACGAGCCGGCGGAGGACCCCGAGAAGAAGGTGCCCTTCACGGTGCGCCAGCTCGTCCCCTGCATGCGCGAGGGCGCCCGCCTGTTCGGCTGGGACAAGCGCGGGGACGCCGGCAGCCGGCGCGAGGGCCGGTTCATGCTGGGCATGGGCATGTCGGCGGCGGCCCGCCTGAACCCGCTGATGCCGTCGGCCGCGCGGGTGCGCCTGGGGCCGGACGGTTACCTCACCGTGCGGATGGCGATGACCGATATCGGCACCGGCACCTACACCATCCTCGCCCAGATCGCGGGGGAGATGATGGGCCTGCCCGTGGAGCGCATCCGCGTCGAGATCGGCGACACCGCCTACCCGATGGCGGCGGGCTCGGGCGGCTCGTTCGGCGCGGGCTCGGCCGGCTCCGCCCTCTACGTCGCCTGCGACAACCTCCGTCAAGCCCTCCTCAAGGCCGGCGACCTGCGCCCGGACGACGCCGTCTTCGCGGACGGCGCGGTGCGCGCGGGCAACCGCACGGTGACGCTCGCCGAGCTCGCGGGGCGGGACGGGATGGAGGCCGCGGGCGAGATCAAGCCCGGCAGCCTGAAGGAGCGCTACTCGCACTACTCCTTCGGCGCGCATTTCGCCGAGGTGGCGGTGGACGCCGATACCGGCGAGGTGCGCCTGCGCCGGATGCTCGGCGTGTTCACGGGCGGGCGCATCCTCAACGCGAAGACGGCCCGCTCCCAGGCCATCGGCGGCATGATCTTCGGCGTCGGCGCCGCGCTGATGGAGGACGGGGTGCTCGATCCGCGCTACGGCAGCTTCGTCAACCGGGATCTCGCCGAGTACCACGTGCCGGCCCATGCCGACGTGCCGGAGATCGAGGCGGTGTTCCTGCCCGAGCGGGACGACAAGGCGAACCCCCTGAAGAGCAAGGGCCTGGGCGAGCTCGGCATCTGCGGAGCCGGCGCGGCGCTCGCCAACGCGGTCTACAACGCCACCTGCGTGCGGGTGCGCGACTACCCCCTCACCCTCGACAAGCTGCTGCCGGGCCTGGAGGAGCGCGAGGGACGGGTGCAGCGCCGGAGCTGAGCCGGATGGCGGCCGCCCTCACGTCCCGGCGAGGCGAAAGGCCGGCTCCGGCAGGCCCCGCACGCCGGGATCGACCAGCAGGGTGCGCCCGTGATGGGGGTCGGCCTCCCGCGCCGCCGCGTCCATGCCCTCGTAGGCGCTGGTGACGAGGAGCCGGTCGAGGCCGCGGCCCACGAAGGTCGGGCAGGTCGGCTGGCGCACCGGGAGCGGGACGGTGCGGACGCGGTGTCCCGAGGGCGCGTAGGCGTCGAGGCAGGCCCCGCCGAAGCGGGCCGTCCAGATCAGGCCCTCGGCATCCACCGCCGCGCCGTCGATGCCGCCCGTCCCCCCGCGATGGTCGTAATGGGTCTCCGGCTCGCCCGCGGGCATGCCGGTCGCGGGGTCGAGGGCGACGCGGCGCAGGACGCCCTCGTCGGTATCCACGAAGTAGCCGGTGGCGCCGTCGGGGGAGAAGGCGATGCCGTTCGGGATGGTGAGACCGGCAAACAGCCGTCGCACGCGGGCGCCGGCCACGTGGTAGATCGCCCCGCGGCGCGGCTCGGCCCGGAGGCCCATCGTGCCGATCCAGAGGGCGCCGGAGGGATGGACGCGGCCGTCGTTGGTGCGGGTGCCGGGATCGTCCGCCTCCAGGGGGCAGTGCGGGTGCAGGCGCCCGTCGGCGAGGGTGCGGATGTAGAGCCCGTCCGCCGCCGAGAGGAGGTGGCGCTCCCCGTCGATCACGGCGAGGTCGCTCACCGTGATCGGCAGCGGGTGGACGCGGGCGGGGCCGCCCGCGAGTGCCTGCTCGAACAGGCGCCGCTCCAGGATATCGACCCACCAGGCCGTATCGTGCCGGGCGTCGTAGAGCGGGCCCTCGCCGAGATGGCAGCGGGGCGCATCGAGGACGCGGACGGTGGCGGCGTTCGTCACGGCGGCTTCCCTCGATCATCGTCCAAGAGGCGATCGGCATCCCTCGGCGGAACGTCCGGGCCGCCGCAAAGATCAGCGGCGCGGTGGTGGAACACGCGGCCGGACATGCACGGAAGCGAGCACGGGCGGGCGGCGGACCCGGGGTCCGCCGCCTTGGTCGGTTAAGAGCCGGCCAGCACGCCGGCCGAGCCGACCACGGTCGCGGCCAGGCCGCAGGCGAAGGCCGCGATCATCGCGTAGGAGAAGGCTTTCAGCAGCATCGTGTCGGCCTCCCTCAGCAGCGCTGGCCGCCGGCGGTCTGGCCGTACTGCTTGACCGGACGCGTCTGCTGGTTGGCGTTGCCCTCCGCGGCCGAGCTCATCGGGCAGCGCTCGTAGAAGGGCCGGTCGTGCACCCCCAGGCCGCCGATGGCGCCGGTGGTCTCGACATCGTAGGGCATGCTGCGGGAACCATCGAAGGCCATGGCGGACGAGATCGAGGCGACGCCCAGGACAAACGCGGTGGCGACGGCGGCGATACGGGTCTTCATGGTCTATTCACTCTCCTATCGAAATTCAGGGTGGCTGTTTCAGCGCCAACCCCTCGGGACGAGACTGATATAGACCTTCCATACGGGCCACGACGTGCCGATCCGCACAGGGAGATACGGATTACCGATCGAGGATCATCTGAGGGCGTGCCTGAAAACGCTCTCCGCCCGCGACCGCGGCGGCTCTCGCCGCAATCGTTAAAAAAGCGGGCGACCTACTGAAACAAAACGCAATCTCGGCCGTTCAGACCTTAGCAGGAGGTAGGATCATGCAATCCAAGTGGATGACGCTCTCCGAGATCGCGGTGGCTCGGAACATCTCCCTCGGCGACGCGCAGCGCTTCGTCGACGCGAGCAACTGCCCCAAGGTGTTCAAGCTGCACGGCACCGTCTACCTCGTCTGAACTCGCGTTCCGGACGTCGTTTCCCGAGCGCGCCGCACCCGCCTGCGGCGCGCTTGACCATGTCCGGCGACCTCTGTACCGATCGGTACAGAGATCACGCAGGAGTCTCCGATGTCCGAGAGCCGTCCCCCGCTTCCGCCCTTCACGCTGGAGACGGCGATCCGGAAGGTCCGCGCCGCCGAGGACGGCTGGAACGGCTGCAACCCCGAGCGGGTCTCCCTGGCCTACACCCCGGACAGCCGCTGGCGGAACCGCGCCGAGATCTTCCAGGGCCGCCCGGCCATCGTCGATTTCCTCACCCGCAAATGGGCGCGCGAGCACGAGTACCGCCTCGTCAAGGAGATCTGGGCCTTCGGCGAGAGCCGGATCGCGGTGCGCTTCGCCTACGAGTTCCACGACGAGGCCGGCGACTGGTTCCGGGCCTACGGCAACGAGAACTGGGCCTTCGACGCCGACGGGCTGATGGCCGCGCGCCATGCCAGCATCAACGACCTCGCGATCCGCGAGAGCGAGCGCCTGTTCCACTGGGACCGCTCCAGCCCGCGCCCGGCCGACCATCCGGGGCTCTCCGACCTGAACCTGTGAGACCGTGGCCGCCAAACCTGTGTCGAGGGCCGCAGCGAAGCCCGCCCCCGGCCGGGAGGCCCTGCTGCCCGTGCTCGCCGAGATCTTCCGCGAGCACGGCTTCGAGGGCGCGAGCCTCGCGCTGATCGGCGAGCGCACCGGGCTCGGGAAGGGCAGCCTCTACCACTTCTTCCCCGGCGGTAAGGCGGAGATGGCGGCGAGCGTGCTCGACGCCATCGATGCGTGGTTCACGCAGGCCATGTTCCGCCCCCTGCGGGAGGACCCCGACCCGGCCGCCGCGGTGCGGGCGATGTTCGCCGCGACCGACGCCTATTTCCGCTCGGGACGCCGGGTCTGCCTCGTGGGGGTCTTCGCGCTGGGCGCCGCGCGCGACCGCTTCGGCGCGCGCATCGACGCCTATTTCGCCGCCTGGCGCGACGCCCTCGCCGACGCCCTCGTCCGCGCCGGGGCGGAGGAGCCCCTGGCCCGCGACCTCGCCGAGGACGCGGTCAGCACCATCCAGGGCGCCCTGGTGACGGCGAGCGCCCTGCAGGACCCCGCCCTGTTCGGGCGCGCCCTCGCGCGCCTCTCCGCCCGCCTGGAGCCGGTCCTCGCTGGCGCCGCCGCTCGGAGACCGCTTGCATCGTCATTCCAAAGCCCGACCTCGGCCTTATAGGTCTCGCTGTGGCGGATCTGGTCAGGTCGGATGCGCGGCAACGGGCAGGACAGCGGCGCATCCGCGGGCGTTGGAGGCGGAATCCCGGCAGGGCTGGGGCCGAGGATGGGACCGATCGCTCGAACGACGCGAGAGCTACGTCCGAGGGGATCTCAGCCCCAGAGCGCCGGCTCGGGGGGATGCACCGTGCTGCCGGCGTAGCGCAGGGCAGGCTCGCGGTCGCGGGCGAGCAGGAGCGGGCCGTCGAGATCCACGTAATCGGCCTGCGCCGCGAGCAGCATGGCGGGCGCCATGGCAAGCGAGGTGCCGACCATGCAGCCGACCATCACCGACAGGCCCCGCGCCCGCGCGGCCTGCGCGAGCAGAACCGCCTCGGTGAGGCCGCCGGTCTTGTCGAGCTTGATGTTGACGGCGTCGTAGCGGCCGGCGAGGGCGTCGAGCCCGGCGCGGTCGTGCAGGCTCTCGTCGGCGCAGATCGGGATCGGGCGCGGGTAGCCGTCGAGGGCCGCGTCGGCGTCCGCCGGCAGCGGCTGCTCGATGAGGCCGACGCCCGCCGCCACGCAGGCGGCGAGGTTGGCGGCGAGCGTCTCCGGCCGCCACGCCTCGTTGGCATCGACGATCAGGCGCGAATCCGGCGCGCCCCGGCGCACGGCGGCGATCCGCTCCGGATCGCCCTCGCCGCCGAGCTTCACCTTCAGGAGCGGGCGCGCGGCCGCCGCGCGGGCCGCAGCCTCCATGCTGTCGGGCGTGCCGAGGCTCAGGGTGTAGGCCGTCACCGCGGCCTGGGGGGCGGGCAGGCCCAGGATCGCGTGGGCCGGGCGGCCGAGCCGCTTCGCCTCCAGATCGAGGAGGGCGCAGTCGAGGGCGTTGCGGGCCGCGCCTGCGGGCAGCTGCGCCGCCAGCTCCGCGCGGGTGAGCCCGGCGGCCACCGCCTCGGCCTGGGCCGCGATCAGCGCGGCGACGCTCTCGACGCTCTCGCCGTAGCGGGCATAGGGCACGCACTCCCCCTGCCCCGCCGCGCCCCCCTCGTCCGCGACGCGGGCGACGACGACGGCGGCCTCCGTGCGGCTGCCGCGCGAGATGGTGAAGGCGCCCGCGATCGGGAAGCGCTCGACGGCGACGGTGAGGAGGCGCGGCATGCTGGTCCCTCAGGCGGGAAAGTCGGCGACGATCCGGTCGACCAGTTCCTCGACGCCGAAGCGCACGGGGTCGGTGGCGGGCAGGCCGTGCTCGGCGGCGAGTCGGCCGAGCAGCGCGCGCGCCTCGGCCTCGTCCAGCGCCTGCGTGTTCACGGCGATGCCGACCGGGCGGATGGCGGGATTCGTCAGCCGGCCGAGCTGCACGGTGAGGTCGATCACGTCCTGGATGCTGGGCAGGGGATGGGCGACGCCGCGCATCGTGCTGCGGGTGGGCTCGTGGCAGACCACGAAGGCGTCGGCCTGGGCCCCGTGCAGGAGGCCGAGGCTCACCCCCGCGAAGGAGGGATGGTAGAGGGAACCCTGGCCCTCGATGAGGTCCCAGTGGTTCGCATCCGCGGCGGGCGAGATCCACTCGACGGCGCCGGAGATGAAATCGGCCACCACCGCGTCGATGGCCACGCCCCGGCCGGAGATGAACACGCCGGTCTGGCCCGTCGCCTTGAAATCCGCGTCGAGGCCGCGGGCGCGCATGCCCTTCTCCAGGGCGAGCACGGTGTACTTCTTGCCCACCGAACAATCGGTGCCGACGGTGAGCAGGCGCAGGCCCGCCCGCTCCCTGCCCTTGCCGGTGGGGAAGGTCTCGTCCGAGTGGCGCACGTCGTGGAGCCGGCGGCCGTGGCGCTCGGCGGCCTCGGCGATGGCGGGCACGCTGGCGAGGCGCGTGTGCAGGCCGCTCGCCACGTCGAGCCCGGCCTCCAGGGCGCCGACGATCTCGGCGACCCAGTGCTCGGGCAGGACGCCGCCGGCATTGGCGACGCCGATCACCAGGGACTTGCAGCCCTGGGCGACCGCCTCGGGCAGGGTCAGGTCGGGGATGCCGAGATCGGCCGCGCAGCCCGGCAGCCGCATCTGGCCGATGCACCATTCCGGGCGCCAGTCCGCGATGCCGTAGGCGGTCTTGGCCGCGAGCCTGTCCGGCACGTCGCCGAGGAACATCAGGTAGGGTGTGGCGATCTGCATCGTGTGTTCCCTGCAGGCCGTATGCCGCGCGGGCCGGTTCCGCCGCCGATCTCTACGCAGGAAGCGCCGCCCTCGGCAACGCTCCGGCCGGACCACCGCCCCACCAAGCGGAGAACGGCCTGGCGAATGCGCGCGTTCAGGGCCTACGGGACCGAACCCGCCTCCAGGGCGATCGACGCGTCGGCGAACCGGAAGGTGTTTCGACCCTCGCGCTTGGCCCGGTACAGGGCCTCGTCCGCGGCCCTGTGGAGGTGCTCGACGGCGAGGCCATCCCGGGGCGCCATCGCGATCCCGATGCTGACCCCGACCTCGACCGG
This sequence comes from Methylobacteriaceae bacterium, assembly GCA_947444195.1. GTDB lineage: Bacteria > Pseudomonadota > Alphaproteobacteria > Rhizobiales > Beijerinckiaceae > Methylobacterium. The sequence continues at coordinate 30,282 of CANEZL010000009.1, read as the reverse complement.
GAGGCCGTCGATCACCATCGGCACCGCGATCGCCCGGCTGATCCGCTCGGCCAGCGCCGCGGCGCAGGACGGTTCGCGCGTGTCGGCCTGAATGATCACGAACTCGTCCCCGCCGATCCGGGCCACCGTATCCGTCACGCGGACCGTGGACGTGAGACGGTTCGCGACCTCGCTCAGGAGCATGTCCCCGGCGAGGTGGCCGAGGGTGTCGTTCACCGCCTTGAAGCGGTCGAGATCGAGGCACAGGAGGGCGAAGGGCGTTCCGTCGCGCTCCAGCGTGTCGAGATGCGCGGCGAAGCGCTCCTTGAACAGCAGCCGGTTGGGCAAGGTCGTCACACTGTCGTAGCGCGCCAGCAGGGCGACCTGCGTCTCGGCTTCCTTGCGCTGCGTGATGTCGAAGCTCAGCCCGGTGACCCGCACGGGGGTGCCGGTCGCGTCGCTCTCCACACGGCCGAGCCCCGTCAACCAGCGGACCGTCCCGTCGGGCCACAGCACGCGAAACTCCGTCTCGAAGGGGCCGCCCGTGGCGATCGCGCGTCCGAGATCGGTGAGGGTGCGCTCGGCGTCGTCGGCCAGGATGCGCGGGCGCCAATCCCGCTCCACGTCGATCTCGATCTCCGCGTCTCCGAGGCCGTGCTGACGCGCCATCTCGGCCGAGAGCACGGCCCGGCCCGACGCCACGTCGTAGACCCAGGTGCCGGCATTGGCGGCCTGGAGGGCCAGGTCGAGAAGGGCCGTCCGCTCGGCGAGTTGCCGTTCCATGATCCGCGAGGCCCGCAGGCTGAAGCCCACCCGCTGGAGCGCGCCGATCAGGACGATGTCCAGAGCCGCGACGGAGGTGAACAGAAGCAGCGCCGTGAAGACGGAGCGGTCCAGCTCGAAACTGTTGGGCGGCAGCAGGAAGAAGTACCACGCGCTCAGACCGGACATGATCGCGCAGACGATGCCCGGCCCTACTCCGAAGAGATAGGTCGCCAGAACCACGGCGGGAAAGAACGTGATGAAGGGAAAACCGGCCGGCAGCATCGGATGGATCAGGAATCGCATCCCGAGCGCCGCCAGGAACAGAACCGCGCTCAGGATATAGCCGAACCATCGATGTTCGAGGAAGGACCGCGCCGGCAGAGCGAGCCTGACGTCGTCGGTTCGCCTCAGGGTTCGCGGATGTCCCTCCTCGACCGGTGCCGTCGTGACCCGGACCGCTCTTGTCTCTAGCCGTCTCATGTTTCGAGGAAACCGTGCGTGCCGCCGCGAATGAACCGGACGGTGCGTATACACCGATGAGCCTTGCCAAGATCATAATCATCCGGCCGAATAGGTCTTTCATCAAATCTATCCCGCTCGACGGCGGCTCGATCGCTCGGAATAACCTAGAATATCCGCCTAAAACCACTTGTGCGATACACGGGGGACCGGGCTATCTCCGATCGCGAACGGCCCGTTCGGGCCCGCTGTCGAGGGCCAAGCCGGATCGAGTGATGGGAGGCCGGATGTCGCGGCCACGACGGCTGCGGCCTTGCGGGAAAATCGATTGTGCGCTGTCCTCGCCGCCCGTCGCAGGATCGGTGTCCCTCATGAAGATGTACGGCAACTGGCGCTCGGCCGCCGCCTTCCGGGTTCGGATCGCCCTGAAGCTGAAGGGCATCGCCTACGAGGAGACCTTCATCGACCTCGATGCGGGCGACCAGCACAGGCCGGACTTCCGGGCGATCAACCCGCAAGGGGCGGTGCCCGCCCTCTTCGACGGGGACGGGCCGCCGCTGACGCAGTCGCTCGCCATCCTCGACTATCTGGAGGAGACGCGGGGCGGCGTGCGCCTGCTGCCGGAGGACCCGCGGGCGCGGGCGCGGGCGCGCTCCCTCGCCCAGCTCGTCGCCTGCGACACGCACCCCCTCTACGTGCCGCGGGTGCGCACCTACCTGATGGAGGAATACGGCCTGCCGCGGGAGCGCATGCTGGATTTCGTGCGCCACAGCTTCGAGACCGGGCTGAGGACGCTGGAGGCGCGCCTCTCGGGCGAGGCCGGGACCAGGCGCTTCTGCCAGGGCGACGCGGTGAGCCACGCCGATCTCTGCCTCGTCAGCCTCTGGGTCGGCACCGGCATCTTCGGCGTAGGGACGGATCCCTACCCCACCGTGCGCCGCATCGCGGAGGCCTGCCTCGCCCTGCCGGCCTTCGCGGAGGCGCATCCCCTGCGCCAGCCGGGCGCCCCGGCGGCCTGAGGCGGGCGGCAGCCACCGGCCGGGACGCCCTCGGCCGGACGATCTGGCAATCGGACCGTCTTCCTGTGTAAGCAGGACGGCGAGGCGGCCGAGAGCGCTGCGGCAAGACGCCGGCCAGGGGGAGCGGGATGGTACCAGCCGAGAATCTGAACGGTCAGCACCGCGTCGTCGTGGTCGGCGGCGGCGCGGCCGGGCTGCAACTGGCGACGCAGCTCGGGGACAAGCTCGGCCGCCGGGGCAAGGCGCATGTCACGCTGGTCGACCGGGCCCGCACCCACATCTGGAAGCCGCTCCTGCACGAGGTCGCCGCGGGCAGCCTCGACGTCGGCCACCACGCGGTGGACTACCTGCACCACGCCCACCAGCACCATTTCCGCTACCGCATCGGCGAGATGGTCGGCCTCGACCGGGAGGCCCGCTGCATCCGCCTCGCCGCGAGCCACGACGCCGAGGGGCGCGAGGTCACGCCGGAGCGCTCGGTCCCCTACGACACCCTGGTGATGGCGGTGGGCTCCACCACCAACGATTTCGGCACGCCGGGGGTGGCCGAGCACGCCATCGCCCTCGACACGCAGGCCCAGGCGGTGCGCTTCCACCAGCGCCTCGTGAACGCGATGCTGCGCGCCCACACCCAGACCGGGCCGGTGCGGCCGGGCCAGCTCCACGTCACCGTCATCGGCGCGGGCGCCACCGGCACGGAACTCGCGGCCGAATTGCACCGGACCCTGCGCCACGTGGTCGGCACCGGCCTCGACCGGATCGACCCGGACAAGGACCTCAAGATCACCCTGGTGGAGGCCGCCGACCGCATCCTGCCCGCGGTGCCCCACCGGCTCTCGGCGGAGGTGATGGCGCTCCTCGCCAAGATCGGCGTGGAGGTGCGCGTGCGCGCCCGCGTCACCGAGGTGCGCGCCGACGGCGTGGCGCTGGCGGACGGGAGCTTCATCCCCTCCGAGCTCGTGGTCTGGGCCGCGGGCGTGAAGGCGCCGCCCTTCCTCCAGGGGATCGGCGGCCTGGAGACCACGCGCACGAACCAGCTCGTGGTGGGCCCGACCCTTCAGACCACCCGCGACCCCGACATCTTCGCCATGGGCGACTGCGCCTACTTCGTGGAGGTCGGCACCGGCACGCCGGTGCCGCCGCGCGCCCAGGCCGCGCACCAGCAGGCGACCTATCTGGTCAGGCAGATCCCGGCCAAGATGGACGGGCGCCCGCTGACGCCCTTCAAGTACCGGGACTTCGGCTCGCTGGTGTCGCTCGGCGAATACTCCACCGTGGGCAGCCTGATGGGCTTCATCCAGGGCAAGAACATGTTCATCGCCGGGCTGTTCGCGCGGCTGATGTACCGCTCGCTCTACAAGATGCACGAGCGGGCCCTGCACGGCACGGTGAAGACCGCCCTCGACGCGGTGGCCCGCGCCCTGACCCGGCGCACGGAATCCCGGGTGAAGCTGCACTGACGGGCCGGCCGCCCTCGGGCCGCGCCCCATGCCGTTGCGCGCGGGGTCGATCGGTGCTCCCCTGAGGACGGCCGCGCGCGAGAGACGGGCCGCCAGGGAGAACGCGAGATGGTGCTGGTCAGCGTGATGTATCCGGCCGGGGGCCGGTTCGACATGGACTACTATCTCGGCCACCACATGCCGCTGGTGCGCGAGCGCTGGTCGTCCTTCGGCCTGCACGAGGCCAAGGTGGTGAAGGGCGTCTCGACGCCGGACGGGGGCGAGGCGCCGTTCCAGGTGATGGCGCTCCTCACCTGGGACTCGGCCGACGCCTTCGCCAAGGCCGCCGCCGCTCACGGACCGGAGATCTTCGGCGACATCCCGAAATTCACGGACCGGCAGGCCCAAGTCCAGATCAACGCCCTCGCCGAGGCCGGGGCGTGATCGACATCGTCAAGGCGGTGCAGGAGCGGGATCCGAGCCTCGGATCCTACGTCATCGTCCTGCGCAGGGATTCGCGGGCGCTCGCGGCTCCCGACAGCCTGAACGCCGAGGCGCAGGCCTGGATCGCCGCGCACGCCCCCGGCGCCCGCCTCGCGCGGGTGGAGATCATGCTGGCGCCCTATCCGGGCGCGCCGCCCGCCGGACGGACGGTGAGCGTGCTCGCCTTCAGCGATCCGCGCGCGCTCGCGGGCTTCGCCACCGCCTGGACGGCCGATCCGGAGCCCGAGGACGCCTCGGCCGCGTAGGGACCGGGCCGTGCGGCCCGCGCCATCCAGCGCAGCCGCGCGGCCTCCAGGCCCCAGACCATGCCGAGCATCATGTAGACGTGCCGCCACTTCTCGATGTCGATCTGCAGGGCCTGCAGGAAGAACATCAGCAGGGCCGGCCAGACCACCTGCGCGTGGGCGCGGAAGGGCGTGTCCCGCGCCATCAGGCGGAAGCCGACGAAGCCGGTGGCGCCCACGAGGAGGAGGAAGACGGCGCCGCCGAGCCAGCCGCCGTTGGCGAAGCTGCCGATATAGGAATTGTGCGGCTCGAGCCCGAAGGTCAGGCGCCAGTGCAGGGGGCCCATGCCCATGGGCATCTCCAGGAGCATGCCGAGCCCGCGGATCTGGTTGCCGAAGCGGCCGGTCTCGCCCTCGTCGTAGTCCTTGGACACGGTGGCCCGCTCGAAGAACATCTTCTGCACGCTCTCGATGGTGAGCAGCCCGCACAGGATGACGAAGCCGAGGAGCAGGGTGGCGCCGACGAGGAGGAGGATGCGCCGCTGCATCCGGGCCGAATCGCAGCTGCCGTAGACCGCGACGATCATCACCGCGGTCGCCACCACGCTGCCGCCCCAGGAGCCGCGGGAGAAGGAGAGGAAGATGCCGGCCAGCAGGACGAGCAGGCAGACGAAGGAGAAGAGCGGCCGGCGCGTCTCCCCCGTGAGCAGCCCGCGCATCAGGTAGAGGGCGCCGAGCGTGAGGAAGGAGCCGAACACGTTCGGATCCTGGAAGGTGCCCGAGGCGCGCCCGTACTTGTAGAACAGGTCCTCCACGCCGATCAGGCCGAGATAGCCGGCGATGCCGAGCACCGCCGAGAACAGGCAGCTCGCCGTGTAGGCCTTGAGCGCCAGCTCCATCCGGCTCTCGGTCTCCTCCGAGAAGAACATCGCGAAGAAGATGCCCGTGGCGGCGAGATAGGCGAGCTGCACCGTCCAGGTCACCGGCACGCTCTCGTCGAAATAAGGCACGAGCGCCGTGACCATGGCGAGGAGATAGAGGAGCAGCAGGGCGAGGAGCGGCACCGCGCCGCGATGCAGGCGGATGCCGAGGCCGAGCCAGAGCAGCATCGCCACGGGCGCCACGAGATCGTAGGGCGAGACGTCGGAGAAGGCGAAGCAGGCGAAGAACACGAAGGCCGCCAGCATCGCCTTGCCGAAGCCGTGCAGGACGCCCATCACGGGGATCCCGCCGGCCGGGACCGCCGGGCCGAGGGCGAGGCTGGAGCTCATGCACGCGTCTCCGGGCCCGGGATACGCAGGGCCCCACAGCCCGAGGATGACCCAAAGAGGTTAAGTCCGCCTCACGGTGTCCCTGCCCGCGCGGGAAGCGGCCTCCGCGCGGGAAGCGGCCTCAGGCCCCGGCCACCTCCGTGCGCGCCTTGAGCACGGCGATCAGGCCGCGGTCGCGCCGGGCCTCCAGCTCCGCGAGACTGCGCCCGGCCGCCTCGGCCTCGACGCCCGCCACGATCGCCGCCTTCACGGGTTCGGTGAGGCTGGGGTTGCCGAGGCTCGCCCAGCGCCGCTCCTGGCTCGGCCCGAGATGGTCGAGATAGTGCCGGATGCCCCCCGCGCCGCCGCCGAGATGGTAGGTCATGTGCGCGCCCATCCCCGCCCAGCGCAGGCCGGGGCCGTTGCAGAGCGCCGCGTCGATGTCGGCCACGCTCGCGACCCCCTCGGCCACGAGGTTCACCGCCTCCCGGTAGAGGGCCGAGGCGAGGCGGTTGGCGATGTGGCCGGGCATCTCCCGGCGCAGGATCACCGGGCGGCGGCCGAGCCGGGCGTAGAAGGCTGCCGCGCGATCCGCCACCGCCTCCGTCGCGGCCACGATCTCGACGAGGGGCACGAGATGGGGCGGATTGAAGGGATGGGCGACGAGGACGCGCTCGGGATGCGCGCAATCGGCGACGATGCGGCTGCGCAGCATGGCCGAGGTGCTCGAGGCCACCAGCACGTCGGCGGGCAGGCAGGCGTCGATCCGGGCGAGCAGCCCGCGCTTCAGGCCCTCCTCCTCCGGCGCGTTCTCCTGCACGAATCCGACGCCGGAGAGGGCATCCTCGACCTCGGAATGGGTCGAGAGCCGCCCCGCGCCCGCGAGGCCGAGTTCGGCGAGCTGCGCGCGCGCGGCGGCCACCGACTCGCCGAGCCTGTCGGCGAAGCCCGGGGCGGGATCCCAGGCGCGGACGTCGAGCCCGTGGGCGAGGAACAGGGCCGCCCAGCTGGCGCCGACGGTGCCGCAGCCCACCACGGCCAAGCTGTCGCTTTCATCCATTTCAACAACTGCCCGTCTTCCACTGCGGAGCGCTTTACATCCAGTCCGGCCGCTGCATAAGTCAATCCGATACCTCGCGTTTTCGTGAGGTCGAGCGGGCGCCAGACCCGCGAACGGAGGAAGACCATGCTGACGCGCGCCCTCGCCTGCGCCGCCCTCTTCGCCCTCGCCGCGACCGGCACCGCCCGGGCCCAGGACGTGGTCCGGCTCGGCAACCTCAAATTCGCCCATTACGGCGCGATCTCGTACATGAAGGAGATCGCGCCCAAGTTCGGCCTGAAGATCGACGAGCGCCAGTTCGCCAAGGGCGCCGACATCTACCCGGCCATGGCGGTGGACCAGATCGACATCGCGGCCTCCGGCGGCGACGGCGCGGTGGCCGCGCGCGGCAACGGCGTGAAGCTCCTCGTGGTGGCGGGCTTCGCCAACGGCGGCGTGCGCATCCTCAAGCGTCCGGATCTGCCCGCCAAGACCGCCGCCGACCTGAAGGGCCTCAAGGTCGCCACGGTCCGCGGCGGCACGCAGGACCTGATGCTGCTGGCCGAGCTCGACAAGTACGGCCTGACCTGGTCCGAGCGGCCCGGCAAGGACGTGCAGCTGACCTACTTCAACAACTACGCCGACCTGAACCAGGCGCTGGCGCAGAAATACGTCGACGTGATCTGCCAGAGCGAGCCGCAATCGACGCAGGCGATCAGCGCCGGCTGGGGCGCCGAGCTCGTGAAGCCCTACGACACCCCGATCGGCATCCCCTACCGTCCGCTGGTGATGACCGAGAAGATGTACAACGAGAAGCCAGAAGTGGCGGCCAAGGTGCTCAAGCTCTTCGTGGCGGCGACCAAGGCCTTCATCGACGACCCGGCTCTGGCCGAGAAGTACGTGCGCGAGCAGGTGTTCAAGGGCCAGCTCTCGAGCCAGGACTTCCGCGACGGCATGGCCAACGCGAGCTACACCTACGACATGCCCGCCGGGCACATGCAGACCACCTCGGACTACATGGTCAAGTACGGCCTCGGTAAGATGGTCAACCCGCCCAAGAGCGACGCGGAGTGGGTGAAGACCAACCTTCTCGAGAAGGCCAAGGCCGAGCTGAAGACCAACTGATGCGCCCCTCCTCGCTCACCGGCGCCCTCGTTCCGGTCGGACTGCTGATCCTCTGGGAGATCCTCAGCCGCGTCGGGGTGTTCTCGCCGATCGTGCTGCCGCCGCCCACGGCGGTGGCGGCCAAGTGGTTCAACGGGCTGCTGCCCGGCCTGCCCTACGACCCGGCGAACCAGAGCTACCTCACCTGGCTGTTCTCCGGCGAGATGCCGCACGACATGATCTCGAGCCTCTCGCGGGTGCTGAGCGGCTTCGCCATCGGGGCCGGGCTCGCGGTGCCGGTCGGCCTGTTGCTCGGCACCAACGACCGGCTCTACGCCCTGTTCAACCCGCTGCTCCAGGTGCTGCGGCCGATCCCGCCGATCGCCTACATCCCCCTGGCGATCGTCTGGTTCGGGCTCGGCAACCCGCCGGCCCTGTTCCTGATCGCGCTGGGCACCTTCTTCCCCGTGCTCGTCAACACCATCGCCGGCGTGCGGCAGGTCGATTCGATCTACATCCGCGCCGCGCGCAACCTGGGGGCGGGGGCCGGCACCATGTTCCGGCGCGTGATCCTGCCGGCGGCGAGCCCCTTCGTGCTGGCGGGCATGCGGATCGGCATCGGCACCGCCTTCATCGTGGTCATCGTGGCCGAGATGATCGCGGTCTCGGACGGGCTCGGCTACCGCATCCTGGAAGCGCGGGAATACATGTGGTCGGATAAGATCATCGGCGGCATGCTGACGATCGGCGTGCTCGGCCTGATCATCGACGGGGCGATGAGCCGCCTCAACGACCACCTGCTGCGCTGGCACCGCGGCCTCGAACGGTAGGCCCGCTCCCCCATACAGGCCCCGCCGCACCCGACCTCGATCGGTGGCGGCGGGACCCGGGCGGATAGGCCGCCGACAATCGCGCTCGCGGACCGCGTCGCGGAAACGCGCGGTCCGCCCCCCGATCAGCGTACGAGACGGAAAACGGCATGTCGGCAGAGATCGTGGTCTCGGATGCCAACAAGGTGTTCGGTAGCGGCGATGCCAGCGTCGCCGCGCTCCAGGACATCACCACAACCGTGCCGGAGGGGCAGTTCCTCTGCCTGCTCGGGCCCTCCGGCTGCGGCAAGTCCACCCTGCTCAACGCCGTCGCGGGCTTCACGCCGCTCACCTCGGGCCGCATCACCATCGGCGGCAGACCGGTGACGCAGCCCGGCCCCGACCGGGGCATGGTCTTCCAGGAATACGCGCTCTTCCCGTGGATGAGCGTGGAGGACAACGTCCGCTTCGGCCTCGACGTGAAGGGCGTGCCGCGCAGCGAGGCGAACCAGACCGTCGAGCGGATCACCGCGACGCTCGGCCTGTCGGATTTCCGCAAGCGCTTCCCGAAGGACCTCTCCGGCGGCATGCGCCAGCGCGTGGCCATCGCCCGCATCCTGGCCCTCGACCCGCCGGTGATGCTGATGGACGAGCCCTTCGGCGCCCTCGACGCGCTGACCCGGCGCACCCTCCAGGACGAGCTCCTGCGGATCTGGGCGGAGTACCGCAAGACGGTGATCTTCGTCACCCACTCCATCGAGGAGGCGATCTACCTCGCCGACCGCATCCTGGTGATGACCTACCGGCCCGGCCGGCTCAAGCGCGACGTGACGGTGAACATGCCGCGCCCGCGCGACACCGCCTCCTCCGATTTCAACGCGATCAAGCGCGAACTCGCCGGCCTCGTCATGGCCGAGCAGCAGCGCTTCACCGACGCCGAGCTGCACGCGCCCGCCGTCGACTGAAGGGGGGCGCCCCGGATTCGCCGCTTTCGCAGGCCACCCCGCGCCTCGAGCCCGGCCGGCGCGACGGGCGCATCGCGAGACCGCAGACGGTGATCCGCTTCGACAACGTCACGAAGATCTACAGGACCGACGGCCACCGCCGCGTCATCCTGGAGCGGGTCTCGATGAGCCTGAAGCCCGGCATCAGCTACGGCATCCTGGGCATCAACGGCGCCGGCAAGTCCACCACGATGCGCCTCATCGGCGGGGTCGAGGGGCCGTCGAGCGGCACGATCTCGCGCGGCCTGCGGGTGTCCTGGCCCCTCGGCTTCGCCGGCGGCTTCCACCCGATGATGACCGGCCGCGACAACGTGATCTTCGTGGCCCGCATCTACGGCGAGGATCCGAAGCGCGTCCTCGATTTCGTGGAGGATTTCTCCGAGCTCGGCAGCTATCTCGACGTGCCGATCCGGACCTACTCCTCGGGCATGGGCGCGCGCCTCGCCTTCGGGATGAGCATGGCGATCCCCTTCGACTGCTACCTCATCGACGAGGTGACGGCGGTGGGCGATTCCCGCTTCCAGAAGCGCTGCACCGAGGTCTTCTCGCATCGGCGCAAGCACGCCGACGTGATCATGGTCTCCCACTCGATGGAGACGATCCGCGAGTGGTGCCAGCAGGGCATCGTCATCCTGAACGGGCGCGCCATCATCTACGAGGACGTGAACGACGCCATCGAGGTCTACCGCCGCCTGAACGCGTGAGCGCCGACATCGTTTTGCCGCGGGCGGGTGCCATGAGGGCATCGTGGGCCGGTCCCGCGGGCCGGCAAGGGAACCGATCCATCCGATGAACGTCGAGATCCGCAAGCCGGAAGGTCAGCCGCTCAGCACGGCGGACAAGTCCCAGGCGGTCGCCGAATCCCTGCGCCAGATCGCGCGCATGTCGCGCTTCGCCGACCGCAAGAAGGGCATCCGTTCCTACCAGAGCCACGTCAAGAGCGACCCCTGGCTGCCGGTCCTCTTCGTGGTCTGCTTCCTGCTGCCGACGCTCGGCGGCGCGGTCTATTTCGGCCTGATCGCCTCGGACCGCTTCAACACCGAGGCGCATTTCGCGATCCGCCCGGCGCTCGGCGGCACCGAGAAGGCGACGCCCGATTCGGTAGGCACCAACAGCGGCGTGCCCAAGGAGCTGATCGCGCAGGATACGCTGATCACCTACGAGTACATCCACAGCCGCGCGATGCTGGAAGTCATCGAGAAGGAGCTTCCCTTACGCGAGTGGTTCAGTCGTGACAGCATCGACTATTTCTCGCGCTTCGACCCGGAGAAGCCGATCGAGAAGTTCCTGAAGTACTGGCGCAACCGTGTCTCGGTGGATGTCGAGAGCGGTTCCGGCATCTTGAACGTGTCCGTGAACGCGTTCGATCCGCAGGAATCCCTCGCCATCAGCAAGGCGGTCATCAAGGAGGCCGAGCGGATGGTCAACCAGCTCAGCATGACCGCCCGCCGGGACGCGGTGGCCGAGAGCGCCCGCGAGCTGAAGCTCGCCGAGGAACGGATGACCAAGATCCGCCTCGCCGTGCGCGACCTGCGCAATCGCGACGGCGTGCTCGACGCCCAGAAGTCCAACGAGGCCAACCTGAAGACCATCGGCGAGCTGCGCACGGCGCGGATCAACCTCGCGGTGCAGCTCACCGTCGCCCAGCGCGAACTCGGCCCCAACTCGAACCGGATCATCGAGCTGAAGACGCAGATCCGCGACCTCGACGACAACATCGCCCGCCTCGAGCGGTCCGCCGCCAGCACGGATCCGGAGCAGAAGCGCCTGCTCTCCGACGCGCTGACCCGGTTCGAGGCCTTCGACAACGAGCGCAAGGACGCGGAGAAGTACTATGCCAGCGTGCTCGCCGCGAACGAGCGCGCGCGCATCATCGCCACGCGCCAGCTCGAATTCTTCAGCCTGATCGTGCCCCCGGTCCTGGCGCAATCGGCCACGCAGCCCCGCCGCCTCCTGCTGATCAGCCTGATCACCGCCGGCGCGGCCGTGTGCTTCACCGGCGTGCTGTTCGCCCGCAAGCAGATGGCCTGAGACCGCGGCATTCCCGCCGGACCGGCGGGAATGCCGGAGAAGCCTATCGCGTGGTCGAGCCGTGGGTCTGGCTCGGCGCCGGCGGCGTACCGGCCTGGCGCGCCGGATCCTCGACCGCGCCCGCGGCGGCACCGCCGGTCCAGCCCTCCGCGCGCCAGCCCTGCGCCCGCTCGTCGAGGTCGATCGAGCCGTGCTTGTCGAGGATGGCAAGCGCCCGGTCGGCGACCGCCTCGTCGGTCCGGGCCGTGACCAGCGTCCCGCCGCGGCGCACCCCCTCCGCGTAGGTCTCGGCCTCCTGCTGGCCGAGCCCCGCGCCGGTCAGGCCGCCGATGAGGCCCCCCGCGGCAGCGCCCACGCCCGCCCCCGTGACGGCTGCCACGAGCCAGCCCGCGGCCACGACCGGGCCGACGCCGGGGATCGCCAGGAGGCCGAGACCCGCGAGCAGGCCGGCACCGCCCCCGAGAACGGTGCCGAGGGTCGCCCCCGCGCCCGCCCCGTCCGCGGCGTCCGACTCGGAATCCTCGGATCCGGACGGTGCCCCCGGACGCCCGCCGAGACGGTTCTCCGGGTCGCTCGCCACGATGCTGATGTCGTCCTGGGCAATGCCCTCGGCTTCGAGTTTGTCGACGGCGCGCGCGGCCGCCTCGTAATCGTCGAACAGGGCCGTGATGGTCCGTGTGGCCATGGTATCCTCCCAGAGCGCTCCCGGATCCGCAGTGGATGCCGGTTCGGCCCGGCGGAGCGCGTCAGAACAAGGGTCGCGAGCACGACGCGACGGGGCGTGCCCGATCCGGCGCGGAACGGCCGCGCCCTCCGGCGGACACGGGGGCGCCGCCCCGGCCCACTCCCGCGCGGCTACTGCGCCGCGACGTTGCCGCGGTAATCCATGCCGATCCGGACATCCTTGCCGGCATGGCTGGCGGTGCCCTGCCAGATGCCCTGATCGTTCTTCTTCAGGTCCCGGATCTCCCCGAAGCCCATCTTGCCGAAGCGCTCGCGCACCTGCGCGTCGGTGAAGCTGTTGGCGCCGGGCTGGAGCGGTTCGCCCACGGCGGGCTTGCCGGCGCCGCCATGGCCCCCGTGCGGGTCGGCCGGGGCCTGTGCGCGGGCTGGCACGGCACCGAGGACCAGGACCGGAACGAGGACGACAGCGGACAGACGACGCATCGAGGCAGCCCTTCGGCAGACGGGGTTCATGCCGCGTCAAACCCCGGCGCGCCCGCGGGTTCCGGGGCAGGCGGTTAACGCGGCGGTAACCATGCGCCCGGCAAATCTTGCCGGGTGCGCCCGGTTCGGCGCGCGAGCGAGAGAGCGGGCATGAGCGAGACGGCCGCGGCGCCGGGGCGGGGAAGCGCGATCGCCGGGGCCCTCGGCGGCCTCGCATTGCCGACCCGCGGCGATCTCAGGGCGCTGTCGCGGCGCTCGGACCTGTTCTTCGCCACGGCGGTGATGGGCATCCTGGCGGTGCTCATCTTCCCGCTGCCCGCGGTGCTGCTCGACCTGCTGCTCGCGGTGTCGATCATCATGTCCGTGCTGATCATGATGACCGGGCTGTTCATCGACAACCCGCTGGAATTCACCGTCTTCCCGACGCTGCTGCTCATCGCCACCATGCTGCGGCTCGCGCTGAACCTCGCCTCGACACGACTGATCCTCGGGCACGGCCACGAGGGCACCGCGGCGGCCGGCCACGTCATCGAGGCGTTCGGCAACTTCGTGATGGGCGGCAACTTCGTCATCGGGATCATCGTCTTCGCGATCCTGATCATCGTGAACTTCGTCGTCATCACGAAGGGCTCGGGCCGCATCGCCGAGGTGGCCGCGCGCTTCACCCTCGACGCCATGCCCGGCAAGCAGATGGCCATCGACGCCGACCTCTCGGCGGGGCTCATCGACGAGAAGACGGCCAAGGCCCGGCGCGCGGCGCTGGAGGAGGAATCCTCGTTCTTCGGCGCCATGGACGGTGCCTCGAAATTCGTGCGCGGCGACGCGGTGGCGGCGCTCCTCATCACCTTCATCAACGTGGTGGGCGGCATCATCATCGGCGTGGCGCAGCAGGGCATGCCGTTCGCCGCCGCCGCCAAGAGCTACACGCTGCTCACCATCGGCGACGGGCTGGCGAGCCAGGTTCCGGCCCTCATCGTCTCGACGGCGGCGGGCATCCTCGTCTCGAAGGCGGGCGTGCGCGGTTCGGCCGACAAGGCGCTCGGCAAGCAGCTCGCCCATTACCCGAAGGCGCTCGGCATGTCGGCGGGCGTCATGGTGCTGATCGCCCTGATGCCCGGCATGCCGATGCTGCCCTTCCTCGTGCTCGCGGCGGGCGCCGGCTACGCCGCCTGGCGCATCGCCAAGACGGCCCGGGAGGCCCCGCCCCTCGATGCCGAGGGCAAGCCCGCCGATCCCGCCGCCCTGGCCGCCGCCAAGGAGGAGACGGTCACGGACCTGCTCAAGCTCGACGACCTCAAGCTCGAGATGGGCTACGCCCTGCTCGCCCTCGTCAACGGCGAGGCGGGCGACCGGCTCACCGACCAGATCAAGGCCCTGCGCCGCCAGCTCGCGGCGGAACTCGGCTTCGTGATGCCCTCTGTGCGCATCCTCGACAACGTCCAGCTCGACGCCAACGCCTACGTGGTGCGGGTGAAGGAGATCGAGGCGGGGACCGGCCGGATCTTCCCCGGCCAGTTCATGGCGATGGACCCGATGGGGGGCCAGGTGCAGCTGCCCGGCCAGCACATGCTGGAGCCGACCTTCGGCCTGCCCGCCACCTGGATCGACGCGGCGCTCCGCGATCAGGCCCAGCTCAAGGGCTACACGGTGGTCGATGCCGCCACCGTCGTCTCGACGCATCTCACGGAGATCATCAAGGCGCACGTCTCCGAGCTTCTGAACCACGTGGAGGTGCAGAAGCTGCTGCGGGAGTTGCCGAAGGAGCACGGCGAACTCCTGAAGGAAGTGGTGCCGAGCCAGATCTCGACCACCGGCGTGCAGCGCGTGCTGCAGTTCCTGCTCGCCGAGCGCGTCTCGATCCGCGATCTCGGCGCCATCGTCGAGGGCATCGCGGAGGTGGCGGGGGGCGTGAAGAATCCGCGCGACATCGTCGAGCACGTGCGCGCCCGCCTCGGCCGCCAGATCTGTGCCCAGTACCAGGGACCGGACGGAACGCTGCCGATCATCACCCTGTCGCCCACCTGGGAACAGGCCTTCCTCGACGCGATCGTCGGCGAGCGGGAGGAGCGCTACCTCGCCATGCAGCCCTCGAAGCTCACCGACTTCGTCAACGCCGTGCGCGACCGCTTCGAGACGGCGGCGCGCCTCGGCGAGATGCCGGTGCTCGTCACCTCCGCCCAGACCCGGCCCTTCGTGCGCTCGATCATCGAGCGCTTCCGCCGGGAGACCCCGGTGATCAGCCAGGCCGAGATCCACCCGCGGGCGAGGTTGCGCACGGTGGGCTCGATCTGAGGCCCGGAGCCACCTCGATCCCTTCCGCGAGGCGGCCTGCCTCGATGGACAGCCCGCTGGCGCGGCTGCGCGAGACGCGCCGTCGTCGGCCAAGCTGTTGCGGTGACGGGAGAAAAATGGTGCCGCAAGAGGGATTCGAACCCCCGACCCCCTCATTACGAATGAGGTGCTCTACCAGCTGAGCTATTGCGGCGGCGACGGGTGCGGGTGGCGCTCCCTGCGCGAGCAGGCTCATAGCGTTCCACCGCCCCCTTGGCAAGGCGGATGCCCGGCCGATCCGGCCGATGCCCCCGTGCAACGCCTGCCCGCGTGCGGTCGCGCGGGGGCGACGGCGTTCTTGACGGCGGCGGGCCGCGCCGGGACTGTGCCGCCGGACCACCCGGGAGCCCGACATGTCCCTGATCTCGCGCCTGCGCGCCTATGCTGCCGAGGCCTTCGGCGTGCGGACGCCCGCCGCGCCGGTGGACGACACGCATCTGGCCGCCACCGCGCTCCTCGTCCACGTGGCGCGGGTCGACGGCATCCTCGCGCCCGCGGAGACGGAGCGTCTGGCCCGGCTCGTGCTCGGCCGCTACGCCGACTCGCCCGAGGCGGCCCGCGCCCTCATCGCGCGCGCTAGCGCCTTCGATGCGGAGACCCGCGACGTGGCGAGCCTCGTGGAGATGCTGCCGCACGAGGCCGACGACGCCGAGCGCGGCCGGCTCCTGGCGATGGCGTGGTCGGTGGCGGGCGCGGACGGCAGCGTGGACGAGTTCGAGGAGGCGCTGGTCTGGCGGCTCGGCCGGCTGCTGGGCTTCGACGAGGCCGCCATCGGCCGGGCCCGCAGCGAGGCGGCCTGACGGGTCCGCGCGGCGATGATCGCGAGCCTGACCCTGATCCTGCTGGCGCAGCTCGCCGGCGAGGCCGGCGCGCGCGGCCTCGGCCTGCCCGTGCCGGGGCCGGTGATCGGCATGGCGCTCCTCCTCGGCTTCCTCGCCCTGCGTGACGGGGGCCCGCCGCTCTTCGCCCGCCTGCTCCCGCGCCCCCTCAGCGACGGCACCCTGGAGGCCACGGGCAAGGGCCTGCTCGCCAACCTCTCCCTGATGTTCGTTCCGGCGGGGGCCGGCATCGTCGGCCGGCTCGACGTGGTCCAGGCGCAGGGGCTGAAGCTCGGCCTCGTCATCCTCGCCTCCACCGCGGCGGCGCTCGCCGTGACGGTGCTGGTCTTCGTCGGCGTGCGGCGCCTCCTCGGGAGCGGCGAGCGGTGAACGGCGACTTCGCCCTCTGGGTCTACCTCTCGCGCACGCCGCTGCTCTGGCTCACCGTGACGCTCGCCGCCTATCTCGTGGCCGACCGGATCTCGGCGGCGACCGGGCGCCACCCGGTGGCCAACCCCGTCCTCATCGCCATCGCGATCACCGGCAGCGTGCTCGCCCTGACGCAGACCCCCTACCCCACCTATTTCGCCGGCGCGCAGTTCGTGCATTTCCTGCTGGGGCCCGCCACCGTGGCCCTGGCGCTGCCCCTCTACGAGCACCGGGCCACGGTGCTGCGCGCCTTCGTGCCGATGCTGGCGGCGCTCGCGGCCGGCTGCACCGCGGCCCTCGTCACCGCGATCGGGCTCGCGCGCCTGCTCGGCATCCCGGAGGCGGTGATCGTCTCGCTCAGCCCGAAATCGGTGACCTCGGGCGTGGCGATGGGCATCTCCGAGGCGCTGGGCGGCGATCCGACGCTCACCGCCGTCCTGGTGATGACCACGGGCATCGTCGGCGCGATCCTGGTGACGCCCCTGATGGACCTCCTGCGCATCCGCGACATGCGCGCCCGCGGCTTCGCGGCGGGGCTCGCCGCCCACGGCGTCGGCACGGCCCGCGCCTTCCAGGTGAGCGAGGTGGCCGGCACCTTCGCCGGCATCGCCATGGGGCTCAACGCCTTCCTCACGGCGATCGTGGTGCCCCTCGCCCTGCACCTGCTGTCGCGCTGACGGGAATCACGCCTCCAGGCGGTTGGCCACGTCCTCGGCGACGGAGAGGCTCGCGGTGAGGCCGGGGCTCTCGATGCCGAAGAGGTGGACGAGGCCGGGCAGGCCGTGCTCGGCCGGGCCGTCGATGCGGAAATCCGCCGACCCGCCGGGCCCCGCGAGCTTGGGGCGGATGCCCGCATAATCCGGCACCAGCGCCCCGTCCGGCAGCTCCGGCCAGTACCGGCGGATCGCCGCGTAGAACAGCTCGGCCCGGGCGGGGTCGACGCGGTAGTCGAGGGTGTCGATCCACTCCACGTCCGGGCCGAAGCGCATGCGTCCGGCCAGATCGAGGGTGAGGTGGATGCCGAGGCCGCCATCGACCGGGGCGGGATAGATCAGGCGTCCGAAGGCCGGCCGGCCGGTGCAGCCGAAATAGTTGCCGCGGGCGAGCACCAGGGGCGGCACCCGCTCGGCCGGATAGCCCGCGGTGGCGCGGGCGAGATCCTGCGCGCCGAAGCTCGCGGCGTTCACCACCGCGTCGCACGGATACTCTCCCGGCGCGTCGCCGCCGAAGCGCACGAGCCAGCGCCCCTCCTCGCGATCGATCGCCTGGACCGGCGTCTTCAGGGCCACCGCCCCGCCGTGGTCCTCGATGTCGCCGAGCAGCGCCAGCATCAGGCCGTGGCTGTCCACGATGCCCGTGCGCGGCGAGAGCAGGGCCGCGGTGCAGGCGAGGTTCGGCTCCAGGCTGCGGGCCTGGGCGCCGTCCAGCAGGTCGAGATCCTCGACGCCGTTGGCCGCGCCCTGGTCGCGGATCGCGGCGACCTTCTCGGCTTCCGCCCCGTTCGTCGCGACGATCAGCTTGCCGCAGGCGCGGTGGGCGACGCCGTGGCTCGCGCAGAACGCGTAGAGCAGGCGGCGCCCCGCCACGCAGTGGCGCGCCCGCAGGGAGCCGGCGGGATAGTACATGCCCGCGTGGATCACCTCGGAATTGCGGGCCGACACCCCGGTGCCGAACGCTTCCGCCGCGTCCGCGACGACGACGGCGTGGCCGCGGACGGCGAGCGCCCGCCCGATGGCGAGGCCGACGACGCCGGCACCGACGACAAGGATCTCCATGCGGTCTGCCTCTCTCGAACGCGCGGTCCCGCCGACGTCCCGGCCCTCCTATCAGGTGGCGAGCCGGCCGGCGCCCCTCGGGTGGGATACCCGATGACGATCGGCACCGATCGTGCGTGCACAGATCCCCGGAACAACTTCGGATTCGGTACTTTTCAACCGCAGAAAGAGAATCTAAACGTACCGGTAGAAAGATGCACGCGCCGCGCGATGACCAGACGGCGCAGGCACGGGCGGGGACGAGACCGATGAGCCAGGATGCGGGATTGGTCGAGCTGGCGGCGCAGATCGTGGCCGCCTACGTGACCCGCAACGACGTGCCGCCGTCGCAATTGCCGGCCCTCCTCGGCGTGGTCCACGGGGCGCTGCACGGGCTCGGCCGTCCGGCCGTCGAGAAGCCCCGGCGGGCCACGGAGGCGCAGATCCGGGCCTCGATCCGGCCCGACAGCCTCATCAGCTTCGAGGACGGCAAGCCCTACAAGGCCCTGCGCCGGCACCTGACCCTGCGCGGCCTCACGCCCGAGGCCTACCGCTCGAAATGGGGCCTGCCGGTGGACTACCCGCTGGTCTGCCCGACCTACAGCGCCGAGCGCTCCCGGATCTCCCGCGCGATCAGCGGCGGGCGCAGGAACCGCGCGCAGCACGCGGAGTCGTAGCGCGGACACGGCGATCGCGAACGAGCGACCGGTAGCGCCGTCCGCGACGCTCCGCGAGGCTCCGCGAGCGAGGCGCGGGTCCCCTCTCCCGCACGGCCAGGGCGCGCGGCACGGTTCGCGCGCGGGCGGAGGCCCGCGCTCCGCATCCCGACGCCCGGCCGCGACGCGAAGCGACCGATCGGACGCCGGGGCCGGCGGCGGTCGCCCGAAACCCGATCAGGCCGCGAAGGGCGCGAGCCGGATCCCGGCCCCTTCGAGACGGGCCCGCACCGCCCGGGCCGTCGCGACGGCGTGGGCGGAATCGCCGTGCACGCAGATCGAGCGGATCGGCGTCGGCAGGCGCGCGCCGCCGGCCGTGACGATGGCCCCCGCCTCGACCATGGCGAGGACCCGGTCGGCGGCCTCCTCCGCCCCGGCGATCAGCGCGCCGGGCTCACCCCGCGGGATGAGCTGGCCCTCCGCCGTGTAGCCGCGGTCGGCGAAGATCTCCTGATGCACGGCCAATCCCGCCGCCTCCCCGGCCGGCACCTGGGCGGTGAGGGCGATCGCCAGCAGCGCGAGGCCGGGATCGACGGCGCGCACGGCGCGGGCGACGGCCGCGGCGATGTCGGGCTCGGCGGCCGCGACGTTGGCGAGCGCCCCGTGCGCCTTCACGTAGGTGATCCGGTGGCCGGCATAGGCCGCGAGCGCCGCCGCCGCGCCGATCTGGTAGGCGACGAGGCGCTCGATCTCGGCGGGGGTGAAGGGCATCCGCCGCCGGCCGAAGCCCCAGAGATCCGGGAAGCCCGGATGCGCCCCCACGGCGACGCCCTTCTCCCGCGCGAGCCGGAAGGTCGCGGCCATGATCTCGGGATCGCCCGCGTGGAGCCCGCAGGCGACGTTGGCCGAGGTGACGAGGCCGAGCATGGCCGCGTCGTCGCCGCAGGCATAGGCGCCGTAGCCCTCGCCGAGATCGGCGTTGAGATCGACGTGCCTCATGGTGCGCATCCCTCCTCGCGGGCGGTTGGATCGACGCTCATCCGACCACGCCGTCGATGAGGTTGCAGCCGAGCAGGAACTCGGCGCTGAACGTGCGGCGGATCACCGGCTCCAGGACCGGGGGCGCTCCGAGCGCCGCGGCCTCGGCCCGGCGGGCCTCCACCGCCTCGGCCACGCTGACCGCCCGGAAGCGCAGCGGCGTGCCGGCCTGCGCCTGGGCGAGACGGCCGAGGTCCGGCCCGATCACCGTGGCGATCTTGGGATAGCCCCCGGTGGGCTGGCGATCGGCCATCAGGACGATCGGCAGGCCCTGGCCGGGCACCTGGATCGCCCCATGGACGATGCCGTCCGAGACGATGTCGTGGCCGCCCGCGTGGCGCAGCGGCGTGCCGTCGAGGAAGCAGGCCATGCGGTCGCCCCGGGCGCTCACGCGCCAGTCCCGCGCCAGGAAGGCTTCCACCTCGCGCGGCGCGAAATGATCGTCCTGCGGACCGAGCACGACGCGGATCGTCCCGGGGGGCCGGTCGAGCCAGGGGGCCACGAGGGCGACGGGCTCGCCGATGGCGGCGCGCGCCTCCGCGACGGCGAGGTCGTCGCCCGCACCAAGCGCGCGCCCGTCGAGGCCGCCGAGGCCCGAGCGGGTATGCGTCGCCTGCGATCCGAGGGCCGGCGCGAGGGCGAAGCGGCCGCCCACCGCGAGATAGCACCACGCCCCCGCGGAGCCGGGCCGGACCGCGAGCTCCGCGCCGGGCCGCAGGGTCAGGGCCCCGGCCGCCGGCAGGGACTGCCCGTCGCAGGCGATGCGGAAGCCGCCGCCGGCGAAAGCGAGGTCGAGGGGCGCCCCCTCGACGGCCAGGGCGAGGCCGCCGAGCCCGACCTCGATGGCGGTGGCGCCCGGCGGATTGCCGAGGGCCCGGTTGGCGGCGGCATGGGCCAGGGGGTCCATCGGCCCGGCCGGCGTGATGCCGTAGCGCATGTAGCCGCGCCGGCCCGCATCCTGGAGGGTGACGCCGCCCCCGGCCGAGAGGATGCGCAGGACCGCGGACGCGCTCATGCGGCCTCGCTCCGCGCCACGATCTCGCCCGCGGCCGCCCGCCGTTCGAGGGCGGCGAAGGCCGCCGCATCCACCGGCTCGAAGCGCAGGGTGTCGCCGCTCTCGATGAGGAAGGCCGGATCGCGCCCCTCGGCGAACAGGCGCTCGGGGGTGCGGCCGAGGACGTACCAGCCCGTCGGCATGGGAAAGGTGCCGATGGCCGCGAGCCCGCCGCCGATCATCACGGCGCCGGGGGGATGGGGCGGCCGCGGGCTCGGGCGCCGCGGCACGGCGAGCCCTTCGGGCAGGCCGCCGAGATAGGCGAAGCCCGGCGCGAAGCCGTACATGTAGACCCGGTACTCTGCCCCCGCATGCAGGTCCGCGACCGCGGCGACATCGAGCCCGGCGCGTTCCGCCACCGCAGCGATGTCCTCGGCGAAGGCGGGGTCGTAGCAGCAGGGCACGCGCCAGCACCGCCCCGCACGCTGCCCGGCGCCGGCCCGGGGGAGGCGGTCCTGGATGGCCTGCACGAGATCGGCGCGGGCGAGCACGAGCGGGTCGTAGTGGATCATCAGGGAGCGGTAGGTCGGCACCGTCTCCGAGAGCCCCGGCGGCGGCTGCGCGGAGAGCGCCGCATCGAGGGCGAGCACCCGCCCGTTGACCGCGGGATCGACGACCGCGCCGAACTCCACCACCAGGGCCGCCTCCCCCGCGTCGAGGAAGCGGGGCGGCGTCGGGTCCGGTCCGGCTGCGGTCATGGCGCCTCGGAGAGGTCGGCGGTGGCGTCTAGAGCATGCTGCTTTTTCACGGAAACAGCAGCATGCTCCATCTCTCTGTGGTCGCACGATGATTGCGGAAAACCGGATTCCACTTTTCCGCATCGTGCTCTAGGCTTAACCTATCATGCGGCGGGGTGCTCCCCGCGCCGCCGCGTGCCAGGTCTCCGAAGGCATGGGGATCCGGCGCCGAACCCCTCGCCCCGCCGGGCGGGGCGCGGGGATGCGGGTGGCCGCCTCAGCCTTCGCTGCCGAGGCGCTCGATCCAGGCCTCCGCCTGGGCGCGGACGTTGTCGGGGGCGGTGCCGCCGTAGCTGGTGCGGCTCGCCACGGAGTTCTCGACGCCGAGCACGGCGTAGACGGCCTCCGTGATGCGGGGCTCGGCCTCCTGCATCTCGGCGAGCGCGAGTTCCTCCAGGCCCACGCCCCGAGCGGCGGCGGCGCCCACGAGGCGGCCGGTGACGTGGTGGGCCTCGCGGAAGGGCAGGCCGAGCTCGCGCACCAGCCAGTCGGCGAGGTCGGTGGCCGTGCTGTAGCCGGAGCCCGCGGCCTTCGCGAGGACCTCGGCCACCGGCTCGAGATCGCGCACCATGCCGGTCATCGCGGCGAGGCACAGGGAGAGGGCCTGGAGCGCGTCGAAGGTGCCCTCCTTGTCCTCCTGCATGTCCTTCGAATAGGCGAGCGGCAGCCCCTTCATCACGATGAGGAGGCCGGTGAGCGCGCCGACGATGCGCCCCGCCTTGGCGCGCACCAGCTCGGCCGCGTCCGGGTTGCGCTTCTGCGGCATGATCGAGGAGCCGGTGGTGTAGCCGTCCGACAGGCGCACGAAGCCGAACTGGGCCGAGGTCCAGACCACGAGTTCCTCGGCAAAGCGCGAGAGGTGCACCGCGCAGATCGAGGCGGCGGCGAGCGCCTCCAGGGCGAAGTCGCGGTCGGCCACGGAATCGAGGGAGTTGGCGGTCGGCCGGTCGAAGCCCAGCGCCGCGGCGGTAGCGTGCCGGTCGATCGGGAAGGAGGTGCCGGCGAGCGCCGCGGCGCCCAGCGGGCACTCGTTGAGGCGGGCGCGGGCGTCGCGGAAGCGGCCCCGGTCGCGCGCCAGCATCTCGACATAGGCGAGGCAGTGGTGGCCGAAGGTGACGGGCTGGGCCGATTGCAGGTGGGTGAAGCCCGGCATCACGGTGCCGGCATGCTGGAGCGCCTTCTCGGCCAGCGCCCGCTGCAGGTCGGCGGCCTGCGCGTCCAGGGAATCGAGGGTGTCGCGCACCCAGAGCTTCATGTCGGTGGCGACCTGGTCGTTGCGCGAGCGCGCGGTGTGCAGGCGCCCCGCGGCCGGGCCGACGATCTCGGTGAGCCGGCTCTCCACCGACATGTGGATGTCCTCGAGCTCGCGGCGGAACACGAAGCCGCCCCCCTCGATCTCGGCCTGGACGCTCTTGAGCCCCGCTTGAATCGCGGCCACATCGTCGGCCGGCAGGATGCCGGCCTCGCCCAGCATCGCCACATGCGCCAGCGAGCCGCGGATGTCCTGGGGCGCGAGGCGCTTGTCGAACCCGATCGAGGCGTTGATCTCCTCCATGATCTCGGCCGGGCCGCTCGCGAAGCGGCCGCCCCACATCCGGTTGCTCATGCTCTCAACGTCCCTTCGCTCGAACCAGGATAGGCCAGGCCGATGCCCGTGAATCTCGTGCGCCTCGCCATCGGGGCCGGCCTCGTGACCGCCCTCGCCGCAGGCCTTGCCCTATACGGGACCGGCTCCACCGGCGGCAACGGGGCCGCCCCCTGCGCCGCCTCCGCCCCGGCGCTCGCCCGCGTGGCCTCGGCCTCCCGCGGCGACGTCGCCGCGATGCAGGCGCCCGAGCGTCCCCGGCCCGCCCCCGAGATCGCCTTCAAGGGCCCGGACGGCAGCGAGACGCGCCTCGCGGATCTTCGCGGCAAGCTCCTCCTCGTCAACCTGTGGGCGACGTGGTGCGCACCCTGCAAGGCCGAGATGCCGGCCCTCGACCGGCTCCAGGGCGCGCTCGGCGGGCCGGACTTCGCGGTGGTGGCGATCAACCTCGACACCCGCAACATCGACAAGCCGCCGCTCTGGCTCACCGAGAACGGCATCGCGCGGCTCGCCTACTACGCCGATCCGGGCGGGCGGGTGCTCCCGGCGATCCAGCGCGACACCGGCTCCACCGGCCTGCCGACCACGCTCCTCGTCGACGGGGCGGGCTGCACCATCGGCGTGATGAAGGGGCCGGCCGAGTGGTCGAGCCCGGACGCGCGGAAGCTGATCCTGGCGGCGCTCGGACGGAGCTGAGGGGCGGTCGCGCTCACCGGCCCGGCTTCAGCGGCGCGCCGCCCCGATCACGATCCGCGCCGCGCGCGCGCTCGGCGCCTCGCCGTCGGGGAGGCGCATCAGGCCGTCGATGCGGGTGAGCGCCGCGGTCTGGCGGTCGCGCGCGGGGCCGCCCGCCAGCAGCGGGCCCAAGGCGGCGGCGAGGCGCTCGGGGGTGCAATCGGCCTGGATGAATTCCGGCATCGCGTTCTCGCCGAGGATGAGGTTCGGCAGCACGATGGTCGGCACCTGGATCAGGCGGCGGCCGATGAACTCCTCGATCCGCGAGACCTTGTAGGCCACCACCATCGGCATCCCGGCGAGCGCCAGTTCGAGGGTCACCGTGCCCGAGGCCGCGAGGGCGGCCCGCCCGGCGCGGAAGGCGGCGTATTTCTCGGCCTCGCCGGAGACGATCCGCACCGGCACCGGCCATTCCGCGGCGAGCGCCGCGATGCGGTCCCGGTGGCGGCTGACGGCGGGCAGCACCGCCTCGAAGGGAACCGTGTCGCCGAGCCGGGCCAGCGCCTGCCCGAAGACCGGCATCAGCCGCTCGATCTCGGAACGGCGCGAGCCCGGCAGCACGACGAGGCTGTAGGGCGGGGCCTCCCGCGCCCGCAATTCATCCGCGTCGGGGCGCAGTTCGGCGAGCCGTTCGATCAGCGGATGCCCGACATAGGTGCAGGTGGGACCGCCGAGGCGGCGATGGGCCTCCGGCTCGAAGGGCAGCAGGGCGAGGACGTGGTCGATGAAGGCCCGCATGCCCTTCGCCCGCCAGGGCCGCCAGGCCCAGACGCTCGGCGAGACGTAGTCGACCACGGGCAGGTCCGGCAGGCGCTGGCGCACCCGGCGGGCGACCGCATGGGTGAAGCCGGGGCTGTCGATGATGACGAGCACGTCGGGGCGGGCGGCCACCACGTCGTCCACGGTCTCGCGGATGCGGCGCAGGAGCGTGCGGGCGCGGGCGAGCACGGGCAGGTAGCCCATCACCGCCACGTCATCGAGGGGGAACAGCGAGGCGAAGCCCTCGGCCGCCATCGCCTCGCCGCCGACGCCGCCGAGTTCGAGGGGCGCGGGCGCCGCCGCCCGCAGGGCCCGGATCAGCTTGGCGCCGAGCTGGTCGCCGGAATCCTCCCCCGCCACGAGCCAGATCTTCACGGGGCATCCTCCAGCCCGACGAGGAACAGGCCGCGCCGGTCGGCCTCGGCCACGGTCTCGGCGCGGTCGATGAGCAGGGTGCGCCCAGCCTCGACGGCGAGCCCGGTGCAGCCCGCGGCGGCGGCGTTGCGCACCGTGCGCGGGCCG
This sequence comes from Methylobacteriaceae bacterium, assembly GCA_947444195.1. GTDB lineage: Bacteria > Pseudomonadota > Alphaproteobacteria > Rhizobiales > Beijerinckiaceae > Methylobacterium. The sequence goes on along the minus strand of CANEZL010000009.1, from coordinate 5,071 downwards.
ATGGCGGGCAGATCGATGCGCAGGTCCTGGCCGCGCTTGGCCCGCTTCACCAGCACGGTGCCGGCTGCCGGCCGGCCATGGCCGAAGGGCCTGCGGTTGAGGCCCCGCGCCCGGGCGAGCATCCGGTCGGTGCCCTCGGGCCCCTCCACCGCGAGCACCCGCTCGCTCACCACCACCACGGCCTGTCCCATGTCGAAGCGGGAGAGCGCGGCGAGCAGGCCGTTGCCGGTCTCGATGGCGCGGGCCGCCTCCGCATCGGGCCGGTGGCGGCCAAGGAGACCGGCGGGACTGAGGAGGTCGGGGGCGACCTCGTGCACGCCGAGCACGCTGTGGCCGTTCTCCTCCAGGAGCGCCACCGCCGCGCGCAGGAGCCGGTCGTCGCCGCCTCCCGCGATCGCCCGCAGGGCCTCGCGGTTGCGGAGCGCCGCGCCCGCGTTGAGGAGGGCCGCCGGGTTCGGGCGGGCGACGCCGCCGGCCGGCACCACGCGGGCGGGAGCCCAGCGCGCCAGGACCGCGAGCGTGCCCGCGATGTCGAGGAGATCGACGGTGGCGTCGGCCCGCGCCCGCAAGGCGCGCCCGGTGAAGCCGCGCAGCGCCAGCACCTTGAACTCGCGGCCCGCCCGCTCGAGGGAGCCGGCCACGAGATCGGGCAGGCGCCCGGCCCCGGCCACGAGCACCAGGGTGCCCTCCGGCTCGGCCGCGCGCATGCCGTCAGGCCGCGCCGACGGGCTGGGTCGCCTCGCGCGGCGTGCAGATCGAGCGCTTGCCGCCCGCCCGGATGAAGTCGAGCACCTCGCGCACCGCCGGATGGGCGGCGAACTCGGTCGCCACGTCCTCCACCCGCTCCATCAGCGTGCCCTCCGGCGCGAAGATCAGGCGGTAGGCCCGGCGCAGGGCGTGGATGTCCTCGCGGGCGAAGCCGCGGCGCTGCAGGCCGATGATGTTGAGGCCCGAGAGATGGGCCCGGTTGCCCACCACCATGCCGTAGGGGATGCAGTCGTTCTCCAGCCCCGAGAGGCCGCCGACGAAGGCGTGCGCGCCGACACGGGCGAACTGGATCACCGCCGCCCCGCCGCCGAGGATGGCGTAGTCGCCGACGGTGCAATGCCCGGCGAGCATGACGTTGTTGGAGAAGACCACGTTCGAGCCGACCCGGCAGTCGTGGCCCACATGGGAATTGGCCAGGAAGGCGCAGCGGTCGCCCACCACCGTCTCCGAGCCGCCCCCCGCGGTGCCCGGATTCATGGTCACGCCCTCGCGGATCATGCAGTCGGCGCCGATGGTCAGGGTCACCGGCTCGCCGCGGTATTTCAGGTCCTGCGGCGGATGCCCGATCGATGCGAAGGGATAGATCTTCGTGCGCGCGCCGACGCGGGTGCGGCCGGCCACCACCACGTGGCTGACGAGTTCGCAATCGACGCCGAGCACCGCCTCGGGGCCCACATGGCAGAAGGGGCCGATGCGCACGCCGTCACTGATCTCGGCGCCCGCCTCGACCACCGCGCTCGGATGGATGACGGGCGCGCTCACTCCGTCACCAGCATGGCGCCGATCTCGGCCTCGGCCACCAGGGTGCCGTCGACCCGGGCCTCGCCGCGGAACCACCACATGGTCTTGCGCTGGTTGAGCTTCTTCATGTGGAAGCGCACCTGGTCGCCCGGCACCACGGGCCGGCGGAACTTGCACTTGTCGATGGTCATGAAGAAGACCTGCTTGGTCTGGGTGTTGCTGCCCGCCAGGATGTGGCGGCAGCAGATCGCGCCCGCGGTCTGGGCCATGCCCTCGATGAGCAGTACGCCGGGGAAGACCGGCATGCCGGGGAAGTGCCCGGTGAATTGCGGCTCGTTGACGGTAACGTTCTTGATGCCGATGCAGCTCTCGTCGCGGTCGATCTCGACGATCCTGTCGATCATCAGGAACGGGTAGCGGTGGGGCAAAAGCTCCAGCACCTTCTGGATGTCGGCCGCGCCGAGTTCCTGCACCGTCTCCGTCATCGCCTCAGGTTTCCTGCCCTCTCGGCCGTCCCGGCGGCCGTCTCCATCGTCCCGGACACGGCCGGTGTTTCGGACGAAACGGCCCCCGAACGCAAGCCGCTCAGATTGATCGAAAAGAGAGCCCGCGGACCAGGGCCGCCCCGCAGGACGCGATACGGAGCCGGCTCCCTGTCTCGGTGAGGGCTCCGTGCGGACCGGATCCCAGCGCATCGCCTTTTTCCCGAAAGCCGGCAACCACCTTTCGGGACGATGCTTCAGTCCTTCGGGGCGTCCTCGCCCGCGGCCGGGCCCCCGCGCTCGGCGAGGCGGGCGAGGGTCGTCAGTTCGCGGAACCAAGCGCGCACGGGCTTGGCCGGGGTGCCGCCCCAGCGGCTGCCCGGCGGCACGTCGCGGTTCACGTTGGACGAGCCGGCGATCTGCGCGCCGCGGCCGATGGTGAGATGGCCGACGACGCCGACCTGGCCGCCGAGCACCACGTAATCCTCGAGCGTGGTCGAGCCGGAGATGCCGACGCCGGAGACAATGATGCAGTGGCGGCCGATCACCACGTTGTGGGCGATCTGGACGAGGTTGTCGATCTTGGTGCCCTCGCCGATCACCGTGTCGCGGCTGGCGCCCCGGTCCACCGTGGTGTTGGCGCCGATCTCCACGTCGTCCTGCACGATGACCCGGCCGATCTGCGGCACCTTCAGGTGGCTCGCGCCCATGGCGAAGCCGAACCCGTCCTGGCCGATGCGGGCGCCGGGATGCACGATGACCCGGTTGCCCATCAGGGTATGGCTGAGGGTCGCCCCCGTCCCGATCGCGCAGTCGCGCCCGACCCGGCAGCCGGGCCCGATCACGGCGTTCGGCCCCACCACCGTGCCGGCGCCCACCTCGGCGCCGGGCCCGATCACGGCGCCCGGATCGACGGTGACGCCCGGCTCGATCTCGGCCTCGGGATGGACGTGGGCGCCCGGCGCGACGCCGCGGGCGCCGAACTGCGAGCCGGGCCGCAGGGCGTCCGGGTGCAGGCGGCCGAGCAGGCCCGCATAGGCCCGGTAGGGATCGCGCAGCACGAGGCCGACCGTGCCGACGGGCACGCGGGGGGCGAAGCGCGGGGAGACGAGGCAGAGCCCCGCCCCCGTGGCGGCGAGCGCCTCGCCGTAGCGGGCATTGTCCATGTAGGCGAGGTCGTCCGGCCCGGCCCGGTCGAGGGGGGCGGCGCCCGCGAGGGTGCGCGCGGGGTCCGCCCCCTCGGGCAGGGGGACGCCCGCCGCCTCGGCGACGTCGCGGAAGCTCAGGCGGGTCTGCGCGGTGAAGAAGTGCGGATCGGACATTCGGGGAACCATCGCGCGGGCCGGACGCGGGCCGGAGGCCTACGCGAAGTCCCGGTCTCGCCGCCGCAGCGGCGGCGGTCATCGTGGCAACCGACAGGCGGTGCGAAAGGGGCGCCAATATGACGACACCCCGCCCCGGAGATCCGGGACGGGGTGCCTGTCGTGGTGCGGGCCCCGGCGGGCCGGATCAGAAGCGCGAGCCGCCCGAGAAGCGGAACGCCTGGATCTGGTCCTTGCCGACCTTGCCGAGGAAGGTGCCGTCGGCGGCGTAGACCTTCTGGCCCTCGTCCTTCGACAGGGCGTAGGCGTAGTCGAAGCGGATCGGGCCGAGCGGCGAGTTCCACAGGATCGAGGCGCCGATCGAGGAGCGGATCGTCGTCTTGTCGCGGACGTTCAGGCACTCCGGCTCGACGCCGACGGTGAAGGTGTTGAAGTTGCAGCCCGAGCCCGGCGCGAAGCCGTTGATCAGGCGGTCGCCGTTCACGTCGAAGGTGCGGCGGCCGTTATAGCCGAACAGCGTGCCGGCATCGGCGAAGACCGCGCCCTTCAGGCCGAGATCCTTCGGAATGCCCCAGATCGGGAACTGCACCTCGACCGTGGCGCCCACATAGGTGGAGCCGCCGACCGCGTTGGAGCGGGCGTCCGTGGTGCCGATGTCGCGCGGGCCGATGCCGTTCGGGGCGAAGCCGCGGACCAGCGACGGGCCGAGGAAGAACTGGTCGGTCAGGCGCAGGGGGTTGCCGTCGAGGGACTCGATGTGGCCGCCCTGGATGCGGACGAAGCCGACCACGTCCTCCCAGATCTCCTTGTAGTAGCGGGCATCGCCCGTCACGCGGAAGAACTTCGAGTCGCCGCCGAGACCCGCCACGTCGGGCTTCAGCTCGGCGTAGAAGCCGTTGCGCGGCGCGCCGATCACGTCGAGCGTGGAGTAGGCGAGCGTGAGGCCGGCGAGCGAGGTGAGCGTGTTGCCCTGCGAGCCCTTGAGCGCGATCGAGGCCTCGCCGTTGTAGGCGCAGTCCGGGTAGACCGCGAGCCCGCCGACGTTCTGCCCGTTGACCACGGTGCCGGGCGCGTAGGTGGTGGTGAAGCCGGGGATCGGGTTCGAGCAGTCGTTGTAGGGCCGCTTGAGGGTGTTCGGCACCTTCAGCTCGGTGTTGTAGAGCGAGTAGCGCATGGTGACGCCGAACTCTTCGGTGATCGGCAGGCCGACGCGGAGCTGGCCGCCGTAGACCGTGGTCTCGTAGCGCGAGTAGCGGGTCAGGTCGCTGTACTTGTAGAAGGCGTCGAAGCCGGCGGCGAGCCGGTAGCCGAGGAAGTACGGCTCGGTGAACGAGAAGTCGACACCGCGGGAATACTGGCCGCCGGTGCCGGCCACGCGCACGTACTGGCCGCGGCCGAGGAAGTTCGACTCGGAGACCGAGACCTCGCCGATGATGCCGTCCTGGGTGGAGTAGCCGCCCGCCACCGAGAACGAGCCCGTGGGCTGATCCTCGACATCGATGTTGATGACCACGCGGTCGGGGGAGGAGCCCGGCTCGTTGGAGAAGCGGACCTTCTTGAAGAAGCCCAGGCCGTTCAGGCGGCGCTCGGCCCGGTCGGTGAGGACGCGGTTGTAGGCGTCGCCCTCGGCGATATCGAGCTCGCGGCGGATGACGTAGTCGCGGGTGCGGGTGTTGCCGCGGATGTTGATGCGCTCGACGTAGACGCGCGGGCCGTCCTCGACCACGAAGCCGAGGGAGACCTGATGGGTGGCGCGGT
>CANEZL010000008.1 GCA_947444195.1 Methylobacteriaceae bacterium | reverse complement strand
GGCTCCACCGGGTTGTTGGCCGGTGAGCCCGAGGCCAGGGCCTGCTTCGCCATCACCGGCAGCAGGGCGGTCCAGCGCGCCCCGTCGATGCCGTAGGCGCGCGGGCCGGGCACTTCGAGATCGGCGTTGAGGGCGCGCAGGGCGGCGACCAGCCCCTCGACGGCCGCGCCGTCCGCATCCCCGGCCGCGGCGACTCCCATGGCGCGGGCGCATTCGGCGTAGCGCGCCGTGGCGCCGGGCGCCGAGAAGGCGGTGACGGCGGGCAGCAGCATCGCGTTCGAGAGGCCGTGGGCCACGTGGAAATGCGCGCCGATCGGCCGGCTCATCCCGTGGATCAGGGCGACCGAGCTGTTCGAGAAGGCGATGCCGGCCTGCGTCGCGCCGATCATCATCGCCTCGCGCGCCGCCCGGTCGGCGGGGTCGGCCCAGACCCGGCGCAGGTTGGGCGCGATGAGCCGCATGGCCGAGAGCGCCAGCCCGTCCGAGAACGGGTTCGCCCGCTTCGAGACATAGGCCTCGATGGCGTGGGTGAGCGCGTCGATGCCGGTATCGGCGGTGAGGCGCCGCGGCTTCGTCAGGGTCAGTTCGTAGTCCACGAGGGCCGCCACCGGCAGGTAGGCGAGGCCGATGCAGAGCATCTTCTCGTCGGTCTCCGCGTCGGTGACGATGGTGAAGCGCGTGGCCTCCGAGCCGGTGCCGGCCGTGGTGGGGATCGCGACGATGGGCAGGCCCGCCGTGTCCTGGATGTGGGGCGCCTTGTAGCGCGCCATCGGCCCGCCGAAGCGGGCGAGCACGGCCACCGCCTTGGCGGTGTCCATCGGGCTGCCGCCGCCGAAGCCGACCACGCAATCGTGATCCCCGGTCCGCAGGGCCGAGAGCGCCGCCTCCACCGAGGCGACGGTCGGGTCCGGCACCGTGTCGCTGAACAGGGCGGCGGTGCAGCCCGCCCCCCGCAGGCCGGCGAGCAGTTCCTCCGCCCGGCCGCTGCCGGCGAGGTAGGGATCGGTGACGACGAAGGGGCGCGACAGGCCGAGCTGGGCCAGGATCTCCGGCAGCAGGCGGGAGGCCCCGGCTCCGATCCGCATCAGGCGCGGAAGGGCGATCGAACTGGCCATGTCTGTCTCCGGACGAGCGTGAACGGGCGGAAGCTACCTGCCGGGCGCGCCCGGTGGAAGCCGGCCCGGCTTACAGGGCCGGCCCGGCGAACAGGCCCTGGGCCGCCTCCACCTCGGCGGCCACGAAGCTCGCCACCGCGCGGATATGGGCGGCCTTCCGGTTGTCCTCGTGGATGTGCATGTGGAAGGCCCGGGTCAGGGAGAGGCGCTCGGGCAGCACCGGCACCAGGGCCGGATGGGCGGCGGCGATGAAGGCCGGCAGGATGCACAGGCCGGCGCCGGCGAGCGTGGCGTGCACCTGGGCCAGCAGGTTGGTGCTGCGCAGGCGGGCCTGCGCCTCCGGGCCGATCACGTTGAGGTAGTTGAGTTCCCGCGCGAACAGCATGTCCTCCACGTAGCCCACGAAGGGGTGGCGGGTGAGGTCGGCCTCCGTGCGGATCGGCTCGGCCCCTTCGAGATAGCAACGGGCGGCGTAGACGCAGAGGCGGTAGTCGGTGAGGCGGCGGGCCACCACCCGCGCCTGCTGCGGGCTCGACAGGCCGATGACGATGTCGGCCTCCCGCTTCGACAGGTTGAAGATTCGCGCGGTCGCCAGGATCTCCACCTCCAGTCCCGGATGCCGCCGGGTCAGCCGGTGCATCCGCGAGGCCAGGAAGACGCTGCCGAACCCGTCCGGCGCGCCGACGCGCACGATGCCGGAGACCGCCTGCCCCGGCTGCGGGACGGCGCGGCCGGCGAGGAAGATGCTCTCCATCCCCTCGGCGACGGAGAGCAGATCCTCGCCCGCCTCGGTGAGCGCGTAGCCGAGATGGCTGCGGTGGAACAGGGAGCGGTCGAGTTCCAGTTCCAGTGCCTGGATGCGCCGGGCGACCGTGGTGTGGTCGGTCCCCGTCTGCACGGCCGCCGCGGTGAGCGTGCCCGCCCGCGCCACCGCCAGGAAGAAGCGCAGGTCGTCCCAGTTGCGGCCCGACCGCTTGCGCGCGCCCATGGCCCGCTCTCCCCCACATCCGGCTTACATTGTGCATGAATGCACAACGGGTGCGAGCGCGTCCAACTTCATCGCCCAGCCCACCCTGAATAGGGTGCCCGCAAAATCACGGTGGAAACGTAAGAGGAAGGCGCCCATGCGCACGATCGGACATTTCATCGGCGGCCGGTCCGTCGAGGGCACGAGCGGGCGCTTCGCCGACGTGTTCCACCCCTCCACCGGCGAGGTCCAGGCCCGGGTGGCCCTGGCGAGCCGCGCCGAGGTGCGCGCGGCGGTGGAGAACGCCCGCGACGCGCAAGCCGGCTGGGCCGCCCAGAACCCGCAGAAGCGCGCCCGCGTGATGATGCGCTTCCTCGAACTGATCCGCGGCGAGACCCAGGCGCTCGCCGAGCTGCTGGCCTCCGAGCACGGCAAGACCGTGCCCGACGCCAAGGGCGACATCCAGCGCGGCGTCGAGGTGGTGGAGTTCGCCTGCGGCATCCCGCACCTCCTCAAGGGCGAGTACACCGAGGCCGCCGGCACCGGCATCGACGTCTACTCCCTGCGCCAGCCGCTCGGCGTCGTCGCGGGCATCACGCCCTTCAACTTCCCGGCGATGATCCCGCTCTGGAAGTGCGCGCCCGCCATCGCCTGCGGCAACAGCTTCATCCTCAAGCCCTCCGAGCGCGACCCGAGCGTGCCCCTGCGCATCGCCGAGCTGTTCCTCGAGGCCGGGCTGCCGGCTGGCGTGCTCAACGTGGTCAACGGCGACAAGGAGGCCGTCGACGCGATCCTCGACGACGAGGACATCCGGGCGGTCGGCTTCGTCGGCTCCTCCTCGATCGCCGAGTACATCTACGTGCGCTCGGCGCAGACCGGAAAGCGCGCCCAGTGCTTCGGTGGCGCCAAGAACCACATGATCGTGATGCCCGACGCCAACCTCGACCAAGCGGTCGACGCGCTGATCGGCGCCGGCTACGGCTCGGCCGGCGAGCGCTGCATGGCGATCTCGGTGGCGGTGCCGGTGGGCGAGGCCACGGCCGACCGGCTGATGGAGCGGCTGATCCCCCGCGTCGAGAGCCTGAAGATCGGCCCCTCGCACGACGACAGCGCCGATTACGGGCCGCTCGTCACCCGCGAGGCGGTGGAGCGCGTGAAGGGCTACATCGACACCGGCGTCGCCGAGGGCGCGCACCTCGCCGTCGACGGCCGCAACTTCAAGCTCCAGGGCTACGAGAACGGCTTCTACATGGGCGGCTCGCTGTTCGACCGCGTGACGCCGGAGATGACGATCTACAAGGAGGAGATCTTCGGCCCCGTCCTCTCCATCGTCCGGGCGAAGGACTACGAGGAGGCGCTGGCGCTCCCCTCCACCCACCAGTACGGCAACGGCGTGGCCATCTTCACGCAGGACGGCGACGCGGCGCGCGACTTCACCGCGCGGGTGAACGTCGGCATGGTCGGCGTCAACGTGCCGATCCCGGTCCCGATCGCCTACCACACCTTCGGCGGCTGGAAGCGCTCGGGCTTCGGCGACCTCAACCAGCACGGGCCCGACTCGATCCGCTTCTACACGAAGACCAAGACGGTGACGCAGCGCTGGCCGAGCGGAATCAAGAGCGGTGCCGAGTTCTCGATCCCGACCATGCGCTGAGGCACGGATCAGCCCCCCCTCTGCGGGAGAGGGGGCCTGACCGGCGCGCGTCCACTTGCGCGCCGTCATCCCGGGGCCGCGAAGCGGAGCCCGGGATCCGTGAACACCGAGGTTCGAGATCCTGGGGCTTCGGTGTGCATGGGTTCCGGGTTCGCCTGCGGCGCCCTGGAATGACGGCGGAGCAAAGCCGCTCAGCGGATATGACCGGCATCCCTCCGCGCAGAGGGAGAATCACGGGCAACGTAGCGAGAGGCTCCCCCGATGACCTTCGGCCTCAACGAGGACCAGGTCGCGATCCGCGACATGGCCGCGGGCTTCGCCGCCGAGCACATCGCCCCCCACGCCCTCGACTGGGACGAGCGCAAGCACTTCCCCGTCGAGACCCTGCGGGCGGCGGCCGGGCTCGGCATGGCCGGCATCTACGTGCGCGAGGATGTCGGCGGCTCCGGCCTGACGCGCCTCGACGCGACGCTGATCTTCGAGGCGTTGAGCGCCGGCTGCCCGACGACGGCCGCGTTCCTGTCGATCCACAACATGTGCGCCTGGATGGTCGACGCCTACGGCGACGCGGCGCAGCGCCAGCGCTGGCTGCCGGCGATGATGCGCATGGACGCGGTCGGCAGCTACTGCCTCACCGAGCCCGGCTCGGGCTCCGACGCGGCGGCCCTGCGCACCCGCGCGGAGCGCGACGGCGACCACTACGTGCTGTCGGGCGAGAAGCAGTTCATCTCCGGGGCCGGGGCGAGCGACCTCTACCTCTGCATGGTCCGCACCGGCGAGGCGGGCGCGCGCGGCATCTCGGCGATCGTGGTGGAGAAGGACACCCCCGGCCTCTCCTTCGGCGCCAACGAGCGCAAGATGGGCTGGAACGCGCAGCCGACCCGCGCCGTGCGCTTCGACGGCTGCCGCGTGCCCGTCGCCAACCGTCTCGGGGCCGAGGGCGACGGCTTCCGGATCGCCATGAGCGGGCTCGACGGGGGGCGGCTCAACATCGCCGCCTGCTCGCTGGGGGGCGCCCAGGGGGCCCTCGACCGGACGCTCGCTTACATGGCCGACCGGCGTGCCTTCGGCCGGGTGCTCACCGATTTCCAGGCGCTCCAGTTCCGCCTCGCCGACATGGGAACCGCGCTGGAGGCCTCCCGCGCCTTCCTGCGCCACGCGGCCGCCGCCCTCGACGCCAGGGCGCCGGAGGCCACCGCGCTCTGCGCCATGGCCAAGCGCCACGTCACCGACGCCGCGTTCCAGGTCGCCAACGACGCGCTCCAGCTCCACGGCGGCTACGGCTACCTCGCCGAGTACGGCATCGAGAAGATCGTCCGGGATCTGCGCGTGCACCAGATCCTGGAGGGCACGAACGAGATCATGCGGGTGATCGTCGCCCGCCACCTCATCGGGGGGCGCTGATGGACGAGGTCCTCGTCGCGGTCGAAGGGTCTCTCGGCCGCGTCCGCCTGAACCGGCCGAAGGCGCTCAACGCCCTCACCCATCCCATGGTCGGCGCGATCGAGGCGGCCCTCGACCGCTTCGCCGCCGACCCCGCGATCGCCGCGGTGCTGCTCACCGGCGAGGGCGAGCGCGGCCTCTGCGCGGGCGGCGACGTGCGCTCCCTCTACGAGGGCGACCTCGCCTTCGCCGAAGCCTTCTGGCGCGACGAGTACCGGCTCGACGCCCGCATCGCGGATTTCGGGAAGCCGTTCGTGGCCGTGATGGACGGCATCACCATGGGCGGCGGGGTCGGCCTCTCGGCCCATGCCCGGCACCGGGTCGTCACCGAGCGCTCCCGCGTCGCCATGCCCGAGACCGGCATCGGCTACCTGCCGGACGTGGGCGCGACCTGGCTGCTGCCCCGGGCGCCCGGCGAGATCGGGACCTATCTCGGGCTGACCGGAGCGCCCATGGAGGCCGCCGACGCGATGCTGGCGGGCTTCGCCGACGCCCTGGTGCCCGTGGCCGCCCTGCCCCGCCTGATCGAGGCCCTGGCGGGCCTCGGCCCCGAGGCCGACGATGAGGACGTGGCGGTGGCGATCCGGGCGCTCGCCGCGGAGCCCGGCCCGGCCCCGCTGGCCGCCCACCGCGCGGTGATCGACCGCTGCTTCGCCTTCGACATGATGGACGAGATCGTGGCGGCGCTCGAGGCGGAGGGGTCCGACTTCGCGCGGGCGACCCTGGACACCCTCGCCGCGAAGGCGCCCGCGAGCCTCGTCCTGACCCTGTGCCTGCTCCGGCGCGGGCGCACGGCGCCGAGCCTGGAGGATTGCCTGGAGCGCGAGTTCCATGCCTCCCTCGCCGTGCTCGCGGAGGGCAACTTCCGGGAGGGCGTGCGCGCCGCGGTGATCGACAAGGATCGCACGCCCCGCTGGTCGCCGCCGCGTCTCGATCAGGTCGATCCGGCCCGGATCGCGCGCTGGCTGGAGCCGCGCGCGGCGCCGGTCTTCCCGGATCCGCGGTCCACCGCGGGGCGCTGATACAGGACGGGCGGCGAGCGCCCGAGACGAGAACAGGGAGGCGTCGCGTGGCACAGACCATCGGTTTCATCGGGCTCGGCAACATGGGCGGGCCGATGGCGGCCAACCTCGCCAAGGCCGGCCACACGGTCCGCGGCTTCGACCTCGTCGCCGCCTCCCTCGACGCGGCGCGCGGGGCCGGCATCGCCGTGGCGGGGTCCGCCCTGGAGGCCGCGGACGGCGCCGACGTGGTGGTGACGATGCTGCCCGCGGGCCGGCACGTGGTCGAGGTCTGGACCGCGCTCTGCGAGCGCGTGCCCGCGGGCACGCTCCTCATCGATTCCTCCACCGTCGACGTGCAGAGCGCCCGCCGGGCCCACGCGCTCGCCGAGGCGCGCGGCTGCCCGGCCATCGACGCGCCGGTCTCCGGCGGCACCGGGGGTGCGCGGGCCGGCACCCTCACCTTCATGGCCGGCGGCACCGCGGAGGCGTTCTCCCGCGCCGAGCCGCTCCTGAAGGCGATGGGCAAGTCCGTGTTCCATTGCGGCGCGGCCGGCGCCGGTCAGGCCGCCAAGATCTGCAACAACATGATCCTCGGCATCTCGATGATCGGGGTCTGCGAGGCCTTCGCCCTCGGCGAGAAGCTCGGCCTCTCGCGCCAGGCCCTGTTCGACGTGGCCTCCGTCTCCTCCGGCCAGTGCTGGTCGCTGACGAGCTACTGCCCGGTGCCGGGCCCGGTGCCGGCCTCGCCCGCCAACAACGGCTACCGGCCGGGCTTCGCCGCGAGCCTGATGCTGAAGGACCTGCGCCTCGCGCAGAGCGCCGCCGCGACGGCGGGGGCGGCGACGCCGCTCGGCGCCGAGGCGGCGCAGCTCTACGCGCTGTTCGAGGCGCTGGGCCACGGCGGCGAGGACTTTTCCGGCATCATCCGTATGCTGCGCGGCGGCGAAGCGCCCGCCGCCGAGGAGACGGCCGCCTCGGCGTGAGGCGCGCGCGTTGGAAGGGGGAACGATGGACTACGAGACGATCCTCACAGAGCGGCGCGGACGCGTCCTCCTCATCACCCTCAACCGGCCGAAGGCGCTGAACGCCATCAACCGGCAACTGACGGCCGAGGTGATCGACGCCGTGACCGCGGCCGATGCCGATCCGGAGATCGGCTGCATCGTGCTCACCGGCTCGGCCCGGGCCTTCGCGGCGGGCGCCGACATCAAGGAGATGCAGGCGGCGACCTATGCCGAGATGTATGCGGGGGACCGCTTCGGCGACTGGGAGCGCTTCACGGCCGTGCGCACGCCGATCATCGCGGCGGTGGCGGGCTACGCGCTCGGCGGCGGCTGCGAACTCGCGATGATGTGCGACTTCATCCTGGCCGCCGACACGGCCGTGTTCGGCCAGCCCGAGATCAAGCTCGGCGTGATGCCGGGCATCGGCGGCAGCCAGCGCCTCACCCGCTTCGTCGGCAAGTCGAAGGCGATGGAGATGTGCCTGACCGGCCGCAACATGGACGCGGCCGAGGCGGAGCGCTCGGGGCTGGTCTCCCGCGTGGTGCCCGCCGACAGCCTGCTCGACGAGGCCATGAAGACCGCCGAGACGGTGGCCTCCATGTCCCTGCCCATCGCGATGATGAACAAGGAGGCGGTCAACCGCGCCTACGAGACCACGCTCGCGGAGGGCCTGCGCTTCGAGCGCCGGGTCTTCCACGCGACCTTCGCGACGCAGGACCAGAAGGAGGGCATGGCCGCCTTCGTGGAGAAGCGGCCGGCCAAGTTCCAGCACGGATAGGGCGGCTCCCGTCGAAGGGAGCCGCGGGACCAGCACGAGGACGACGGGAGGGGACAAGCCGATGCCGAGCTTCCGCGAGGCGAGAGACCTGCTGCTCGCCCACCGCACCGACTACGAGGCCGCGGTCCAGGGTTTCCGCTGGCCGGATCCGGTGCCGTTCAACTGGGCGCTGGACTGGTTCGACGTCGACCTCGCCGCCGCGCCGGAGAGCCGCGACCGCGCGGCCCTCTGGATCGTCGACGCGGCGGGGGGGCACGAGACCCGCTTCACCTTCGCGGAGATGAGCCGGCGCTCGAACCAGGTCGCCAACCACCTGCGCGGTCTGGGGCTGAGGCGCGGCGACCATCTCCTGCTCCTGCTCGGCAACGTGCCGGCCCTGTGGGAGACCATGCTGGCGGCGATGAAGCTCGGCGCGGTGGTCATCCCCGCGACCACCCTGCTCACCGGCGACGAGCTCGCCGACCGGCTGGAGCGCGGGCGCGCCCGCATGATCGTGGCCGGCCCCGAGCAGGTCGCGCGCTTCGCGGGCCTGTCCACGGAGGGCGTGACGAAGGTGGTGACGGGGCCGGCCGTGCCCGGCTGGCACGCCTACGACGCGGCCTTCGCGGCGCCCGAGGCCTTCACGCCGGACGGGGCGACGGGGGCGGAGGATCCGCTCCTGCTCTACTTCACCTCGGGCACCACGGCGAAGCCGAAGCTCGTGCGCCACAGCCACCGCTCCTATCCGGTGGGCGCGCTCTCCACCATGTACTGGCTGGGGCTGCAGCCCGGCGACGTCCACTGCAACGTCTCCTCGCCGGGCTGGGCCAAGCACGCCTGGTCCTCGTTCTTCGCCCCCTGGAACGCGGGGGCGACGATCTTCGTGGCGAACCAGGCGCCGTTCAGCGCCCGGGCGCTTCTCGGCGTGCTGGAGCGCTGCGGCGTCACCACCCTGTGCGCGCCGCCCACCGTCTGGCGCCTCGTCATCCAGGAGGATCTCGCCGCGCCGAAGCTCGCGCTGCGCGAGGTCTGCGCGGCGGGCGAGCCCCTGAACCCGGAGGTGATCGAGCGCGTGGCCGAGGCCTGGGGCCTGACCATCCGCGACGGCTACGGCCAGACCGAGACCACGGCGCTCGTCGCCAACACCCCGGGCCAGGCGGTGGAGCCGGGCTCCATGGGCCGGCCGCTGCCCGGCTACCGCATCCGCGTCCTCGACCACGACGGCGCGCCCGCCAGCGAGGGCGAGGTCTGCCTCGATCTCGCCGGCGAGCGCCCGGCCGGGCTGATGCAGGGCTACGACGACGGCACCGGGCGCCTCTCGGGGGCCGCGGGCGACCTCTACCGCAGCGGCGACGTCGCCTTCCTCGACGATCTGGGCCGCCTCACCTTCGTCGGCCGGGCCGACGACGTCTTCAAGTCCTCGGGCTACCGCATCAGCCCGTTCGAGCTGGAGAGCGTGCTCATCGAGCATCCGGCGGTGGCCGAGGCCGCGGTGGTGCCGGCCCCCGACGCGATCCGCCACACGGTGCCCAAGGCCTACGTCTCCCTGGTCGGCAGCGCCGAGCCCGACGCGCAGACCGCCCTCGACATCTTCCGCTTCACCAACGGACGGCTCGCCTCCTTCAAGCGCCTGCGCGGCCTGGAATTCGTTACCGAACTGCCGAAGACCATCTCCGGCAAGATCCGCCGGGTGCAGCTGCGCCGCCTGGAGCACGAGGGGCGCCTGGACGACCCCTATCGCGGCCAGGCCTTCACCCAGTCGGACTTCCCCGAACTGCGCCACGAGGGCGAGCGCCCGCGGGAGTGATCGGGCCCCTGCGGGCGGAGGGCGGGCGCCGAGCGGGTCGCGCCTACCGCAGCGGACCGGCGGGACCGGGGCGCTGCCCTCTCCCCGGATTCGTCAGGGATCGCGAAGCCGTCAGAACCTCGCGGAGCACGGGCCAAGCTCCCATATCGAAGGGCACCTTCCCACACCCGACCGGTCCCGTGCTCAGGCTTCTCCTCCTCGCCGTCCTGCTCCTGTTCATCGCGCCGATCGCCGTCTCGGCCCTGCTCTATGCCGGCCGCGACCGTGGCGACTGGCGCTCGGCCGACCGGTCGAGCGCCGGGCTGCTTCTCGATGCCGCGCGGCACCCGGAGGCGGTGGTGCGCATCCTCTCCGCGCGCACGGTGAGCTGGCGCGGCATCTTCGCTACGCACAGCTGGATCGTCGTCAAGGAGGCGAACGCCTCGGCCTACAGCCGGTTCGACTACACGGCCTGGGGCCGCCCGATCTGGGTCGACCGGTTCGTGCCGGACGGGCGCTGGTTCGGCAGCCTGCCCGAGACCGTCTTCGCCGCCGACGGCGCCGAGGCGGCGGCGATGATCCCGCGGATCCGAGCCGTGATCGCCCGCTACCGCTACGCCGAGCCCGGGGACTACACCGTCTGGCCGGGACCGAACTCCAACACCTTCGTGGCGGCCGTCATGGCGGCGGTGCCGGAGATCCGCACGAGCCTGCCCGCCACCGCCATCGGCAAGGACTTTCCCTACGACGGGCGCTGGTTCGGCCGGACCCCGTCCGGAACCGGGTTCCGGCTCAATCTCGGCGGCTATCTCGGGCTGACGCTGGGCTGGATCGAGGGCGTCGAGGTGAACCTGCTCGGCGCGGTGGCGGGCCTCGATCTGCGCCGTCCGGGCCTCAAGCTCCCGGCGATCGGGCGCATCGGCATCTGAGCCCGGAATGCGGGAGGCCGCCGTTCCGTCAACCTGTGTGAATGCCCGTCCCGCGGGGCCCGTGGAGACTGGCTCGCGACGCACACGGAGAACGCGATGACGGACGCGACGGCGCTGTTCTGGGTCTCGGTCACCGATCAGGTGACGCGCCGGGTCGCACCCATCCTCGGGCGCGGCGAGGCGGCCCGCGCGCCCGTGCGGGCCTATCTGCGCGATCTCGAAGCGGTCGCCCGCGCCGAGGGCGGCAGCCGCGAGGCCCTGCAGGTGATCGCCTCCGGCCGCCGCCTGCTGGGCGATGCCAGCGAGATCACCGAGGCCGATCGGTACCGGGCGGGGTAGCGCCATCCCGGGACAGGGTGCGGTCTCGTACCGTCTCCGGTCGATCCCTTCGAGATGGCGGAGACGGGCTTCGCTCAGGTGCCGCGCAGGCTCGCTGATACGGGCACCGCTCGGATCGAGCGGTGCCCGTATCAGACCGCGAGGGCGAGCTGGACGGGGGCCGTCCCGGTGCCGGTGTCCAGGCCGGACAGGCTGATCCCCACGAGGCGGGCGCTGCGCCGGAGCGGCAGCGCCTCGCGCAGCAGGCCGAGGGCGAGGCGCTCGAAGCCCTCCCGGTCGGCGACGCAGTCGGCCTGCGAGCGGGCGCGGGTCATCTGGGCGAAATCGGAGAACTTGAGCTTCAGCGTCACCGTGCGGCCGCGGAGGTCGCGGGCGCGGCTCGCCTGCCAGACCCGGTCGAGGAGCGGCCCGAGCCGCGCGGCCAGGGTCTCGAAATCGGAGACGTCGTCGGCGAAGGTGGTCTCGGCGCCGATGGACTTGCGGATCCGATGCGCCCGCACGGGCCGCTCGTCGATGCCGCGGGCGACGCCGTGATAGTAGGTGCCGGCCGTGCCGAAGCGCGCCATCAGATCCTCCAGCGGGCGGTCGCGGAGGTCGCGGCCGGTCTCGATGCCGAGCGCCCGCATGCGCGCCTCGGTCTTCGGGCCGACCCCGTGGAAGCGGCCGATGGGCAGGTCCTCGACGAAGCGCGGCCCCATGGCCGGGGTGATCACGTAGAGGGCGTCGGGCTTGCGGTAGTCCGAGGCGACCTTGGCGAGGAACTTGTTGTAGGAGACGCCCGCCGAGGCCACGAGGCCGGTGCGCGCCAGAATCTCGGCCCGGATCGCCCGCGCCACCGCCGTGGCGCTCGGCAGGTTCTGCAGGTTCTCGGTCACGTCGAGATAGGCCTCGTCGAGGGAGACCGGCTCGATCACCCGGCTGTGCTCGGCGAAGACGGTGCGGATCTCCTCGGAGACCGCCGCGTAGACGTCGAAGCGCGGCTTCACGAAGACGAGGTCCGGGCAGAGCCGGCGCGCCGTCACCGCGGGCATGGCCGAGCGCACGCCGAAGCGCCGCGCCTCGTAGCTCGCCGCCGCCACCACGCCGCGGGCGCGGGCGCCGCCGACCGCGATGGGCAGGCCGCGCAGGGCCGGGTCGTCGCGCTGCTCGACGGAGGCGTAGAACGCGTCCATGTCGATATGGATGATCTTGCGCAAAGGGCCGGGTTCCGTGGTCATCCTGGCGCCTCGGGCATCCGCCGGATCCCCGGGGACGTCGCGTCTCCGTCGATGGGGCGGCCCGTCGCCTCGCGGCTCCGCCGCCCGCGGGTTCCCTCTTCGTTCCCTGGATCGCGCGCGCGGGCGCCGGGCGTCAAGGTGCGGGCGGCGCCGTCCACGCGAAACTGCACCGCGCTCCCACGGGGCCGAACCGGCGCGGGATACGGGGCGAACTTCGTGCCGCGGACTTTGCACCGCGGACTTGGCGCCCCGATGCCGCCCTCCGGCGCCGGCCGCCTTCCCCCGGAAACGGCAGCCGGCTCTATCTCGTTATGATCGCACGACGATCCCGGGAAGCCGGACTCCCCTTTATTCGCATGGTGCCCTATGACCCTGAGCACGTACCGCAACGGTTATCCCAGGACCCTCGACCGATGACGCACCGGACCAGACGCGCCTGCCTCGTCGCGGCGGCTCTCGCGCTTCTCGGAGTCCAGGAGGCCGGGGCGGGCTGCCTGCGGCAGGTCTACAACCGCTCCGGCTACGTGCTCGTGGCGAGCCGCGACGGCGGTCCGCCGGTGACCGTGATGCCGGGCCGCTCGGTTCCCCTGCGCCTCGACCGGCCGGGCCGGCTCAACGTCGCGGCCTACTGCGCGCTGCCGGGGGCGGGCGCCCGGCCCGTGGCGGAGGCGGAGTTCGAGTACGAGGCGGTGCTCGACCGCTGCTTCATCCGCTTCGGCAGCCCGATCCTCGTGCCAGAATTCGGCCGCGGCATGTTCGGCACGCAGGGGACCGCGCCCTTCACCGTGAACAATCCCCGCCAGGGCGACCTGATCCTCGGCCCCTTCGAGGCCGGCTGCCCGATCCTCGACCGGCGCGGCTGAGCGGGGCCTCGGGCCGGCGCTCACCGCCTGTCCGAGGTGTTGTTCCATGTCTTCGCCGCGTCCCGATGTGCCGCATCGGCGGCCCCGAAGGAGATCGGCGGTGCGCTTCGGGACGAGTCCGGGGCGTGAGGAGGCCGGTCCGGCCTTTCGACCGAAGGTCCCGTCCCACAGGCCCTAGAGATAGTGCCGGAAGACGACCTCGCGGCCCGCCGCGGGGCTCGCGAAGCTCGCCGCCGCCTGCCACGCCGTCAGCACCCCGCCGAGGATGAGGCCGAAGGAGACGAGGAGCGGGCTCGCCAGCGGCAGCACGATGAGGCCGAGGGTGGCGAGCGTCAGGGCCAGGCACCGGACGAGATGGGCGAGGAACATCGGGCCGCCTCCATTGCGAAGGCCTGAACCGTAGGGCTCGGCCGTTTCGCCACTGTTTCATGCGCCCGGGCGGGGCCGTCGCGGCGTGCGCGGGCGCACGGGCCGCATGCACAGGCGCGGTCCGTCACGTTCTCAGATCTGTCATGCGGCGCTGCTAACGGCCGACCGAACGGAATCCGGAAGACACACCCATGTCCGAGCACGAGATGGTGGACGCGTCCGCCCTGGCCGCGATGCGCCGCGAACTGATCGACAGCTACGACGAGGAACTGGAGCAGGAGCTGGAGGAGGACCGCCTCGACCGGCTCGACGCCGAGAGCGCGCAGCCCGGCGGCCTCGGCCGCAAGGAGTATTTCCGCGAGTTGCTGCGCCTCCAGCACGAGCTCGTCCGGCTCCAGGACTGGGTGCAGCACGAGCGGCTGCGCATCGTCGTGCTGTTCGAGGGCCGCGATTCGGCCGGCAAGGGCGGCGTGATCAAGCGGATCACCCAGCGCCTCAACCCCCGCGTCTGCCGCGTCGCGGCGCTCCCCGCGCCGAGCGAGCGCGAGCGCACGCAATGGTACTTCCAGCGCTACGTCGCCCACCTGCCGGCGGCGGGCGAGATCGTGCTGTTCGACCGCTCTTGGTACAACCGCGCCGGCGTCGAGCGGGTGATGGGCTTCTGCTCGGAATCCGACGTGGAGGAGTTCTTCCGCTCCGTGCCGGAATTCGAGCGCATGCTGGTGCGCTCGGGCATCGTGCTGCTGAAGTACTGGTTCTCGATCACCGATGCCGAGCAGGCCCTGCGCTTCCGCATGCGCATCGAGGATCCGCTGAAGCAGTGGAAGCTCTCGCCGATGGACGTGGAATCGCGCCGCCGCTGGGAGGACTACACCCGCGCCAAGGAGGACATGCTGGCCCGCACCCACATCCCCGAGGCGCCCTGGTGGGTGGTCGAGGCCGTGGACAAGCGCCGCGCCCGCCTCAACTGCATCGGCCATTTCCTGGAGCAGGTGCCCTACGGCGACGTCGCCCACCCGCCCGTGAACCTGCCCGACCGCGTGCGCCATGCCGACTACATCCGCGCCCCGGTCCCGCGCGAGATGATCGTTCCCGACCGCTACTGACGCGGCCGGACAGGCGGGGTGGCCCGGAACGGATCGAGGACCCGGCTCCCCCTCGCGCTCGCGCTCGGCGCCGCCCTGTCCCTGGTCGCGCCGGGCGCTCCCCTCGCCCAGGGGGCGCCGCCGGCCGGGCGCGCCGCTCCAGTCTTCACCACGCTGCCGCTGACGGGCGCCGGCGGCGACCCGCAGACCGCGGTGGCGCAGTCGCAGACCTCGGATCAGGTCTCGGTGACCATCGGCGCCTCGATCCAGTCGTCGCTCGGCCCCTACGGCGACCCGTTCGGGCTGCGCGCCTACCTCGCCGAGCGCGGCATCACCTACGTGCTCACCTATATCGGCGAGGGGCTCGGCAACGTCTCCGGCGGCCTGCGGCGCGGGGCGACCTATGGCGGGCGCCTCGACACCTCCCTCGACATCGACCTCGAGCGCTTCGTGGGCTGGGAGGGCGCCCGCTTCCACACGGACTTCTTCCAGATCCACGGGCACGGCATGTCGCGCCGGTTCGTGAACAACCTCACCACCGTCTCCGGCATCGAGGCGCTGCCCTCCACGCGCCTGTTCGAGGCGTGGCTGGAGCAGCGCTTCCTCGGCGACAGGCTCTCGCTGAAGCTCGGCCAGATCTCCGCCGACACCGAGTTCGCCATCGCGCAGTCGGCGGTGGTGTTCCTCAACGCGGGCTTCGGCTGGCCCAATATCGGTGCCGTGGTGCTGCCGAGCGGGGGGCCGATCTACCCCCTCGCGACCCCGGCCGTCCGCGTGAAGGTCGTGCCGAGCGCGGAACTCTCGTTCCAGGCCGGCCTGTTCAACGGCAACCCGGCGGGCACGCCGCCCGCGGGGGACGAGACCGACCCGCAGCGGCGCAACCGCGACGGGCTGCGCTTCCCCACGAACGATCCGCCCCTGATGATCGCCGAGGCGGCCTACGCCTACCAGAGCCTGTTCGGCACGACCGGGCTGCCGGGCACGGCCACTCTCGGCGCGTGGCACCATTTCGGCCGCTTCGACAGTCCGCGCCTCGACAGCGTCGGCGGCCGGCTGCTCGCCGATCCCGAGACCAGCGGCGTCGCCCGGCGCTTCCGCGGCGACAGCGGCGTCTACACCATCCTCGACCAGACCCTCTATCGGGAGCCCGGCTCCGAGGACCAGGGCGCCTCGGCCTTCCTGCGGCTCTCGGCGGTGCCGGGGGACCGCAACCTCGTCGACCTCTACCTCGACGCGGGCATCGCCTACCGGGGCCTTCTGCCGGGCCGGCCCAACGACACGGTGGGCCTCGGGGTGATCCATTCCCGCATCGGCCCGGCCGCCCGCGCCTTCGACCGCGACGCGATCCGGCTCGGCAGCGGCACCGGCCCCATCCGCAGCAGCGAGACGGTGGTCGAGGCCACCTACCAGGCGGAGGTGGTGCCGGGCTTCACGGTGCAGCCCGACCTGCAATACGTGATGCGCCCCGGCGGCGGCCTGCCGGACGCGCAGGGCCGCCGCCTGCGCAACGCCACGGTGCTCGGCCTGCGCGCCACCATCAACTACTGAGCCTCAGCGGCCCCCCGCGCCGCGATCCCGCCGCTGCTGGAGGCCGAGGCGCCGGATCAGCAGGTACACGGCGAGCGCCGAGGCGATGGCCATGCCGATCGCCACGGTGGAGCCCTCCTCGTTGGAGGAGAGCGGCAGGCCCTTGGTGTTCATGCCGAACAGGCCGGTCACCAGGGTCGGCGGCAGGAACAGGGCGGTGAGCACCGACAGGGTGTGGAGTTGCCGGTTCGATTGCCGGGCGAGATGGGCCGAGAGTTCGTCCTGCATCAGGCGGCTGCGGTCGGCCAGCACCACCATGTCGCGGTCGAGGGCGTCGAGGCGCTGGGCGATGCGCTTGGCGGTGAGGCGGGAGGCCGGGTCGAGGTCTTCCTCCTCCGCCTCCAGGCGGTGGAAGACGGAGCGCAGCCCGAGGAGATGGCGGTGCAGCCGCACCGCGTCGCGGCGGATCGGACCGAGGCGGCGGCTCTCGTCGCGGATCCGCTCGTCGAGGATGTGGTCCTCGATCTCGTCGAGTTCGTCCGAGAGGCGGGTGCCGGTCTCGACCATCGCGGCGATCACGTGGCCCACGAGATGCTCGAGGAGCGCCACCGGCCCGGCGAGGCTGTGGCCCCCGGCCGCCGCGTCGCGCACGGCCTCCGGCCCGCGGATCGGGTGGCGGCGCCCGCTTACCAGGAAGTCCCGGCCCATCACGAAGTGCAGCCGGCCGCCGGCATCGGCGATCCGGCCGCCGGCCGCGGGCTCGGCGGCGAGATCGGCCACCACGCCGGCCACATGCGCGCCGGAGACGGCCACGCGCTGGTGCGGATCGGCCGCGAAGGCCGCCGCCACCAGGGCCGGCGGCCCCAGGCGCCCCGCCGTGACGAGGGCGGCGAGGCGCGCGTCGTTGAGGTTCACGTGCAGCCAGACGAAGCCCTCGCCGAAGCCGCCGGGCTCGGCGACCGCCTCGTCGGGCCGCAGCAGCCGCCCGCGTCCCGCGCTGTCGAAGCGCATCGCCCAGATCAGGCCGGGCAGCGCCGGCTCGTCGCAGAGGAGGGGAAGGGTCGCGCCGGCCGCCATCGGATCAGAACACCTGCGAGAAGACGACGTAGAGCAGGCCCGACAGCAGCATCGCCGCCGGCAGGGTCAGTACCCAGGCGAGCGCGAGCGCCCGGAGGGTGGCGAGCTGCAGCCCCGATCGGTTGGCCGCCATGGTGCCGGCCACGCCCGAGGAGAGCACGTGCGTCGTCGAGACCGGCAGGCCGAGGATGTCCGCCGCGCCGATCGTGCCCGCCGCCACGAGTTCCGCCGAGGCCCCCTGCGCGTAGGTGAGGTGCGTCTTGCCGATGCGCTCGCCCACGGTGACGACGATGCGCTTCCAGCCGACCATGGTGCCGAGGCCGAGCGCCACCGCCACCGCGACCTTCACCCAGAGGGGGATGAAGCGCGTCGCCTCGTCGAGGCCGCGCTTGTAGGCGTTGAGGGTGCCGATCTCCGCGGCGGAGAGCTCGCTCTCCTTGTCCTTCATCAGGAAGCGGATCGCCTCGGAGGCGAGGTACATGTCGTTGCGGGTGTTGCCCACCGCCTCGGCCGGGACCTTGGCCAGGGAGCCGTACTGGTCGATGGACGCGCCGATCTGCCGGACGAGGACCGCGAGGGACGGGTAGGTGCCGGGCTCGATCTTGCGGGCGGCCACGTAGGCGGTCACCGCGGGACGCGGATCGCCGAGGATGGCGTAGCCCGCGGCCTTGCCCGCCACCACCGCGGAGGCCGCTTCGGACTGGGTGCGGAAGCTCGCCAGGGCGGAATCGGGCAGCGCCCGGTTGAGGGCGTAGGCCGTGGGCACGGTGCCGATCAGGATCAGCATGATCAGGCCCATGCCCTTCTGGCCGTCGTTGGAGCCGTGGGCGAAGGACACGCCGGTGCAGGTGGCGATGAGGATCCCGCGGATCCACAGGGGCGGCGGCTCCTTGCCCTCGGGCTCGGCGTAGAGGGCGGGGTTGCGCACCACGAACTTGAGGGCGAGGAACAGGGCGCCCGCCGCGGCGAAGCCGAAGATCGGCGAGAGCAGCAGCGACCAGCCGATCTCCGTGGCCTTCGTCCAGTCGACCCCGGAGGTGCCCGAGCGCCCGTGCATCAGCGCGTTGGCGACGCCCACGCCGATGATCGAGCCGATCAGCGTGTGCGAGGAGGAGGCCGGCAGGCCGAGATACCACGTGCCGAGGTTCCACAGGATCGCGGCGATGAGAAGCGCGAACACCATCGCGAAGCCGGCGCTCGACCCCACCTGCAGGATCAGCTCCACGGGCAGCAGGCTGACGATGCCGAAGGCGACCGCGCCCGAGGAGAACAGCACGCCGAGGAAGTTGAAGAAGCCCGACCACACCACGGCGACGTTGGCCGGCAGCGCGTGGGTGTAGATCACGGTCGCCACCGCGTTGGCGGTGTCGTGGAAGCCGTTCACGAACTCGAAGCCCAGCGCGATCACCAGGGCGGCGAAGAGCAGGACGTAGGGCAGGTAGGTGGTGATGCGGGTGCCTGTGGCGGTCACGTCCGCGTAGATGCTGTAGCCGACATAGGCGAGCGCCGCGGCGATCGCGGCGGTGAAGGCCACGGCGATCAGCAGGGACGGCGAGCCGTCGAGGTTCGGCCGGCCATGCGGCGCGGCCGCCGGAGCGAGGCCGCCGGGCGGCGCCTGCATGGCTGAATGCGACATGTCGATCCCCTCACCTGCGGATTAACCGGCCGGTTCGCACGTGGGGAGCGAGAACAGAGTTCGGCGACGGCCTGATGACGCGGCGTTCGGGCATCTCTCGCCCGATCCAGTTCACGACTTGGGTGGCCTTGGGCAGCCCTTATCCCGTCATCCTCGCGGTTATCGTGTTCACACATTCCGGGTGGTGGTGACCGCGCTCTCCCTCCCACGCAGAGGGGGGAAGCGCGCGGCGCTGTGCGTTGTGTAAATCCTGAGTCCCTGTAGGGAGGAGAGGCTCACACCGAAGTGATCAGCCGTATTCCGTCTCAGGCGAGCAGGTCCCGGTGGGCCGGGCTCGCGGCGAGCCAGGCGCGGGCGTAGCCGCACAGGGGGAGGATGCGGCGGTCCTCGGCGCGGGCCTGGGCGGCCACCGCCTCCATCAGCCGCCCGGCCGCGCCCGTCCCGCGCAGGACCGGCGGGGCGTAGACGTGGCGGATCACGAGAAGGCCGGGGCGGCGGGCGTAGTCGGCATGGACCACGCCCCCGGCCTCCGCGTGCTCGAAGCGCCGGCGCTCCGCGTCGTCGCGCATCGGCGGCCCCTCACCAGGTCGTGGGCTTGGGGTTGCGCTCGTCGAAGTTCTTCTGGTGCCAGTAGGGATAGATCGGCGTCTCCTGGCTCGCCGCGTCGAGGCGCGCGGCCTGCTCGGCCGTGAGCGTCCAGCCGAGGGCGCCGAGATTCTGCTCCAGCTGCTCCGCGTTGCGGGCACCGACGACGATGTTGCAGACGCTCGGCCGCGACAGGAGCCAGTTCAGCGCCACCTGCGGCACGGTGCGGCCGGTCTCGGCGGCCACCGCGTCGAGGGCGTCCACCACCCCGAACAGGTATTCGTCGGAGACGGGCGGGCCGCCCTCGGCGCCGCCCGCCGCGATGCGCCCGCTGGCATCGCCCCCGCCGCGCCGTATCTTGCCGGTGAGGCGGCCCCAGCCCAGCGGGCTCCACACCATCAGGCCGACGCCCTGGTCGAGGCCGAGCGGCATCAGTTCCCACTCGTAGTGCCGGCCGATCAGGGAATAGTAGCCCTGATAGGCCACGTAGCGGGCAAGCCCGTAGCGCTCCGAGGTCGCGAGCGCCTTCATCAGCTGCCAGCCGGAGAAGTTCGAGGCGCCGATATAGCCGATCTTGCCCGAGCGGGTGAGGTCGTCGAGCGCCCGCAGGGTCTCGTCCACGGGCGTCAGCGCGTCGAAGCCGTGCATGAAGTAGACGTCGATATGGTCGGTGCCGAGCCGCTTCAGGCTGGCCTCGCAGGCCCGCACGAGGTGGTGGCGGGAGGAGCCGACCGCGTTGAGGCTGTCGTCGAACCGGAAGGTCGCCTTGGTGGAGATCAGCGCCCGGTCCCGCTTGCCCTTCAGCGCCTGGCCCAGGATCTCCTCGGAGGCGCCGCCGGAGTAGATGTCGGCGGTGTCGAAGAAGTTGACCCCCCGGTCGAGGCAGATGTCGACCATGCGGGTGGCCTCGGCAACGTCGGTCTGGCCCCAGCGCTCGAAGAACGGGTTGGTGCCGCCGAAGGTGGCGGTGCCGAAGCTGAGCACCGGCACCGTGAGGCCGGAGCGGCCGAGCTGCCTGTATTCCATGGATGTCCTCGCTGGCGGCGGCGCGCCGTATCGAAGGGCGCCGTCACGGATCTAGCGCGGCAACCCGCTTCGTCGCCCGCCGCGACGGCGGCCCTGCCCCGCGTGTCCGGTTCGGGTTCTCGGACGAGGCGCGCGTTCCCTCCCCCCTCTGCGGGGGAGGGCGGCCCGCGCAAGCGGGTCGGGAGAGGGGAACCCAGCTTCCGAGAATGGCGCGATCTTCATGCCGCGCACCGCCCACACTTGCACCGTCGCACCCCTCTCCCGCCTCGCTTCGCTCGGCACCCTCCCCCGCAGAGGGGGGAGGGAGGGCGCCTGTCGGGTCCGCGGATGCCCTGGCCTTCGGGAGAGCGGACGCCGCCGTGACCCGGCAGCGTCCGGCTCAGTTCAGGTGGAAGACCACCTTCACGCAGCCGTCCTTCTTCTTCTTGAAGGTGTCGTAGAGGTCGGGCCCTTCGGTGAGATCGACCGAGCGGTGCGTGATCAGGGAGGTGGTGTCGATCTTGCCCTCTTGGATCAGCTTGGTCAGCGGCTCCAGGTAGCGCTTCACGTGGGTCTGGCCGCTCTTCATGGTCAGGCCCTTCTGGACGATGGAGCCCATGTTGATGGGCAGCGGTCCGCCGTAGACCCCGGGCACCGAGACGATGCCGCAGGGCCGTACCGCCTTGATCGCCTCGGAGAGCGCGATCGGCCGCTCCGTCGGCGTCAGCTTCTCCTGGATGGCGGTGACGAGCCCGGCGAGGCCGTGTCCGCCGCTCGCCTCCATGCCGACGCAGTCGATCACCGCGTCGGCACCCTGGCCCCTGGTGATCTCCTTGATGCGCTCGAACACGTCCTCCTGCTCGAAGTCGATGATGTCGGTGGCCCCCGCCTTGCGGGCGAGCGCGATGCGCTCGGGCACCGTCTCGATGACGATGATGCGCTCGGCACCCATGTGCTTGGCGGCCTGGATGGCGAAGTAGCCGACGGGGCCGGCGCCCCAGATCGCGATGGTCTCGCCGCCCCGGATCTCGCAGTGCTCCGCGCCCTGCCAGCCGGTGGGCAGGATGTCGGTGAGGAACAGGACGGACTCGTCGTCCATGCCGTCCGGCACCTTCATCGGCCCGACATCGGCCATCGGCACGCGCACGTACTCGGCCTGGCCCCCCGCGTAGCCCCCGGTGAGGTGTGAGTAGCCGAACAGGCCCGCGGTGGTGTAGCCGAACTGCGCGGCGGCCATCGCGGCGTTGCGGTTCGAGCGCTCGCAGACCGACCAGTTGCCGAGCTTGCACTGGCGGCATGCGCCGCAATTGATGTTGAAGGGCACCACCACGCGGTCGCCCTTCCGGAACTTCGTGAAGCCCTGCCCGACCTCGACGACCTCGCCCATGAACTCGTGGCCGAGCACGTCGCCGCTCTCCATGGTCGGCATCAGCCCGTCCATCAGGTGGAGGTCGGAGCCGCAGATGGCGCAGCTCGTCACCTTGATGATGACGTCGCGGCTGTCCTCGATCTGCGGGTCCGGCACCGTGTCGCAGCGGATGTCGTTGGTCCCGTGCCAGCACAGCGCCTTCATAGGGATTCTCCGAGCAGGATCGAGGCGCGTCCCGCCGTCGAAGGGCCGGTGCGCGCGAAGGGGAGGCACTCTGGGCAAGCACACCTTGCCCGTGCCGGTTCCTTCATCGCCGGCGGTCCAAGTCGAGCGGGGCCGATCCTGCGGTTCAGCTTGGCTTCGACTGCTGGCTTACTTGTCCGCGCTCGGGAGCGGTGTCGCCTCGTCAGCGAAAGTCCGTGGCCGCGAGGCCGTGGCGGTTCAGCTTGTCGTAGAGGGTCTTGCGGGGGATGCCGAGGGATTCGGCGGCGATCCGGACGTCGCCGCCGGCCACGATCAGCTCGTCGCGGATCAGGTCGCGCTCGAAGCGGTCGACCTGCTCGGACAGGGTCGCGGCGGGCCCGGGGGCGACGGCGCCCCGGTCCTCCGGCGGGAAGCCGAGGGCGCAGCGCTCGGCGAAATGGCCGAGCTCCCGCACGTTGCCGGGCCAGGTGTGGCGGGCGAGGTGGTCGCGGACCGCGGGGGTGATCGGCGGCGGCTCGCGGCCGAAGCGGTCGGCGGCGCGGGTGAGGAAGTGCTGGAACAGCAGCATCACGTCCTCGCGCCGGTCGCGGAGCGGCGGGATCTCCACCACGATCACGTTGAGCCGGTGGTAGAGGTCGTCGCGGAAGGTCCCCTGCGCGGCGGCCTGGCCCAGATCGACCTTGGTGGCCGCCACCACCCGCATGTCGATGGGCCGGATCTCGTTGCTGCCCAGCGGCTCGATGGTGCGCTCCTGCAGCACGCGCAGGAGCTTCACCTGGAGCGGCAGGGGCATGCTCTCGATCTCGTCGAGGAACAGGGTGCCCCCGTGCGCGTGCTCGATGCGCCCGACCCGGCGCTTGAGGGCGCCGGTGAAGGCGCCGGCCTCGTGGCCGAACAGCTCGCTCTCCACCACGGTCTCGGGAAGCGCCCCGCAATTCATGGCGACGAAGTTGCGCGAGACGCGCCGGCTCCAGCGGTGCAGGGCGCTCGCCACCACCTCCTTGCCGGAGCCGGTCTCCCCGAGGACGAGCACGTCCACATCGGCCGCCGCCACGTCCCGGACGAGACGGCGCAGGCGCACGATGGCCGGGGAGATGCCGAGGAAGGCGGGGTCCTCGTCCACCGCCGCCTCCAGGCGGGCGCGCAGGCGCCGGTTCTCGAGGACGAGGCCGCGCCGCTCCAGGGCGCGCCGCACCGAGCCGATCAGCGCCTCCGCCGCGTAGGGCTTGGCCAGGAAGTCGTAGACCCCGGACCGCAGGGCGCGCACCGCCATGGGGATGTCGCCGTGGCCGGTGATCAGGATGACGGGAAGCTCCGGATCGGTGGCGTGCAGGCGCTCGAACAGGGCGCGCCCGTCCATGCCCGGCAGGCGCACGTCGCTGACCACGACCCCGGGGGGCTCGGCCCGGATCGCGGCCAGGGCCGATTCCGCGTCGCCGAAGCACTCCACCGCGAAGCCGTCGAGCTCCAGGCTCTGGCGGTTGGCCCGGCGCACGTCCTCCTCGTCGTCGATGAAGACGATGCGCTCGGCGGGGTCGGTCTCGCTCATCGCGTTTCCTCGGGCATTTTCTGTTTTAAGCGCGCGCCGGTTCCGCGGGAGATGATGCGGCGCCCGGAGCATCGTCGGCGACCAGCGGTCGGGACTTGATATCCGAGACGACGCTCTGGTGCATCGTCCCGAAAGGTGGTTGCCGGCTTTCGGAAAAAGACGATGTCAGATTGAGGACCTAGCGCATGCTGCTTTCTCACGGAAACAGCAGCATGCGCTATCTCTCTGTGGTCGCACGATGATTCCGGAAAACCGGATTCCACTTTTCCGCATCGTGCTCTAGGCCGGCGCGTCCGCCCGGTCGAGTTCCATCCGGAACACGGTGCCGCCGCCCTCGCCCGCGCGCACGCTCAGCGCGCCGCCGCATCCCTCGACGATGCCGCGGGCGATGGCGAGGCCGAGGCCGAGGCCGTCCGGCTTCGTGGTGAAGAACGCGTCGAAGATCTGGGCACGCTCCGCCTCCGGGATGCCGGTACCGTTGTCGCGGACCTCGATGGCCACGCGGCCGGGGATGTCGGTCAGCAGTTGCACCGCGACCGACGGGTCGGGTCGGCCCGTCACCGCGTCGAGGGCGTTCTGGAGGAGGTTGATCAGCACCTGCTCCAGGCGCGGGCCGTCCCCCATCACCGCGAGGCCCGGGGCCGGGGGGACGGAGAGCGCGGTCCCGGCGGCCTGGGCCCGGGCGGCCACGACCTCCAGGCTGCCCTGCAGCACCGTCTCCACCGGCACCGGCTCGCGCCGGCCCGAGGCGCGGCGGGCGAAGCCCTTGAGCTGGCGCGTCAGGCCGCCGATCCGGTCGGTGAGCCGGCCGATGGCGGCGGCGTTCTCGGCCGCGTCCTCGGTCCGCCCGCGCCGGACGAGGATGCCGGTATTGTCGGCGTAGGAGCGGATCGCGGCCAGCGGCTGGTTGATCTCGTGGGCCATGCTGGCGGCGAACTGGCCGAGGGCGGCGAGGCGCCCCGCATGGGCGAGCTCGCGGCCCAGGCGCTCGCGCTCGGCCTCGGAGCGGCGGCGCTCCTCGATCTCGTCGCGCAGCCGCCGGTTGGCCTCGCTCAGGGCCTGCGTGCGCTCGGCCACCCGGGCCTCCAGCTCGGCCCCGCGGGCCGCCGCCTCGGCGAGGCGCGCGCGGATGCGGGCGCGGCGGCCCAGCACCATAGCGAGGCCGAGGCAGGCGAGCCCCGTGGCGAGGATCGCGATGAGCCGCGCCTGGATGCGCTCGCGCTCGGCCGAGGCGCCCACGGGGGTGAGGGTGTGGATGCGCCAAGCCGTCTCGGGCACCGCCGCGTCGAGCATCAGCGCGAGGCGAGCGGGCTCGGCGCCGCGCCCCACCCGGACCATATCGTCGCGGACGGGATAGACCGGCATCGGCTCCAGGTCCGCCTCGCCGAATTCCAGGGCCTCGCGGCTCCGGGCCTGATCCTCGGCCCCGATGGGGCGCAGGGTGCGGAACTGCCAGGCCCGGTTGCTCGCCACCAGCACGATGCCGCGCGGATCGGTGACGAAGACCTGCTCGCGGGCCGCCGCCCAGGTCGACTCGACGGCTTCGAACTCCATCTTCACCACGACGACGCCCGCCCCGTCGCCGATCCGGCGGGCGAGGTACAGGCCCGGCCGGCCGCTCACCGTGCCCAGCGCGAATTGCGAGCCGGAGCCCGTGGCCATCGCGTCCCGGAAATAGGGGCGGAAGGCGTAGTTGCGCCCGAGGAAGCTGCGCTCCTCCGCGAAATTGCTCGCGGCCACGGTGAGGCCGTCCGGCCGCATCACGTAGATCACCGCCGAGCCGGTGGCCGCCGCGATCTCGGCGAGCCGGGTGCTGACCCGCCGGTCGAGGCCCGGCGCGTGGCCCTCCGCCAGCACGGCGGCGATCTCCGGGTCGGCGGCGAGCGCTAGCGGCAGGGCGCCCTGCCGGCGCAGCTCCGTGTGCAGGGCGGCCGTCTGGATCACCAGGGTCGACTGGGCGGAGCGGCGCAGGTCGGCGAGGGCCCGCCGCTCCGCGTGGGCGCCGGCGAGCCAGGCCGCCAGGGCCATGGCGGCGAAGCCGAGGACGGCGGCGACCACGGTGGCGGGGCGCGGGCCCTGGCGCGCCGGGTCGCCCGCCGCCTCCCCAGCCGATGCATGGAGGGCCTGCATCAGACGCGCCCCGACGTTCCGGAATTCCGGACGGGATCGGCCGGCCGCGTGCGGAGTCCCGGACGGCGCTCCGCGGGGCGATCTGAGGCCTTCAGAAAAAACACAGTTTCCTCAATGTGTTAAAGAAAAGTTGCCGGCGTCCGGACACTGGCACGCGGGTTGCCATTCAACACACGTAATGCAGCCCTGCCGCCTGAGCATGACTGCAAGCCGAGAGGCCAAAAGCAAGAGCGGCCGAAGCGCATCCCCCGGGGTGCCGCCGATGCCGACCTACCCGACCCATCATCTGAGGAGATGCCGCATGGCTGCCATCCCGTCCCCGCTCACCGCACCGCACGACCCGCCGAAGCCGAAGCCCATCTACCGCACCCTGTACTTCCAAGTGCTGGTGGCGGTGGCGATCGGCATCGCGCTCGGCCATTTCTATCCGCAGCTCGGCGCGGACATGAAGCCGCTCGGCGACGCCTTCATCAAGCTCGTCAAGATGATCATCGCCCCGGTGATCTTCCTCACCGTCGTCTCCGGCATCGCCGGCATGACGAACCTCGAGAAGGTCGGCCGCGTCGGCGGCAAGGCGCTCATCTACTTCCTCACCTTCTCGACGCTGGCGCTCATCGTCGGCCTGGTCGTGGCGAACCTCGTCCAGCCGGGCGCAGGGATGCACATCGATCCGAAGTCGCTCGATCCCAAGCAGATCGCCATCTACGCCGACAAGGCGAAGACGCAGTCGATCACCGACTTCCTGATGAACATCATCCCCTCGACGGCGGTCGGCGCCTTCTCGGGCGGTGAGATCCTCCAGGTCCTGTTCTTCTCGATCCTGTTCGGCTTCGGCCTCGCCTTCCTCGGCGACCGCGGCAAGCCGGTGCTCGACATCATCAAGGTGCTGTCGGAAGCCATCTTCGGCGTCGTCCACATCATCATGAAGGTCGCTCCCATCGGCGCCTTCGGCGCGATGGCCTTCACGATCGGCAAGTACGGCATCTCCTCGCTCGCCAACCTCGCCTACCTCGTCGGCGCCTTCTACCTGACCTCCGCGATCTTCGTCTTCCTGATCCTCGGCGCGGTGGCCCGTTACAACGGCTTCTCGATCATCAAGCTCATCCGCTACATCAAGGAAGAGCTGCTCCTCGTGCTCGGCACCTCGTCCTCCGAGTCGGCCCTGCCCTCCCTGCTCGAGAAGATGGAGCGCGCGGGCTGCTCGAAGCCGGTGGTCGGCCTCGTCGTCCCCACGGGCTACTCGTTCAACCTCGACGGCACCAACATCTACATGACGATGGCGGCGCTCTTCATCGCCCAGGCGACGGACACCCCGCTCTCCTACGGCGAGCAGGCCCTGCTCCTCCTCGTGGCCATGCTCTCCTCGAAGGGTGCGGCCGGCGTCACCGGCTCGGGCTTCATCACCCTGGCGGCGACCCTCGCGGTGGTCCCCTCCGTGCCGGTCGTCGGCATGGCGCTGATCCTCGGCATCGACCGCTTCATGTCGGAGTGCCGCGCGCTCACCAACTTCATCGGCAACGCGGTGGCCTGCATCGTGGTCGCCCGCTGGGAGGGTGAGGTCGACGAGGCCAAGCTCGCCGAGACCCTCGGCCGCGGCGCCCCCGCCCCGAAGGCCGCCGCCCCGGCCCTCCAGCCGGCCGAGTGAGCCGAAGGCCGGCCGCCCCCGGGTGGCCGGCCCGTCGGGCGAACCCGAAGACATGAAGCGTGCCGCCCTCTCCGTGAGAGAGGCGGCACGCTCCGGACCCGAAGCCGGGCGGTCCTCGACGGACCGCCCGGCTTTCCTTGTTCAGGGGGCCTGCACCGGCACGTCGAAGCCCCGCCCGCGATGGGGTTCCCCGCGCAGGGTGAAGTGCCACCACTCCTTCGCGTAGGGCGCGAAGCCCGCCTCCGTCATGGCCGCGCGCAGGCGCCGCCGGTTCGCCTGCTCCCCGGGGGTGAGCGCGGCTCCCTCTCCCGAGCGCGGGCTGAACAGGTCGAAGGGCGTGCCCATCTCGGCCTCCGCCCCGTCCGCGCGCCGGACCAGGGTGAGGTCGACGGTTGAGCCGCGGGAATGGGCCGATTCGGCCGCGATGTAGCCGAGGCGGAACAGGTCGGCCTTGTCGATGTCCGGATAGAACGCCGCCTTGCCCGCCTGATCGCCGGGATCGCGGGCCCAGCGCACGAAATCCGCCACGGCGCGGCGGGGCCGGTAGCAGTCGAACACCTTGAGGCCGTAGCCCTGCCCGGCGAGGGCCGCCTGCGCGCGGGCGAGCGCGGCGGCGGCCTGCGGCGTCAGCAGGCAGAGGGGCGCCGCGTAGCCCGCGATGGGCCGGCCCACGAAGTTGTGGGACCCCGCGTAGCGGATCTCGGTGACGAGACCCGGCACCGCGCGCGCCGCGTCCACGAGTTCGGGCGCGGCGGCGGCCGGCAGGGGCGGGACAAGGGCGGCGAGGAGCGCGCCCAGCGTTGCGTTGCGGCGGCGTTTCATCTCTTCTGGCTTCCTCGCTGGACGGGAGAGAGGGGCGCGCGACCGGTGGTCTGGCGGATGATCGCCTCCGGGCTCCGGGCCGCCCTGCTGGCGGCCCTCCCCGTCGTTGCCGCCGGCGCGGCCGCGGCGGAAGTCTGCATCGTGGCGGACCCGACGGGAACACCCCTGAACCTGCGCGCGGTGCCCAACGGCGGCATCCTCGGCACCCTGGCGAACGGCACCGGCGTCTCCGTCGAGGGACGGGTCAGCGTCGAGGGCAAGCCGTGGCTGCGGGTGCGCGGCCCCGCCGGTTCCGGCTGGGTGGTGGCGCGCTACCTCGACTGCACGCCCCCGGCGCCCCCCGGGGCGGGCGCATTTTGCCGGGTGGCCGATCCGAGCGGCACGCCGCTGAACCTCAGGGACGCGCCGGACGGCGCCGTGATCGGCACCCTCGGCAATGGCACCGCCGTGACGGTGGGGCCCGCGGAGGGGCGCTGGGCGCGCATCGCCCGGCCCGACGGCCGCCCCCTCGGCTGGGCCTTCCGGCGCTACCTCGACTGCGCGCAGGCCCCGCCCCGCGCCCCGGCCGAGCCGGCCCCGGCCGCGCGCGCCGAGCCGCGGTTGGCGCCCCCCGCGATCCAGGCCCCGCCCAAGGCCGCCTCCGGGCCGGCGGCACCGCCCGCGCTCGCAGCCGCCCTGCCGGAGCGGCGCGTCGCCCTGCTCGTCGGCAACGGCGCCTACGGCACCGTGGCGCCCCTGACCAACCCTGGGCGCGACGCCGCGGCCCTGGCCGAGGCCCTGCGCGGGCTGGGCTTCCGCACGGTGACCCTGCGCGAGAATCTCGGCTCCGAGGGGATGCGGCAGGCCCTGCGCGCCTTCGCGGCCGAGGCCGCCGATGCCGACTGGGCGGTGGTCTACTATGCCGGCCACGACCTGGAGATGGGCGGCGTGAACTACCTCGTGCCCGTGGACGCCCGGCTGAAGAGCGACCGCGACGTGCCCTTCGAGGCGGTGCCCCTCGATCAGGTCCTCGCCAGCGTCGAGGGCGCGCGCAAGCTGCAGCTCGTCATCCTCGATGCCTGCCGCGACAACCCCTTCGCCGCCGCGATGAAGCGCACCGCGGCCACCCGCGCGATCGGGCGGGGCCTCGCCCGG
Source organism: Methylobacteriaceae bacterium (assembly GCA_947444195.1). Classification (GTDB taxonomy): domain Bacteria; phylum Pseudomonadota; class Alphaproteobacteria; order Rhizobiales; family Beijerinckiaceae; genus Methylobacterium. Next base: position 125,388 of record CANEZL010000008.1, on the reverse strand, counting down.
ATCGAGCCCGAGGGCAGCCAGCTCGTGGCCTTCGCGGCCAAGGCTGGCCAGACCGCCTCGGACGGTGCGGAGGGCGCGGGCAACAGCCCCTTCATGACGTCCCTGGTGAAGCATCTGGCGGTGCCGGGCACCGAGATCCGCAAGCTGTTCGGCCTCGTGCGCGACGACGTCCTCGCCCGCACCGGCCGCGCCCAGGAGCCGGCGATCTACGGCTCGCTCGGGGGCGCCGACTACGTCTTCCACCCCGCCCCGTGAGGCCGCAGGCCCTCCTGCGCGGCCTCGCCCGCGGCGCCCTGGGGCTCGTCTATCCGCCGAGCTGCGCCGGCTGCGGCGGCGCGACCCAGGATCCCGGTGCCCTCTGCCCCCGCTGCTGGTCGAGCCTGCGCCTGATCGCGCCGCCGGTCTGCCCGCGCTACGGCACGCCCTTCGCGCTCGATCTCGGCGGCACGCCCCTGCTCTCGCCCCGCGCCATCGCCGATCCGCCGGCCTTCGCCCGCGGCCGCGCGGTCGCCCTCTACGACGCGGTGGCCCGCGGCCTCGTCCACCGGCTGAAATACGAGGACCGCCAGGACCTCGCCGGGGCGATGGCCCGCATGATGGCCGCGAGCGGGCGCGAGCTCCTGGCCGAGGCCGATTGCGTGGTGCCCGTGCCGCTGCACCGCTGGCGCCTGTGGCGCCGCCGCTTCAACCAAGCGGCCCTCCTCGCCCGTCCGATCGCCCGCGGCGCCGGCCTGCCCTTCGAGCCGCGGCTCCTCGCCCGCGTGAAGGCGACGCGCTCGCAGGTGGGCCTGTCCCGCGCCGGCCGCGCCGAGAACCTGCAGGGCGCCTTCCGGGTGCCCCCGGCGGCCCGCGCCCGCCTCGCCGGTCGGCGGGTGCTCCTCGTGGACGACGTCGCCACCACCGGCGCCACCGGCAACGCCGCCGCCCGCGCGCTGATCCGGGGCGGGGCGGCCTCCGTCGATCTGCTCACCTTCGCCCTGGTCGGCGATCCACTCGGGTAGCTCCGCGCCTCAGGCGGCCTCCTCCGTCCGCACCGGTGGCTGCACCACGGAGAGGGTGAAGTCGTAGGCCTCGGCGATGGTCTCGTACCAGAGGGAGAACGGCGTCGGCTGCGCGAGGGCCACGTCGCCCTCCGCCTGGTGGGCGTCCGTGTGCAGGTCAGCCCCGAGCTTGGCCGCGAGCCGGATCATCGGCTGGTTTCCGGCGAGGCAGCGCACGTGCAGGCTCGCCACGCCGCGGTTGCGCGCCGCGCGGGCGATGCGGGCGAACAGGGCGGTGCCGATGCCGCGGCGGCGGAACTCCCGCTCCACGGCGAAGGCCGCCTCGGCCACGGCGCCGAGGCCGAAGACGTGGGCGCCCGCCGGGCGCAACTCGCCGAGTCCGCGCAGGGTGCCCTCGACGAAGGCGCCGAACACGACCCCCTCCCCCGCGGTGACGCGGGTGGCGTAGGCGAGGACGCCGGCCTCGCCGACCGGGCCCATGAAGCGGTTGGCCCGCGTCTCCGGATCGAGACGCAGGAAATAGTCCTGGATGGCCGGACGGTCGCTCGGCCAGAGACGCCGGACGCTGTGGCCCGGCGGAGTGAAGGATGGCGCTGCCATATCGGGTCTCCGGTCTGCGACGCGCCGATGGCGCGAAGGATCCGGACGTCCCCTCCCGAGGCCCGCCCAATGTGACACCGCCGCCCGGGTTGTGCAATGCAGCGAAAATGCCGCGGTCCGGATCCGGACCCCCGTGCCGCCGGTTCCGGCCTCGCGGTTCTGTCAGCCGCGCGCGCCCGCGCCCGGTTGATCCCGCCGGGGCGGCGCGGCAGACCCCGCGGCGGACCGCAAGCCGCGGCCGCGGGATGCGCGGCCTGGAGTGAGCAACCGTGACAGTGAGTCCCCAACCCTCGAGTTCCGCCGTCTCCGGGCCGGTCCAGGCGCGCTACGACGCCCTGGTCGCCTCCGGCGCGATCGAGCGGGACCCGGCCCAGGTCGCGGTGGTGCAGGCGCTGGACGGTCTGCTCCAGGCGCTGCAGCGCCGCCAGCGGGCGAGCAAGGGCAGCGCGCTGGGCTGGCTGTTCGGCCGCAAGGAGCAGGGGCCGCCCCCGAAGGGCCTCTATCTCTGGGGCTCGGTGGGCCGCGGCAAGACCATGCTCATGGACCTGTTCCACGAGGCGGCTCCGGGCACGAAGCGGCGGGTGCATTTCCACGGCTTCCTCGCCGACGCGCACGAGCGCATCCACGCCTACCGGCAGGCGCTCAAGCGCGGCGAGGTGAAGGGCGACGACCCGATCGGCCCCGTGGCCGACGCGCTGGCGGGCGAGGCGCGGCTCCTCTGCTTCGACGAGTTCACCGTCACCGACATCGCCGACGCGATGATCCTCGGCCGCCTGTTCAAGGCGCTGTTCTCCCGCGGCGTCACCGTGGTGGCGACCTCGAACGTCGAGCCGGACCGGCTCTACGAGGGCGGCCTGAACCGCGCCCTCTTCCTCCCCTTCATCGACGAGCTGAGGGAGCGGGTCTCCGTGATGCGCCTCGATTCGCGCACGGATTTCCGGCTGGAGAAGCTCGGCGGCGCGCCGGTCTTCCACGTGCCCGCCGATGCCGCGGCGGCGGCGGCCCTCGATGCCGCCTTCCGCAACCTCACCGGCCGCGACCGGGGTCAGCCCGCCACGGTGCGGGTGCAGGGCCGCGACGTCTCGGTGCCCGAGGAGGCGGCGGGCGTCGCCCGCTTCAGTTTCGCCGACCTCTGCGCGCAGCCCCTCGGCGCCTCCGACTACATGGCGCTGGCGCGCCGTTTCCACACGCTGATCGTCGCCGGGATCCCCGTGATGGGCGAGGCCCAGCGCAACGAGGCCAAGCGCTTCATCACCCTGATCGACACCCTCTACGACGCGCAGGTGAAGCTCGTGGCCTCGGCCGCCGCCGAGGCGCCGGACCTCTACACCGCCCGCGAGGGCCGCGAGGCCTTCGAGTTCGACCGCACGGTCTCGCGCCTGATCGAGATGCGCTCCTCCGAGTACCTCGCCCTGCCCCACGGCCGCGCGGAGACCTCCGGCGCCAGCACCGGCCTCGTGGAGACCTGACGGCGCGCGATTCCGGCGCCGATCGCTGCGGGCGGAGTCGATTCTGTCCGCGGCCGGTCTATCTCTCCGCGCGCCCCGATCCCCTTGCGAAGACCCTCATGACCCCCTCGTTCTTCCGGCTGCGCCGCGGGCGCGGCGCGGGTCCGTTCGCCGCCCTCCTCGGCGCGCCCACCGCCTTCGTGCTCCTGGCCGCCGCCCTCGTCGCCGGGGGCTGGAACTACCGGGCCGGAGAGGCCAGCCGGGCCGAGGCGGTCCGGGGCAACGCGGTGGTCGCGGGCGTCGAGCGCCTGCTCTCGGCGGTGAAGGATCTGGAGACGGGCGCGCGGGGCTACGTGCTGGCCGGGGACGAGCGCTACCTGCGGCCCTATACGGGCGCGCTCCAGGCCATCGACGACGGCCTCGCCCAGCTCGGGAGCGCCGTGCGCCAGCCGACGCATCCCGGGGGCGCGCCGCTCGCCGACCTCATCGCCGAGCGGCGCGCCTCCGCCGCCCAGGTGGTGGCCGCGCGGCGGGACCGGGGCTTCGAGGCCGCCGCCGACCTCGTGCGCTCCGGGGAGGGCCTGCGCCGGATGGAGGCCGTCCGCGCCGAGGCCGCCGCGATCACGGCCGCCACCGCCCGGCGGCTCGCCGACCTTCAGGAGCGCGCCTCCGGCCGCTCCCTCGCCCTCACCCTCCTCGCCGGCCTCTGCGCCCTGGGGGGGATGGCGCTGCTCGCCCGCCTCGCCCTGGTCCGGCGCCGGGAATCCCTGCGGATGTCGGCGCTCCTCGACGGGGTGCTCGCCAACGCGCCGGTGGGGCTCGGCTTCCTCGACCGGGACCTGAAGATCCGCCACATGAACCGGGCGCTCGCGGTGATGAGCGAGCGCGGCTTCGGCGCCGATCTCGGCGCGCCGATCTGGGCGGTGCTGCCGACCCTGGAGGACCGCCTCGCCCCGAAGCTCGCCGCCGCTCTCGAATCCGGCCTCGTCACCCCCGACGTGCCGGTGGCGGTGCCGACCCCGAGCGCCCCGGGGGGCGTGCGCCACTTCTCCATGAGCTTCTACCCCCTGCGCGGCCCGGGCGGGGACGGCGCGGCCGTGGAGGGCGTCGGCCTCGTGGTGCTCGACGAGACCGTGCGGCGGCTCGCCGAGGCGCGGACCCGGCGCAGCGAGGAGCGCTTCCGCTCCCTCATCGAGGCGAGCGCGGCCATCGTCTGGACGGCGGCGGCGGACGGCAGCCTGCACCGCCGCCAGACCGGCTGGACGCGCTTCACCGGGCAGGACGAGGCGGCCTATGGCGGCCTCGGCTTCCTCGACGCCGTCCATCCCGAGGACCGCCCGGCGACCCGCGCCGCCTGGACCCGGGCCGTGGAGAGCCTCACCCCCTACGAGGTCGAGCACCGGCTCCGCCGCGCGGACGGCACCTACCGCACCATGGCCGTGCGGGCCGTGCCGATCCTGGAGGAGGACGGCTCCCTGCGCGAGTGGGTCGGCACCCACACCGACGTCAGCGAGGCGAAGGCGGCGGAGGCCGCGATCCTCGCCGCCCGCGAGGTCGCCGAGGAGGCCAACCGCGCGAAAAGCCAGTTCCTGGCCAACATGAGCCACGAGCTGCGCACGCCGCTCTCGGCGGTGATCGGCTATTCCGAGATGATCCAGGAGGAGCTGGAGGATCTGGGCGAGCCCACCCTCATCGCCGACATGCGCAAGATCGAGGCGAATGCCCGCCATCTGCTGGGCCTCATCAACGACGTGCTCGACATCTCGAAGATCGAGGCCGAGCGCGTCGAGATCTACAGCGAGCCCTTCGATGTCGCCGAGATCGTGCGCGAGGTGGGCGTCACCGTGGAGGGGCTCGTCGCCAAGAAGGGCAACACCCTCGCCCTCTCCCTCGCCCCCGATCTGGGCCAGGCCTGCACGGACGTGACCAAGCTGCGCCAGTGCCTGATCAACCTGCTCAGCAACGCCGCCAAGTTCACCGAGGACGGCCGCATCGCGCTCGCGGTGACGCGGGCCGGAACGGACCTGCGCTTCACCGTCTCCGATACCGGCATCGGCATGAGCCCCGAGCAGGTCGGCCGCCTGTTCGAGCGCTTCACGCAGGCCGACGCCTCCACCACCCGCCGCTTCGGCGGCACCGGCCTCGGCCTCGCCATCACCCGCGCCTTCGCTGAGATGCTGGGCGGATCCATCACCGTGGAGAGCAGGGAGGGCGCGGGCACCACCTTCGTCCTCGACCTGCCGGCGACCTACGAGGCCGCCGCGCCGGAGGCGGAGCGTCCGGACGAGGAGCCCGGGGGCGACGGCCGCACGATCCTCGTGATCGACGACGACGCGGCGACCCGCGACCTCATCGCCCGCTTCCTGGAGCGCGAGGGTTTCCGGGTGGCGACCGCGGAGGACGGACGGCAGGGGCTCGACCGGGCCCGGGCGCTGCGCCCGCGCGCCATCCTCCTCGACGTGACCATGCCGCGCATGGACGGCTGGTCGGTGCTGCGGGCCCTGCGGGCGGACCCGGAGCTCGGCGCGACGCCCATCGTGATGATCACCGTCCTCGACGAGCAGAACCTCGCCTTCTCCCTCGGCGCCACCGACTACCTGCAGAAGCCCATCGACTGGACGAGCCTGAAGGCCGTGACCGACCGTTTCCGGGCGGGCAGCGGCGACGGGCCGATCCTCGTGGTGGAGGACGATGCGGATGCCCGCGAGCGCCTCGTGGCCGCCCTCGCCCGCGAGGGCCTGCCGGTGCGCGAGGCGGCCCACGGGGGCCTCGGGCTCGAAGCGGTCGCCGCGGAGAAGCCGAGCCTCGTCCTCCTCGACCTGATGATGCCGGAGATGGACGGGTTCGGCTTCCTGCGCAGCCTGCGCGCGCGGGCGGAGTGGAAGGACATCCCCGTGGTGGTGCTGACGGCCAAGGACGTCACGGCGGAAGATCGGCGCCGCCTCGCGGGCCAGGCCGACCGGGTGCTCGCCAAGGGCAGCGTCAGCCTCGCCGACCTCGCCCGCACGGTGCGCGAGATCGTGCCCGAGCCAGGGGGGTGATGGGGTTGCAGGCCGTCTCCAGCGGCTCGCTGCCGTGGCCCATGCATCCCCTCGCCCCGCTCGCGGGGAGAGGCCTTCATGCCCCCTTGCCGGGGCCTGAGGGGAGCCGGCAGGCGAGGGTGAGGGGGCGGCTCAGGACGAGACTCTTCCGTTCAAGCCCCCTCACCGTCGGCTGCCGCCTCGTCGCGCCGGCGACGAGGTCGTCGCGACCCTCTCCCCGCAAGCGGGGCCAGGGGACGCGCGGCAGCGAAGCGTCCAGCCGGATCCCGCAGCGGAACCTCGGCGCCCCGTCCGGATCCGAGCCTACTTCTCGACGAAGGCCTTCTCGATGACGAAGTGGCCGGCCTCGCCGTGGTTGCCCTCCTCGTAGCCACCTTCGGCCAGGAGCTGGCGGGTGTCGCGGATCATCTCCGGGGAGCCGCAGAGCATGAAGCGGTCGTCGTCCCGGTTCATCGGCGGCAGGCCGATATCGGCGAAGAGCTTGCCCGAGGTCATCAGGTCGGTGATGCGCCCGCTGTTGCGGAAGGGCTCGCGGGTGACGGTGGGGTAGTAGATCAGCTGGCTCGAGATGACCTCGCCCAGGAACTCGTGGTTGGGCAGCGTCTCGGTGATGGTCTCGCCGTAGGCGAGTTCCTGCACCTGACGGCAGCCGTGGACGAGCACCACCTTCTCGAAGCGCTCGTAGGTCTCCGGGTCCTTGATGATCGACAGGAAGGGGGCGAGCCCCGTGCCGGTGCCGAGCAGGTAGAGGTGGCGGCCCGGCAGCAGGTTGTCGAGCACCAGCGTGCCGGTGGGCTTCTTGCCGACGATGATCGGATCGCCGACCTTGAGATGCTGCAGCTTGCTCGTCAGCGGCCCGTCCGCCACCTTGATCGAGAAGAACTCCAGCTCCTCCTCGTAATTGGCCGAGACCACCGAGTAGGCGCGCAGGAGCGGCCGACCCTCGACCTCGAGGCCGATCATCGTGAACTCGCCGTTGCGGAAGCGGAAGGCGGGGTCCCGCGTCGTGCGGAACGAGAAGAGGGTATCCGTCCAGTGGTGCACCGACAGCACCCGCTCCTCGTAGAACTTGCTCATCTCCGGCTCGGTCCTCGAATCCCTACGAACGCCGCTGCGGCGGCTCTTCTCGCATCTGCTGCATCGCCGTCAAGGCATGACAGCCGTGCGGCCGTTTCTCGGCTCTTCTCACTGGAATCGCTCTGAATTCTTAAGAAGCAACCGCCCGCTCACAGGGGCTTGAGGCCGGCCTCGATCTCGGCCCGCCGCGGCTCCAGGAAGGGCGGCAGGGCGAGGCGCTGGCCCAGCGCCTCCAGGGGCTCGTCGGCGGTGAAGCCGGGCCCGTCGGTGGCGATCTCGAACAGGATGCCGTTCGGCTCGCGGAAATAGAGGCTGCGGAAGTAGTAGCGGTCCACCGGCCCGCTCGCGGGCATGCGACGGCTCCGCAGGCGCTCGGTCCAGCCTGCGTAGTCCGCGTCGGGGATACGGAAGGCGACGTGGTGCACGGCCCCCGCCCCCTGCCGCGCGGGCGCGCCGGGATCGTGCAGGATCTGAAGCTCGGCCCCCGCCCCGCCCGCTCCCATCGCGAAGACGCGCACCGGCCCCTCCGGCAGGTCGAAGCTGCGGACATGGCGCAGGCCGAGGAGATCCGTCAGCACCGCCTCGGTTCGCTCAGGCACCGGCACCGCGAGCCGGATCGGCCCCAGGCCGAGGATCTGCCGCGCGGCCGGGACGGGGCTCTCCGCCCAGGGGTTGCCCGCGCCCTCATCCTCCACGAGCGCGAGGCGCTGGCCCTCGCCATCCTCGAGATCGAGGGTCCGGCGGCCGTCCCGCTCGGTCGGCTCGGCATGGGCGACGCCTTCGCGGGCGAGGTGCTCGCGCCACCATCCGATCGTGCCGAGGGGCACGCGCAGATGGGTGCGCACGATGCTGCCGCTGCCGCGCCGCTCGGGCGGGGCCGGCCAGTCGAAGAAGGTGAGGTCGCTGCCGGGTGCCGCGAGGCCGTCGGCGTAGAACAGGTGATAGGCCGAGACGTCGTCCTGGTTCACCGTCTTCTTCACGAGCCGCATCCCGAGGGTGCGGGTGTAGAAGGCGAAGTTCTCGGGCGCCCGCGCGGTGATCGCGGTGAGATGGTGGATGCCGGTGAGCTGCATGGGCACGCCTAGGAGATCGCGCGAAACCCGGTCCCCGCCTGCGGGCTTGCCGCGCCGACGCCAGGATCGGCAAAGCCCTCTCCCCGCGAGCGGAGAGAGGGGATGAGAAACCGGAAGCGGAGCGGTGTCAGAAGTCGGTGGGCCTGCCGGCCGCCACGACCAGCATGCGGCCGTCCGCGAAGGTGCGGGCGGCGGCGCGCCGGATGTCGGCCTGGGTCACGCCGGCCACCATGTCGTTGCGGCGGGCGATGTAGTCCATGCCGAGATCCTCGAAGGCGATCTGCACGAGCTGGTGCGCGATCTTGGTCGAGGTGTCGAAGCCGAGCGCGTAGGAGCCGGTGAGGTAGTCCTTGGCCTTCTGCAGCTCCTCGTCCGAGGGGCCGTCCGCTACGAGGCGGCCGATCTCGTCGGAGATCACGCTCAGCGCCTCGCCGACGCGCTCGTTCTTGGTGGCGGTGTAGCCCCAGATCATCGCGGTCGCCCGGTGGCTGACGAGGGAGGTGCCCACCGTGTAGGCGAGGCCGCGCTTCTCGCGCACCTCCTGGAACAGGCGCGAGGTGAAGGCGCCGCCGCCGAGGATGTGGTTGAGCACGTAGGCCGGGATGAAGTCCGGATCGCGCCAGGCCACGCCCGCGAGGCCGAAGCGGATCACCGACTGGGGCACGTCGAGATCGACGAGCACCCGGCGGCCGAGTTCCTGCACGGTGGTGCGCGGCACCGCCTCGAGGGCGCCGGCCTCCGGCAGGGCGCCGAAGGCGCGGTTGAGGCTCTCCGCGAGCTGGGCGGCGCCGATCGCGCCGACCGCGGCGACCTTCACCCGGCCGCGCCCGACGATGCGGGCATGCATGGCCACCAGATCCGCGCGGGTGATGGCCGCGACGCTCTCGATGGTGCCGGAGGAGGGCCGGCCGTAGGCGTGCCCGGCGAAGCCCTCCCGGAAGAAGCGCCGCGAGGCCATCACGCCCGGGTCGTTCTGCTGGTAGCGCAGGCCCGCGATCACCTGCGCCCGCACCCGCTCGATCGCGTCCTGATCGAAGCGGGGCTTGGCCAGCGCGAGGGCGAGGAGGTCGATCGCCTCGTCGGCGTGCTTCACCAGCATCTTCAGCGAGCCGCCGATGGCGTCGGGGCCGGCGTGGAAGGAGAGCTCGATGGCGCGCGCCGCGAGCCGCTCCTGGAAGGCGTCGGAGGTGAGGTCGCCCGCACCCTCGTCGAGGAGCCGGGCGAGCATCTGCGCGCAGCCGGCCTTGCCCTCGGGGTCCTGCGCCGCGCCGCCCTCGAAGGTGAAGGCGAGCGCGATCATCGGCACGACCGGCGATTCCACGTGCCACGCCTCGACGCCGGGGGTGCTCACCACCGGCAGGGCCTTGGCGGGCGAGGAGGTGCGGATGTCGGTCTCGGCCAAGTTCATGGGAACCTCGTTGTTCTCGTTTCGGCCGCGCGGTCGGGCCGGTGCGGTGCGCGTCGTGTCGCCTTACTCGGCGGCGATCGCGACCGGGGCGTCGTGGTCCTTCGCTTTGGTGAGGTAGCCGGTCACCGAGCGGGCGGGTGCCAGCCAGCGCTCGGCCGCCGCGGCGAGGCGCGGCTTCGTCACCGCCTCGATGTCGGTGGGCCAGCGCCGCACCTCCTCGACGGTCTCGCCGATGGCGAGCGCCGAGCCGTAGATGCGGGCGAGCGAGGACTGGCTGTCGGAGGAGTAGACCGTCTCGGCCACGAGCCGGGTCTTGGCCCGCTCGATCGCCTCGGCCTCCAGCGCCTCGGCGGGGGCGCGCCGCAGGACGGCGTCGACGGCGTCCTCCAGCTGCTCCAGGCCGACGCCCTCGGCGGGCACGGCGTAGACCGAGAAGCGCGTGTCGTCGATCGCCGAGCCCATGTACCAGGCGCCCGCGTTCACCGCGAGGCCCTGCTCCAGCACGAGCTTGCGGTAGAGATACGAGGTCGAGCCGCCGCCGAGCACCTCGGCCAGGAGTTCGAGATCGTGGCAGCCGCCGTCGCGGGCGGTGATGCAGGAGGGCGTGAGGTAGAGCCGCTGCAGGGTCGGCTGCTCCACCTTCGGGTCGGCCACCGCCACGCGGCGCAGGGCCCGGGGCTCCGGCTCGCGCGGGCGCAGGCGCTGCGGCGGGGCGCCCTGCGGCGCCACGCGGCCGTAGGTCTCCTCGGCGAGGCGGCGCACGGTGTCGGGCGTCACGTCGCCGGCCACCACGAGGATCGCGTTCTCGGGGGTGTAGAAGCGCTTGTAGTAGGCGAGCGCGTGGTCGCGGTTGAGCGCCTCGATCTCGTGCATCCAGCCGATGATCGGGATGCCGTAGGGGTGGTGGACGAAGAGGGAGGCCGCCATCGCCTCCGAGAGCTGCGCCGAGGGGTCGGTCTCGACCCGCATGCGACGCTCCTCCAGCACCACGTCGCGCTCGGGCGCCACCACGGCGTCGTCGAGGACGAGCCCGGCCATCCGGTCGGCCTCGAAATCCATCATCGTGCCGAGATGGTCGCGGGCGACGCGCTGGAAATAGGCGGTGTAGTCGTAGCTGGTGAAGGCGTTCTCCTGGCCGCCGAGGCCCGAGACCGCCTTGGAGAAAGCGCCCGCCGGATGCCGCTCGGTGCCCTTGAACATCAGGTGCTCGAGGAAGTGGGCGATGCCGGACTGGCCGAGCGGGTCGTCGGCCGAGCCGTTGCGGTACCAGATCATGTGGGTGACCACGGGGGCGCGGTGGTCGGGCACCACGATCACGTCGAGGCCGTTGTCCAGGCGGAAGGCGGAAACCTCCGGACCGCCCGCTTCCGAGCGCCCGTGGGGCGCGGCGTCCGCCCGGCCGGCGGTGGCGCGCGGCGCGTGCGGGAACAGGGTGGGCGTCCCGTGCCTGAACAGATGCATACCGTCTCCCTCATCGCGGTCGCCGTGCCGGGGCGGGCCCGAGCCGGCAACCGTACCGGGCAAGCCGGCCGGGCAATTCCCGTACCGGATGCCATGTGTCATGTCGCGACGCCGCGATGCCCGCGCCGCGGGCCCGCGGCGGACGCGGGCGCTACTGCCGGCGCTGCTCGCGCAGGTAGGTGCCGGGATCGGCCTCCTCGCGCTCGCGGCTCGGGTTGTTGATCGGATCGCTGGAGGTGCGGGCCACCTTGCGCGGAGCCTTGCGGTAGCCGGTCGGCGGCTCGGTCAGGCTGTAGCGGTCGGGCTCGACCTCGGAGGGCTCGGCGCGCTCCTCGGTGGCGTTCTTCATCAGGTCGAACGGGTTGACCCAGAAGGAATCGCGGTTGCTGTCGCCGGGCTTGTACTCGTTGGTCCGGGGCACCTGCGCGTCGGCGCGGCGTCCGCTGCGGACCTCGTCGGGGCTCAGGGTGACGTTGTTGTCGTTGTAGCGGCCCTGGACCTGGTTGCCGCGGGGCTGGCGGCGCTCGGCCTGCTCGCGCTCGCGCGCCACCGCCTCGGGCTCCTTCGGCCATTGCGGGGTGGCGGTCGCGCTGCGCGGCGCCGGCAGGGCCTTGCCGTCGAGCTTGGGCGGCATGACGAGGGGGGCGCGCTCGCGGTAGTTGATCGGCGCCTGCTCCTTCTCGACCAGGCCGAGGGTGCTGAGCGTGTCCCGCATCAGCGAGCCGTCCTGGGCCCGGGCGCCGCCGGCCGCGAGGAGGCCGGCGAAGGCGGCGGCGAGGTGAAGAGTCCAGCGATACCCGGTCATGCTGCCCCACAGGTTGGCCGGTCGCGAGGCCGGCCCCGCACGGGGGCTCTCGCGGAGCCGCACGGGAGGACGGCTCGATCCGGCGCTATCTGGCCTGATCCCGGTTTCCGGCGATCGTATGGCGCCTTGACTGCGCTGCACCAGGGATCGGACCGTGGAACCTGTGGGATGTGGTGTCCGGATCACACCGGCGGGGCCGAATCCCCGGACCGGCGGTCCGCGCCCGCCGGCATCACGCTGTCGATGAGAAGGCCGACGACGCCGGCCACGATGGCCGCGTCGGCCACGTTGAACACGTACCAGGACCACGCGCCCGCGTGCAGATGCACGAAGTCGAACACCGCGCCGTAGGCCGCCCGGTCGACGGCGTTGCCGAGGGCGCCCCCCGCGATGAGCCCGAGGGCGAGGCCGAGGAGCCGCGTCCCGGCCCGGCGCATCCAGACCGCGAGCCCGACGGCCGCGACCACCGAGAGCCCCACGAGGAGCCAGCGGCCGAGGTCGCCCTCCTGCTGGAACAGGCCGTAGGAGACGCCCCGGTTCCACACCACGACGAAGTCGAGATAGGGCCCGAAGCGCCAGGGCTGGGTCAGCACGAGGTCGGTGCCGAAGTAGAGCCAGAGCTTCGTCGCCTGGTCGACGGCGAAGGTGGCGACGAGGGCGAGAAGCCCGAGGCGAAAGGCCGTCATGGGGCTGCCCGTGCGGCGACCCCGTGCGCCTTCGCGGGAAAGGGTGATCGCATCGGCCGGCCGGTCATCCCGGGGCCGCGCAGCGGAGCCCGGGACCCATGCACACCGAAGCGGCAAGACCGGAGATTGCGGTGTTCATGGATTCCGGGCCCGCTCTTCGAGCGACCCGGAACGACGGCGGAGCGGATCGGAACGCCATGTGCGATCGCACTGCCCTCAGAGGGCGGAGGGAACGCGCGCACGGCGCGCTCCGTTCGGTGTCGGATCGTCGTCACGCCGCGCTCGCGGCGGGGTGCGCGGCGTCCCATTCCCGGAGCGCCTGGGCGTCCCGCGGGGTCACGTCCGGGAAGTCCGGATCCTGCCCGACCTCCGGGGTGACGCGCCAGGAGCGGGCGCATTTGCGCCCCTGGGCGGGCCTCGGCTCCACGGCGACGCCGCGCACGTCCTCCAGGCGGAAGGCGTCCGCCGGCCCCTCCCCGTCCGCGACCGTGATCGCCGAGGTGATGCAGATGTCGGCGAAGTCGAGGCCGTCGAGGGCGGCAATGAGGTCCGGATCGGAGACGTGCACCACGGGCGCGGCCTCCAGGCTCGCGCCGATGCGCTTGGCCGCGCGCTCGATCTCCAGCGCCCCCGTCACCACCCGGCGCACCCGGCGGATCCTCTGCCAGCGCTCGGCCAAGGCCGGATCGAGCCAGTCCGCGGGCGTCTCCGGCAGGGTCTCCAGATGCACCGAGCCGGTCTCGGACGGGTAGCGGTCGAGCCAGGCCTCCTCCGCCGTGAAGGCGAGGACCGGGGCGAGCCAGATCGTCACCCGCCGGAAGGTCTCGTCGATCACCTGAAGCGCCGCCCGGCGGCGGACCGAGGAAACGGGATCGCAGTAGAGGGCGTCCTTGCGCACGTCGAAGTAGAAGGACGACAGGTCGCCGGTCATGAAGCCGTTGAGGAGCGCCACCACCCGCTTGGTGTCGAAGGCGGCGTAGGCCTCGCGGATCTCGCCGTCGAGCTCGGCCAGCCGGTGCAGGATCAGCCGCTCCAGTTCCGGCATGTCGGCGCGCGCCACATCGTCGCCCGCCACGCGGTGGGCGAGGGAGCCCAGCATCCAGCGCAGGGAGTTGCGCAGCTTGCGGTAGGTCTCGGCGAAGGTCTTGATGATCTCCGGGCCGATGCGCAGGTCGTCGGTGTAGTCGGAGGCCGCGACCCACAGGCGCAGGATGTCGGCGCCCGAATCCTTGATGACGCTCTGGGGCGCGACGACGTTGCCCTTCGACTTCGACATCTTCAGACCCTTGCCGTCGAGGACGAAGCCGTGGGTCAGGACGATGTCGTAGGGCGCGCGGCCCCGCGTGCCGGCGGATTCGAGGAGCGAGGACTGGAACCAGCCGCGGTGCTGGTCGGAGCCTTCGAGGTACATCACCCGATCCACGCCGCCGTCGCGGGCGCGCGTCACCCCCGAGAGGCCGGGGAAGGCCTGCCCGTCGTCCAGCACGAAGGCGTGGGTGGAGCCCGAATCGAACCAGACGTCGAGGACGTCCGTCACCTTCTCGTAGGCGGCCGGATCGTATTCGGGGGCGAGGAAGCGGGCCCCGTCCGCGTCGGTGAACCACGCGTCGGCCCCCTCCGCCCGGAAGGCCGCGCGGATGCGCCCGTTGACGGTCTCGTCGCGCAGGACCTCGCCGGTCTCCCGGTGGACGAAGACGGTGATCGGCACGCCCCAGGCGCGCTGGCGCGAGACCACCCAGTCGGGCCGGTTGGCCACCATGCCGTTGATGCGGTTGCGGCCCTGCGGCGGCACCCATTGCGTGTCGGCGATGCCCTGGAGGGCGACCTCGCGCAGCGTCCGGTTGCCGAGGCTCTCCACCGGCCGGTCCATGGCGATGAACCATTGCGGCGTGTTGCGGAAGATGACCGGCTTCTTCGAGCGCCAGGAATGCGGGTACTGGTGGCGCAGCACGCCGCGGGCGACGAGCGCGCCGACCTCGGTGAGCGCCGCGATCACCGCCTTGTTGGCGTCGCCCTTCTCGCCCTTCTCGGTGAGCACGCGCCGGCCCGTGAAGCCCGGGGCCGCCTCGGTCAGCACGCCGTCCGCGTCCACCGTGTAGGGGATCGCGGTGTCGATGCCGCGCAGGGTGAGCGCGCGGCCGTTGGCCATCCAGACCTCGAAATCCTCGCGGCCGTGGCTCGGCGCGGTGTGCACGAAGCCGGTGCCGGATTCGTCGGTGACGTGCTCGCCGTCGAGCATCGGCACGGGAAAGCCATAGCCAGGATCGAAATCTGCGAGCGGATGCTTCAGCCAAGCGACGTCATCGAGCGAGAAATCTCCCAATCGCTCGTACGATTCGACCTTGGCAGCCTTGAATACCGTGTCTGCAAGACTGTCCGATAAGACATACGTTGCGCCGACTTTGGCCCAATTGCCCTCAGGTGCTGCAGTCACCTCATAGATGCCGTAGCGAAGCTTGTGCGAGTAAGCGACGGCCCGGTTGCCTGGAATCGTCCAAGGTGTCGTCGTCCAGATGATAACCGACGCGCCCTTGAGTAGCGGATCCGGGTTCGGCGAAACCTCGGCAGGTTCATCCCGGCCGTAAAATTTCGGTATGCGAACATCGGACTTCCGTACGACCGGGAACGCGACAAAAATCGTGTCGCTGACGTGCTCCTCGTACTCGACCTCGGCCTCGGCCAGCGCGGTCTTCTCGACGACCGACCACATCACCGGCTTCGAGCCGCGGTAGAGCTGGCCGGAGACCGCGAACTTCATCAGCTCGTCGGCGATGGCGGCCTCGGCGGGATAAGCCATGGTCGAATAGGGATGCGACCAGTCGCCGGTGACGCCGAGGCGCTTGAACTCGCTGCGCTGCACGTCGAGCCACTGCGCGGCGAAGGCGCGGCATTCCTGGCGGAACTCCACCACGGGGACCGCGTCCTTGTCGCGGCCCTTGGCGCGGTACTGCTCCTCGATCTTCCACTCGATGGGCAGGCCGTGGCAGTCCCAGCCCGGCACGTAATTGGCCTCGTAGCCGAGCGCGCCCTGCGAGCGGACGATCACGTCCTTCAGGATCTTGTTGAGCGCCGTGCCGATATGGATGTTGCCGTTGGCGTAGGGGGGGCCGTCGTGCAGCACGAATTTCGGGCGTCCCTGCCCGCGGGCGCGCAGCTGTCCGTAGAGGTCGGTGCGCTCCCAGCGCTCGATCAGCAGCGGCTCGCGGGTGGGCAGGCCCGCCCGCATGGGGAAGTCGGTGCTCGGCAGGAACAGGGTCTTGGCGTAGTCGCGGCCGCTGCTCTCGGCGGCGGGATCGGTGGGTTTCGCGTCGCTCATCGGTTCGGGCGTCCTGGAAAAGGCGGCGTCACGCCGGCTGCCGGACCCACGCCTCGCGTCGGATCGTCCTGGCCGGCTTGCGGGCAGACATCCCGGCTCCCACGCGACCGCGTCGGCGCGGCTCTCAGGCGGAAGCCGGGCCCGTAATTCGCGCACCCGCCCGGCCGCGGCGCGATAAGTCAAGATTGATCTGCATGGGCGGCTTCTAGCAGCGGCCCGGCGCGGATGCCAGCGGCTCCCGCGCGCGCCGGCGAACCGCGTATTTGCGGTTCGAAGCGTTCACCCTGCCGGCGAAAGACCGGGGCCGTCCCGTCACCTTTCACGGCCCGGGCCGTTGATCCCTCGGGCGTGACGAGCCGGCAAAAGGTACGGCCGCCGACGCCCGCAGGCTCCGGCCACGCAACCGAGGATTGTCCCCATGAAGCGCATCCTGTTCGCCGCGGCGCTCGCGGCCTCGACCCTGACCGTCGCCGCGGGCGCGCAGGCCCAGGGTCTCGTCGGCGGCGTCGAGCGCGGCTCGGCGGAGGGCAACCGGGTCGGCGGCCCGATCGGCGGCGTCGTGGGCGGGGCGGTCGGCGGCGCGGTCGGCACCGTCAACGGCGCCCTGGGCATCGATCCGGGCCGGCGCGCCTACCGCACCGACCTGCGCTCGCGGCGGCAGCACCACCGCCGCGCGCAGCGTCGGCACCGCTGAGGCCGGCGGGTCCCTGCGGAGGGGTGCCCGGAATCGTGAAGGGCACGAGCCTTTCCGCCGGGCCGGGCCTGCCTAGGTCCGGTCACGGTCAAGGCATCGCCACCCGCGATGCCGCACCGTGACCGGACAACAGGAGACACAGCCGATGTCCAAACGGACCATCCTCGGCCTCGCCGGCGCCCTCGCGCTCGGCGGCCTCGGTGCCGTCTCGACGGCGCAGGCCGCCCCGCTCGGCGCCGGCGCCGCCACGGCGCTCGCGGGCTCCGCCCCCATCGAGACGGTGGCCCAGGGCTGCGGCCCGGGCTGGGGCCGCGGCGCCTACGGCCGCTGCCGCCCCTTCGCCGGCCCGCGCCGCGGGTTCGGGCGCCGCTGCTTCATCCGGCCCACCCCCTACGGGCCGCGCCGCTTCTGCCGCTGGTAGGATCAACGGTCGCCGAGGCCCCAGGCCTCGGCGATCAGCCCGTAGGAGCGGGCCCGTGCCGCCTGGTCGTGGATGCTCGACACGATCATGATCTCGTCGGCCTCCGTCTCGGCCGCGAGCGCCAGAAGCTTGGTCCGCAGGGTCTCGGGGCTGCCCACATGGAGCCGGGCGCGGCCCTGCTCCATCCGCAGGCGCTCGGCCGCGCTGTAGGGATAGGCCTCCGCCTCGGCGAGACTCGGGATCGGGCCGTACTCGCCCCGCTCGCGCCGCAGGGTCGCGAGGCGCGCGCTCATCGCCAGCCGCTCGGCTCGGCCCTCCGTCTCGGCGCAGATCGCGGCGAGCGCCAGGATCGCGTGGGGCCGCGCCCCCCAGCGCGAGGCTTGGTGCAGGCGGCGGTAGCCGCGCAGGGCCTCCCCGGCATCGTAGCTCGCGAAATGCTGGGCGAAGGCGTAGCCGGTGCCGAGGCGCGCCGCCATCACCGCCCCGTAATCGGACGAGCCGAGCAGGAACAGGGGCGGCAGGGGCACGCCCGCCGGCGAGACCGCGATCTGCCGGAAGGGATGGCCCTCGGGAAACTCCCCCGTCTCCCAGAGCATCAGTTCCTGCAGCCGGTCGAGGAAATCGTCGCCCGCCTGCGGCATGTCCCGCCGCCGCAGGGCCCGCGCCGTGACCCCGTCCGTGCCCGGCGCCCGGCCGAGGCCGAGATCGATCCGGCCGGGAAACAGCGCTTCGAGCAGCTTGAAGCGCTCGGCCACCATCAGCGGCGCGTGGTTCGGCAGCATGATCCCGCCCGAGCCGACGCGCAGGTTGCGGGTCGCGGCGGCGATCTGCCCGATCATGACCTCGGGCGCCGGGCTCGCCACGGAGGGCAGCGCGTGATGCTCGGCGAGCCAGTAGCGGTGATAGCCGAGGCCGTCCACGTGCCGGGCGAGCGCGAGGCTGTCCCGGAGGGCGTCCGCGGGCGTCGCACCGGCATTCACGAAGGAGAGATCGAGGACGGAGAGCGGCAGCACCATGCCCCTCGAGATGGGCGCGCGCCGCCCCGTGCACGAGGCGCTTCCGCCGCGGACGAGCCCTGCAACGGGCGCGTGACACCGGCGGCCCGCTGCCCCGCCACCTTGCCGGCTCCGGACCCTGCGCCTAGGGTCCCGCCGCGCGCGGGCTCAGCCGCCGCATCGAACAGCCTGAACACTTCGGAGCCGACCCATGGGCTTTCTGGCCGACGCCCTCTCCCGCGTGAAGCCGTCCGCGACCATCGCGATGACGCAGAAGGCGCGCGAGCTGAAAGCCTCCGGCATGGACGTGATCAGCCTCTCGGTCGGCGAGCCCGATTTCGACACGCCGGACCACATCAAGGACGCGGCCGTCGAGGCGATCCGGCGCGGCGAGACCAAGTATCCGCCGGTCTCCGGCATCGTGCCCCTGCGCGAGGCCATCGCCCGCAAGTTCAAGCGCGAGAACGGCCTCGACTACAAGCCCAGCCAGACCATCGTCGGCACGGGCGGCAAGCACGTGATCTTCAACGCGCTGCTCGCCACCCTGAACCCCGGCGACGAGGTCATCGTGCCCCGTCCCTACTGGGTCTCCTACCCGGAGATGGTGACCCTGTGCGGCGGCACCCCGGTCTTCGTCGAGACCGGGATGGCGCACAACTACAAGCTCCAGCCGGAGGCGCTGGAGCGCGTCATCACCCCGAAGACCAAGTGGATCATCCTCAACTCGCCCTCGAACCCGTCGGGCGCGGCCTACGCCCATGACGAGCTCAAGGCGATCACCGACGTGCTGATGCGCCATCCCCACGTCTGGGTGCTCACCGACGACATGTACGAGCATCTCACCTACGGCGATTTCGAATACGTCACGCCCGCCCAGATCGAGCCCGGCCTCTACGCGCGCACCCTGACGCTCAACGGCGTCTCGAAATCCTACGCGATGACCGGCTGGCGCATCGGCTACGCGGCGGGCCCCGAGCACCTCGTCAAGGCCATGGACTTCATCCAGGGCCAGCAGACCTCCGGCGCCTGCACCATCGCGCAATGGGCGGCGGTGGCCGCGCTCGACGGCACGCAGGAGCATCTCACCCGCTTCCGCGCCGCCTTCCAGGAGCGCCGCGATCTCGTGGTCTCGATGCTGAACCAAGCCTCGGGCCTGACCTGTCCGCTGCCCGAGGGCGCCTTCTACGTCTACCCCTCCTGCGCCCAGCTCATCGGCAAGCGGACGGAGGGCGGCAAGGTGATCGAGACCGACGAGGACTTCGTCACCGAACTCCTCCAGAGCGAGGGCGTCGCCGCGGTCCACGGCTCGGCCTTCGGGCTCGGCCCGAACCTGCGCATCTCCTACGCCACCTCGAACGCGGCGCTGGAGGAGGCCTGCTCCCGCATTCAGCGCTTCTGCGCCTCCCTGCGGTAAGGGGTGTCGCGCCGGCCCCCGGGCCGGCGCATCCCTCGGCCCCGAGACGCGGTCAGCGCGGACGCGGATCCGCGATGGCGCCCGTCGCCACCGGATCGGCGACGGGATGGCGCGCGAGGCGCTGCTGCCGGTCGAGCTTGTCCGCCGAGATCAGCGCGGCCGCGATCAGGGCCGCGATGGCGAGGGTGGCCTTCGCCGTGTGCCAGACCCGTTCGAACATCCCCGTCACTCTGCCGCAGGACCGGTCGCGCCGATGAGAGGTGCGCAGGTGGATTGTGCGGTGCACACCTCACCAAAGCCTTACACGGGGCTGCGCCGGGCGGCCCGGCGCGGGACGCAGGTTCAGGCACCTTCGGCCTCGGCCGCCAGCGCCTGGAAGACGAGGGCGTGGCGGCCCGCCAGGGCGTCGATATCCGTGGTGTAGCCGCCGCCGATCACCGCCACGAGGGGGATGTTCCGCGCGCGCACCGTGGCGACCACGTAGCGGTCACGGGCGTAGAGCCCCGCATCGGTGAGGCGTAGGCGCCCGAGCCGGTCGTCCCGGTGCGGGTCGACGCCGGCATTGTAGAACACCAGATCGGGCCGGAGCGCGTCGAGGAGGCCCGGCAGGCGCCCGGCCAGCACCGCCAGATAGGCCTCGTCCTCCACGCCGTCGGGCAGGCCGATATCGAGGTCCCCCGCGATCTTGTGGGTGGGGTAGTTCCGCTCGCAGTGGATCGACAGGGTGAACAGGTCGGGCTCGTAGGCGAGGCAGTCCGCCGTGCCGTCGCCCTGGTGCACGTCGAGATCGACGACGAGCGCCCGGGCGATGGCGCCCTCCCCCCGCAGGGCGCGGGCGGCCACCGCCACGTCGTTGAACACGCAGAAGCCCGCCCCCTGCTCGCGCCGGGCGTGGTGGCTGCCCCCCGCGGTGCTGCCCGCGAGCCCTTCGGCGAGGGCGAGCCGCGCGGCGAGCAGCGTCCCGCCCACCGAGGCACGCGAGCGCCGCACCACGCTCTCCGTCACGGGCAGGCCGATGGCGCGCTCGACCTCCCTGGGGACCGCCTGCGCCAGCACCGCGTCGACATAGGCGTGGCCGTGGGCGGCGGCGAGCAGTTCCGCGGAGGCGGGCTCGGGCGCGACGAATCCCAGCGGCGCGAGGCCCCGGGCGGCGACGACGGCCGCGAGCCGCCCGTACTTGCCCATGGGGAACCGGTGCCCGTCCGGCAGCGCCGCCTCGTAGGCCGGGTGGAACACGATGGGCGGGATCATGCGGGGTCCGGAACAGGCGCGCCTGTGCCGTCATAAGACTGATACAGCGCGACTGTTAGGGGGCTGCGGAACGGCGCGGCGGCAGGTCGCGGCCGCGACACGAGCCGGGGGCAGGCCGCATGATCGAGGCGAACGCGACCGTGCTGGCCCTGAGCCTGTGCGGGCTCCTCACCCTCGTGAACATGGTCAGCCTCGGCCTGACGGCGCGTCGCCTGGGCCGGACCCGCGGCCCCTCCGCCTTCCCGGCCGGCGCCCCGGTCTCCCTGGTGCGTCCGGTCTGCGGCCTGGAGACCTTCAGCGAGGAGACGCTGACCCGCGGCTTCCAACTCGCCTATCCGCAATACGAGACGATCTTCTGCGTGGCGAGCGCGCAGGATCCGGTGCTGCCCCTCGTGCACCGGCTGATCGCCGCCCATCCGCAGGTGCCGGCCCGGATCGTCGTCGGCGAGGAGCGGATCAGCGACAATCCGAAGCTCAACAACTGCGTGCGCGGCTGGGAGGCGGCGCGCCACGACTGGGTGGTGCTCGCCGATTCCAACGTGCTGATGCCCCCCGACTACCTGCAGCAGATGCAGGCGGCGTGGCGGCCCGATACCGGCCTCGTCTGCTCGACGCCGGTGGGCGCGCGGCCCGGCAGCTTCTGGGCCGTGGTGGAATGCGCTTTCCTCAACACCCTCCAGGCGCGCTGGCAGTATACCGGCGAGGCCATCGGCCTCGGCTTCGCGCAGGGCAAGAGCATGCTCTGGCACCGGCCCTTCCTCGAAGCCCATGGCGGCATCCGCGCGCTCGCGGCCGAGATCGCCGAGGACGCTGCGGCGACGAAGCTGGTGCGCGCGGCCGGCCGCCACGTCCATCTCGTGCCGGCCCCCTTCGAGCAGCCCCTGGGACATCGCGGCCTGCGCGAGGTCTGGTCGCGCCAGCTGCGCTGGGCGCGCCTGCGCCGCGTCACCTTCCCGCTCTTCTTCGCCCCCGAGATCGCGAGCGGCATCCTCGCCCCCTTCGTCCTCGCCGCCTGCCTCGCCGGCACCGGCACGGCCGCCCTCGGCCTCGCCGTCCTCGGCGTCCTGTCCTACGGGGCCGAGTACGGGCTCGCGCGCCGGGCCGGCTGGTACCGCTCACCGGTCCTTCTCCTCGCCTTCCTCGTGCGCGACGCGCTGATCCCGTTCCTCTGGGTCCGGGCCTGGATGCGCAACGCCGTGGTCTGGCGCGGCAACGCCATGGATATCCGGCCCAAGACGGCGCGCCGCTTGCCGACGCAGGCCCGCGCGGCCTAATCCCGGGTCTCGCAACCCGATCCGGTCGATCGCTTCGGTTCGCGACGGGCGCTTGTCCCCTCCCCGCAAGGGGGAGGAGAGGCCCGCGTGCAGCCGAAGCGATCGACCGGAGACGGCATCATCTCCGGGATGACGGACGGACCCTTGCAGATCGGCATCCTCGAGACGGGGCGCCCGCCCGCGCGCCTCTCCGGCTTCCCCTCCTACGCCGCCATGTCGGCGGACCTGCTCGGCCCCTCCCACACCTGCGCGGCCTTCGACGTGGCGGCCGGGCAATGGCCCGATCCGGCATCCTTCGACGCCTTCCTGATCACCGGCTCGGCGGCCGGGGTCTACGATCCGCTGCCCTGGATCGCCGCGCTCAAGGAGTACCTGCGCGCCCTGCCCCCGCGCACCCCCCTCGTGGGCATCTGCTTCGGGCACCAGATCATGGCCGAGGCGTTCGGCGGCCGGGCCGAGAGATCCGCGCGCGGCTGGGGCCTCGGCCTCCACCGCTACGCGGTCGCGGCGCCCGCGCCCTTCATGGAGGATGCCCGGCCGGTCGCGGTGCCGGTCAGCCATCGGGATCAGGTGACGCGGGTGCCGCCCGCCGCGCGGGTGCTCGGCGGCAACGCGCATTGCCCGAACGGCATCCTCGCCTACGCGGACCGGCGGGCGCTCTCCGTCCAGTGCCATCCGGAATTCGCGCCCGACTACGCGCGGGCGCTGACGCGCGACCACCGCGCCGCCCTGCAGGATCCGGCCCTGGCGGCGCAGGCCCTCGCCAGCCTCGACGCGCCCCACGACAGCGCCCGCGTCGGCACCTGGATCCGCCGGTTCCTCGACGGGGCCTGAGCGCTCAGGCCAGCGAGATCAGCACGATGCCCGCCACCATCAGCGCGGCGCCCCCGAGGCGCTGCGGGCCGGCGCGCACCTGCTTCATGCCGAGCCAGCCGAAATGGTCGAGAGCCACCGAGGTCAGGAGGTTCGCCGTGATCAGGAGCCCGTTGAAGGCGCCCGCGCCTACCTTGTCCACGAAGAGGAGGCCCGCGAACACGGCGACCGCGCCGGCGACGCCCGCCAGGGGCATCCACCAGCGCACCCCCTCGATGTCGGCCCGCCGCGGCAGGGGCCTGGGGCGCAGCAGGAAGACGAGCACGAAGACGAAGAGCACCGGCAGGAACGAGACCAGGGCCGCGAGCCAGGGATTGACCAGGGCGCCGCGCAGCTGCGCGTTCAGGACCACGCCGATGGCCTGGAGCGCGCCCGCCCCCACGATGAAGGGGTAGAGCAGCCGCGGGCTGAGCCCGTGCCCCGCCTCCTGCTCTCCCTCCTCGGGGGTGACGCGGGCGATGAAGGTGACGCCGACCGCCATGAGCAGGCCGCCGAGCCAGGGCATCGGCTTGAACCCGCTCCCCTGGAGCCCGAACAGGCCGAGGGAATCGAGCACCAGGGAGGTCAGGATGTTGGCGGTGAGCGTCAGCCCGTTGAACGGCCCCGCCCCGACCTTGTCCACGAGGGCGAGGCCGCCGAACACCGCCACCGCCCCGGCCACGCCGCCGAGGGGCGCGTACCAGGGCATGGCGCCGAGGGTCTCCAGGCTCGGCAGCGGCACCGGCATCACGAGGAACAGGGTCGCGAAGACGAAGACGATCGGCAGGAAGGAGACCGCGGCCGCCAGGAACGGATTGACGAGATGGCCGCGCAGCTGCGCGTTCATGGAATTGCCGAGCGCCTGCAGGACGCCCGCGACGATGATGAGGGGGTAGAGCAGCGCGGCGTTCACGGGAGGCCTTCGGGTCGCGGGGTCAGACGAGGAGGAGGCCGGCGAGCGCCAGCACGAGCGCGGGGGGCATCACCAGCAGGCCGAGCTTGAGGAAGCGCCAGAAGCCCACATCCTGGCCCTCGCGGCGGATCGCGGTGAGCCAGAGGATCGTGGCGAGGGAGCCCGTCACCGAGAGGTTCGGCCCGAGATCGACGCCGATCAGCACCGCGCCCGCCACCTTCTCGGGCACCTGCGCGGCCTGCACGGCCGCCCCCGCGATCAGGCCCGCCGGCAGGTTGTTCACGAGGTTGCACAGGACGGCGACCAAGCCGCCCGCCGCCCAGGCCGTCTCGGCAGGTGCGCCGCGCGCGGCCTGTTTCAGGGTCGCGGCGATCATGGCGAGGACGCCGGTCTTCTCCAGCGCCTCCACCAGCACGAAGAGGCCGGCCACCAGCGGCAGCACGCTCCACGACACGTCCTTCACCACGGTGACGAGGCCGCCGCGCCGGAGCAGCAGCACGACGAGGGTGGTGACGAGGCCGGCGAGAAAAGTGGGCAGGCCGAGGTCGCGCCCGAGCGCCGAGGCCGCGATCAGCACGCCGCCGGTGGCCACGATGCCGAGGCCGGCCACGAGGCCGGCGCGGGAGAGGGGCGCCGGCGCGACGTCGGTGGCGACCTCCTGGGCGCGCAGCGTCGCGGACTGGCTCCACCACAGGGCGAGATAGGTCGCCGCGATGGCGAGGGCGGAGGGCAGCGCGAACAGGGCGAGCCACCGCGTCAGCGGCGGCATGTGCTCGGCGAAGACGACGAGGTTGGCCGGGTTCGAGATCGGCAGCACGAAGCTCGCCGCGTTGGCGATGAAGGCGCAGACGAAGAGGTAGGGCAGCGGGTCCTTCACCCGCGCGGCCTTGGCGGCGGCGTAGACCGCGGGCGTCAGCACCACCGCGCAGGCGTCGTTGGAGAGGAACACCGTCACCACCGTGCCCACCGCGTAGACGAGGGCGAAGAGCCGCGTCGCCGAGCCCCGCGCGGCGCGGACCGCGATGCCGGCGAGCCAGTCGAACAGGCCCTCCTTCCGGGCCACCTCCGACATCAGCATCATGCCGACGAGGAACAGGTAGACGTCGGTTCCCTTGAGCACGCCCTCCCAGGCGGTGCCCGCGGGCAGCAGGCCGAGGAGGACGAGGGCGGCCGCGCCGAGCACGGCCCAGATCGCCTCGGGCCAAGCGAACGGCCGGACGATCACGCCGAGCGTGGCCAGGGCGGCGATGCTCCAGGTCGCCACGTTGGGTGTCAGGGTGAGCGCGCCCATCGGCGTCGAGCTTCCTTGGTCGGAGAGGATCAGGGGGCCGGCGGGCCGGGGGTCACCATTGCCGGCCGTTGCGGTTCGGTCCGAGCTGCGTGCCGAGCACGCCCTTCTCGGGCCACGCCCCGACGGCATCGGCATCGCTGCCGATTCCCCGGGCGCGCACCTGTCCGGCTGGATCGCAGAACGGCTCGACGGCGTCCACGTCCAGCAGGCCCTCGCCGCTCCGGGCGCGGACGCTCAGGCGGCGGGCGCCGGGCGGCCAGTCGAGGACGGCCCGGTGGCAGCGCTCGCCCTCGGCACGGTGCATCGGGTGCCAGGGGCCCCCGTCGATGCTGCAGGCGCAGGCGAGCGGGCCCGGCCCCAGGACGAGGGCGCGGATCTCGGTCGGCCCGGCGACGGGCCGGGCATCGGCATGGACGAGGCGCCGGTCGACGGGGGCCGTGATCAGGACGAAGGGCCAGGGGCGGCCGAGTTCCTTGAAGCGCCACGCCACCGACCCCCGATCGATGGCGGCGACGGCGTAGCCCACCGGGCCCTCCTCGATCTGCCCGGTGGAGCGGGTCGCGGCGTAGACGGTGCGCCCGTCATTGGCGAGTTCGTTGTAGTGGGTGTGGCCGATCGCGACGAGACGCACCGGTCCCCCGTGGACGAGGTTGGCCACCCGCGCCGCCTCCCCCGCGCCCGTCAGGTCGGCGGGGTAGCTGTGCATGAACAGGGCGCAGTCCTGTCCGGCCTCCTCGGCCGCGCGCATCTCCCCCTCGAGCCAGGCGATCTGCCCGGGGCCCAGCCGGAAATCGAGCCCGCCCGTGCCGGGTCCGCAGATGTCGAGGAACAGGCAGCGGGTGCCCGAGACCACGGCAGCATAGGGCAGCTGCGGCACCCCGAGGCCGGCATAGAAGGCGTCGAGCCCCCCGCTCTCCATGTCGTGGTCGCCGGAGATGACGTGGACCGGCAACCGCAGCCCGTCGAGGGCCGCCCGCACGAGGGCGTACTGGTCGGGCCGCCCGTCATCGGCGTTGTCGCCGGGCAGGAAGGCGAAATCGATCCCCGTCACCGCGTCGATCTCGGCGAGGGCCGCACGGAAATCCCGCAGGTTATCGGCGTCCAGGCCGGTCAGGTGCAGGTCGCCCACCTGGGCGAAGGCGAGGATGCCGTCGCTCCGCATCGTCCGCTCACGCGCCGCCGCGGGCGTCGGCGGAGATCTGGCGCGCGCGGTCTGCCGGCATGGCCGGACGGGATACGGGCATGGCGCTCTCCCCACGAGGCAGCCGGCGTCAGGGCGGGAATTATTTCCGCATCCCGGTCTCCGGCTGCGCGATAAGCGCCCGTGCGGCGCTCAGTTCCATCCCGCGGCTGCCCGGGCGGTGTCCGCACCGCTCACAAATCCGTCAGCCCGCCCGCCGGCCGGATCCACCCTCTCTCCGGATCGTGAGATGACGGAGTTCGAGGCGCGATGCATCCTCGCGCGCTCCCGAGTTTCGAGCCTCCGCCTGGCCGGTCCCGTACCGGTCAGGCCTTTTCTCGCCTCCGAAACCGCGAGCCCGCGCACATCCGAGTGGTGAGTTGGGAGGGAGGCGGGCTTCGGATGGTGCGGGTAGAGGGAATCGAACCCCCACGCCTTTCGACTGGCGATTTTGAGCCGTTTTGAATGGGCTACGCTCCTCTACGCTCGAGTGCGCTGGAGTAGGATAAAGCAAGGTAGAACAGAACCTTAGCTCTTCGTATCCTACGCCGGACCTCGACGTGAAACGCTCCCGTTCTCCCTAGCGCCGCTCCTATGTGGCTCCTGGAAGGCGGGTCCAGCTAGGAGCCAAACATGCCTTCAATGAAGCTCACCAAGAGCGCCGTCGACTCCGCCCGACCCGGCACCACCGACTACGAACTTCGGGACACCATTATCCCAGGCTTCTTTTGCAAGATCACGCCTGCCGGGCGCAAGGTCTTCATGCTTTCCTACCGGACGCCCAGCGGCGAGCGGCGCAAGCCGGCGCTCGGCACCTACGGCCAGATCACCGTCGACCAGGCCCGCAAGCTCGCCCAGGACTTTCTCGCTGACATCCGGGGCGGTGGCGACCCAAGCCAGGAGCGGCAGGCGGCGCGCGCCGCGCCGACGGTGAAGGACCTGTCCGACCGCTTCATGGTCGAGCACTCGGAAGCGCGGAACAAGCCGTCGACCGTGCGGGGGAACCGGACGACGTTGAGGGTCCACGTTCTGCCCGCGATGGGCAAGATCAAGGTCGCGGACGTGAAACGGTCGGACGTCGCGGATCTCGTTGGCCGGCTCCGCGGCAAGCCGACAGCCGCCAATCACTGCCTCTCTCTACTCCGTAAGATGTTCAACCTCGCCGAGCTATGGGGCATGCGGCCGGACGGTTCCAACCCCTGCAGGCACATCAAAAAGTACACCGGCTCGAAGCGGACCCGGCTCATTACCGACGAGGAGCTGACCCGGCTCTATGCCTACCTCGATCGAGCCGACGCCGAAGGGCTTGAGCATCCGATCCTGACTCTCGCGATCCGGCTGCAGTTTGAGTTCGCCGCCCGCATGTCGGAGGTGCTCCTGCTCGAGTGGGAGTGGATCGACTTCGCCAACAAGCGCGTCGTCTGGCCAGACAGCAAGACGGGCGGCATGTCGAAACCGCTCAGCGCCGAGGCGCTCCGGCTGCTCAAGGAGGCGCCACGATATGAGCGCTCCCGCTTCGTCATCCCCGCGCTGTTCGACGGGTCGCAGCCAATGACCAAGAACACTTACTGGGCGGGGTGGAAGCGCATCTTGGAACGCGCCGAGCTGCCTCACTGCGGCACCCATGCCGTCCGCCATCGCGCTGCGACCGACATCGCCAACTCCGGTGTTCCGGTGAAGGTCGGCATGGCGCTCACCGCCCACAAGACCGTGACGATGTTCATGCGCTACGTCCACACTGAGGACGACCCGATCCGAGCGGCGGCCGAGACGGTCGCAGCCCGCCGCCAGAGCGTGGTCAGGTGTGCGGCGCCGTTCAAGCCCGAGGCCGCAGCCGATGCCGCTCCGGACGCCCTGTCGACGATCACGATTGCGCCGACCCGACCTGCTGCCCCTCGTGCTCCCGCCCGGCAGGGGCCGACCAAGACGGCGATGGGCAACTACCGGCCGTATCGTGGTCGGCGCGACGAAATCCGCTCCGCTCCGCCTGAGACGACCGCTCGACAGGCCGCTCCAGAGGAGGCGCAGCATGTCTGATTGCCGCAACCCCGACGCTCGCTGGCCGACGGCCGAGATCATGCGCCGCGCCCGGCACGTCGATGAGACTGGCCTGATCCCGTTCGTCGATACGGAGGCGGCCGCTCGCTACCTGGCCCTCAGCCCGCACTCGCTCGAGTGCTACCGCTCACTCGGCGGCGGTCCACCCTTCTACAAGTTCGGCAAGTTCGTCCGCTATGCGGTGACGGACCTTGAAGGGTGGGCCGCAGAGCGCCGTCATGGACGGACACCGGGGGACAATGCGCGAATTTATTAGCCGAACGCTGGAACACTGGCTGTATGCGATTGAGCCTGCCACCGCGTATCGCCATGACGTGCACCGGCGACGGTTCAGACTGGCTCGAACGTACAGCCCTCGGCCTGATCGCACGGTCTCCCGCGGCCACCAATTGCTGCTCCAATCAGTCGAAGCGATACAACGTGACTTCCTCGGTCGCATCCTCCAGGCTCTGCCCCGCCGCTCGTCGGGCGGCGGCACCATTTGGATCGACTGTGCTCGGGGGTTCCGACCGCAAGCCATCGATCAAGAATTCATACACGGCTTGGCCATCCGCTTGCGCGCTGTCGAAAAACTCGGCCAGGACGCGCCTGCCTACGAGCTCAAGCTTCAGGATGGCATGGCCCTGCGCCGGCATCGCCTCGATCTTGTACGTATTTGCCACGTTTGGGCGACGTTTTGGGTAGGTGGGACTTATCTGACGCTCCGCTCTCGTGTGTCGATCGATTACGGTGAACGGCCCGTCTAGACCCTTCTCACCAAGTCGGCGCCTAACTTCCCGCGCCACCGGCACCGGAATCTGTCCTTGAGTAACGCGGGCGAGCCGCAACTTGACGAACACTCGGTTCCAATCTGCCATCGGTCTACCGGGTCGCGGATCAATATCGCCAGGGACCGGAACTTTGGACGGAATGCGACGGCGGATCGGCTGGCGCGTACCGAAAAGCCTCTCCGCCGCTGGACGAGCCGGCCCAGAATTTCCTGCTTTGCCTTTGAGGCGCGCTTCAGAGTCCACGTAGCCTGCCTCTACGAGCTGACCGAGAAGATCTTCGTCCAGCCGTATTGCGAGGCCGTCGGCAGGATCACGCAGTTGCCGCATGTACGCCTTCAGCGAGCGTTCGAGATGGCCTCCGGCTTGTTCGACGAGCAGGGCCGACAGCTCCTCATTCTGAGATAAGCCAGCTCCGGTCAGATTGTTGGAGCCGACGAGCACGCGGCATTCGTCCGCCGTTCGAAACCCATACAGCTTGGGGTGGAAAATCGGTGTGGCTTCGTTGTGTCGAACGTAGACGCGCACGTCCCCTTCTAGGGCGAGGAGCATAGCCAAGCCCTCTCGCGATGTATTCTCCCGATCGATGCCGGCCACGATCCTCAGGCGGCCGCCGCGGCCGAGCATCCCGGTGACGCTATCCCAAAGCAGTCCGACACCCGACGCCCTGACCCAGGCGGTGGCGACGTAACAGCGTTCCGCGGTCCCAAACTCACGCGCCAACGTGTCGACGAACGGCCGCCCGTAGAGCTGAGGAATGAGCATTGACAACGTCCCCCAAAAAAATCAGAACAAAAGACGAACGGCGTTGACACCTCATCTTGAGTCAGGCAAGGTTCACCTCATGATGAGGTGCGAACCAGACCTTGAAGAGAAGGCCGAGAAGCTTGCCGTACACGCGTACGTCAAAGCTAACTGCCATCTCCGATTTGAGGCGTACCGCAAGGAAGTCGGCCTGACGAGCGGGTCGGCTCTCCTGACCCTTCTCATCCTGCGCGAGATAGAGCTTGGGCTGCTTCGGCCAGGCGCGGGTTCGGCCGCGACCCAAGAGACGCGATCGAGTAAGGTTTCGGCTTACATCCTGACCGATCACGCTGAGCGGTTCCGGGCGCACGCCGATTCTCTTGGGCGCTCGAATTCGGACTGTGCTGCCGAATTGATTGAACGCGAGCTCGACGAGCGTTGGCTTAAGGCGGCGCTGCTTGCGGCGCCCGAGGTTCGGCCATGACGGTGGCCCGGCCAGCCTCGCCTCGGGCGGGGCGCTCGCTCGAAGGGCAGGTCGCGCCATTGCGCGAGCATGTGCTCGCTGCCGTCGGCGTGGCTCGCAAGCTCGGGTTGGATGGCGGCTGGCTCGAAGGTGCGTCTCGTCGCGACGTGATCCGAACAGGCGTCGAAGATCGGGTCGCATGGGCCGCGGTAGCTGTGACCCTGGTCGACATAACCCGTAGCGGCCTCGCGGCCGACGGCTGTCGCGCAGGCGCTTGGTTCGGCGTCGACGATTATCTGAAATGGTCGGCGCTTGATGCGCCGCTAAGACCGCTCGCCGGTGAAGCGCATCTGTCGGAGCTTCTTCCATATCTGCTCGATACCTATGGCCGGACCACCCGCCTGGACGTGATGAGAGATACTTCACTCTCCGCCAGTCGGGCTGAGCGCAAAAAAGTCGGGTCGTTCTACACGCCAAGCGACGTTGCAGAGTTTATGGTAGCGGCCATCGCAGACTCAGCCGGCGCTGAAGCGGACGAGTGGTGGCTCGACCCGGCTGTTGGCAGCGGCGTCTTCCTTGCCGCCGCCTTACGTCGCTGCCGAGCAGGGGATCGAGTGAGCTTCGCAGAGTCGAGGCTTACTGGGTGCGACATCTCTCCCCAGGCCTGCGATTTCGCGGCCTTTACCCTCCTAGCCGGCGTGGCAAGCGAGACTCCGGACCCTTTGGCGACATGGGCTGCGATCCGGGGCAACTTGCTCGCCGTCGATACGCCCGCCGCTGCGCGCGCAGGTGACCTGCGTGGGCAACTCGCTCCAGGTCAGGGGCCGCTTCGTCTCATCTGCAATCCCCCATATGCGACCGGGGAAGTCGTTCCGATGGCGGACGGCCGACCAACCACATCGCTCTACCTTCCGTTTATCGAAATGAGTTGGACAATCGCGAGCGGCCCTGAAGACGCTGCCGCTCTAGTTGTGCCGCTCGCACTGGGTGCGAACCGATCCGCCGATCACCGACGCTGCCGCTCGGCCATGTCGGCCAACGGAGGCGAGTGGACCCTGCTGTTTTTCGATCGCCAGCCGCACGCTCTCTTTGGGGAGGAGGCAAAAACCCGAGCGACGATCGCGATCAGGCGCCCCGGGCCGACGCCTTCCTCCATCCGAACCAGCCGCCTTCTGAAATGGACGAGCCGGCAGCGGGCGACCATTTTCACCGAAGCGAGGGCTGCGGGAATGGGCCAGACCCCAATCGCGCGCCTCGTCCCAAAGCTCGGATCTGACGCCGAGGTTGCGCTGTATCGCGCTCTTGAACCTCACCGGCTCCGGTCTGGCGCTCGCCCCGAGCCGAGCAAGGCGGCCGCATCGGAGATCGTCGGGACTGCCCTGAGTTCCGACGTTTTCGTTGCTGGTACAGCCTACAACTTCTTAAACGTGTTTCGGAATTATCCCGACCAGCTGAGCTGGCGCGGAACACTTAGCGCCAGCGGTATAAGCCGGCTCCGTTGCGCGACTATCGACGAAGCCGATGTGGTCACGGCCATTTTGTCATCACGAATGGCTTATTGGCTATGGCACGTCGAATGCGATGGCTTCCACGTCCCGGCTTGGTTCCTCGCGGAACTGCCTCTGCTAAACTTAAAGCTTGAGCGGAAGTCAGCGGAGGAACTGGCAACTCTCGGTAGATCAGCGTGGGCAGGCCTGCAGCAAGACGTGATCTGCAGTGCCAATCGCGACCGCCTGACCTTCGCCTTCCGACCAACGAAGATCAGCGACGTGCGAAGCGCGATCGACACGTTGCTCGCGGACCTGATTGGCGCCGATCCCAGCACGGCCGAGATGCTGCGCGATTTCGAACAGCGCGTCGTGTCGATTGACGGCTCGGTCCGGCTTGCACGCAACAGAGTAGATGAGGGAGTTGAGGGATGAAGCCCGGCGCGGAAGTAAAGGCGCTTAGCGCGCTCACCAAAGAAGAATGGCGCGAGTACACTAAGACGGTTTGGAGCATCGCGAACGTCAGCCATGAACTTCACCCGGCCACGTTTCCGACGGAGATTCCTAAGCGCCTCACGAAGCTGTTTAGCTTCTGGGGCGAGACCGTGCTCGATCCTTTCGGGGGGGTCGGATCAACGGCGGTAGCGGCGATCCGCGAAGGGCGTCGGGCCATTTGCATCGACCAGAACTCCAAGTTTGTCAAAGAAATGCGGGCGAGAGTGAAGAGAGAGCAGTTGGACCTCGGCTTGTTCGAGGCGCGCAAAGGCGACTCTCGTGATCTATCCGGCATCGAGGACGGCAGCATCGACCTAGTCGTTACGAGCCCTCCTTACTGGGACAAAGCCGACTACGGCGGCCGAAACACCGATATCGGCACTGCCGGCAGCTATGTCGACTTTCTCGATGAACTCCGCCGAGTGTTCCAGGAGTGTTACCGCGTGTTGCGTCCGGGACGAAAGCTTTGCGTAGTCACCGCGAATGTTAATCAAATGACCGATCACGGGTTGCTCACGTTCCCGCTCAGCACGGACATTGGTGTGATGCTGCGTGAAATCGGGTTAGTGATGATCAATGAGATCATCTGGTCCAAGGACGGCACTGGAGGCCGCTGGGGATCAGCTAATGGGCAGCGGCCCATATTCGGCAGCTATCCGTACCCGCCGAACTTTCTTTTCAAAAACGTGCATGAGTACATCATCGTCTTCGCGAAGCCGGGCCTCTCGCGGTCGAAAGGCGCAAAGGTCCGTCGCTACGACGAGGTGATGGGGGTGAACCCAGCTGCGCTTGCAGCCGAGTGAGCTCAACCGGCAACATGGCAGCGCGATACCCGGATACGCCCAATGACCAGCGACGCCACGCAGCCGCCTGCTGTGGTAACGCAAACCCGAACAGGCTAGCCTTCTGACCCCGGCGATCATGGAACGCCGTTCAAATAGGAGTAGTGCTAAGTATGACGACAGACACCAGGAGGAGGCCTCGTGGCGTCGTCGCAAATCGCGAACTCGTCGAGCTCGCCAAAGCAGCTTGCCCTACGATCTCGGTTGCCCCACCTGACCTAGTGCACGTGACCTCTGTCGGCTGGGGGCGGCGCATTATTAGTGGGGGTATGCTTGAGCGCCGCCAGTGCAGCGTTTTCGGCAAGGAACTCGTTTACTTCTTTGTAGCGCGACCAGCATATCGCTTTGGTCGTGGCGACGAAAAGAACGATCAGCTGAACTTCTTTCCGTTCGCTATTGCGCTGTCACCAAGCGCGCTGCCTGCGCCATATCATGTGTTTCCATTCGATACCGGAGCTTACATGGCGGGCTTCTACGACGAGGTCGTAGATCCATCCATATACGTCGAAGACTTTGAGTTGGAGCCAGACTTGGCGTCTGCGATTCGACACATTGAGTGGGCTTTCGGCGGTGTTGAGGCATACTATGATGCGAAAGTTAAATCCGGCCTCGCAAGCTCAATCCCGCACTGGCGCTCTGTCGCTCAGAACTGGGTCCGAATAGCTTCTCTCGCTTCTACAGGGCGCGAGAAGCCAGATCGACGCGCGTCCGCTATAGAACTTGCCTACGCCCAGCCCGTTGACCTGAGGCAAGGACACGCGCGGCTTCTCGTCTTTCCAGAGCAACTTCTTGAAGACCCAAACGGAGCGAACAGTACACTGCTAAAGTCTATTCGTGACTTGAACGTCGACTTCGAGACCTACGATTGGCGTCCTAACGAAACGCCAGACTCGTTCGCCGAAGTGATCGCCCAGATCATGCGCCGCCGGCTTGGAAGCGCCGCTGCATGACCGGCGGCGGCGATAGCGCCCTGACGATGACGCTCATAGCCTATGAGCGCCTGACTGATCATGGCCTAGCTCTGCCGCTATTCTCGTCATTCCCAGGGGCAAACGCGCTCCACGTTGCCATCCCGTCAAGCCCGGGAGATCCGGCGGCTCATATCCAAACTTTCGAAATCTATTCAGCAGCTGAAGCCAAGTCTCTCGATTCGTCCCAACATCGTTCAGTAAGCGAGGGCGGTATTTGGATCGATGTATTCATCTGGCACGACACGGTACACGTAGGCACGCGAGCTGAGCTTTGGGAAAGCTTGGAGGGCGCTCATCAGCAGATGGAACGAACGTCCCCACTTTCGCTGCTTGCCCTTGCTGAAGGAGTTGGCCGCTCAGAAATGACGCGTTGTGCAGCTGTAGCATACGAGTGGCTGACGCGAGATTGGGGGCGCTCCAAAGCGGACCGGTGGAGGGTCAACAGCTACCTTGCTCGACTAGCGCGCCGCGATTTGATCAGGCGCTTCAGTGTCGGCTCATGGCGCGCCAAAGCATACGAAGTCCTGGAGGTCATGCGTTTAGCGCAACGTGACACCGTGCTTGAACTTAGATCGCCTCGTCTGCTGGACCTCAAGGCCGAAGATCTTCCTGATCTCGCCTTTGCGGCGGATGCGTTGGGATGGCGGCTCGAAATCGTGCTTGAAGAGCTCGGCGAGCTCCCTGTTGCCGACACTGCTTCGCAGGCCTCGCGAGCTTTGGTGATGAGGCTCCGACACGGTCGCGGACGAACGCAGACGCAAATTCCTCTGCGCGTGGTCGACAGCTTCTTCGCCGGAAGCCGCACTCTTCGGGACGCCAGGACCGGGCGCTTAAGAACGATGACTTTATCCAAGGCTGGCGACGCACGGAACACTATGAAGCTCCAGCTTCCTGAAATTGCAGGGATGTCCGACCCCGTTGGGCGGTTCGAACGGCGTGACGATGGCATCGTATTCGAAGTTCATGACTCGTCCTCCTCAGAAGGACGTACGATCGCCGACCTGCTGGACGAGGGTGTGCGAGATGGCAGTACCCGAAAGACCCAGCGAGGCGCGACGTGGTGGCGCGTTCTTCCTTCCGCGCTTAAACGCTAAGCGACATAAGTCTGGAAGAGGCTGCGCGCTAAGCGGGCATTGAACCTGGAAGGGGAGGCCTTCCCCTGCGGCCGAGCCTCCTCTCGGCCGACCCCATCTGCGGGGCGGCCGCCCCGCAACGCCCCGCGTAAGAGGAAGAGGGTGGCGGCTGTCGCCGTGACGGGTTGAGGGTCGAGAGAGAGGCTCCCGGCCAGCCCGTCGCGGAGACCTGCGATGAGCAACGTGGAGGTTCTGGACGCCCGCCCTGATGCGCGCGGCGGCTACAAGGTGGATGTCAGCCGGGGTGAGCGAACTGGGCGGGTGTCGTCCGAGTGGTTCAGCAGGCCGGACGACGAGCGCTACCAGTCCCTGTCCGAGCTGATGGCGTCGGTGAAGGGCCGCGCCGACCGCAGCCGGACCCGCACCGTCGAGAGCGCCGCCGTACGCGTCGAGGCGAGCCGCGACGACGCGGAGCGGCTCGACCTCGTGCTGCCCGGCTATGACGTGGCGCTGGCGCCGACCCACTGGAGCTTTGGCCAGCTCGCCGCGCTGGTCGGCGCACCCGCCGCCTACCTGCGCCAGCTGCCGGCGCCGCTCGCCGGCATCAACCTGCAGTACGGCCTGACCTCGCACCGCGCCGAGCAGGTGAAGACGCTGGAGACGATGGACGGCCGGGTCGAGCTGCGCGCGGTCACCGGCCCGGACTACGGCCGCATCTACGATCACGAGCTAGTCGCCGCCGTGCAGCGGATCGCGGGCAACGGCACTGGCGACACGCGCTGGAAGGTGCCCGGCGTGCTCGACTGGTCGACGGGCGTCTACAACCCGCTGGTCGACATCAGCCGCGACACGACTACGCTCTACGCGTCCGACCGCGACGTCTTCCTGTTCCTGGTCGACGACCTCAACCCGATCGAGGCGGGGCGGCTGCCCGACGGCTCGCCCGACCTCTACTTTCGCGGCTTCTACTGCTGGAACTCGGAGGTGGGCGCGAAGACGCTCGGCATCGCGAGCTTCTATCTCCGCGCCGTCTGCCAGAACCGCAATCTCTGGGGCGTGGAGGACTTCGAGGAGATCACCATCCGGCACTCGAAGTTCGCGGCCTCTCGCTTCGCGCACCAGGCGGCGCCTGCGCTCACCCGGTTCGCCAATTCCTCACCCGCGTCGTTCGTCGGCGGCGTGAGGGCGGCGCGCGAGCGCATCGTCGCCCGCACCGACGAGGATCGGACCGACTTCCTGCGCAAGCGCGGCTTCAGCAAGGCGGAGGCGGGCCGGATCATCGACGTGGTGCTGGCGGAAGAAGGCCATCCGCCGGCGAGCATCTTCGACTTCGTCCAGGGCATCACCGCGGTCGCCCGCGACAAGCCCCATCAGGACGTGCGGCTCGACTTCGAGGCGCGGGCCAAGAAGCTGTTCGACCGCGCCGCTTAGGCTGATCTCCGGGTCCGTGCGGGTCCGGCTCTACGCCTTCCGGAAGTCAGGTTCTGCGGCGTCGTTCTCTTCAGAGGAAGAGGGCGGCGCTGCGCTTCGTGACGGGTTGAAGGGTCGAGAGAGTGGCTCCCGGCCGGCCCGTCACGGAGACCTACCGTGGCCAAGTCTGTCCAGAAGATCACCCTGTCGTCGTCGCGCGACATCCCGTTCGACAAGCTGGTGCTGAGCCAGTCCAACGTCCGCCACGTCAAGGCGGGCGTCTCGATCGAGGAGCTCGCCGAGGACATCGCCCGCCGTGGCCTGCTCATGGGCCTGAGCGTGCGCGCCGTCGTCGACGCGGCCGGCGCCGAGACCGGCATGTTCGAGATCCCCGCCGGCGGCCGCCGCTACCGGGCGCTGGCACTCCTCGCCAAGCAGAAGCGCCTCGCCCGCAACGCGCCCGTTCCCTGCGTCGTGCGCACCGACGGTATCGCCGAGGAGGACTCGCTCGCCGAGAACATCCAGCGCGCGCCGCTGCACCCGCTCGACCAGTTCCGGGCCTTCCTGGCGCTGCGCGAGAAGGGTCAGTCCGAGGAGGAGATCGCCGCCAGCCAGTTCGTGTCGGTGGCTGTGGTCAAGCAGCGGCTGCGCCTGGCGTCGGTCAGCCCCAGGCTGCTCGACGTCTACGCCGAGGACGGCCTGACGCTCGACCAGCTGATGGCGTTCACTGTCAACGGCGACCATGCCCGCCAGGAGCAGGTGTTCGAGCGCCTCACCCAGTCCTACGACAAGCAGGGCTACACCATCCGTCGCATGCTGACCGAGGGAGCGGTGCGCGCCTCCGACAAGCGTGCGCTGTTCATCGGCGTGGCCACCTACGAGGAGGCAGGCGGCACGATCCTCAACGACCTGTTCCAGGGCGATGACGGCGGCTGGCTGCAGGACGTCGGGTTGATCGACATGCTGATGGCGGAGAAGCTGAACGAGGCGTCGGTGACGATCGGCGCCGAGGGTTGGAAGTGGGTCGAGATCGCGCCGGACTTCGCCTACGGTCACACCTATGGCCTGCGTCAGCTCCGTGGCGAAGCGGTCGCGCTGACCGCCGAGGAGGAAGGGACGCTCGCGGCGCTCCAGCAGGAGGCCGACGACATCGAGACCGCAGCGGCTGAAGCCGAGGAGCTGACCGACGAGCAGGATCAGCGCATGGCGGAGATCGAGACCGCCATGGAGGCGCTGCACGATCGGCCGGTGCTGTTCGACGCCGGCGAGGTTACCCGCGCGGGCGCATTCGTCAGCATCGCAGCCGACGGTTCGCTGCGCGTGGAGCGTGGCTATGTCCGACCCGAGGACGAGCTGCCGGTCGAGGCCGCTCCGATCACGCAGGACGACACCAACGGCGAGCGCCCGATCGATCAGGTGTCGGCGGACGACGAGGCTGGCGACGTCGGACCCGCGCCCGCCGCGGTGGAGCCCGAGGAGGAGGAAGGCATCCGTCCGCTCTCCGACCGGCTACTGACCGAGCTCACCGCCCACCGGACGCTAGGTCTCCGCCACGCGCTCGGCGAGCGGCCCGACGTGGCGTTCGTCGCCGCCCTGCATGCCCTGACGCTGGGGGTGTTCTACTCCTACCGATCGGATAGCTGCATCGAGCTGGATGTGAAGAGCGTTCAGTTCGGCAGCCAAGCGCCGGGGCTGAACGACAGCGCCACGGCGATCGCGGTCGCCGCCCGCCACCAGTCGTGGCGCGATACGCTGCCAAGGGAGTCGGCCGATCTCTGGGACGCGCTCCAGGCGTTCGACGGCGACACCCGTGGGGCCCTGTTCGCCCACTGTGTCGCTCATGGCGTCAACGCCGTGCACGAGGCCTGGAACCGTCGCCCGCGCGCGTTCGCCCATGCCGACCGGCTCGCCCAGGCGGTCGAACTCGACATGGCGTCGGAAGGGTGGACGCCGACCGTGAACGGCTATCTCGGCCGGGTGACCAAAGCGCGCATCCTGCAGGCGGTCATCGAAGCGAAGGGACAGCGGGCTGCCGATCGCATCGAGCACCTCAAGAGGGGCGAGATGGCGGGAGAAGCGGAGACGCTGCTCGCGAGCAGCGGGTGGTTGCCCGAGCCGCTGCGGACTCCGGGGCGCTCGTTGCTCCAACTCGCGATCGCCGACGCCACCACGATCGAGCAGGAAGTCACGAGCAGTGACGGTGCGGCACCAGAGGAGGACGCTGAGGAAGGCGAAACCTCCCTCCCACGGGAGGATGAAGCAGACGAAGCCAGCTTCGCGCCGCACGCGATCGCGGCTGAGTAGCCGGAGAAGCACCCGTCCAACTCGGCCCACCGGCTCCGCAGCCGGTGGGCCTTCTTTTTCGGAGCCGCCGATGCGAACTGCCGCATCCGACGTGGCGCACCGTCTCGCGCGTGATGCCGAGGCGGTGTGCCGCCATTACCTTTCCAACGGTCGCCGCGAGGGCCGCTATTGGCTCGTAGGCGACATCGACAATACGCCGGGCCGGTCGTTGTTCGTGCGCCTGACCGGGCCGGATACTGGCAAGGGCGCGGCTGGCAAATGGACCGACGCCGCCACCGGCGAACACGGCGATCTCCTCGACCTGATCGCGGCGAACCGACGGCTCGATGGCCTGCGCGACGTGCTGGAGGAGGCACGCAGCTTTCTCCGCCTTCCACGCATCGAGCCGCCCGCCCGCGAGCAGCGACCGTCGGCACCCGCAGGTTCGCACGAGGCGGCACGGCGGCTCTGGGCGATCTCGCGTCCGATCGTCGGCACCGTCGCCGAAGCGTATCTCCACACTCGCGGCATTGCGGATCTACGGAACTGCGCGAACCTGCGGTTCCATCCGCGCTGCTGGTATCGAGGCGACGAGGGCGACCCGGCCGACTGCCGCCGCGACGCTTGGCCAGCACTGATCGCCGCGGTGAGTGACGGCGACGGGTCGCTGACCGGCATCAATCGCACCTGGCTCTCGCCCAACGGACAGGACAAGGCGCCGGTGTCGACGCCGCGACGCGCCATGGGCAACCTGCTCGGACACGGCGTCAGGTTCGGGGTCGCGGACGACGTGCTGGCGGTCGGCGAGGGCATCGAGACCATGCTCTCGCTCCGGCAGGCCACGCCGACGCTGCCGATCATCGCGGGGCTGTCCGCCAACCACCTGGCCGCCCTCCTGCTCCCGCCGACGGTGCGCCGGCTCTACCTCGTGCGCGACGACGATGCTGCCGGCCGAGGAGCGGTGGCAAATTTGGCAGCCAGGGCGCAGGAGGTCGGGATCGAGGCGGTGCCGCTGGATGCGTGGTTGGGCGACCTCAACGACGACCTTCGCTTGCTCGGGCTTAGAGAGCTCGCGGCCGGGATGCGGGTGCAGCTCGCTCCGGAGGACGTCGCACGCTTCCTCGATCCTGGCGTTCTGGAGCGGTCTGCCGCCTGACCCGGCAGCATCGCGGTGGCTGGCTGCTCCGGTGCGGGAGAGCCGCGCCTTCGGCCTTCCTAGAGAGGGCGATCGGACCGGAGGCGGTCCGGGCCGGCAACGGCTCCGCGCGACTTTCTTCCCCGCCCGGCTGCGCCGGCCTTCCTCGCGAGACAAGAAAGTCGTGCTCGCCGTCCTCCACGATGTTCCGGCCGCCGGGAGAGCCCGGCGGTGCAGGCCCGGTCCGCCCCCGCTCTTCGTCGCCCATGGAAGGCCGCGAGAAGCGCAACCCCGAACCGGAGGCGACCATGACTGACCACGACGAGCCACAGGACGAGAGCCCGACCGCCACCATCCTCCACGAACTCCAGCTCTACGGCTACCGACCGTTCCAGGACGAGCCCGACCCCCGACCGCTCCCCGAAGCCCACCATGTCACCGGCGGACTGGCCGACATCTTCGACGCGCTCGCCTTCATGCTTCAGGACACCCGTCTCGAACCCGACCTCGAAGATCTGCTCTGGGGCCAGGTCAACCTCTTCCACCGCGCCGCCGAGCGGATCGAGCGCGAGCTCGACGATAACGAGCAGGCGCAGAAGCGTCTCGAGCGGGAGCAGGACGGCTCGGAGGTCCGATCGGTCGAACTTGAGCGCGCCATTCTCGAAGGTCGGACATACCTCGAGCGCCGGGACGCCTTCGAGCTGATGCGCGACACCGCCGCCGACCTCTACGAACGCCACCTCCGCTCCCCCTGGCGCCCGCGCACCGGCTCGATGGTCAACCGCAAGGCGCTGACCGCGGCGATGATCGACAGCCGCGACTTCCTCGCTGCCCGCAGGCGGGCCGACGCCGAGGTGATGCTGCCGGCCGGGCCGAAGGTCGCCTTCACCGGCGGGGCGTGCCAGGACGTCAACGCCATCTTCGCGGCGCTCGACCGGGTCCACGCCAAGCACCCTGACATGGTGCTGATGCACGGCGGCAACCCGAAGGACGCCGAGAAGATCGCGTCCCGATGGGCCGACCACCGCAAGGTGCCGCAGGTCGCCTTCAAACCCGATTGGACGAAGCACGCTAAGGCCGCACCGTTCAAGCGGAACGACGCGATGCTGGAGGTCATGCCGATCGGGGTCGTGGTGTTCCCTGGCACGGGCATCCAGGACAACCTCGCTGACAAGGCGCGCAAGCTCGGCATCCCGGTCTTCGACTTCAGGAAGGGGGGCGCGTGAGCGCTTCCCACCTTCAATCGTCACCAAATCGGTCGCGATCGGCTCAATCCGGCTGACCGGTCACCGCAACACGCGCGGCGCGCGCGTAGTGCTCAAGCTCCACGTCGGACTCGATCATGGTATCGAGCAGCGCCTTGATGTCTGTCAGATCGGACTCGGAACGGAACGGCCCGTCTGGCGAGCTCTGGATGGCGAGCACCGCGATCGCGAGCGCCTTCTTGACGAGATGCAGTTCACGTCCGGTAAGCTCGGGCATCGTTGCTGTCCTTCCAGAGCTTTTCGGCTCCTGAATACGCGCGCACCGCCCCGTCTCATAGTCGCTGATCCTTGGTCCACTTCGGGACCTTGTTCGATCAACCCGTGAAGGGTCGATACGCTGACGCTACCGCCGCGGCTTCGCCTTCGGTGATCGCGGCCCCGCGCCGGACGCAACGGGCGCCTGTCGAGCGGGGGCGGTCCCCGCTCCCGAACAGGAGCCGATCCGATGCCCCTTCAGCTCGCCCAGCGTCACGCCTTCGCACTCTCGAAGACGCTTATGGTCTGCATCGTCCTCGTCCTCACCGATGACGGCTACGGAGCGATGCCCACGGTCGACTTCGACGGCCCCGCCGAGAGGATCGTCCATGAATACGACCCCTTTAGCTGAACTATGAGCGACCGCCGACCATCGGACCGGGAGCGCAATTCCGCACTCCCGCAAAGCCGTATTTGCGGCTATCCTGCTCCCGCGCTGCGGTGGTGGTGGAGGCGCGACCGTTCCTCTTTGCGACGGAGTACACCGCCATGATCCTTGCTCTCGCGCTCTGTCTGTCGGCCGCGGCGATGCTCGCCTGGCTGACCTTCTCGCTCGCGATCTACGCACTGCCGGTCGCCGCCGGAGCGCTCTTCGGGTGGCTCGCCTACAGCAGCGGCTCGGGGCTCCTTGGCGCCAGCGTCGTCGCGCTAGTCAGCGGAGCCTTCGTCTACGCAGTCGGCCATGTCGCGATCGAGCGCAGCCGCTCGCCGGCCGTGCGGCTCGGCATCCTTATCCTCTACATCACTCCGGCGGCGTTGGCGGGCTACGGCGTCGTGCATGGGCTGGCCGGGTCGCTGGTGCCCAATGCCACCTGGCAGACCGTGTTCTCGATGTTCGGGAGTGCGGTTGTCGCTGCGAGCGCTTGGGCGCGCATGACCGCCTTCGCCCCGCCCGGCGGACCGGGCGGGGCGCGGGAGGCGAGCCTGGCACCGCGGTGAAGTCCCTCCGGCCACGCTGAAGCCTTCGGGCGCTCGCCCACGCCTTGAGGATTGGAAAAGCGGGCGGACTGACGCTCGGCCGCCGCCGTCCGAGGATCACCCCGTCCGGTCGGAGCTTTGCCCAGGCGGTTATCCTCAGCAATGCCGAGGTTGAGACATGGTGCGATCTCGGCGGCGATTTCCTTGACGGTCCGCTTACTGGCCGACTCGCCGGGTGCAGGGACGTCGGCAGGTGGACCGCCCAGCTTCGGAAGAGCCTGTCGCACTGATCGAGGTTCTCTGGGTATCCCAAGCCCATTCCATGCGGCCTCTTGAGATGGCTTGATCTGGCCGAAGGTCGGCTGCGCCTCGACCGGCTCGCCGCAACGCCGGCCGGACAACTTTCTTCCCCTGGCCTGGCGGCCATTCCTCGCGAGGCAAGAAAGCCGTCCGTCCGCCGTCCTCCGCGATGCTCCGGCCCGCGAGCGGGTGCAGCGCCGATCGCCTCCGGCCTGACGATCGCCATCGAGGCCGCACTGGCGCGGGCTCGAGATCAGGAGAACCACCATGGCGACCATCGGCACCTTCAAGCGCTCGGGCAACACCTACACCGGCACCGTCAACACCCTCGCGGTCCAGGCCAAGAACGTCCGCATCGTTCCCGAGGAGAACCGCTCCAACGACAACGCGCCCACCCACCGGGTCTTCGTCGGCACGGTCGAGGTCGGCGCCGCCTGGGCCAAGCGCTCCAACGACAACCGCGACTACCTGGGCCTGAAGCTGGACGATCCGAGCTTCACCGCCCCGATCTACGCCAACCTCTTCGACGACGAGGGCGGCGACACCTACTCGCTCATCTGGTCGCGGCCGAACGGCAAGCGCGGCGACTGAGCCCACTCCCGACCCCCGCCCGGTCTGCCGGGCGGGGCGAAGGTGTGTTTGGCGGCGCGAGTTCAGGCAGTGGCGACAATGCCGCACAGCACGCCGTCGCGGCTGCCGTCCTCCTTGGAAAGCGGGAGGTAGAGGCGAGCGATGCGGCGACGGGTCGGCGCAGCGGCCATTTCATCCTCGATCAGCAATGGCCTGCCGGTCGCGACCGCCGAACGCGCCTCCTCGGCCGCGTCGCCGCGCGCGGCAGACAGCGATGCCACATCTCGACCCGTCAGCGGCTCGCCATACAGGGCGTCGACCATCTCGCCGCTCTCGGCAATGATGAGGTCGTCGCCTTCGCACTGCGCCAGCACGACCGTGACGCGTGCGAGATCGCCGAGCGCCCTGCGGCACAGCGCGTCCGCCGGCGGCGGCAGCTCATCGCTCTGCGCGTCACGCCACAAGCCGATCAGCCGCTTGAACGCCGGGTGCCGTTCCTCGATCAGGCCCATGATCAAACCCCGTCCGTTGGCCACTCATAACCAGATTTTCTGAAATCCCGAAATCCTGATTACTCGGTCTGTCGGCTCGAACATGGAGGCCGACGCGGGCGCATGCCCAAGACACTTCGCAGCCCGCGGCAAGTGCGCCTGATCGAACTCCTGGTGGAGCAGCGCAACCGTGCGGGCCTCAGCCAAGGACAGCTCGCCAATCGTCTCGAACGCTACCAGTCCGTCGTCTCGTCGATCGAGAGCGGGGGGCGACGCGTCGATGT
Organism: Methylobacteriaceae bacterium; assembly: GCA_947444195.1. GTDB lineage: Bacteria > Pseudomonadota > Alphaproteobacteria > Rhizobiales > Beijerinckiaceae > Methylobacterium. The sequence goes on along the minus strand of CANEZL010000008.1, from coordinate 81,376 downwards.
CGTCGAGCTCCTCGACATCGCCGAAATCATCGGTCTCGATCTTCACCGCCTGATCGACGATCTGCTCGCAACGCCCAAGACAAGCGCCTCCCCTACCATAGAGCCGTTGTCCTGATTTCACGGATTGCACCCAAAGCGGACCCGATCAACCTGTTCTTAACGATTGCCGCCGCTATCCTGATGCTTGGACAACCATAGGCTGAGCGCGACGCGCTTCGTTCCGCCGGCCGGCGGAGAGATGCCCGTGAGCTATGCCGACTACCCGCCCGCCGCCTACCTCTACACCGTGAGCCTCGATCCTCCCGGCCTCGCGTGGGAATATCTGCGCCGCAGCCCCGGCTATTGCGCCGACTGGGCGCGCGGTGCCGATAGCGCGATCGCCGCGTACTGGGGGTTGCGAAGGCCTGGAAGACCCTGACCTCGACGCGCGCGACGCCGATCCCGTTTGGCTTCCCGATCCGGCGTCTCTCGTCGGGCTCGGACCGGCCGTGACCGGGGACGCGACGCCCTTCGACCTCTGGGCACTGCCGGGTCGCAAGAGCCTGCTCCACGACGGACGCCGGCTGCTGCTTCGCACCGCTGCCGGCCGTCGCGTCGCGCGGCTGGCGCTGTCGCTCGCGCTTCGCCACGGCGCGCCCTACGCCTTCGCCATCCCGGCCGGACCGGCGAGGCGCGAACGGGCCGCATGGGCGGCCGACCTTGCCGACACGTTGGACGGGACCACCGATGCGCCGCGCGGGCGCGGCGCCGCCGTCACCCGTAGTGCCATCGTCCACATGCGCGCACTCCAGGCGCTCGACGCGGAGGGCGCGGGTGCGTCGGAGCGCGACCTCGCGCGCCTGATCTTCGGCTCGGCCGAGGCGGATGCGACCTGGAACGCGAGCCCGACCCGCGCCAAGGTCCGCTACCTCGTCCGCCACGGCCGCGCGATGCGCGACGGCGGCTACCGGCAGCTCCTCGCCGCGACCGAGTGAACCGCCGGAGGTTTCCGGCGCGCGCTGAACCTCCCTCCTGAGCGCGCCCTGACCCGTCCAGCTTGGCCACGGCGCGCGGCGACCCGTCCGCGCTCGACCGAGACGGACGGAGGCGGATGTGACCACCCAGGCTGCGACCCAGGCCCCCTTGTCGCCAGCCGATGGCACGCCGCCGCGTCCCGCGCGCTACCTGAACAACGACGAGGCCGCCGCCTACCTGCAGCTCAGCCCCCGCACGCTCGAGAAGCAGCGCGTGGTGGGCGGCGGCCCCAAGTTCCGCAAGTTCGGCCGGCGCGTCGTCTATGCGATCGAGGACTTGGAGAGCTGGGCCGGCGCGCGCGCCTGCGACACCACCTCCGACCCCAACTACGGCCGGCGCTGAGACGGTGCCAACGAGCGCCCTCTCACGCCAGCGCCGGCCCGAGCGCCAGCAGCTCGACCTGTTCCGCGCCATTCCGGGCGACCTCGCGCCGCGCGACGCGCAGGACCTCATGGCCTATCCGTTCTTCAGCCTGGCCAAGTCGCACCGCACCGCGCCGATCGACTTCCGCGCCGGCGCGATCACCATCCGCGTCGAAGCCGTCGCCGAGCACGGCATGGCTACCATCTGGGACGCCGACGTCCTCATCTGGGCCGCCTCGCAGATCGTCGAGGCGCGAGACCGCGGCGCCAAGCCGTCGCGCCTGATGGCGGCGACGCCCTACGAGATCCTGCTCTTCGTCGGCCGCGGCACCTCGCTGCGCGACTACCAGCGGCTGAAGGCGGCGCTCGACCGGCTCCAGTCGACCACGATCGCTACCTCGATCCGTCAGCCTACTGAGCGGCGGCTGCATCGATTCTCCTGGCTCAACGAGTGGAAGGAGACCGCGGACGCGAGCGGCCGGCCGACCGGCATCGAGCTGATCATCCCCGACTGGTTCTACTCGGCGGTAATGGACGACGCACTCGTCCTCACTATCGACCGGGCCTATTTCGACCTGACCGGCGGCCTGGAGCGCTGGCTGTACCGCCTCGTTCGCAAGCATGGCGGCCGCCAGGCGGGCGGGTGGAGCTTCGACCTCAAGCACCTGCACGACAAGTCCGGCGTGCTGTCGCGCTACACCAACTTCGCCTGCGAGATGCGGGCGCTGGTCCTGCGCCAGCCGCTGCCCGGCTATCGGCTGACGCTGGAGAACGCTGGCGGCCGTGAGCGCCTGAGCTTCGTCGCCGAGGTCACCGATCCACTCGATCTCGCCGCGCTACGCATCGAGCGCCGCGAGCGCCGCGCCGCTGGGGAAAAGCTGTGAACAGTCTCGTGCTATCGCGGGCGGCGGCTATCGTGCCATCGCGGGCGCGATCCTCGTGCTATCGCGGGCGGAATCGGACCGCAAAGCGTTGGCAAACAACGCAAATCCGTCCGTGTAACTGTACTAACTTGGATTCCTATGGAATCCTTCTAACGGCCCGCGCGCCTGTCGACGGCCGTCCCGATCGCCGAGCGCGGCCATGATCGTCGCGCTCTTGAACCAGAAGGGGGGTGTCGGAAAGACGACGCTCGCGCTGCACCTGGCGGGACGCTGGGCGGAGCTCGGCAGACGGGTCCTGGTCGTCGATGCGGACCCGCAGGCGTCGGCGCTCGACTGGTCCGAGCAGCGCGGCCGGGAAGGACTGGCGCGGACGTTCGGCGTCGTCGGGCTACCTCGCGACATGCTTCACCGCGAGCTGCCCGACGTCGCGCGCGGCTACGACAGCGTCGTCATCGACGGGCCGCCGCGCGTCACCGGAATCGCGCGCTCGGCGCTCCTCGCCGCAGACCTGGTGCTGATCCCGGTGTCGCCGTCGCCGCTCGACGGCTGGGCATCCGGCGAGATGCTGCGCCTGCTCGACGAGGCGCGCGTCTTCCGGCCGACGATCCGCGCCCGGATGCTGCTCAACCGAGTCGCCGCGCGCACCATCATCGGCCGCGAGACCGGCGAGGCGCTCGCCGAGCACGACCCGCCGCTGCTCGGCGCGCAAGTCGGTCAGCGTGTTGCCTTCGCCGATACCGCGCGGTCCGGCCGCCTCGCCGGCGAAGCGTCGACGGGCGCCGCCGCCGCGCGCGACATCGCGGCCGTTGCCGCCGAGATCGATGGGCTCGCGCTATGACCGGCGCCACTCCGAGGCGCGGCTTCGCGGCGCGGCCGGGTGATCCCGAGGCCTGGGTGCGCGCGCCCGCCGCAGCTGAAGCCGCGCCGGCGAAGGCCGAACGCTACACCGCCCGGCTGACGGTCGACGTGACGCCGGATCTGCGCGGCCGCATCAAGGTCGCCGCCTTCCGCCGCGGCGTGACCGTGGCCGACATGCTGCGCGAGATGCTTGAGGCTGCGTTCCCGGACGACGCCGGAGGCGGGCGATGACCCGCTCGCTCACGCGCGCCACGCACCTGTTCCTGGACGGCAAGGTCAACGACCGCGTGCGCTTCGGCCGGCCGTCAGCCGAGCGCATCATCGACCGGCGCTGCCGCGTCGAGCTGTTCGCGCCCGCACAGGTGTTCGGCTACGTCCAGTGGCGCGCGAACCGCTTCGGCACCGAGCTGTGGCGCTTCTGGGTGCTGCGGGCCGGCGGTCCCGGCGAGCGCCTGGAGACCGTCCCCGGCATCGCGCCCGGCGCGCACATCTGGGTCGCATTGGCAGGACAGGCGCGCGTCGGCCGGGCGCTCGAACTCGTCGACGCCATCGAGGCGCAGGGCCTCGATCCCGCGCTGGTTCCTGAGAGCTACTGGCGCACCGCTCAGAACCGCCTCGCGGCCGGGACGGCGTGCCGCGTCTTTGGTCCAACCGATGTAGTAGGGGAGTTGCGGCTGTGACTGCGCGGCTGTCCCGTGGCCGCGTCGCCGCCTTCTATCTGACGGCCGTCGCCGCGCTCGCCGTCGCCGCCTCGGCCGCGGACGTCTGGCCGACCAAGCTCGTCTACAATGCGAGCGCCAGCGTGCCGCTCGGCTGGTACGCGGTCGGCGAGCCGGGCGAGCTGCGTCCCGGCGAGTTCGTCGTCGTCCATCCACCGCTTCGGGTCGCGCCGCTGCTCGTGGAGCGCGGCTATCTCGGCGTCGGCGTGCCGCTGGTGAAGCAGATCGGCGCCGTCACCGGCTCGACCGTTTGCCGCAGCGAGGGCCGCATCACTATCGACGGAACACCGGCGGCAATCGCGCGCGAGGCCGACGCGCTTGGCCGGTCGCTGCCGCGCTGGAGCGGCTGCCGCCAGCTCGGTGAGGCGCAAGTCTTCCTGCTCAACTCCGGCTCGCCGGGCTCGTTCGACGGCCGCTACTTCGGCCCATCGAGCACGCGCGACATCATCGGCAAGGCGACCCCGCTATGGACCTGGTGAAGATCTCCGCCGCGACCGGCTTCGCGGCCATGGCGATCGTCGCCAGCGCGGCGAGCGGGGGCGGCAGCCAGGCGCAACCGCTGCCTGCCTTCTCGCCCGCAGACCTCGACGCCGCGCGCATCCAGGCCCGTATCGACGACGGCTTCACCGCGTCGAGCCGGCAACAGAACTTCGACACGACGGGGCCGCTCTTTCCGTTAGGGCTCGACGCGCTCGCGCCGCCGCCGCCTGCCAACGTCGCCGCTCGGCCGGTCGCTGCCGGGACGGTCGCGAGCTGGGAGGCCTACATCGACGAGGCGTCCCGGCGGTTCGGCGTACCAGCCGATTGGGTGCGCGGGGTGATGCTGCAGGAGAGCGGCGGGCGCACGCATTTAGGCGGCGTCCCGATCACCTCGCCGGCGGGCGCGATGGGGTTGATGCAGGTCATGCCCGCGACGTTCGCGGCGATGCGGACGCGCTACGGGTTGGGCACCGATCCCTACGATCCGCGCACCAACATCCTCGCTGGCACGGCGTACCTTCGCGAGATGTACGACCGCTATGGGTCGCGCCATTTCCTCGCCGCCTACAATGCAGGGCCGGGCCGCGTCGACGCGTGGCTTCGCGGCCGCTCGACCCTGCCGGCCGAGACGCGCGACTACACCACGGCGCTCCTCCCGCGTCTCGGCATCGGCGTCCCGGCCGCCTACACGACGACGCCCGGCGGGGTGGAGGACCTGACCTCGCGCGAGGCGATATCCGCGCTCCTCACCGCTTCTTCCAGGGCACCCGCCGCGCACCGCGTCGACGCCGCGTCGTCATCCGTGTTCGCCGCCACGTCGACACGATCGGCGACCGCTGGCCAGCACGCGGCCAGCCGCCGTGACGAAGGCCTCTTCGTCACCCTCACGGCCACCGATCGACGCCGCGAGGCGAGCGCTGACACCCCCGGCCAGGACTGACCAACGTGCAGATGGTGACGACCTCTGCTCTGGGGATGAAGCGGACCAGTAACGGGTGCAGACGAGGGCAAGATAGAAAGCGACGGCACGCGCGGGAGCGTTTGTCGTGGTCTGCACGTCGGTTGGCGCGGCACGCGCCGGGTGCCCCGGCGTGCCGCGCCGAGGCGATTTTCTCGCAAGAGCAACACTCTAGGCCATGCTTCATCCGCCCGGCTACGCTGGAGCGCGCGCCGTGAAGCGCGGTGACGAGGACCGCTTCCGGGTCCGGCCGGGCCGACCGCGCCCGACCGACGAGGGCGGCAGCCAGCGCTTCACCCGCCAGGTCGTGCGCGCTGCGCAGCGGTCGGGCGCGGGCTCCGGCCGTCCGCTATCCCGCAGCAGTGGCCGGGGGGCCGAGAACGGGCGCGGCCGGGTGGCGGCGCGGCTCCGGGGCAGTCGGCTCGGCCCGCGCTCGCGGCGGGTGATCGTCAAGGCGCGGCTCGTCGTGCGCGCCCAGGCGGCGCCCGGCTCGACGGCGGCCCACCTTCGCTACATCCAGCGCGACAGCGTCACCCGCGAAGGCGAGCGGGGCCAGGCCTACTCAGCCGGCGACGACCGGGCCGACGTCCATGGCTTCGTGGACAGGACGGCGGCCGACCGGCACGAGTTCCGGTTCATCGTCAGTCCAGAAGACGGGATCGAGCTTGACGACCTGCGGGGCTACACCCGCGAGCTGATGGGGCGCATGGAAGCGGACCTCGGCACCCGGCTCGATTGGGTCGCGGTCGACCACTGGGATACGGAGAACCCGCACACCCATGTTGTCGTGCGCGGTGTCGACCAGGCCGGCGCCGACCTCATCATCGCCCGCGACTACATCAGCCACGGCCTGCGCGGAGCCGCGGCCGAGCTGGCGACCGATTGGCTGGGACCGCAGACCGAGCGCGAGCTGGCCGAGCGCCTCGCGCGAGAGGTCGACCAGGAGCGATGGACCGGCCTCGATTGGAGCTTGTCGGCGAGCGCCCGGGACGGCCGGATCGAGCTGGCCGACCTCGACGCTCGCAGTGGACCGCCGGGCGGGCGCGGCGCCCTGGTCGGCCGACTGCAGACGCTGGAGCGGCTCGGCCTCGCCGAGCGCGCCGGGACCGGCGCCTGGACCCTCGCGGCGGACGCCGAAGCGACGCTTCGCGCCATGGGCGAGCGGGGCGACATCATCCGCACCATGCAGCGCGCGTTCCGGGGCGACGTGCGCGAGCACGCGATCTTCGACGCCAGCCGTTCGCCGGCGCCGGTGACGGGCCGCATCGCGGCGAAGGGTCTGGCGGACGAGATGCACGATCGCGGCTACCTCGTCGTGGACGGCATGGACGGCCGCGCGCACTACGTCGCGCTGCCGGACCGGGCGGACCTCGCCGACTATCCCGTCGGCGGCATCGTCGAGCTGCGGTCACCGTCCGCCGAGCCGCGCCGGGCGGACCGCGCCATCGCGGCGCAGACCGGAGCCGACAACCTCTACCGGACCGACCGGCATCTCGCCGCCGCGCGTCAGGCCGCCCGGACCGGCGACGACCCGGAGGCGTTCGTCGCGGCGCACGTCCGTCGGCTGGAGGCCCTGCGCCGCGCCGGCATCGTGGAGCGGCTCGACGACGGCGTGTGGCGGCTGCCGGGTGACTTCCTTGATCGCGCTGCCGCGCACGAGGCGAGCCGCGCGACGGGCGCGGTGGTCGACCTGCGATCCAACCTCGATGTCGGCAAGCAGACGCGGGCGATGGGCGCGACCTGGCTCGACCGGGAGCTCCTCTCCGGGACGCGCCCGGCGGCCGTCGGTTTCGGCGCGGAGATGGCGGCCGCGCTCGGTGAGCGACAGGCCTTCCTTGAGGAACAGGGTCTCGCCACGCGCCGAGGCCAGCGCATGATCCTGGCGCGCGATCTCCTCGCCACACTGCGCAGCCGCGAGGTGGCCGTGGCGGGCGGCCGGCTCGCCGCCGAAACCGGCCTCGAGCACAGGCCGGTCGCCGAGGGCGAGCGGGTCAGCGGCATCTACCGGCGATCGGTCATGCTGACGAGCGGCCGGTTCGCGATGCTCGACGACGGCGTCGGCTTCAGCCTGATGCCTTGGAAGCCGGTAATCGACCAGCGACTCGGACAGACGATGTCTGCTGTTTCGCGCGGCGGGTCGGTCTCGTGGGAGTTCGGCCGACAGCGCGGCATGGGCGTCTGAACGGATCAGCGATCTCCGGCATGCAGAAAATTGGCCGCTTCACCATGTTTCTTAGACGGGCGCTAACTACGCCGACTTGCGCTGTAGCTCGATAGCGGTAGACAGTCCACGTCTGGCCGCGACATCTCACTTTCCGCGACAGAACAAAGACTTCCGGCATCTTTGATCTGGAGCGGTGAACCCCGCAACCCTCGCGAGCGAGCGTGCCGTGTGAGGCACGCCACGGGTCATGCGTGAGGTGGTCGGATGTCACCGACCAAGGTGTTGCTTGGTCAGATCTGCGTCGTTCTCGCCATCGTCTTCGGCGGGTGCTGGCTGGCGACTCAGTGGACCGCATCGGCGCTGGCCTACCAGCCGCAACTCGGGACGCCCGCGGCCGTCTGGCGCGGCACGCCGATCTACGAGCCCTGGCGCTTCTTCCTCTGGTGGTTCCAGTTCGACGCCTACGCCCCGCACGTCTTCGAGAAGGGCGGCATCATCGCCGGGTCGAGCGGCATCGTCGGCGCCCTCGCTGCGATCGTAGGCTCGGTCTGGCGTGCCCGCCAGTCGAAGCTCGTCACCACCTACGGCTCCGCGCGCTGGGCGACCCCGCGCGACCTGAAACGCTCGGGGCTGCTCCGGCCGACCGGCATCTTCCTGGGCCGAGTCGACGGCGGCTACCTGCGGCACGACGGCCCGGAGCACGTCATGGCGTTCGCGCCGACCCGATCGGGCAAGGGCGTCGGCCTCGTCGTGCCGACGCTGCTGTCGTGGACGGGGTCGGCGGTCATCCACGACATCAAGGGCGAGAACTGGACGCTGACCGCCGGCTGGCGGTCGCGCTTCTCGCACTGCCTCTACGTCAACCCGACCGACGCTCGGTCCGCCGCCTACAACCCGCTGCTCGAAGTGCGCCGCGGCGAACAGGAGGTCCGCGACGTCCAGAACATCGCGGACGTCCTAGTCGACCCGGAAGGCTCGATCGAGAAGCGCAACCACTGGGAGAAGACCAGCCACTCGCTGCTCGTCGGCGCGATCCTCCACATCCTCTACGCCGGCGAGGACAAGACGCTCTGCGGCGTCGCCAACTTCCTGTCCGACCCCGCGCACCCGTTCGATCGCACGCTCAAGCTGATGATGACGACCGCGCACCTCGGGCCACGCGGCGTCCATCCGGTCGTGGCGTCGTCGGCGCGGGAAGTGCTGAACAAGTCGGAGAACGAGCGAAGCGGCGTTCTTAGCACGGCGATGTCGTTCCTCGGCCTCTACCGCGACCCGACGGTGGCGGCCGTCACCTCTCGCTGCGACTGGCGCATCGCCGACCTGATCTCGGCCGAGCACCCGGTATCGCTCTACCTCGTCGTGCCGCCCTCCGACATCAGCCGCACCAAGCCGCTGATCCGGCTGATCCTCAACCAGATCGGGCGGCGATTGACCGAGAGCCTCGACGGCTCGGACGGCATCGCGCGCCGCCACAAGCTGCTCCTGATGCTCGACGAGTTTCCGGCGCTGGGCCGGCTTGACTTCTTCGAGTCCGCGCTCGCCTTCATGGCGGGCTACGGCCTGCGCTCGTTCCTGATCGCGCAGTCGCTGAACCAGATCGACAAAGCCTACGGACCGAACAACTCGATCCTCGACAACTGCCACGTCCGCGTCGCCTTCGCGTCCAACGACGAACGCACGGCGAAGAGGATCAGCGACGCGCTCGGCACGGCCACCGAGCTGCGCGCCCAGCGCAACTACGCCGGGCACCGCCTCTCGCCCTGGCTCGGCCACCTCATGGTCTCGCGGCAGGAGACCGCACGCCAGCTGCTGACGCCCGGCGAGGTGATGCAGCTGCCGCCCGACGACGAGATCGTCATGGTGTCCGGGCACGCGCCCGTGAAGGCGAAGAAGATCCGATTCTTCGCGGACCCGAACTTCAAAACGAGGCAGCTCCCGCCGCCGGGCCTCTCCGGCAGCGCCTACGCCGACGCCCCGCCGCCGCGCGAGGACAGCTGGTCGGACGGTCACGATGGCGCTGCTGCCGAAGCCGCGCGTCGCGCGGCCGCACTCGCCGAGGAGGACGAGGGCGGCCTGCGGCGCCAGCCCGAGCTCGACATCACCGTGCCGCAAGCGGCTCCCGTCGAGGACGAGCCGCCGCGCGACCTCGGCGCGCTCCTCGACGACGACGAGGATGCCGCCGAGTTGGAGCGCGTCCGCGCGGCGCGCGGCGTCGATCGCGCACTCACCCGCTCGGCGCGGACGGCCGCGCTCGATCCCGACGACGGGATCGCCCTGTGAGCGCCCGACCATGAGCCGCGCCCGCCTCAACATCTTCCTGGAGCCCGACCACGCCCGCCGCCTGGCCCAGCTCGCTGGCGTGAAGGGCGTCTCGAAGTCGGCGATCATCGCTGCGGCGCTGGCCAGCTACCTGTCGCCCGACGGCGGCGACCGGCGCGAAGCGGCGATCGCCAAGCGGCTGGACAAGCTCTCGCGTCAGATCGACCGGCTCGAGCGTGACCAGACGATCCTCATCGAGACGGTGGCGCTCTTCGTCCGCTACACGCTGTCGGTCAACGCGCCGATCCCGACGGCCCACCAGGACGCCGCGCGGGCGCAGGGGCGCGAGCGCTTCGCGCAGTTCGTCGACCAGCTTGCCCGCCATCTCCAGCGTGGCCGCAGTCTCGTCGCGCAGGTCCACGAGGAGGTCGCGCCGGACCAGGCCCGCTTCTTCGGCCTGGACGGAGAGGAGGAAGCCGGCGAGCGCGGAACCTCCATCCCGAGCGGGAACCTTTCCGAAGAAGAAGCTGGGCCATGACCGGCTTCGCTCCACCACTCCCGCCCACGACCGCGATCATCCATTCGGTCGCGCAGCGGCAGGTGCGCATGCTGCGCACCGCGATGGGACCGGCGATCGCGGCCGCGCTGGAAGACCCTGACGTCGTCGAGGTGCTGCTCAACCCCGACGGCACGCTCTGGGTCGACACGCTGTCGACGGGCCGCCGCGACACCGGCATCACCCTGTCGCGCGAGGACGGCGACCGCATCATCCGCCTCGTCGCCGCGCACGTCCGGGTCGAGGTGAACCGCGAGACGCCGATCGTCTCGGCCGAGCTGCCCGAGACTGGCGAGCGCTTCGAAGGGCTGATCCCGCCGGTCGTGCCGGCGCCGACCTTCGCGATCCGCAAGCGCGCGAGCCTCGTCTACACGCTCGACCGCTACGTCGCCGACGCCATACTCACGCCGGTGCAGGCGGCGTTCCTTCGGCAGGCTGTCCGCGACCGGCTCAACATCGTCATCGCCGGCGGCACGTCGACCGGCAAGACCACCCTTGCCAACGCGCTGCTCGACGAGGTGGCTCGGACCGGCGACCGCGTGTTGATCCTCGAGGACACGCGCGAGCTCCAGTGTCTCGCACCCGACCAGGTGGCGCTCCGGACGAAGCCCGGCGTTGCGTCGATGTCCGAGCTGGTCCGCTCGACGCTGCGCCTTCGCCCCGACCGTATTGTCGTTGGCGAGGTGCGCGGCTCCGAGGCGCTCGATCTCCTGAAGGCGTGGTGCACCGGACACCCCGGGGGCATCGCCACTGTCCACGCCGGCTCGGCCGCGGGCGCGCTGCATCGGTTCGAGCAGCTGATCCAGGAGGTTGTCGTCACCGTGCCGCGACCCCTGATCGCCGAAGCCGTGGACGTCGTCGCCTTCATCGCCGGTCGCGGCACCAGCCGCCGCGTGCGGGAGATCGCCCGCCTCGACGGCCTCGGCCCCGACGGCGGCTATCGCCTCGAACTCCTCTCCTCGACCGACATGCCTTTCAACGGAGACCTGCCATGACGTTCTCACGTCTTTACGGAACCACGCGGTCCCGGATCGCCGCTTCCGCGGCGTTCCTGACCTACGGCCTCATGTTCGCCGCCCCGGCCTATGCTGCCGGTTCTTCGATGCCGTGGGAGGCGCCGCTCCAGAAGGTGCTGGAGTCGGTCGAAGGGCCGGTGGCGAAGATCATCGCCGTGATCATCATCATCACCACCGGCCTGACGCTGGCTTTCGGCGACTCGTCGGGCGGCTTCCGCAAGCTGATCCAGATTATCTTCGGGCTGAGCATCGCCTTCGCTGCCAGCTCCTTCTTCCTGTCCTTCTTCTCGTTCGGCGGCGGAGCGCTGATCGCGTGAGCAGGCAGGCGCTTCCCGACGGCTTCGAGGTGCCGCTGCACCGCTCGCTTACCGAGCCGATCATGATGGGCGGCGCGCCGCGCGCGGTCGCCATCTCGGTCGGCACGCTCGCCGCCGCCGTCGGGATCGGCCTCCAACTGTGGATCGCCGGCGTCGTGCTCTGGATTGTCGGCCACGCGCTGGCGGTCTGGGCCGCGCGCGTCGAGCCGCAGTTTCCGCAGGTCTTCGCCCGCCACATCAAGCATCGCGGCTTCCTGGATGTCTGACGATGCTGAACCTCGCCGAATATCGCCGCCGTCCCTCGACTCTCTCCGACTGGCTGCCCTGGGCCGGACTGGTTGGCCCGGGCCTCGTGCTCAACAAGGACGGCTCGCTCCAGCGCACCGCCCGCTTCCGCGGCCCTGACCTCGAGTCCTCGACCGAAAGCGAGCTGGTCGCCGTCTCGGCACGGCTGAACAACGCACTGCGCCGCCTCGGCTCGGGGTGGGCGATCTTCGTCGAGGCCGACCGCCATCAGGCGGCCGCCTATCCGCCGTCGCGCTTCCCCGACGCGCTCTCATGGCTCGTCGACGAGGAACGCCGCGCCGACTTCGACGCCGTGGGCGAGCTCCTGGAGTCGGCCTACTACCTGACCGTCGTCTACCTGCCAGCGCCCGAGGGCCGCGCCCGCGCCGGCGCGCTGATGCTCGATGCGCCCGACCGCCCGGCCGTCAACTGGCGCGAGCAGCTCTCCAGCTTCGTCGAGGCGAGCGACCGCCTGAGCGCGCTTCTGGACGGCTTCCTGCCCGAGCTCGCCTGGCTCGATGATGCCGAGACGCTGACCTACCTCCACGGCACGGTCTCCACGCAGCGCCAGCCGCTCGCCGTCCCGGAGGTGCCAGCCTACCTCGACGCGCTGCTAGCCGATGATGCGCTCACCGGCGGCCTCGAACCCATGCTCGGCGACGCGCATCTGCGCGTGCTCACCGTGCGCGGCTTCCCGGCCTCGACGTGGCCGGGGCTGCTCGACGATCTCAACCGGCTCGGCTTCCCGTATCGCTGGACGACCCGCTTCATCTGCCTCGACAAGGCCGACGCCGAGAAGGAGCTGGGAAAGCTCCGCCGGCAGTGGTTTGCCAAGCGCAAGGGCATCCTGACCCTGCTGCGCGAGACGATCTACCAGCAGGAGAGCCCGCTGGTGGACTCGGATGCCGCCAACAAGGCGGTCGACGCCGACGATGCCATGCAGACGCTGGGCAGCGATCAGGTCGCGTTCGGATACGTCACAGCGACCGTCGTCGTCTGGGACGAGGACCCGCGCATCGCCGGCGAGCGCCTCAAAGCCGCCGAGCGGATCATCCAGGGCCGCGGCTTCGTCACCGTCGCCGAGACGCTCAACGCGGTTGAGGCTTGGCTCTCCTCCGTCCCCGGGCAGGTTTACGCCAACGTCCGCCAGCCGCTCATCTCGACGCTGAACCTCGCGCACCTGATGCCGCTATCGGCGGTCTGGGCCGGACCGCGCGCCAACGAGCACCTGGGCGGACCGCCGCTGCTCATCACCCGCACGGAGGGCTCGACGCCGTTCCGGCTCACCACCCACGTCGGCGACGTCGGCCACGCGCTCGTCGTCGGGCCGACGGGCGCCGGGAAGTCGGTGCTGCTTGCAAGCCTGGTGCTGCAGTTCCGCAAGTACGCGGGCGCGCAGATCTACGTCTTTGACAAGGGCCGGTCGGTCCGCGCGGCGATGCTCGGGCTCGGCGGCCGCTTCCACGACCTCGGCCTGGAAGGCGGGATGACCTTCCAGCCGCTCGCCCATGTCGACGATCCCGCCGCGCGGGCGTGGGCGGCGGAATGGGTGCAGCAGCTCCTCGCACACGAGCGCGTCGAGGTGACTCCGGAGGTGAAGGACGCGGTCTGGTCGGCGCTCGGCTCGCTCGGATCGGCCCCACGCGAGGAGCGCACGCTCTCCGGCCTCGCGACGCTGCTCCAGTCGAACAAGCTCCGCCAGGCGATACAGCCCTACACGCTGGACGGCCCGTTCGGACGCCTGCTCGACGCCGACCGCGAGGAGTTGTCGCTCTCGGATGTCGAGGCTTTCGAGATGGAGGACCTGCTCCACGCCAAGTCGGTGGTGCTGCCGGTCCTGACCTACCTGTTCCACCGGCTGGAGGCGCGCTTCGACGGCCGCCCCACGCTGCTCGTCCTCGACGAGGCCTGGGTGTTCCTCGACGATCCCGTGTTCGCCGGCCGCATCCGCGAATGGTTGAAGACGCTCAGGAAGCGCAACGTCGGCGTCGTCTTCGCTACCCAGAGCCTCGCCGACATCCAGCGCTCGACCATCGCGCCCGCCATCGTCGAGAGCTGCCCGACCCGCATCTTCCTGCCGAGCCCGCAAGCGGTCGAGCCCCAGCTCCGGCCGATCTACGAGGGCTTCGGGCTCAACGCCCGCCAGATCGAGATGATCGCCCGCGCGACGCCGAAGCGCGACTACTACGTCCAGTCGCGGCTCGGAAATCGGCTGTTCGATCTCGGCCTTGGACCGGTCGCGCTCGCTTTCGTCGCGGCGTCCAGCCCCCGCGATCACGCCGACATGGACGACGTGCTCGCCGCGACCTGGCCCAAGGACTTCGCCTCGTCCTGGCTCGCCGCGCGCGACCTCGGCTGGGCGGCCGACCTCATTCCGACCTTCAACCCCAGCGACCAGGAGACGCCGTCATGACCTTGAAGAGGAAGGGCGTCGCTACGGCGCTCCTCGCGACCGCCCTTGCGTCGGCGGCCCCGCCCGCGGCCACCGCCCAGATCGTCGTCTACGATCCGTCGAACTTCAGCCAGAACGTGCTGACGGCGGCGCGCACGCTCCAGCAGATCAACAATCAGATCCAGTCGCTCCAGAACGAGGCGCAGTCGCTCCTCAACCAGGGCACCAGCCTCGCCAACCAGGCGCGCAACCTCACCAATCTCGCGACCTCGCCGCTCTCCCAACTCCAGCAGGACCTCGCCCGCACCCGCGCGCTGTTCGCGCAGGCGCAGGGACTGGCGACGCAGGTGACGAGCCTCGACCAGCAGTTCCGCCAGCAATATCCGAGCGGCTACGCCGGGGGCGCGTCGGCCGACCGGACGCTCGCCGACGCCCGCACCCAATGGTCGAACTCGCTGGAGGGCCTGCGGACCAGCCTGTCGGTCCAGGCGCAGATCAACGATGCCATCACCGCCGACCAGGGCACGCTCGCGCAGATCGTCGGGTCGAGCCAGGGCGCTGTCGGCATCCTGCAAGCGACCCAGGCGACCAACCAGCTGCTCGCGCTCCTGTCGAAGCAGACGATGCAAGACCAGCAGCTTCGCGTCGCGGAGGGCCGCGCGACGGCACTGGAACAGGCGCGCGTGCTGCAGGCGGACGAGCAGGGCCGCGCCAACCGCCAGCGCTTCCAGGGGGCGGGCGTCCGCTACACCCCAGCACCCGTCCAGGCGTTTCGGCAGTGAGCGGCAACCACAGGCCGCTGGCAGCGCTCACGCTCGCCCTCCTTCTCGCCGCGTGCGGCAACGAGGCACGCAGCGACCAGGCACGGGCACCCGAACCGCCGACCGAGGAGAGCGTCGAGCGCCTGCTCGCCGAACCGAGCCGGCTCGAAGCGGCTCAGGCGGCGTGCCGTGAAGGCGGCCTCGAGGAGAGCGACGCACGCTGCCGGGTCGCGGCAGAAGCGGTCCGCCGCCGGTTCCGTGGCGGCGGCGTCACCTACACGCCGAGGACGGTCGACCCGTTCCCTTCGCGGCCGAAGCCGGCGGACACGAACCCCAAGGCGCCCCAATCTCAAGACGCGAACCGATAAGAGGACGCCCCCGTGAACGATCTCGGCGTCATCGACCGCTTCCTCGACACCTTCTCGCGCTACATCGACAGCGGCTTCGGGCTGCTCCAGCCCGAGGTCGCCTACCTCTCCTCGACCCTGGTCGCGATCGACATCACGCTCGCCGCGCTGTTCTGGGCGATGGGCGGCGAGGAGGTGATGCCGCGCCTCATCAAGAAGATCCTCTACGTCGGCGCGTTCGCCTTCATCATCGGCAACTTCAACTGGCTCGCCTCGATCATCTTCCGCTCCTTCGCCGGCCTTGGCCTGAAGGCGTCGGGCGCGTCGATCGGCGAGGCCGAGCTGCTTCAGCCGGGCCGGCTCGCCACGGTCGGCGTCCAGGCCGCGCAGCCGATGCTCGACGAGATCGGCAAGCTCGCCGGCTTTCCCTCGGTGTTCACCAACATCGATACGATCGTCGTCCTGTTCATCGCCTGGATCATCGTCGTCGTCGCCTTCTTCATCCTGGCGGTGCAGCTCTTCGTCTCGGTGCTCGAGTTCAAGCTGACGACGCTGGCCGGCTTCGTGCTCGTACCTTTCGCACTGTGGGGCAAGACATCGTTCCTGGCCGAGAAGGTGCTCGGCAACGTCGTTGCGTCCGGCATCAAGGTCCTGGTGCTGGCCGTCATCGTCGGCATCGGCACCGGCCTGTTCTCTGAGTTCCAATCGGCGCCGGGCGCCGGGCCTGACATCAGCCAGGCGCTGACCATCGTCCTCGCCTCGGTCGCGCTGCTCGGCCTCGGCATCTTCGGTCCGGGCATTGCCACGGGCCTTGTCTCCGGCGCGCCGCAGCTCGGCGCAGGCTCCGCGGTCGGCGCGACCGCGGCCGGCGCCGGCCTCCTCGTTGCCGGTGGTGCCGGTGCGCTCGCCGCCGGCCGCGTCGCGGGCGGGGCCGTGATGGGTGGCACCCGCGCTGCGACCTCGCTCGCGGGCGGAGCCCGCGCCGCCTACAGCGAGGGCGCGCCGGCCTCCGGCGCGACCGGCCTGGCCAGGGCCGGCGCGGGCGTCGCCAACGTCGCCCGCACCGGCGCCTCAGCGGCGGGCGAAACGCTGAGCCAGGCGGTCCGCCGCAGCTTCCGAACCGCGCAGTCCGGCGACGCCGGCGGCGCTGGCGGCTCTAACAGCACCGCGGCGGCGAACGACGGCGCGCCGCCCGCCTGGGCGCAGCGGCTTCACCGCGGCGAGCAGATGCGCCGCGGCGTCGAGACCGCCGCCCACACCATCCGCTCGGGCGACAGCGGCGGCTCCAGCGCCGCGCCCGACCTCAATCGGGAGAGCTGACCCATGCGCTTCAAGCGACCCTCCGTGCGCTATGCCGACACGCCCGAGCCCGAAACGCCATACCAGCGGGCGGGCCAGGTCTGGGACGAGCGGCTCGGCAGCGCCCGCGTCCAGGCCCGAAACTGGCGGCTTGCCGCCTTCGGCGCGCTCGGGCTCTCCGGCGCGATGGCTGCCGGTCTGTTGTGGCAGGCCAGTCAGTCCTCCATCACGCCCTACGTCGTCGAGGTGACGCGCCAGGGCGACGTTCGCGCCGTCGGCGCGGCGACCGAGGCCTACGTGCCGAACGACGCGCAGATCGCGAACCATCTCGCGCGCTTCATCAACGACGTCCGCAGCCTTGCGCTCGATCCCGTCGTGGTCCGCCAGAACTGGCTCGAAGCCTACGACTACGCCACCGACCGCGGCGCCGCGGTCCTCAACGAGCACGCGCGCGCCGCCGACCCGTTCGGCAAGGTCGGCCGCCAGTCGGTCGCAGTGGAAGTCACAAGCGTTGTTCGCGCCAGCCCGGCCTCGTTCCAGATCCGCTGGATCGAGCGGCGCTACGAGAACGGCGCGCTCGCCGGCCAGGATCGCTGGACCGCGATCCTCAGCATTGTCCTCCAGCCGCCGCGCTCGGAGGCGCAGCTCAGGAAGAACCCTCTCGGCATCTACGTCAACGGCCTGAACTGGAGCCGCGAACTCGGCTCGAGCGGGTCATGAGGAGACCCAGCATGGCCCGCACCCAGCTCAACCTCGTCTTCGTCTCGGCCTCGGCGCTGACGCTCGCCGCCTGCGCGCACGGCACGCCGCCGCCGCAGATCAGCCTGGACGAGCCGGCCGCGCCGATCGAGGCCGAGCCTCCGAAGCCGGTCGAAGTGGTCGCGGTGCCGACGCCGCTGCCGTTGCCCGGCCAGCTGAAGCCGCCGCCCCGGCAGGGCGCAGTCTCCGAGCCGGCCGACCCGCAGGCGCGCGTCGCGCTCGCCAACCGCGCGGCGCGCGTCCAGCCCTCGCGCTACGGCTACGTCAACGCCACCCAGGTCTGGCCCTATGCCGCCGGCGCGCTCTACCAAGTCTACGCCTCACCCGGAAAGGTGACCGACGTCTCGCTCCAGGAGGGCGAGCAGCTCGTGTCGGTCTCCGCCGGCGACACGGTGCGCTGGGTGATTGGCGACACGACCAGCGGCGCCGGCAACGCCTCACGCTTCCACATCCTCGTCAAGCCGACCCGGCCGGACCTGCGCACAAACCTGGTCGTGAACACCGACCGGCGCACCTACCTGCTGGAGCTCACCGCAACGCTTGAGACCTGGATGGCGTCTGTCTCCTGGGACTATCCGCAGGACCGGCTGCTGGCGCTGCAGGGCACGCCCCGCGTCGCGGCCGCCCCGATCAACGACGCGCTCGCGGTGGAACGGCTGCGGTTCCGTTACGCCATATCCGGCGACAGTCCGCCCTGGCGGCCCGTGACCGCCTTCGACGATGGAGCCAAGGTCTACATCCAGTTCCCGGCGGGCATCGCGCAAGGCGAGCTGCCGCCGATCTTCGTGATCGGTCCGACCGGGGAGAGCCAGCTCGTCAACGCCCGCTACCGCGCGCCCTACTACGTCGTCGATCGCCTGTTCGGTGCGGCCGAGCTGCGCCTCGGCGGCGACCGCCAGCAAGTCGTCCGCGTCGAGCGCACCGACGGCCGCCGCCGCGGCCTTGGGATCTTTGGCTCATGAGCACGGTCCCGCCGCCTGAAGCGTCGGCCGCGCCTGACGCGGTAGCCGCGCCGAAGATCGCGCCGGAGCGCTTGGAGCTGCGCGCCCAGCCGCGTCCCGTGACCCGCTTGTCCCGTCGCGCTCTCATCGCGCTAGGCTCAGTCTCTTCGATGGTGATTGGCGGCCTGGCCATCTGGGCACTGTCGACCAACCACAACGGCGGCAAGGCGCCCGAGGAACTCTACTCGACCGAGCGCAAGCCCGTCGCCGAGGGTCTCAATCGCTTGCCCAACGACTACGGCGCGATCCCACCGGCGGCGCCGCCCGGTGTGCCGCAGCTCGGGCCTCCACTGCCCGGCGACCTCGGCCGGCCGATCCTCTCGTCGGGGCAGCAGAACGCCGTCCCGCCCATGGCCGCGGCGCCGGCAGTGCCCGGACCGACCGGCCCCAGCCCGGAGGAGCAGGCCCGGCTCGCCGAACTGCAGCGGTTGCGTCAGGAAGCGGAGGCCGCGGCGCGCGGCGGGCTCTTCGTCCAGACTCGGACACGCGGCGAGCAGGGGGTGGCTGTTGAGACCGCCGGCCTGACCGACGCGCCACAGCGGGGACCATTCGCGCCGCTGCCCGGCTCGTCCGAGCGCCAAGACGAGGCCTCCACCCAGAATGGCCAGGACCGGAAAAGCGCGTTTCTCGGCGCGCCCACCGACACCAAGATCTACGCGAGCGGTCGCATCCAGACACCAGCCTCGCCGTACCAGGTCATGGCTGGGACAATCATCCCGGCTGCGATGGTGACGGGGCTCAACTCCGACCTTCCCGGCCAGGCGATCGCCACTGTAACCGAGGCGGTATACGACACCGTCACTGGCGGGACGCTGCTGATCCCGCAGGGCTCGCGCCTGCTTGGCACCTACGATGCTCAGGTCGCCTACGGTCAGAGTCGCGTCCTGCTCGTCTGGACGCGTCTCGTCATGCCTGACGGTTCCTCGATCGCACTTGATCGGCTGCCAGGCACCGACCCGCGCGGGTACGCGGGGCTCGAAGACGAAACGGAAAATCACTGGGGCAAGCTGCTCGCTGGCGCGGCATTGTCCACCCTGCTCGGCGTCGGCGCCGAGCTCGGCTCGGGCAATCGCGGCTCGATTGATGGTAACGATACGGTGGTCGTCGCGACCGGCCGAAGCGCGCAGGAGAGCGCCAACCAAGTCGGTCAGCAAATTACGCGCCGCAATCTCAACGTCCAGCCGACTCTAACAGTACGGCCCGGCTTCCCGGTGCGCGTGATCGTCAACAAGGACCTCGTACTAAGGCCGTATGGGGCGGCGTCGAGAACCTCGGGAGGAGGTCGATGAGTGAGAAGTTGCGGCTCGGCCCGTTGCCGAAGGGTAAGCGTGGCCGGTAGGCCGCCTTGTTATTGCGGCCGGCTCTTCTGGTAGGCGAGCTTGCCAGCATGGCGGCGGATGGCGATGGCGGCGACGGCGCGCCGGGTGAAGCGTTCGTCGATGTCGTCAGGGTTGTAAGGGCCGCCATACCAGTTGCGCAGTCGGTCGTGTTCCTCGTGAGTGGGGTCGCCCATGGCGTCGAGGAACATCTCGTATCCGGGCAAGCCACCGACATCCTCGGGTGGACAGCGCCGTTCGCCGGCGACGAAGCGCGGGTATTTGACGTCAGGCTCGCCGGGGCCGACCGTTTCCACGGTGATGGTGTGCCGCCAGTCGTCGCCCATGTCGTAGGTGTAGACGAGTTCTTTCATGCCCCGGTCGAGGAGGGCGGCGAGCTTCACGTTCTTGGCGGCCGCCATGCCGCTTTCCGACCACATCGGGTCCGGCACGCCGTAGCGGTGGTCGCCGGCCTCGAAGTGCCAGAGATGACAGTTCTCCCAGCCCATCGCAGCCTGGACGACATCGTGGAGCATCTTGAGGCTGGCGGTGACCGGCACGTCGAGCCGGCGCCAGATGGCGGGTTCGATGTTGTCCAGGACGAGGTGCAGGCGGGCAACGGTTTCGGCGCTCATGCCGCCAGCCTGGCAGGTTCGCGAGCCCAGTTCCACGGCATAAGCTCGTCCCAGCGGCTGGCGGGCCAGTCGTCGGCGACCCTGGCGATGACGTCGGCGATGTACGCCTGCGGGTCAACGCTGTTGGCCTTGCAGGTCTGGATGACGGTGTAGATCGCGGCGGCACGCTCGCCGCCCGCCCTGGAGCCGGCGAACAGCCAGTTGCGGCGACCAACGGCGACGCCGCGCAGGGCACGCTCGGCGATGTTGTTGTCGATCTCCAGGCGGCCGTCGTCGAGGAAGCGGCACAGTGCCGGCCAGCGTTTGGTGCCATAGGCGATGGCCTTGGCCATATCGGACTTGGGCGACAGGCGACGAAGGGCAGCGTCGAGCACCTCGCGCAAGGCGCCGACCAACGGCTTGGTTCGGTCCTGTCGCACTCGGTGCCGGACATCCGGTGGCTGGTCGCGCACCTCGGCTTCGACGGCATAGAGCGCGCCGATGCGCTGGAGGATGTCGGTGGTCAGCGGCGTGGGGATGCGCTCGTGCAGGTCGAACACCTTGCGCCGGTAATGCGCCCAGCACGCTACCTCGGTGACACCGCTGCGGTACAGCCCGTCATAACCGGCATAGGCATCGGCCTGGAGGAAGCCGCGGAAGCCGGCGAGATGCGTCTGCGGGTGCGCGGCGGTCCGGTCGGGTGTGAAGCGATACCAGGTCGCGGGCGGCGCCGTGCTGCCGGACGCGCGGTCATCGGCCGCGTATACCCACAGCCGCCCGGTCGCGGTCTTGCCTCGGCCCGGGTCGAGCACCGGCACCGGCGTGTCGTCCGCATGGATCTTGTCTGCGGTCAAGACAGCATCACGGATACGGCTGACGACCGGGTCGAGCAGGACTGCGGCCTGCCCGGTCCAGCCGGCAAGGGTGGAGCGGTCGATGTCGAGGCCCTGCGCCGCCATCATCTCGGCCTGACGATAGAGCGGCAGATGGTGGTCGAACTTGGAAACGACGACATGCGCCAGCGTGGCGAAGGTCGCCTTGCCCCGCGCCACGGCGCTGACCGGCGCGGGTGCCTGCACGATTTTCTCGCAAGCCCGGCAGCTATATTTGGGGCGAACGTTGCGCACGACCCGCCAGTGGACCGGCATGACGTCGAGCATCTCGTGCGTATCCACGCCCAAGCGACGCAACATGCCGCCACAGTCCGGGCAGGTGCAGGCACCAGATGCCGGCTCATGGACTACTTCCTCGCGCGGCAAGTGGTCCGGCAGGCTGCGGACCGGTGCCGGTCGCGGCGCTACTTCGGGTGCCGCAGTCTCGACTGCGGAAACATCGCGCTCGGTTTCCAGCTCTTCCAGTGCCAGTTCGAGCTGCTCGACCTCGCGGCCCAGCTTCTCGGATGAGGCGCCGAACTGCATCCGCCGTAGCCAGGCAATCTGCCCGCGCAGGGTGTCGATGAGCAGGTCGCGGGCGACGAGCGCGGCATTGGCCCGGGCGAGCGAAGCCTCCAGCGCGGCGATCCGCGCGATGACATCAGCTGAGGAAACGGGCGCTTCCGACACCAGAATTGCATAGCAGATCGCATGCCGACGGGCGAGCAAAAGCCACGCGAAACCGCCGTTTTCAGCCCGCCAGTGTCGGCACGAACGTGCGCTCGGGCCGGCGCCAGTCGATGCCCTCCAGCAGCATCGACAGCTGCGCCGGCGTCAGCGTCACCGCGCCGGTCGCGGTCACCGGCCAGACGAAGCGGCCCCGGTCCAGCCGCTTCGAGAACAGGCACAGCCCCTGGCCATCGAACCACAGCAGCTTGACCAGATGACCGCGTTTGCCCCGGAACGCGAACAGCGCGCCGGAATGCGGATCCTCGCGCAGCACCTGCTGGACCAGCACCGCCAGCCCATCGAAGCCCTTGCGCATGTCGGTCACGCCGCAGGCCAGGAACACTCGCGTCGGCAACGGCGTCGGACTCACCTCAGCACCGACAGCACCCGCGCCAGCGCGCCGGCGTCCACCGAGCCGTCCACGCTCACCCGCACGCCACCCGCCAATTCGATGCAGATGAGGCCGGGCGTGGATGTCGCCGGCTGTGGTGCAGGAACCTCAGCCACACACACCTCGGCGAATGTTGGCAGCGCGGGCGCTATGCCGCCCAGCTTGCCCAGCCGCGCCTGCTTGCGCCACGTATACACCAGCCCGCTCGATATCTCGCGCCGCTCAAGAACATCGCGAACCCGGACGCCAGGCCGGAACGCCTCGGCCAGGATCTCCAGCTTCTCCTCGTCCGACCAACTCCGCCGGCCCGACACCCGGCCGACCACCTCCACGCGACCAGTCATACGAGCGCTCGTATGACCAGTCTCGGACCCGAAAACTTCCCGCACCGCTATCGCCCTCGTCAAAGGCGACAAACATCCCAGCTACGGCAAAACGGGCAAGGCGGCCCGCAGGCCACGCTTACGCCGAAGGCCGAGACAGTCCGGCTCAGCGTAACGCTTCCGGCCGCGGTCAAGACCGCTCTTGACCGTTACGCTGAGCTTTTCGCATCCACTTACGGAGAGCCGGTCGATGCGACAGCGCTGATACCGCACATGCTGGCGACGTTCATGGATCGCGATCGCGCGTTCCGAAAGACTCAAGCCGCGTCTGGCAGGTACGAGCGCGGAATAGCTGCCACCTCGGCGGCGATCTCCAACACCAACGACACAGCCGGCGAGGGCTCACCCTCGCGGTAGAGCATCCAAGTGACGAGTTCTGCATCATCCTCTTCGATGGGGAGCGTCACCACGGCGCTTGCGGTATGCACCATGGAAGCGGGACAAAGGGCAATCGCATGTCCAGTAGCGGCAAAACTGACGGCGGTGTTCCAGTGGCGTACGTCGCGACGATCTGCCGGCCTGACTTGGTGGCGACCGAACAAATCCTCAATCTGCACCAAATAGCCCGGGCACTCTGCTGGTAGCGGCAAGGCCAGAGTTTGATCGGCTAGGTCGCGCACGCTGATCTTGCTGCGAGTACCAAACGTATGCCCTGCTGGCGCCACCACGATGAGAGGCTCGCTCCAGCCCCGCGCCTGCATCAGATCGGGCTCTGCTCTTGGGTTGAGAGTGATCGCAACGTCAGCGCCCCCGTCGCGCACCAAGCGGGCGGCTTCGGTGTGGAGTAGCTCGCGAACTTCCAAGTCAACCTTCGGCTGATGATGCTCGAGTTCGAACATCAACCGCGTAAAAGGCTCACTCGCGAGGTCCTCACCCAAAGCGAGCCGGACGGCGTTCGGCTCCTCGCTGTCCGTGCGCCGCACCGACGCAGTAAGCGCGTCGACATCGCGCAGGATCCGCCTCGCCTCCCGGTAGAAGCGCGTGCCAGCTCGCGTCAGCCAAGTACGGCGCGTGGTGCGCTGGAAAAGCTTGATTCCGAGCTGCGCTTCCAGATTCCGGATAGACTGACTAAGAGGCGATTGTTCCATGCCAAGGCGGTCTGCCGCACGAGCAAAGTGCAGTTCTTCCGCAACAACTACAAAGTGACGTAGGTGACGCAGTTCCATGGTTCATGGTAATCGCTGTATTGCATTCGTCACATCGACACGCAGAGCACAAGTACCCTTAGCGCTGAGTAACTCCTGTAATTCATTGCTCGCCCCAGATCTGACGCACCTTATGCACCGACGGGCGCGCGAACATGCTATCCAGGTGACGCTGCAAGTTGATCGGCAGCGTGATCCCATTCTGCGGTGCCCATCGCTCGACATAGAACAGGGCCAAGTCGGCGATCGTAAGTGCATCCCCGGCGGCGAAGTCGTGGCGTGCCAGCATCGGATCGAGAATGGCAAAGCCCCGCTCGACGATCTCCAAACCTTGCGCCTTTACCGAACGTGAGCCGAGACCCGTCACCTGGTGCACAACGTCCTGCGGCCCGAACGTCTCGGGCATGAAAAGCCGCGCGAAGCCCTGGCCGTGGATCGTCCCTTCGACATAGGCCAAAGTCTCGATCGTGCGCGCCTCGCCTTCCGCGTCGGTCGGCAGCAACGACTTCTCCGGATGGGTCCGCGCCAGCCACATCGCGATGGCGCCGAACTCCGTCAGCACGCTGCCGTCGCCCCGCAGCAAGACCGGCACCTTGCCCTTGGGATTGATCGCCAGGAACGGCTGCGCGTGGGTCGCGCCGCCGGCCACGTCGAGCTTCTCGGTTTCGTAATCCGCGCCGATCTCCTCGAGCAGGACGTGAATGCCGATCGCGCAGGTGTGCGGTCCCCAGAAGAGCTTCATCATGCCCGATCCAGCATCTCGGTCCTGTATTTGGGCGCCAGCTCCTCCGCGAGCTTGCCCTTGGCGGCCTGCTCGTCCTTGCTGAGCTTCGGCGGCGGCGCGTCGCGGCTCTCGACGGGAACGCCGACTGCCATGAAGAACTCGTCCTGCCCGGCAGGCGTGCACATGCACAGCATGTGGACCGTCGCGCCCGAAGCGTTCTTGAACTGATGGGGCGCGTTGGCGGGGATGTTGACCGTCGCCGGCGCCTTCACCGTCTGCGTTTCGCCGCGGAACGTGAACTCCAGCTCGCCCTCGAGCAGCGAAAACATCTCCTCGAAATCGTGGCGGTGCGGCGGCGGTCCGCTGCCATCGGGCACCAGCATATCGATGAGACAATATCGACCCTGCGTGTCCTTGCCCGAGACCAGGATCGTGTACGTGTCGCCCACGACCGAGAGATGGCGCGCCTGCCGGTCGTCCGGGTTGGTCACGGTCAGGCTGCGGGCAGGATCGTCCGCCGGTATTGGCCCCTGGTCTCCTCGGGCGGTGATCGAGTGATCCTCCATTGTATCGACTCCTTTCAGCTGAAATTGATGTCAGGGAAGCTTCGCGGCGATCGCCCAGATGTGGCGGATCACGACATCGGGCCGTTCTTCAGGCACGAAATGCCCGCAATTCTCGACCGTCTCCGTCGACACGCTCTCGGCCACACGGGCGACGCCTTCGCCGACCTTATCGCCGAGGCCCTTGGCGCCGCCGATCGCGATCACCGGCACATCGACCTTGTCGACCTTGAGCGGCTCGGTCTGATCGATGCTGTCGAAGGCGGCGCGGTAGACGCCCGTCGCCCCGAGCACGCCTGTCCGACCGGAGAAGGTCCGCAGATATTCCTCGACGCTTCTGTCGTCGAACACTTCCGGGCGCGCCGTCGCGCCGTCGTAGAACCAGGTCAGGAAGGCGCGCTCGTTGCCGACGATCAGTCGCTCCGGCACGCCCGGCGCGAGTGGCAGCACCCACCACCACATCGACCCCTGCGCCATTGCCTGGCGGTTGTAGGCGATCACCTTGCCCAGGACGTCGCCCAGCATGACAGGGGCTTCGATGTAGAGAAGCGCCGCGATCTCGTCGGGATGGTCGGCGGCCCAGATCAGCGCTGGCGGCGCACCCATGTCGTGGGCGGCGACGATCAGGGGCTGACCGCCGCCGAAGCCGATCGCCGCCACGAGCGAGCGGAACTCCTCGGCGAGCGCACGGGCGTCATAGCCTTTGGTGCCATCCGGCTTGTCGCTGTCGCCGAAGCCGCGCATGTCGGGCACCAGCACCGCCATGCCGGCCTTGGCGAGCTCCGGCGCAACATCCCGCCAAGCAAAGCCGGTCGAGAGAAAGCCGTGCCACAAGAGCACCGGCCGACCGTCTTCCGGACCGCCGATCCAGTAGTGCAGCCGGACGCCGTCGACCGTCACGGTCTCGCTGCGCAGTCCCTCGATCCGTGCCTTCTCGACCATGGCGATCATCACTCCACCGGCTGCATCGGCGCCGCGGCGAAGAGCAGCTGCACCAGCTCCATGCCCTGCGGCGTGCTCCAGTCCTGCACCAGCTCGGCGACCATCGTGTTGGTCACCGTCATGTGCACGCCCGCAGCGATCAACCGCTCGCGGGAGATCGCCTCGTTGATCTCGAACGGCGAGCCGCAGGCATCCATCACCGCCTGCACTTCATAGCCGTCCTCGACCGCGCTGATGCTCGGGAACACCAGGCAGATGTCGGTGGTGATCGCGCCCATGATGAGCTGACGGCGGCCGGTCTTCTGCACGGCCGCCTTGAAGTTCGGATCCTTCCACGCGTCGACGATGCCCTGGCGCTTGACCCGCGCTTCGAACGCGTCGGGGATCACATGCTGAAGCCGCTCGTCGATGCGACCCTGAATGCGGTCCTCCTGGCTTGCGGTGACGACGATCGGCATCTTGAAGGCGAGCGCTGCCTTGGCGAGCGTGATCGCGTTCCGCAGTGCGACGTCGGCCGGGTTGGTCTTGGCGAGCTGGAGCGTACCGACTTGGTAGTCGATCAGCAGCAGCGCGGCGGCGTCAGGTGTAAAATGCGGGACCATCAGGACCTCCTCAGGCGTTCGCGGAATTGAGAAACGGGTAGTCGGTGAAGCCTTCCCGTCCCTCGCCGTAGAAGGTCGCCTTGTCGGGGGCGTTGAGCGGCGCGTCGCGGCGGAGCCGCTCGGGGAGGTCGGGATTGGCGAGAAAGGGAACGCCGAAGGCGATCGCGTCGGCCTCGCCGGCGGCGAGAGCGGCATTGCCCTTGGCCTTGTCGAAGCCGGTATTGCCGATCAGCGGCACCGACACGCGGCCGCGGAATGCCTCGAGCACGTCCTTGACCTGCTCGGTCTTGCGATCCTTCTCGTTCGGATCGAGCAGGCAGAGATAGGCCGGCTTGAGCGCGTCCAGCGCCTCGATCACGTGGCCGAACGTGGCGCGCTTGTCGCTGTCCTTCATGCCGTAGAGCGTGCTCGCCGGCGACAGGCGAATACCGACATGCCCCCGGTCCCAGGCCGCGATCATGGCCTCGGCTGTTTCGACCATCAGCCGCGCGCGGTTGGCGACAGCACCGCCATAGCCGTCGGTGCGCCGGTTGCTGCCGTCTTCCAGGAACTGGTCGTGGAGGTAGCCATTGGCGCCGTGCAGCTCGACCCCGTCGAATCCGGCGGCTTTGGCGTTGCGGGTCGCGGAGGCGAAATCCTCGACGATCGGCGCGATCTCCTCCAGGCCGAGTTCGCGCGGCGTAGGAAAGTCCGCTTCGCCGGTCGGCAGGAAGAACTTGCCCTCGGCCGGGATCGGAGTTGGAGCCACCGGCAGCGCCCCGCCGCGCATGTCGGGATGAGCGACGCGGCCGCAGTGCCAGATCTGGCAGACGATGCGGCCCCCGGCGGCATGGACCGCGTCTGTGACCTTGCGCCAGCCGGCGACCTGATCGTCGCGGTGGATGCCCGGGCAGCGGATGATGCCGTGCGCCTGATCGGAGACCTGCGTGCATTCGGTGACGATCAGCCCGGCGCTCGCGCGCTGCACGTAATAGTCGCGCATGAGATCGGTCGGCACGCCGTCCTCGCGCGCGCGGGTGCGGGTCATGGCCGACATGAAGATGCGGTTGGGAAGCGTCAGGCCGAGCAACTCGACCGGCGAGAAGAGATCCGTCATGGGACGAGCTCCGCAGGAGTGACGAACGAGGGGCGCGCAACGATGAGGGCGGCGAAGGAGAGCGCCGCCATCGCGACGTGGATGACCTCCGCGGGAAGGTTCGGGGCGGAGAGCGCGGGGAGGAACGGCTCGCCGATCCAGAACGGCGCGTAATAGCCAAGCATGAGGATCAGCACGGTCCACCAGGCAAAGGGCGTGCGCCACCGCGGCGGACCGAAGAAGATCAGCAGGAACACCGCCATTTTGACGACATCCCCGCACGCCTCACGAAAGGCGTGATACCAGGCATGCGTCGCTCCGAGCGGGTAACGATCAACCAGGAAATCTGGGCTGCCGACGTGACCGGCGGTTTCGCGCCAGCTTAGGAGCCCGACGCCGAGGCCGGCGACGAGCAAGGCCCGTGCGGTTAGGAGGCGGGCGACGGGGCTCACAGCATATGCTTTCCGCCGTCGACGTTGATCGTCTGACCGGAGATGAAATCCGCGTCGGGCGATGCCAGGAAGAAGATCGCGCCGACGAGATCTTCCGGCTGCTCTTCGCGCTTGAGCGCGCGCGCCTCGACCGAGCGCTTGATCATCTCCTCGGGCATGCTCTTCTTCACCGCCGGCGTGCTGGTGAGCCCCGGAGTCACGACGTTCACTGTCACGCCCTCTTCGCCCATGCCGCGCGCGAGCGAGCGCGACAGGCCGAACAGACCCGCCTTGGCGGCGACATAGTGGATCTGGTCGGGAACGCCTTCGAAGGTCGATGCCGAGCCGACGCTGACGATCCGGCCCCAGCCACGCCCCTTCATCAGCGGCCATACCGCCTTGATCATGAGGAAGGTGCCGGTGAGATTGATGTCGATCACCTTGCGGAAATCGTCGGCGCTCACCTCCTCGAACGGCTGGACGGGGAACCAGCCGGCTACGTTGACGAGCACATCGACGCGGCCGCCCTTCTCGCGTGCGAGGTCGGCTACGGCCTGGCAGTCGTCCTCCTTGGACACGTCGGCAGCGATCGTCGCCAGCCTGGGATCGGCGGCGAGCTTGGCGAGCGCGTCCTTGCTAGTGTCGGTCGCGATCACGGTATCGCCGTTCGCGAGGAACCGCTCGGCGACGAGCTTGCCCATTCCGCCCGAGGCGCCGGTCACGACGACAATGCGATCGCTGTTCATGCTTGGGTCTCCTTTGCAGCAAGGGAGCCGCGCGGCCGCTCGTGGAGGCGCAGGCGCGAGGGACTGGCGGCGTCATGATGATAGGTGTCGGTGCCGACCTTCTGGCCGTACCAGTGCGTCATCGGCGCCTCGGTGATCGCCGACTCCCAGTTGCTGATCTCGAGGCGGAGCCGCTCGCCTTTCCGCACGAGCACCGACATCGGCAGCAGTTCGATGCGGAACTCGTACACCGTGCCCCGTTCGATCGGCTCGGCGCGGTCGTGCTTGAGGAACGGGCGCAGCTCGGTGGTGAGCGCCGGATCCTCCGTGCGGTGCGATGCGCGCAGCCAGCCCTGCGTGACCTTCACGAAGGGCGGCTTGCCTTCGCCCTCGGGCAGCAGCGAGAGCTTGACGACAATGTCCATATCGGTCTGGTCAGACGAGCCGAAGAGGTGCAGCACGCCCTGGCCGGTGAACTCGCGGTCGCGCTCGAACGACGCCGTCGTGAAGGTGACGACGCGGGCGGTATGGTGCGGCATGCCCTGCCGGTCGAGCGTCGTCACGCCCGCCATCCACTTCGGATCGGGATAGCTCCAGCTTGTCGCGCCGCCGTCGGCGGCCGGCGCCGCGTCTGTCAGCGAACCATCGTTAAGCGACTCTTCATGGCCGCTCCTGGCGCCATTCAGGAAGAGCTCGGAGACGAACGCGTCGGGCGGCGGCCAGTCCGGCGCCGCATGCGTCTTCGCTTCGCCCTGGACGAAGAAGCGAACTTTCGGGCGGTCCATCACGCCGGTTTCGAGACCTTTGAGGTGATGGTCGTACCAGGGCAGCAGTTCGGTGCGGTGGAAGTCCTC
Organism: Methylobacteriaceae bacterium; assembly: GCA_947444195.1. Lineage (GTDB taxonomy): Bacteria > Pseudomonadota > Alphaproteobacteria > Rhizobiales > Beijerinckiaceae > Methylobacterium. The sequence goes on along the minus strand of CANEZL010000008.1, from coordinate 51,579 downwards.
CTCGAAGAACAATCGCTGCGTCTCGGCAAAGCTCTGCGCACCGACGATCAGAAGCTGCTTTGGACCTTTGACGAGCCGGAACCCCTCGAAGTTGCCGCGCAGGTGCAGCGCCGCCTTGCCCCACGAGCCGATCGAGAAGACGGGGATGTCAACCTGGTCCAGCTCCCAGAAGGGCGACCGCCGGCGCTGCCACTCATCGTCGAACGGATGCTCGTACATCCGACTGAGCACGTCACCGCGGCCGTGATCGGCTAGCGACAGGTCTTTCGCCATGTGCTGGAGGAGGACTGAGCCGTAGAGCCAGGAGTTGAGGAAGCCCTGGATGGGGATGCCGCCCTGGTACATCCAGTCGCGGTACATGTCGGTCGCACCGTCGAACGCGCCGAGGCACTTGAGCGACGGCGGCCGGGTGCGCGCCGCGTTCCATTGGCTCCAGCAATAATAGCTCATGCCGATCATGCCGACCCGGCCGGTGGCCCAGTCCTGCTGTGCGACATGCTCGATCATGTCGTGGATCGCCTCGCCCTCGGCGCGGCTGACCGGATCCCAGATGCCTTCCGAGCGGCCCATGCCGGGCACGTCCATCGCGACATAGGCATAGCCCTGATCGAGATAGAGCTGCATCGGACCGTATTCGATGAACGGAAACACCGACGGCACCGGCGGCAGACGGCGTAACGCCTTCTGGTAGGGCGAGGCGCCGAGCAGCACGGGCACCGGCCCGTCTGTGCCGGCGGGCAGGTAGACGTCGGCGCGGACCATGTCGCCGTGGCGGGTCCGCGTCTCGATCTCGAACGGCTGGACGTTGACGTCGACCATCTTCACCGATCTCCGCTGTCGCCAGCCAGTTCGGCGAAGAAGGCTTCGAGCCGCCGCGGCTCGCGCCCGAGAATGGCCCGCAGGATCAGCGGACTACCGCGCAGACCGACATGCTCGTAATGGTCGAACATCGGACGCATCGGCTTCGCGTCGTCCCCGAGCGTGTCAGGATCGATCCGCTCCGCCCGGATCTCGCGGCCGAGAGCCTTGCCGATGAGGGCCGCGACGTCGTGGCGATCCAGCCAACCATCCGAGCACAGTTCGAACGTCCCGTAGTCGAGCCGATCCTCGAAGAATGCGATGGCGGCGACCTCGGCAACGTCGCGATAGTCTACCCGACTGAAGCGCGTGTCGGCCGACCAGGGCTCCGCGAGCACGCCGGTCTCGACCACCTTCCTCCACGACTGGCGATAGTTCTGGAAGTAAAGTGCCGGATGCAGCAGCACATAGGTCATGCCGCTATCGAGGAGCGCCTCCTCGACGGGCGCCTTGGCGGCGTGGTTCGACAGGCCGCTCAGCACCGGGTGGATCACGGAGGAGAAGACGAAGCGCTTGACGCCTCCGGCACGGCAAGCCTCGACGACACCGCGGCCCACCTTCGCCTCTTGGGGCATGAAGGCAGGTGCTATGTAGAAGACACCGTCGATGCCGTCGAGCGCTCGTTCGATGCTTTGCCGATCGGTGAGGTCGCCCAGCGCGACCTCATCGGCGCCGTGCTCCCGAGCCGTATCGGCTTCCTTGTCCTCGCGCACGAATCCGCGAACCCGGAGGCCTCGTGCCTTCAGCGCCGGCACCACATGACCCGCGAACTTGCCCGAAGCGCCAAATGCGAGAACCGTGTGCGGCATCATCGGCCTCCTGACGGAGCCGACGTACGTGCAGAAGGGCTTCCAGCGACCAGGTGCGCCATGGCGCGTCTCCCGATTGGTTCCGCCCCTAAAAACTCTTCTGGTGCGGAATAGATCGTTCCCCTCGCTGGGATCACTGTTCCATGTTATGGACAATCCATGATCGACTTGAACGATTTGAGGATCTTCGAGCGCGTTGCTTCTCTCGGCAGCTTCTCCAAGGCCGCACAGGCTCTGGCGATGCCTAAGTCAACCGTCAGCAGGTGCGTTGCGCGCCTGGAGGAGTCGCTTGGAATTCGGCTTCTTCAGCGCACGACACGCGATGTGGTGATGACCGAAGCGGGACAATTGCTGCTCGAGCGTTCGATCGCGCAGCTGTCCGACATCGACGCGACAATGGACCTAGTCAGCGGCCTTGCCGGCGAACCGCGCGGCCTGCTCTGCGTGAGCGCAGGCATCGGCTTCGGGATCAACATCCTCTCGGAGATCCTGCCGGAATTCAGGCGGCGTTATCCGCTGGTCGAAATCTCCCTCGATCTGACGAGCCGCGAAGCCGAGCTCGTTCAGGAGCGGATCGACGTCGCGATCCGGATGGGGCCGATCGGAGATTCCTCCCTGATCGCAACCAAGCTGGGGAGCTTGCCTCGCTATATGTGTGCCTCGCCGGGCTACCTCGAACACCGGGAGCTGCCGCGGACTCCAACCGACCTCTCCGCGCATGATTGCATCGAGATGCCGGGCCGTGACGGCCGCGCACGGACTTGGACTATGACGCGCGGAGGTGAGAAGGCCGAAGTTCCGCTCACCCCCAAGATCAGCATCAATGACGCGCTCACGATTCACAATCTTGTTCGCAAGGATGCCGGTATTGGCGTTATTTCCGCCTATCTCTGCGGGCCCGACTTAAAAGCTGGCCGACTTGTTCGCATCTTGCCCGAATGGTCGATGCCTCCGGTCGGCGTCTCGGTTGTCTATCCAAGCCGCCGTGAACTGTCGCCAACCGTACGGGCGTTCGTCGACTTCCTGCGCGAGATGACGGCGCAGGGGGACGGTTGGCAGGCAGACATTTAGCAGTCTCAAGAGTACTGCGGTCTTGGAACCGGCCGGAGGGGAGAATTGGTTCTCCGGCTAGACCTCACGCACGATAGACGGTGATCGTGAAGTACCAGGTGGTGCGGGTGGTCGGGCTCGAACCGACACTCCTTGCGGAACCGGATTTTGAATCCGGCGCGTCTACCAATTCCACCACACCCGCGTCGAGCCGCTTGGCTCCTATGTGGCTCCTAGCCGATTTTCAGGCTTTCCGGGAGAGCCGATCGGATCAGCCGTAAGTGCCTGTTATCGCCCGGGAACCGAAAAAAGTCGTCTAGAACTAAACAAACCCCTTTTTGAGTCGCCCGCGTCTACCAGTTCCGCCATACCCGCGTGCGAGACCTCTTCGCACAGGTGACCGCGCAGGGCCAGCCCTTATCGCGGGGGCGCGCTGGTCAGCCGGGCCGAGCTGTGCTCAAAGGGCGCGCCCCTCCTCCGGAAGCGACAAGACCCCCTATGATCCGCCGCCTCTACGAGTGGATTCTCGCGCTGAGCGGCAAGCCTTCGGCGCCCTGGGCGCTCGGGGCCGTCGCCTTCGCGGAGAGCTCGTTCTTCCCGGTTCCGCCCGACGTGATGCTGGTGCCGATGGCGGTGAGCCGGCCGGACCGCGTCTGGTTCTATGCGACCGTCACCACCGTCGCCTCGGTCCTCGGCGGCCTCGTCGGCTACGCGATCGGCGCGCTGCTGTTCGACTCCCTCGGACAGTGGCTGATCAAGCTCTACGGCCTGCAGAACTCGGCGGCGACCTTCCAGGAATCCTACGCCGCCTACGGCCACTGGGTGATCCTGCTGAAGGGCCTGACCCCGATCCCCTACAAGCTGGTGACGATCACCTCGGGCTTCGCCCATTACAGCCTGTTCTGGTTCACCGTCCTGTCCGTCGTCACCCGCGGGGCCCGCTTCTTCCTGCTGGCGGCGCTGCTCGGCCGCTACGGCGTGCAGATCCGCGGCGTGCTCGACCGGCACCTCAACGCCGTCGCCGCGATCTCGGTGGCGGTGATCGTCCTCGGCTTCGTCCTGTTCAAGGTGATCCTGTGATCAACGAGACCGCACTCCTCCGCCTGAAGCGGGCCGCCCTCGTCGTCCTCATCGGTTCCGTCCTCACCGTGGGCGCGGCCCTGGTGCTGGAGCACGTCTACGGCTACGCCCCGTGCAAGCTCTGCCTCACCGAGCGCCTGCCCTACTATGCCGCCATCCCCCTCGCGCTCGGCGGCCTGCTGCTCCCCGAGCGTCTCGCCCGCCTCGCCCTCGGCCTCGCCGCCGCGGGCCTGCTCTACGGCGCCGGGCTCGGCGCCTATCACGCGGGGGCGGAATGGGGCTTCTGGCCGGGCCCGAGCGATTGCGGGGGCGGCACCGGCCCCAACCCGCGGGAGGTCGGCGCCTTCCTCGACGCGCTGCAGACCACCAAGGTCACCGATTGCGCGACGGCGGCGATGCGCGTGCTCGGCGTGTCGCTCGCGGGCTGGAACGCGGTGATCGCCTTCGTGCTCGCCTCCGTCGCGGGGACGAGCGCCCTCAAGCGCTGAGGCGTTCGGGCCCTCAGTTCCGGTCGTCCGGCAGGATCGGCAGGGGCGCCACCGCGATGCCCTCGTCGAGGAGCGCCCGCGCCTCCTCCGGGCTCGCCTGCCCGTGGATCGAGCGCTCGGCGCTCTCGCCGTAATGGATCCTGCGCGCCTCCTCGGGGAAGCGCGTGCCGACGGACTCTGAATTCGCCATCACGTGCTCGCGCATGGCGCGCAGCATCGCGCGCATCTGGCGCTCGGGCTCCGCGATCGCGGGGACGGCGGGCTGCGGCGCGTCGGGTGCGGGCTCGGCGCCGCGGTCGGTGCGGGCGAGGCGCGGGGCCATCACGCTCTTGCCCACCTGGGCCGTGCCGCAGACGGGGCAGGTGACGAGGCCCCGCGCGACCTGCGCGTCGTAGGAATCGGAGGACGGAAACCAGCTCTCGAAGCTGTGGCCGTCCTCGCAGGCGAGGGCGTAACGGATCATCTGGGGCCGCACTGGCTGCGGGCCCCGGAGGCCCGCCTCTGTGAATTCGGTTCGCGCGGCGTGCTCAGCGCGGCGGAGCGGAGCCGACCCGGTCGACCCGGAAGTCCCTGCCGTGCCGGAGCGTGGGGATGCGGGTCCGCGCATCCGTGACGCGGTCGAGCTCGATCTCGGCGAGGATCACGCCCGGCTCCACCCCCGCCTCGGCCAGGACCCTGCCCCAGGGATCGACGATGATCGAGTGGCCGTAGGTCTCGCGGCCGTCCGCGTGGAGGCCCCCCTGCGCGGCCGAGATCATGAAGGAGCCCGTCTCGATGGCCCGGGCCCGCTGGAGCACCTGCCAATGGGCCTCCCCCGTCTGTTTCGTGAAGCAGGCGGGCGCGGTCAGCACCGCGGCCCCCGCCTCGGCCAGCGCCCGGAACAGGGCGGGAAAGCGCAGGTCGTAGCAGATGCCGAGCCCGATCGGCGCCAGCGCCGTCTCGGCGACCACCGCGCAGGCGCCCCCCGTATAGGTGGCGGATTCGCGCCAGCTCTCGCCGGTCGGCAGGTCGACGTCGAAGAGGTGGAGCTTGTCGTAGGCCGCGACGATCTCGCCCTGCCCATCGATGAGGAAGGCCCGGTTGGCGATCCGGTCGCCGCTGCGCACGGCGAGGGAGCCGACCTGCACCACGGTGCCGGTGGCGCGCGCGGTCTCGCGCAGGGCGGCGAGCGTCGGGTCGTCCTCCGGCTCCGTCACCACCTCGAACAGCCGCGTGCGGCTGCGCTCGACCAGGGAGGTCATCTCGGGCGTCTGGACGTAGGCCGCGCCGGCCTCGGCGGCCTCGCGCACGCCCGCCACCGCGGCGTCGCGGTTGGCGGTCACGTCGCGGCCCGAGCGCATCTGGACGCAGGCCGCGACGAAACGCCCGCCCGCCTCAGGCATCGGTCGCGTCCTTGAGGAGGGGGTCGAGCTTACCGCTCCGGTCGAGGGCGTAGAGGTCGTCGCAGCCACCCACATGGGTCTCGCCCACGAAGATCTGCGGCACGCTGGTGCGCCCGCCGGCCCGCTGGACCATCTGGGCGCGGGCGCCGGCCGTCTTCTCCACGTCGATCTCGTGGAAGGGCGCGCCCTTCTCCTTCAGGAGGCTCTTGGCCGCCGAGCAATAGGGACACCAGGCGGTGGTGTAGATCGTGACCTGCATGGAGGCATCCCGCGGAAGGAACACGGGATATAGGACGCCGCCCCCGCGTTTGCCTATGGCGCGGGGGCCACGGGCGGCGCGGTCAGGCGGCCAGCAGCTTCTCGACCTCGTTCACGAGATCGCGCAGGTGGAAGGGCTTCGAGAGGACCTTGGCGTCCTTCGGGGCCTTGGAATCCGGGTTGAGGGCGACCGCGGCGAAACCGGTGATGAACATCACCTTGATGTCCGGATCGAGCTCGGTGGCGCGGCGGGCGAGTTCGATCCCGTCCATCTCCGGCATCACGATGTCGGTGAGCAGCAGCTCGAACGGCTCCTCGCGCAGCCGGTTATAGGCCGAGAGACCGTTGTCGAACGACAGCACGTCGTAGCCGGCATTCTGCAACGCCTTGGCCAGGAAGCGCCGCATGTCGTTGTCGTCTTCCGCCAACAGGATCTTCATCGGACGGTTCCGGGCCCTCGATTGACCGTGTTCATTTCATAAAGGGACGCTTTGGTAAACAGACGGTTACCGCGGCCCGGCCGCCCACCCGGCGCGGGCGCGGCGGCGGTGGACAGCGACGCGCCGCCGCCGCACAGTGGCGGGATGCGCACGTCCCAGCCAGACGGGGCCCTTCGGACGCGATGATCTTCTCCGACTCGGACCAGCCGGACGTCCTCGGCTTCGCTCCCCCCTTCGCCGTCGACGAGCCGGACGAGCCGTGCCTGCCCTTCGTGTTCAACACCGGGCATTCCGGCTCGGTCTACCCGCCGGGCTTCCTCGCCGCGGCGCGCCTGCAGCCCCTGGCCCTGCGCCGCTCGGAGGACGCCTATGTGGACCGCCTGTTCGCCCCCGTGGTGGCGATGGGGGCGCCGCTCCTGAAGGCGCACTTCCCGCGGGCCTATCTCGACGTGAACCGGGAGCCCTACGAACTCGACCCGCGCATGTTCGACGGGCGCCTGCCGCCGTTCGCCAACACCCGCTCCATGCGGGTGGCGGGCGGGCTCGGCACCGTGCCGCGGGTCGTGGCGGACGGGCAGGAGATCTACGGCGGCCGCCTCTCCGTCGACGAGGCGCTCCTGCGGATCGAGCATCTCTACAAGCCCTATCACCGCACCCTGCGCGCCCTGATCCAGCGCACCGCGCGGGCCTTCGGCCAGTGCTTCCTGATCGATTGCCACTCGATGCCCTCCTCCAGCCTCGGGCGGGAGGCCGACCCGAAGGCCGACATCGTGCTGGGCGACCGGTTCGGCACGGCCTGCACCCCCGACCTGATCGAGGCGTTCGAGGAGGCCTTCCGGGCCCGCGGCTTCGTGGTGGTGCGCAACAAGCCCTACGCGGGCGGCTTCATCACCGAGCATTACGGCGAGCCCAATCTCGGGCGCCACGCCCTTCAGATCGAGATCAACCGCGGCCTCTACATGAACGAGGCGAGCCTCGCGGTGACGGCGGATTTCCCGGCCCTGGTGGAATCCCTGCGCGCGGTGGTCGGCACCGTGGCCGAGGCCTTCACCGCCCCGCCCCGCAGCATCGCCGCCGAGTAGCCGGCAAATATTCGCCCGGCGTCAGCGGGGAGCGGGCAAGAAAAAAGGCCACTCCCGAAGGAGCGGCCCGAAGTCTAGGGAGGAAACGCCCAAGAAGGGCTGCAAGACCGCGACGCCATCGCGATCCCGCAATGCACAAACTAAAGTGCGACGCACAAAATGCAAGGGCGAAGCGCCGTTTCCTCATGCGTGCGGTGCATGGTGCAACGGCACAGCTTGCACGGAACCATTTCGCGGCGACGCGGTTCTCACGCGTCCTTCAGGAGCCGCGCGATCTCGGCCTTCAGGGGCCCGGCGAGGTCCGGGCGCTCCAGGGCGTAGGCGAGGTTGGCGGTGAGGAAGCCGATCTTCGAGCCGGTGTCGTAGGTGCGGCCCCGGTAGCTCATGCCGAAGAACTTCTGCTCGGCCATCAGCTTCAGCATCGCGTCGGTGAGCTGGATCTCGCCGCCCGCGCCGGTCTCGCCCTTCTCCAGGATCGCGAAGATCTCGGGCTGGAGGATGTAGCGGCCGGAGATGATGTGGTTGGAGGGCGCGGTGCCCTGCTTCGGCTTCTCCACCATGCCGGTGATCTCGAAGGTCTGGCCGAAGGTCTCGCCGACGCTGACGATGCCGTACTGGTGCGTCTCCTCCGGCTTCACCTCCTCGGTGGCGATGATGTTGCCCCCGTGCTGCCCGTAGGCCGCGAGCATCTGCTGCATGCAGCCGCGGCTCAGCATGTCCGGGAGCAGGACGGCGAAGGGCTCGTCGCCCACGATCTCGCGGGCGCACCAGACCGCGTGGCCGAGGCCGAGCGGCGCCTGCTGGCGGGTGAAGCTGGTCTGCCCCGCCTTCGGCAGATCCCGCTTCAGCTCCTCGAAGGCCGCCTGCTTGCCGCGCTCCTGCAGGGTGCGGTCGAGCTCGTAGGCGATGTCGAAATGGTCCTCGATCACCGCCTTGCCGCGGCCGGTGACGAAGATGAAGTGCTCGATGCCGGCCTCGCGGGCCTCGTCCACCACGTGCTGCACCACGGGCCGGTCCACGACGGTGAGCATCTCCTTCGGCACGGCCTTGGTGGCCGGGAGGAAGCGGGTGCCGAGACCCGCGACGGGAAGGACGGCCTTGCGGATCGGTTTCATCTGTCGAACCTGGTCGGAGAAAGGATCGTGCCGGTGACGGACTGTTCAGCGGGACAGAGATAGCATGTGATCGCGGTCCGCAAGGATGCGGATGGGCTCCGACCGGCATCTTACCGCGAAAAAACCGTGGTGCTGACGCTCGGGGTCGGATGCGGGAGGGGCACGGGATGACGGTTCTGGTCACGGGAGGCGCCGGCTATATCGGCAGCCATATGGTGCTCGCGCTGCAGGATGCCGGGCAATCCGCGGTGGTGCTGGACGATCTCTCCACCGGCTTCGACTGGCTGCTGTCCCCGGAGGTCCGGCTCGTCCTCGGCGACGTGGCCGATGCCGACCTCGTGGGCGAGACGATCCGGCGGAACGGCTGCGACGCGCTGGCCCATTTCGCCGCCCGCATCGTGGTGCCGGATTCGGTGTCCGACCCGCTCGGCTACTACCTCGCCAACACCGTCAAGACCCGCGCGCTCATCGAGACGGCGGTGAAGGCCGGCGTGAGGCACATCATCTTCTCCTCCACCGCGGCGGTCTACGGCGAGCCCGCCACCGTGCCCGTGCCGGAGGATCTGGAGACCAGCCCGATCAACCCCTACGGCCGCTCGAAGCTGATGAGCGAGTGGATGATCGAGGACGCCGCCAGGGCGCACGGCTTCACCTACGTCATCCTGCGCTACTTCAACGTGGCGGGGGCCGACCCGCGCGGGCGCTCCGGCCAGTCGACGCCGAACGCCACCCATCTCATCAAGGTCGCGACGCAGGCCGCGCTCGGCCAGCGCACCCATCTCGAGGTGTTCGGCACCGATTACCCGACCCCGGACGGCTCCTGCCAGCGCGACTACATCCAGGTGAGCGACCTCGCCGAGGCGCACCGCGTCGCCCTCGACCATCTCCGCTCCGGCGGCGAGAGCCTGACGCTCAACTGCGGCTACGGGCGCGGCTACTCGGTGCTGGAGGTGGTGGACGTGGTCAAGCGCGTCTCGGGCCGGGATTTCGAGGTCCGGCTCAGCCCGCGCCGGGCCGGCGATCCGGCCCGCATCGTCGCCGCCGCGGACCGGATCCGCGCGCTCGGCTGGAGCCCGCGCCACGACGACCTCGAAGGCATCGTCCGGCAGGCTCTGGACTGGGAGGGCGCCCTGGCGGCCCGCAACCGGCGCTGAGATGCGCGCGATCCTCGCCTGCGCGCTGCTCGCCGCCCTGCTGGCACCCGCCGCCGCGGCACCGCCGGCCGACGGACAGACCGGCGCGCAGGCCGGCGACTTCGCCGCCTTCCTCGCCGCGCTTCGGCCGGAGGCGGAGGCGCGCGGGGTCGGCCGCGGCACCTTCGAGGCCGCCTTCGCCGGCATCCGCGGACCGGATCCCGAGATCCTCGCCCGCACCAAGCGGCAGGGCGAGTTCGCGCGCCCGGTCTGGGAGTACCTCGTCGGCGCCGTCTCGCCCGGCCGGATCGCCCGCGGACAGGCGCGCGGGCGGGCGCTGGCCAAGACCCTCGACGCCATCGAGGCGCGCTACGGCGTGCCCGCCCCGGTCCTGCTCGCGGTCTGGGGCGTCGAGTCGGATTTCGGCGCCAGCGCCGGCAGCCTGCCGACCGTGCGCGCGCTCGCGACCCTGGCCCAGGCGCGTTTCCGCGGCGACCTGTTCCGCGAGGAGCTCCTGTCCGCCCTCGTCATCCTCCAGCGCGGCGACATCACCCCCGAGCGGATGAAGGGAAGCTGGGCCGGCGCCATGGGGCAGGTCCAGTTCCTGCCCTCGACCTTCCTGAAACACGCGGTCGATTTCGACGGGGACGGCCACCGGGACATCTGGCGCAGCGACGCGGACGCCCTCGCCTCCATCGCCGCCTATCTCAAGGCGCTGGGCTGGGACCCAGGCCTGTCCTGGGGCTACGCGGTCGTCCTGCCCGAGGGGTTCGACCTGACGCGCTACGCGGGCGATCTCGGCGACTTCGCGCGCCGCGGCGTGCGACGCCTGGACGGAGGCGCCCTCCCCCCGGCCGGCCGGGCCAGCCTGTTCCTGCCCGGCGGGCGCGGCGGTCCGGCCTTCCTCATCACCGACAATTTCGAGGTGATCCGCGGCTACAACACCTCGGATTCCTACGCCCTGGCCATCGGCCATCTGGCCGACCGCCTGGCCGGCGGGCCCGCGCTCTCGGCTCCCTGGCCGAGCGCGGCGGAGCGCCTCGACGGGCCGGGCCTGCGCGCCCTCCAGGAGGGATTGCGCGCGGCGGGCGTCTACGACGGCGCCGTCGACGGCCGGGCCGGTCCGAAGCTGCGCGAGGCGATCCGCCGCTACCAGATCCGCGAGGGCCTGCCCGCGGACGGCTACGCCTCCCCCACCCTGCTGCGCCGGTTCGGCCCTTGAGGCGGCCCGGTTCGACGCTCCGCGGCGTTTGGCCTATGTTGGCCCGCGAGGCAGGGAAGGATCGGTGAGGCTGGTGACGCTTTCCGCACTGAGCAGGATGCTGGCGGCGCTCCTCTGCGCGGGCCTTGCCCTGACCGTCCTGCCCGAACCCGCGCGCGCCCAGTGGGGCGACAGCTACGACGCGCCGGGCGATTACGGCTATCGCCGCCGCTCCCGCGACGCGTATTACCGGGACGATTACCGGCCGCCGCAGCGGCGGGCGGCGCCCCCGCAGGAGGCCCCGCGCCAGTTCTACTGGCCCTGGGAGGACCGGCCGCAGCAGGCCGCGCCCCCGTCCGAGCCGAGCGCCCGCCGCCCCCGCCCGCGTCCGCCCGCCGCCGCCCCGAGCGAGGCCGCCCGCCCGAGCGTGAAGCGCCGCGCCCGGCCCGCGAGCGAGCCCGCCCCGCCCAAGGCCGCCGTGGTCAAGACCGAGCCGCGCATCCGCATCGCGGTCTTCGGCGATTCCATCGCCGACCACCTGAGCCGGGGGCTCACCGACGTCTTCGAGGACAATGCCGAGGTGGCGGTGATCGACCGCGCCAAGGGCGACAGCGGCCTCGTCCGGCGCGACGTGGTCGACTGGCCGAAGGCCGCCGAGGACTACATCAAGGCGAACCCGGTGAACTACGCCGTCGTGCTGCTCGGCGCCAACGACCGCCAGCCGATCCGCGAGGGCGACCAGAGCTACGATCCGCTCTCCGAGCGCTGGCGGGAACTCTACCGCGCCCGCGCCGAGGCGCTGGTGAAGGTCTTCCAGGAGCGCAAGGTGCCGCTGATCTGGGTGGGCACGCCGCCCATGCGCAGCGAGAGCCTGAGCCGCGACCTCTCCGTCGTCAACGACATCCTGCGCGACGCGGTCCAGCGGGGCGGCGGCAGCTTCGTGGACGTCTGGCAGGGCTTCGTGGACGATCGCAACCGCTTCACCGCGACCGGTCCGGACCTCGAAGGCCAGAACGCGAAGCTGCGCACCGCGGACGGCGTGCACTTCACCCATGCGGGCGCGCGCAAGCTCGCCCATTTCGCCGATGTCGAGCTGAAGCGGCTGATGGATGCGGCCGGCCCGGCCGCCCCGGAGGCACCCGCGGCGGCGGTCGCCGCCCCGCCCGCGCCGGGCCTCGACGGTGCACCGCCGAAGCTCGACGACGTGGCGGCGATCGACCGGCAGATCACGGGTATGCTGCCGAGCCTGCCCGAGCCCCCCGGCATCCCCGCCCTCCCCGTCAAGCCCGCCGCCGGTCCGGTGGTGCCCCTCGGCCGGGCCGAACTCTCCCCCGGCGGCACCCTCACCAGCGGGCGGCAGCCGGACAGCGACCCGTCGGGACAGGTGGAGCGGGTGCTCCAGCGCGGCGGCGCGCCCCTGCCCCAGCCCGGCCGGGCCGACGATTTCCGCTGGCCGCCGGGCTGATACGGGCTCCGGTCGATCGCTTCGAAACACGCCCCGCACCGTCATCCCGGGGCCGCGGAGCGGTGCCTAGATCCAGGCCCACCGAAAAGGCAAGATGGGCCATGACGGTGCTCATGGGTTGCACGCGCCGCGCGCCCCTCCGGGTTCGGGCTCGCTCTTCGAGCGACCCGGAACGACACCGGAAACGGCTTGATCGCCACATGCGATCATCCTGCCCCTGCGCAGCTACCGTATTCACACATCACAGGCAGTCGTCTCCGCGCTCTCCCTCCCCCCTCTGTGGGGGAGGGTGCCGAGCGCAGCGAGGCGGGAGAGGGGAACCCCGATTCCGGCAAAGGCGAAACGTCGATGCCGAGCGCTGTCCTGCACCGTCGCTCCCCTCACCCGACCCCCTTCGGGGGCCACCCTGCCCCGCTTCAGGGGGGAGGGAGAGCGTGCGGCCCTACGCGTTTTGTGAATCCTGTAGCCCGGCGCGGAGGGAGCGGGGTGTCAGAAGGCAGCGCCGCGATCGATCCTCCGCTGCTCCCGACTCCGGCGCTTCCCCGCAAGGGAGTCGAGAGGCGCCCGCTCCCAGATCGTGAACGGCGAAGGGCGCGCCGATCGCCCGGCGCGCCCTTCGAAACCGCGGACCCTGCGGGTCCTCAGCGCGGCAGGATCGAGCTGCCCATCAGGTGCTCGTCGATGGCGCGGGCCGCCTGGCGGCCCTCGCGGATCGCCCAGACGACGAGGGACTGGCCCCGGCGCATGTCGCCGGCCGCCCACACCTTCGGATCGGAGGTGCGGTAATCCTCCTCGTTGGCCTCGATGTTGCCGCGCTTCGTCATCGCGACGCCGGACTGCTCGATCAGGCCCTTCTGCACCGAGCCGGCGAAGCCGATCGCCATGAAGACGAGGTCGGCGGGCAGGACGAACTCGCTGCCGGGGACGGGCTGGCGCTGGGCGTCGACGCGGGCGCAGACCACGCCGGTGAGATGGCCCTTGCGGTTGCCTTCGAGGCGCAGGGTCGCCGCCTGGAACTCGCGCTCGGCGCCCTCGGCCTGGCTCGAGGAGGTGCGCATCTTGGTTGGCCAGTAGGGCCAAACCGTGAGCTTGTCCTCGCGCTCGGGCGGGCGCGGGCGGATGTCGAGCTGCGTCACCGAGAGCGCGCCCTGGCGGAAGGCGGTGCCGACGCAGTCGGAGGCGGTGTCGCCGCCGCCGATGACGACCACGTTCTTGCCGGCCGCGACGATCGGCAACTCGCCGTTGCCGCGCATGGGCTCGGCCCCGACGCGCCGGTTCGACTGGACGAGATAGGGCATGGCGTAGTGCACGCCCTCCAGATCCTGACCCGGCAATTGCGGGTTGCGCGGATCCTCGGCGCCGCCGCAGAAGATCACCGCGTCGAACTCGGCCTTCAGCTCCTCGACCGACTTCGTCACGCCGATGTTCTGGTTGTAGTGGAAGACGACGCCCTCGGCCTCCATCTGGCGCACGCGCCGGTCGATGTGGCGCTTCTCCATCTTGAAGTCGGGGATGCCGTAGCGCAGCAGGCCGCCGGCCTTCGGCTCGCGCTCGAAGACGTGCACGCCGTGGCCGACGCGGGCGAGCTGCTGGGCCGCGGCCATGCCGGCCGGGCCGGAGCCGACGACGGCGACGCGCTTGCCCGTGCGGCCCTCGGCCGGCTCGGGCTTGATCCAGCCCATGTTCCAGGCGCGGTCGGCGATGGCCTGCTCGATCGTCTTGATGGCGACCGGCTGGTTCTCGAGGTTCAGCGTGCAGGCCTCCTCGCAGGGGGCGGGGCAGACGCGGCCGGTGAATTCCGGGAAGTTGTTGGTGGAGTGGAGGTTGCGCGAGGCCTCCTCCCAGTCCGACTGGAAGACGAGGTCGTTCCAGTCGGGGATCTGGTTGTGCACCGGGCAGCCGGTCGGCCCGTGGCAGAAGGGGATGCCGCAATCCATGCAGCGCGCGGCCTGCTTGGCGAGGTCGTGCTCGTCGAGCGGCAGCGTGAACTCGCGGAAATGCCGGATCCGGTCGGCGGCGAGCTGGTACTTCTGCTCCTGCCGGTCGAATTCGAGGAAGCCTGTGATCTTGCCCATCGTGCTCGTCTCTTCCTGCCCCTCTCGCGACGGGACCAGCCACAACTCCCACGAGCCGGATATCCGCTCGTGACGCCTCGGATCACATCCGCTCCGGATGCTCCGCCAACCATTCTTTCAGCGCCCTCTCGATCCGGACCTGCCAGTCGGCTCCCCGGGCGCGGAACGGCTCGACGAGCGCGGTCGGAAGGATCACAGGCTCGGTCTCGCTCGGTCGCTGCCCCCGGCGAACCATGGTCCCGCCGATGCGCAGGTCGGCCTCCGTGAACCAGCGCTCGTCCAGTTCCGGAGCATCGTCCGGATCCCAGCCGATCTCATCGGGGGAGACCGGCCGATCTGAGTCGTGCGCCGAAGCGCGCTTGCTCCCGCTCATTGGCCTTCCTCAAGCTGATGATCCGCCGCGCACCATCCCGTTCCGTCCAGACCGTCACGACGAGGCGATCCTCAAGATACCCGACGGTTACCCATCGCGTCTCACGGTAATCGTCTCGCGTATCCTGACGGGTCACCTCGGTCCCGTCGAAGATCTCGGCGCATCGCTCGAAATCGAGACCGCGCTCGCGCAGGGTGCGCGCGCGCTTCTCGTCATCGTAGGTGATGCGCATTCAAAGCGGATGCCAGGAAGGCCTACTCCGCCGCCACCGGCATCCGCGCCATCTCCATCTCGCGCAGCGCCCGGCGGTACTCCACCGGCATCACCTTCACGAACCGGGTGCGGTAGCTCGCCCAGTCGTCGAGGATCGCCTTGGCCCGGGGGCTGCCCGTGTACTTCAGATGGTTGGTCAGCAACTGCGAGAGGCGCTCCTCGTCGTGGCCCGACATGTCGGCCAGGATGTCGACGCGCCCCTTGGTCTCCAGGTCGCCGTCCTGGTGGAAGCGGCGCATCAGGTCGTCCTCCTCCTCCACGGGCTCCAGATCGACCATCGAGAGGTTGCAGCGCTTGGAGAACGAGCCGTCCTCGTCCAGTACGTAGGCGAGGCCCCCCGACATGCCGGCCGCGAAGTTGCGCCCCGTCTCGCCGATGGAGACCACGACGCCGCCGGTCATGTACTCGCAGCCGTGGTCGCCCATGCCCTCGACCACCGCGATGGCGCCGGAATTGCGCACGGCGAAGCGCTCGCCCGCCGCGCCGCGGATGTAGCACTCGCCCGCGATCGCCCCGTAGAGCACCGTGTTGCCGACCATGATGGTGCGGCCCTCGGCCGACTTCAGGGCCTCGCTCGGACGGATGATGAGCTTGCCGCCGGACAGACCCTTGCCGACATAGTCGTTGCCGTGGCCGGTGAGCTCCAGGGTGACGCCGGCCGCGACCCAGGCGCCGAAGCTCTGGCCGGCGGTGCCGGAGAGCTTCACCACGACCGTGTCGTCGGGCAGGCCCTCGTGGCCGTGCGCCTTGGCGACCGCGCCCGAGAGCATCGCGCCCGCCGCCCGGTCGGAGTTGCGGATCACGTCGGTGAGGACCACCGGCGTCCCGGTCTCGATGGCGCCCCGCGCGCCGTCGAGGAGGCGGCGGTCGAGCACCGTGTCGATCGGGTGATGCTGGCGCTCCACCCAGCGGATCGCCACCTCCGGGCCCACATCCGGCCGGTGGAACAGCTTGCCGAAGTCGAGCCCGCGCGCCTTCCAGTGGTCGATGGCCTCGCGCTTGTCGAGGAGGTCGGAGCGGCCGACGAGGTCGTCGAGCTTCGTGAAGCCCATGCCCGCCATCAGCTCCCGCAGCTCCTCGGCCACGAAGAAGAAGTAGTTGATGACGTGCTCGGGCGTGCCCTTGAAGCGCTTGCGCAGCACCGGATCCTGCGTGGCGACGCCCACGGGGCAGGTGTTCAGGTGGCACTTGCGCATCATGATGCAGCCGGCCGCGATGAGCGGCGCGGTGGAGAAGCCGAACTGGTCGGCGCCGAGCAGGGCGGCGACCATCACGTCGCGGCCGGTGCGGATGCCGCCGTCGGCCTGGAGCGCCACGCGCCCGCGCAGGTGGTTGAGCACCAGCGTCTGCTGCGTCTCGGCGAGACCCGTCTCCCAGGGGCCGCCCGCGTGCTTGATCGAGGTGAGCGGGGCCGCCCCCGTGCCGCCGTCGTAGCCGGAGATCGTGATGTGGTCGGCGCGCGCCTTGGCGACGCCCGCCGCGACCGTGCCGACGCCGACCTCGGAGACGAGCTTCACCGAGACGTCGGCCTCGGGGTTCACGTTCTTGAGGTCGAAGATCAGCTGGGCGAGATCCTCGATGGAGTAGATGTCGTGGTGGGGCGGCGGCGAGATCAGGCCGACGCCGGGGGTCGCGTAGCGGACCTTGGCGATCTTGGCGTCGACCTTGTGGCCGGGCAGCTGCCCGCCCTCGCCGGGCTTGGCGCCCTGCGCGACCTTGATCTGCATCATGTCGGCGTTGACGAGGTACTCCGTCGTCACGCCGAAGCGGCCCGAGGCCACCTGCTTGATGGCCGAGCGGCGGGAGCGCCCGTCCGGCAGGGGCTTGAAGCGCTCGACCTCCTCGCCGCCCTCGCCCGAGTTGGAGCGGCCGCCGAAGGCGTTCAGCGCGATGGCGAGCGTCTCGTGCGCCTCCTTCGAGATCGAGCCGTAGGACATCGCCCCCGTGGCGAAGCGCTTCACGATCTCGGCCGCGGGCTCCACGGCGTCGATCTCCACCGGCGCGCGGCCGATCTCCGCCGCGCCCTTGATCCGGAACAGGCCGCGCAGGGTCTTGAGGTGGTTCTCCTGCTCGTTCACGAGGCGGGCGTACTCGCGGTAGCGCTCGGGCAGGTTGAGGCGCACCGCGTGCTGGAGCGTCGCCACGGTGTCGGGGGTCCAGGTATGGGTCTCGCCGCGGAGGCGGTAGGCGTACTCGCCGCCCACATCGAGGGCGTTGCGGTAGATCGGCGCGTCGCCGAAGGCGTCGCGGTGGCGGCGGACCGTCTCCTCGGCGACCTCGGCCATGCCGACGCCCTCGATCATCGTCGCGGTGCCGAAGAAGTCCTTCTCCACGAAGGAGGAGTTCAGGCCGATCGCGTCGAAGATCTGCGCGCCGCAATAGGACTGGTAGGTGGAGATGCCCATCTTGGACATCACCTTCAGCAGGCCCTTATCGATCGACTTGATGTAGCGGTAGATGATCTCGTCGTCGGTGAGGTCCGGCGGGAACTCGCTCTTCATCGCCACCAGGGTCTCGAAGGCGAGATAGGGGTTCACCGCCTCCGCGCCGTAGCCGGCCAGGCACGCGAAGTGATGCACCTCGCGCGGCTCGCCCGACTCGACCACGAGGCCGACCGAGGTGCGAAGCCCCTTGCGGATCAGGTAGTTGTGCACCGCCGCCGTGGCCAGAAGCGCGGGGATCGGGATCCGGTCCGGCCCCACCGCGCGGTCGGTGAGGATGATGATGTTGTAGCCGCCGCGCACGGCGACCTCGGCCCGGTCGCAGAGGCGGTCGAGGGCCCCCTCCATCGCCGCCGCGCCCGCCTCGGCGGGGAAGGTGATGTCGAGGGTGCGGGTGTCGAAGCGGTCCTCGAAATGCGAGATCGAGCGGATCTTCTCCAGGTCGCCGTTCGTGAGGATCGGCTGGCGCACCTCCAGCCGCTTGCGGCGCGAGGCGCCCTCCATGTCGAGGAGGTTCGGCCGCGGCCCGATGAACGAGACGAGGCTCATCACGGCCTCCTCGCGGATCGGGTCGATCGGCGGGTTCGTCACCTGCGCGAAGTTCTGCTTGAAGTAGCTGTAGAGGGGCTTGGGCTTGTCGGAGAGCGCGGGCAGCGGCGTGTCCGAGCCCATGGAGCCCACTGCCTCCTGGCCGGTGACGGCCATGGGCTGCATCAGGAGCTTGAGGTCCTCCTGCGTGTAGCCGAAGGCCTGCTGGCGATCGAGCAGGGCGACGTCCGAGCGCGATTCGCGCGGCTGCACCGAGCGCAGGTCCTCCAGCACGATCTGGGTGTTCTTCAGCCAGTCGGCGTAGGGATGCGCCCCGGCGAGCTCGCCCTTGATCTCCTCGTCGGAGACGATGCGGCCCTTCTGGAGGTCGATGAGCAGCATGCGCCCCGGCTGCAGGCGCCAGGATTCGACGATCTTGTCGTCCGGGATCGGCAGGGTGCCGAGTTCGGAGGCGAGCACGACGAGGCCGTCGTCGGTGACGATGTAGCGGGCGGGCCGCAGGCCGTTGCGGTCCAGCGTCGCGCCGATCTGGCGGCCGTCGGTGAAGGCGACCGCGGCCGGCCCGTCCCACGGCTCCATCAGGGCGGCGTGGTACTCGTAGAAGGCGCGCCGCTCCTCGCTCATCAGCGGATTGCCGGCCCAGGCCTCGGGGATGAGCATCATCATGGCATGGGCGAGCGGGTAGCCGCCCATCACCAGAAACTCGAGGGCGTTGTCGAAGCAGGCGGTGTCGGACTGGCCCTCGTAGGAGATCGGCCAGAGCTTCGAGATGTCGTTGCCGAACAGCTCCGAATCGACGCTCGCCTGCCGCGCGGCCATCCAGTTCACGTTGCCGCGCAGCGTGTTGATCTCGCCGTTATGCGCGACCATCCGGTAGGGGTGCGACAGGCGCCAGGTCGGGAAGGTGTTGGTGGCGAAGCGCTGGTGCACGAGGGCGAGCGCCGAGACGAAGCGCTCGTCCTTCAGGTCGAGGTAGTAGCCGCCGAGCTGGGAGACGAGCACCATGCCCTTGTAGACGATGGTGCGGCTCGACACCGAGACGGGGTAGAACTCCATCAGGCGCCGGTCCTCGCGGCCGGCCGCGTAGACCTTGCCGGAAATGACCTTGCGGGCGACGTAGACGCGGCGCTCGAAGGCGTCGTCGTCGGAGACGGAGGCCGGGCGGCCGATGAAGACCTGCCGGTGGTGGGGCTCGGCCTCCAGCACCGCCTTGCCGAGGTCGGAGGAATCGACCGGCACGTCGCGCCAGCCGAGCAGCGGCAGGCCCTCGTCGGCCAGGGCCTTGACGACGATCTCCTCGATGGTCCCGCGCAGATCCTCGGCCTTGGGCATGAAGAACTGGCCGATGGCGTACTGGCCGGCCGGCGGCAGCTCGAAGCCGAGGCGCGAGCACTCCTCCGCGAAGAAGACGTGCGGGATCTGGGTGAGGATGCCGCAGCCGTCGCCCATCTTCGGGTCGGCGCCCACCGCCCCGCGATGGTCGAGGTTCTCCAGGATCTTCAGGCCCTGCTCGACGATGGCGTGGCTGCGGCGGTCGCGCATGTCGGCGATGAAGCCCACGCCGCAGGCGTCCCGCTCCTGGGCGGGATCGTAGGCGCCCTGCGCCTTCGGCAGGGCCGGATCGCGCACGATGAGCGGAGCCGGGCCGCCGCGCGGCGCCGGAGCAGTGTTCGTCTCGCCGAAAGCTGCCATGCCCTGATCTTCCATCCCGTTCGACCCGGTCCTGCCCGTCCCGCGGACCAGCATGTTTCATGCCTGGTCATCGACCGATGCCGGGCCTGTCAATTCGTCTCGTCGGGTTAGACCGGTTCTTCCCTGGGGAAGCGCCCGCCGACCCGCGGGCTCGCCACCAGCCCGTCGTCAGCCGGCGTGGGCCCGAATCGCCGGAGCGGCGATCGGCTTGCGAATGCGTTTCGACGTCGCCGTGCGCACGTGACGAAACCCTCGACCCAGTGGAAGGGCGCCTCGGGGCGCCCGCTGACAAATGGGACAGTCGTACTGTCCTAAAAACGCAAACTGACAGATTCCAATCGTTCCAGCAAGAGGCATGCGGTTTGTCACCGGGCCGCCCTTGCCGCAGGCGCAGGGGCACCCCACGACGGCGGCCGGGCCGGGCCCGCGGGCGCATGCCTTCCGGACGGAACGCCCCCCTCGCATTCTCGCCCGATTTGTCCGGTTAACGATTCTCCGCCGAGCACAAGCGGCATGCGGGCAACGACCCTGCGCGCGCGGCCCCGGAGCGGACGATCTCCGCTCCGGGGCCGCGCCGAAACCCCGGGACCGCCGGGTCCCGCCATCCCTTGCAAGACGAGGCACGATCGAGACGCGCATGCAGACCCGCCCGCGAAGCGTCACCGCCCTCCCGTCCCTCCGCGTCCTGATCGCGGCCGCCGGCCTCCTGGTAGCCGGAGCCGCGGGCCCGGCGCGGGCGCAGTACGCCTTCGACGACGAGATCCTGCCGCCGCGCGTGGTGGCGTGGCGCCTCGGCGACCGCGGCTTCACCGGCATCGGCCGTCCGCGCTTCGACGGCCGCAACTACGTGGTGGAGGCCTTCGATCCGCGCGGCGAGCGCGTCCGCCTGATCGTCGCGGCGGAGGACGGCGCCATCCTCGGGCGCCAGCGCCTCGACGGGCCGGTCGCCGTCGCCCGCCCGGTCCGCCCCGCGCCGGGCTACGGCTGGACCGCGGAGGAGGCACCGCGCTTCGAGCCGCGCATGGCCGGGCGCACGGTGCCGCCGGGCAGCATTCCCGCGCCGGAGGAGCGCGGCGCCTACGGGGCGCGCCCGCTCCCCTCCGTGCCCCGCGCCGCCGAGACCCTGCCGCGCGAGCCCCTGCCGCGCGAGACCTCACCGCGCGAGACCCCGCGCCGCGAGCCGGTGCGCGAGGCCGCCCGCGGATCCCTGCCGACCGATCCGGCCGGCAACCCGCTCGGGCTCAACCCGGACGCGGCCGGCCGCCAGACCGCCCCGCGCCGGGCCGCCCGCCCGACCCCGCCGGGCGAGAAGCCGGCCGCGCCGCGCCTGTCGGACGTGAAGCCTCCGGAGAAGGCGGCCCGGGTGACGCCCGAGGCGCCCGAGGCCGGCCTGCCCCCCGCGAGCCGGCCCGAGGCCTTGAAGGCGCAGGAGGCACCGGCCCGGGCGGCGGACCTCAAGCCCGCCGAGAAGCCGGCTTGGCAGACCCCGCCCGAGGGCAAGCGCAACGTGCGCGTCATCGGCGGCGCCACGATCGTGCCGGGCGTGACGGAGAAGGACGGCGGGACCCCCTCCGCCCAGTGAGGCGGGCGCGTCCGCCCGGGCCGCCTCAATCGACCAGCCGCTCCGCCCCGCAGAACACCGTCAGCGTGTCCGAGCGCGCGATGGCGCAGAGCGTCATGCCGTGGGCGCGGGCGCGCTCCAGGGCCAGGGAGGTCGGCGCGGAGATCGCGACGATCGCCGCTGCTCCGAGGCGGGCGGCCTTCTCCACCATCTCGAACGAGCAGCGGCTGGTGATCACCGCGAAGCCCGTCGCCGGGTCGCGGCCGGAGCGCATCAGCGCGCCGATCAGCTTGTCCAGGGCGTTGTGGCGCCCGACATCCTCGCGCACCGCCACGAGGGTGCCGTCCCGGTCGGCCCAGGCGGCGGCGTGGACGGCGCGGGTCTCGCGGTTGAGCGCCTGCGCGTCGCCGAGGGCGGCCAGCGCGCGCTCCACTGCGGCGAGCGACAGGTCGAGCGCGGGCGCGCTCGCCCCCGCGGCCCGCGGAAGTCCGGCGAGATCCTCGATCCCGCAGACCCCACAGCCCGTGCGCCCGCTGATGGCGCGCTTGCGGGCGAGGTGCTCGCGCAGGCGCCCGGGGGCGAGGTCGACGAGGAGGCGCAAGCCATCCTCGGCCGTCTCGACGGCCACGCCGCGGATCTCCGCGGCCGCCTCCACGATCCCCTCCGTCAGGCTGAAGCCGTAGGCGAAGTCGGCGAGGTCGGCGGGCGTGGTCATCATCACCGCGTAGGGCACGCTGCCGTAGACGAGGTTGACCGGCATCTCCACGGCCAGCGCGCGCTCGGCGGCCTCCGGCGCCCGGCCGCGATAGGCCAGGATCCGCGTCGGCACGGGGAGCGCCGTGGCCGGCGGGGCATCGGATTCGGTGGTGGGCATCGGCGCCTCCGCGGCGGATCGGGGATCCGCCATATGGGGATGCCGTATAGCAAGCCGGCGGCCGCGCGGGTCCGTTCCCGTCGCGGATTCGTGCCGCCCCCGTGCCGGGAAAGCGCATCCTGCGACGCTTGTACGGTTGCGCCTTGCACGCCCATGTGATCTGACACCGCGATCGGAAGGCTCCGGTCCGAAGGACCGGGCAACCGCGGGGTCGGCCGCGCGCGTAACCCACGCCGAGGGGGCCGCGCGGTCACAATAACAGCCTCCCAGGGGAGCAACGAGAGACACATGCGGACGGCGCGGACGAAAACACCATTCTTGTCAGGGGTGGCCGCGCTCGCCACCCTTCTCGCCACCTCTGTGCAGGGGCTTGCCGCCGGCGTCGGCCAGCCGGTTCCGTGGCAGATGGACCGTCAGGTCGCCGTCACCGAGAACGCGCGCGACATCCACACCTTCGAGCAGGGCCTGCACTGGCTCTCGCTGGGCATCTCGCTCTTCGTGCTCGCGCTGATCGTGTGGTGCATCTACCGCTTCAGCGAGAAGCGGAACCCGACCCCGTCGCGCACCACCCACAACACCGCCATCGAGGTGGCCTGGACCATCATCCCGGTCCTGATTCTCGTCGCCGTGGCGATCCCGTCCTTCCGCCTCCTGCGCACGCAGCTCTCCGACCCCAAGGCCGACGTGACCGTGAAGGTCATCGGCCATGCCTGGTACTGGTCCTACGAGTACCCGCAGACCGACCAGGGCGGCGGCTTCACCTTCGACGCCAACCTGGACGAGGACAAGCAGCCCAAGCTGCTCGCCACCGACAACGACATGGTCGTGCCGGTGAACAAGATCGTGAAGATCCAGGTCACCTCCACCGACGTGCTGCATTCCTGGGCGGTGCCGTCCTTCGGCTTCAAGATCGACGCCGTGACCGGCCGCCTGAACCAGTTCTGGTTCAAGGCAGAGAAGGAGGGCGTCTATCACGGCCAGTGCTCGGAGCTCTGCGGCCAGCGCCACGCCTACATGCCGATCACCGTGCGCGTGGTCAGCGATGCGGCCTACGCCCAGTGGCTCACCGAGGCGAAGACGAAGTACGCCCGTCTCGACGACGGCGCGAAGTTCGCCGACGCCCGCTGACGGCCATTCCGGCCGGGGCCGCCTGAGTGCGAAGCCCCGGTCCCGACCAATCGCGAGATCAGACCGACTCAAAGCACCAGGGTTCGCAAACCATGGCCACAGCCGCAGCACATGCGGGGCATGACGCCCACGACGACCACAAGCCAAGCTTCTTCGCCCGCTGGTTCCTGTCCACGAACCACAAGGACATCGGCACGCTCTACCTGCTGTTCGCCTTCTGCGCGGGCATGGTCGGCGCGTTCCTCTCCTTCGGCATCCGCATGGAGATGGAGGAGCCCGGCCTGCAGTACTTCTCCAACCCGGCGACCTACAACGTGTTCGTCACCGGCCACGGCCTCATCATGGTGTTCTTCATGGTGATGCCGGCCCTCATCGGCGGCTTCGGCAACTGGTTCGTGCCCCTGATGATCGGCGCGCCGGACATGGCGTTCCCGCGCATGAACAACATCTCGTTCTGGCTGACGGTGGCGGGCTTCATGAGCCTCGTCTGCTCCCTCTTCGTCGAGGGCGCACCCGGAGCCAACGGCGCAGGCACGGGCTGGACGGTCTACCCGCCGCTCTCGGCCGCGGGCCATCCGGGCCCGGCCGTCGACTTCGCGATCTTCGCCCTGCACCTCTCCGGCGCGGGCTCGATCCTCGGCGCCATCAACTTCATCACTACCATCCTCAACATGCGCGCCCCCGGCATGACGCTGCACAAGATGCCGCTCTTCGCCTGGGCCGAGCTCGTCACCGCCTTCCTGCTGCTCCTGTCGCTCCCGGTTCTCGCCGGCGCGATCACGATGCTGCTCACCGACCGCAACTTCGGCACGACCTTCTTCGACCCGGCCGGCGGCGGCGACCCGATCCTGTGGCAGCACCTGTTCTGGTTCTTCGGTCACCCCGAAGTGTACATCATGATCCTGCCGGCCTTCGGCATCGTCTCGCACATCATCGCCACCTTCTCGAGGAAGCCCGTCTTCGGCTACCTCGCGATGGCCTACGCGATGGTGGCGATCGGCGTCGTCGGCTTCGTGGTGTGGGCGCACCACATGTACACGGTCGGCCTGTCGCTCCAGACGCAGTCCTACTTCGTCTTCGCGACCATGGTCATCGCCGTGCCCACCGGCGTGAAGATCTTCTCCTGGATCGCCACGATGTGGGGCGGCTCGATCCGCTTCACCGCCGCCATGCACTGGGCGGTCGGCTTCATCTTCCTCTTCACCGTGGGCGGCGTCACCGGCGTGGTGCTGGCGAACTCTGCCGTCGACAAGTACCTGCACGACACCTACTACGTGGTCGCGCACTTCCACTACGTGCTCTCGCTCGGTGCCGTGTTCATCATCTTCGCCGGTGTCTACTACTGGTTCCCGAAGATGACCGGCCACATCATCCCCGAATGGGCGGGCAAGCTGCACTTCTGGCTGGCCTTCATCGGCGCGAACGTCCTGTTCTTCCCGATGCACTTCCTGGGTCTCGCCGGCATGCCGCGCCGCTACGCCGACTACCCGGAGGCGTTCGCGGGCTGGCACAAGGTCTCGACCTACGGCGGCCACATCTTCGCGCTCGGCATGTTCGTGTTCGTGATCGGCGTGATCCTGGCCTTCCGCTCCAAGGAGCGGGCCGCGGACAATCCCTGGGGCGAGGGTGCCACCACCCTGGAATGGACCCTGTCCTCGCCGCCGCCCTTCCACCAGTTCGAGACGCTGCCCCGCATCGTCGACGAGCCGGGCCACCACTAGAGCGCTCTCCGCCGAAGTGAACGTCGGTTCGGCGCAAGAGAGCGCGCTAAAACAAAGGGTTAGAGCCGTGGACGATTGCAACGCGATCGGGCACGGCCCTAGAACGACCAGGGGCCCGGGATCTCCCGGGCCCTCGCGAGGACCGCGCTTCCGGTCCTCGCCCTTCCCCGGACGCCGCGCCACGGCGTCCCGGAAAGGGCGAACCTCCCCGACCCGAGGCGGCGGCCGCAGCAGGCCCGCATGTCCGGGATCGTTCCGGATCGTCTTCTCACCGCCGCCCGGACCTGCGGCGCGCCAGAGTCAGTGATGTCGATGACGAGTCTCACCAACGCCATCCCCGCCGAGAGCGAGGCCTTCGCACCCGCCGCCGGCGGCGACGTGCGGGACTACTTCGCGCTGCTGAAGCCGCGGGTGATGGTGCTCGTCATCTTCACCGCCCTCGTCGGGATGGTGGTCTCCCACGGGCACGTATCCCCGGTGATCGCCGGGATCTCGCTCCTGATGATCGCGGTCGGGGCCGGCGCCTCGGGCTGCCTCAACATGTGGTGGGACGCCGACATCGACGCGGTGATGACCCGCACCGCCAAGCGGCCGATTCCGGACGGGCGCATCCGGCCCGACGAGGCTCTGTCCTTCGGCCTCGTCCTCTCGGTGGGCTCGGTGCTGATCCTCGGGCTCGCCGCCAACTGGCTCGCCGCGGGGCTCCTCGCCTTCACCATCGTGTTCTACGCGGTGATCTACTCGATGTGGCTGAAGCGGGCGACCGCGCAGAACATCGTCATCGGCGGCGCGGCCGGCGCCCTCCCCCCGGTGATCGGCCAGGCGGTGATCAGCGGCACGGTGGGCATCGAGTCCCTGGTGCTGTTCGCCATCATCTTCATCTGGACGCCGCCGCATTTCTGGGCACTCGCCCTGGTCAAGGCCGGCGAGTACGCCAAGGCCGGCATCCCGATGATGCCGAACGTGGCGGGCCCCGCCTCCACCCGCCGCCAGATCGTCTACTACACGCTCCTGCTGGCACCCCTCAGCCTCGCGCCGGTCGCCCTCGGCTTCGGCGGCCTCGTCTACGCGGTGATCGCCCTGCTCGGCGGGCTCGGCATGCTGGCCTTCAGCGTCCAGGTCCTGCGCAACCGCGAGGGCGAGGCCGAGAAGCGGGCGGCCATGGGCATGTTCGCCTTCTCGATCCTCTACCTGTTCCTGCTCTTCGCCGCGCTTCTGGCCGAGCAAGGCCTCGGCCTGTTCCGGCCCGTCCTCGCCTGATTGTCCGTGATGCTCGATCCCAAGATCCAGGTCCGACCCCTGACGCCCGAGGAGGAGGCGCGCCGCCGCAAGCGCTCGGTGGCGATCGCCCTGGCGCTCGGCGCGATGGTGCTGCTCTTCTTCGCCCTGACCATCGCCAAGCTCGGACCCCAGGTCCTCAGCCGCCCGCTCTGATCCGATGCAGACCCCTTCCGGACGGACCCCGCCGAACCGCAACGCCACCCGCACGGCCCTCGCCTGCGCCGGGCTCGCGCTCGGCATGATCGGCCTCGCCTTCGCCTCGGCGCCCCTCTACGACGCCTTCTGCAAGGCCACGGGCTACGACGGCACCCCACGCCAGGGACCCGCTCCCGTCGCGGCCGCGGCGCGGGCCGGCGACACCATGCTGGTCCACTTCGACACCAACGTCGCGCCGGGCCTGCCCTGGAAGTTCCGGGCCGAGACCCGCACCGTCGCGGCGCCGCTGGGCGAGACGCAGACGGTGTTCTTCAAGGTGCGCAACACCGCCACCGTGCCGACGACGGGCATCGCAACCTTCAACGTGCAGCCCGGCCTGATGGGCGGCTACTTCGTCAAGGTCGAGTGCTTCTGCTTCAAGGAGCAGACCCTGCAGCCGGGCGAGACCATGGACGTGCCGGTGGTGTTCTACGTCGACCCGGCCCTGCGCAAGGATTCGAACACGGATCATCTCGTCGAGATGACCCTGTCCTACACCTACTTCGCCTCGAAGAACGGCGAGCCCCAGACCGCAGCGCTGAGCCCGCGCGGCGGCGAGACGGGCCGGCGGGATTTCTGAGAGGCCAAGCGTGACAACGACCGCGCCCGTCCAGTATGGGTGCGCGACAGGCTCGACGGGGCGCATAGGCTCCGCGACGAATGGGGAATAGGGCCCGAAGCCGTGCGCGGCGAGGGCTTACTTGGGTCAGGAGGCACGTTCAGATGGCCGAGGCGCACGCCAAGAATCACGATTACCACATCCTGAGCCCGAGTCCGTGGCCGCTGCTCGGCGCGATGTCGGGCTTCGTGATGACAACCGGCGCCGTCTTCTGGATGAAGAACCTCCAGTTCGGCACGCTCTCGCCGGGCCCCTACATCTTCGGCGCGGGCCTCCTCGGCGTCCTCTACACCATGTACGCGTGGTGGAGCGACGTGGTGCGCGAGGCCAATTCCGGCGACCACACCCGCGTGGTGCAGCTCCACCACCGCTACGGCATGATCATGTTCATCGCCTCCGAGGTGATGTTCTTCGTGGCGTGGTTCTGGGCCTATTTCGAGGCCGCCCTCTACACCGCCGACCCGATCCAGGCCGCGCGCGTGGAGTTCACCGGCGGCGTCTGGCCGCCCAAGGGCATCGAGGCGTTCGATCCCTGGCACCTGCCGCTGCTCAACACGCTGATCCTGCTCACCTCGGGCACCACGATCACCTGGGCCCACCACGCCCTCCTGCACGGCGACCGCAAGGGCCTGAAGCGCGGCCTGCTGCTCACCGTGATCCTCGGCGTGCTGTTCACCGCCTGCCAGGCCTACGAGTACCACCACGCCGCCTTCGGCTTCTCTGGCAGCATCTACTCGTCGACCTTCTTCATGGCGACGGGCTTCCACGGCGCGCACGTCATCATCGGCACGGTCTTCCTGCTGATCTGCCTGCTGCGCGCCAATGCCGGCCAGTTCACGGTCCAGCAGCATCTCGGCTTCGAGTTCGCCGCCTGGTACTGGCACTTCGTCGACGTGGTGTGGCTGTTCCTGTTCGCCGCGATCTACGTGTGGGGCGCGGGCGCCGGCCACGGCGCCCACTGAGGGTCCGCTGCCGGGCGCATGGCGGCACTGCACGGAAAGGGCGGCCCAGGCCGCCCTTTTTTCATGCCCCGGTGCCCCCGAAGGCCCATATCCCGGAAGGGAACCCGTGGAGGATGCAGTCACCGTGGAACGCAAGTACGACCCGCCGGCCCCGATCCCGACCGGCCTCGGCGGGCGCTGCCCGCGCTGCGGCGAGGGGCACCTGTTCAAGGGCTATCTGAGCCTGCGCCCCTCCTGCGAGGCCTGCGGCCTCGACTATTCCAGCTTCGACGCGGCGGACGGGCCGGCCTTCTTCGTGATGTCCATCGTCGGCGTCGTCGTGGTCGGCCTCGCCCTGTGGATGGAGATCACCTACGAGCCGCCGATCTGGGTACACGCCCTGGTGGCGGGCTCCCTCTCCATCGGCCTGAGCCTCGCGCTGGTGCGCCCGCTGAAGGGTCTCCTGATCGCGCTCCAGTACAGCAACAAGGCCGAGCAGGGGCGCTTCGAGCAGTGAGTGGGACGGCCTCGACCGCGCCCGCCGGCCGCTGGCGCAGCCTGCTCGCGCCGGGCCTCTCGGCCCTCGTGGTGTTCGCCATCCTGCTCGGGCTCGGATTCTGGCAGATCGCCCGCAAGACCGAGAAGGAATCGCTGATCGCCCGCATCGTCGAGCGCTCCCGGGCCGAGCCTGTGGCGCCGCCGACGGCCGAGGCCTGGGACCCGGCCCGCGACGAGTTCCGGCATGTCCGGGTGACGGGCCGGTTCGCCAACGAGCAAGAGACGCTGGTCCACGGGCTGGCGCCGGGCAACACGCCGGGCCGGGCCCTCCAGGGCTACTACGTCCTCACCCCGTTCCGGCGGGCGCAGGGCGGAACCGTGCTGGTCAACCGCGGCTTCGTGCCGACGGAACTCCGGGCCCAGGCCGACCGGCGCGACGGGCTGATCGAGGGCGAGACCGTGCTCACCGGCATCCTGCGGGCGAGCGAGGCGCGCGGCATGTTCGTGCCGGCGCCCGATCCCGGCCGCGGCGAATGGTTCAACCGGGACGTCGCCGGCATCGCCCAATCTCGCGGCCTGGGCGAGGTCGCGCCCTACCTCATCGAGGCGGATGCGGTGCCGGGCTCGAAGGTCTGGCCGCGGGGCGTGCCGCTGCGCGTCGACCTGCCGAACAACCACCTGCAATACGCCTTCACGTGGTTCGCCATCGCCGCCTGCCTCGTCGGCGTGTTCTCGGTCTTCGCGTGGCGGCGCCTGCACGGGACCGGCTAGGGCGTGCTGCTTTTTCACGGAACCGGCAGCACGCACTATCTCTCTGTAGTCGCACGATGATTGCGGAAAACCGGATTCCACTTTTCCGCATCGTGCTTTAGGGCGTTTCCCGCGGACATGGGCACCCGTCCGGTGCGGGAGCGCGTCGGACCACGGCTCGGGGCCGCGCTTGCAACCCGCCGCGGCTCCCCTACCCTTCCGGTACGGAACGGCCACGCGGATGGGCCCATGCGCCGGATCTTCGCCATCGCCCTCGGGCCGGTTCTCGCCGCGATGCCCGTATCCGCCACTCGCGCCGACGAGGCGGGCCGAGCGGCGGCGCGCGCCGCGATCACCCGACAGGTGGAGGCGCTCGGCCGCGACGACGCGGCGGCGGCCTATGCGGAGGCGGCGCCGGGCATCCGGTCCCTGTTCCCGAGCCCCGAGCAGTTCATCGGCATGGTGCGGGTGAGCTATCGGCCGGTCTACCGGCACCGCAGCTTCGTGTTCGGCGCCGCGCGGGCGCGGGGCGAGGCCGGCCTGTCGCAGGACGTGGCGATCCAGGACGTGTACGGCGTCGACTGGCGCGCCGAGTACGGCCTCGAACGGCAGGCGGACGGATCCTGGCGGATCACGGGCTGCCGCCTGACCCGGGAGCCGGGCACGAATCTGTGAGCCTCGATCACGCCCGGCCCGGCCGATGCTTCGACACCGTCGCCGGCTTCGTGTAGAGGGGGCGCCTTCCCCCCGGAGGCCGTTCGTGCTGCACGTCTCGACCCGCGGCGATGCCGCGCCGCTCTCGTTTTCCGATGCCCTGCTGGCGGGGCTCGCCCGCGACGGCGGCCTCTATCTGCCCGAGAGCTGGCCGGTCATTCCGCAGGAGACGATCGCGGCGCTTGCCGGCAAGCCCTATGCCGAGGCGGCCAAGTGCGTGCTGCGGCCCCTGGTCGACGGCGAGATCGCCGATGCGGATCTCGACCGCATGATCGAGGAGGCCTACGCCAGCTTCCGGCACCCGGCCGTGTGCCCGCTGGTGCAGCTCGACGACAACCTCTTCCTGCTCGAACTCTTCCACGGCCCGACCCTCGCCTTCAAGGACGTGGCGATGCAGCTGCTCGGGCGGCTGATGGACCACGTCCTCCGCCAGCGCGGCGCCCGCGCCACCATCGTCGGCGCCACCTCCGGCGATACCGGCTCGGCCGCCGTCGAGGCCTTCCGCGGGCTCGATCAGGTCGACATCTTCATCCTCTACCCGCACGGCCGCGTCTCCGAGGTGCAGCGGCGCCAGATGACCTCGGTGGATGCGCCCAACGTCCACGCGCTCGCCGTCGACGGCACGTTCGACGATTGCCAGAACATCGTCAAAGCCCTGTTCCAGCACGCCGATTTCGCCGATCAGGTCCGGCTCTCGGGGGTCAACTCGATCAACTGGGCGCGGGTCGCCGCGCAGGTGGTCTACTACTTCACCAGCGCCGTGGCCCTGGGCGCTCCCCACCGCCCGGTCTCCTTCGCCGTGCCGACCGGCAATTTCGGCGACATCCTGGCGGGCTGGGTCGCCAAGCGCATGGGTCTGCCGGTCCAGCGCCTGATGATCGGCACCAACGCCAACGACATCCTCGTGCGGACCCTGGAGCACGGCGCCTACGAGCTGCAGGGCGTGGTGCCGACCACCTCGCCCTCCATGGACATCCAGATCTCCTCGAATTTCGAGCGGCTGCTCTTCGAGGCGCTGGGGCGCGACGCCGCCGCGATCCGCCGGCTGATGGCGGGCCTCAAGCAGTCGGGCGGGTTCCAGTTGGACGAGGCGGTGCTCGCCACCGTGCGCGGGGAGTTCGACGCCGCCGCCGTGCCCGAGCCCGCGGTGATGGCCGAGATCCGCGCGACCCACGCGGCCACCGGCCTCGTCCTCGATCCCCACAGCGCCATCGGCGTGCATGCCGGCCGCCGCCTGCTGGAGAAGGACCCCGCGACTCCCGTGGTGGCGCTGGCCACCGCCCATCCGGCCAAGTTCCCCGACGCGGTGGCCGAGGCCACCGGCGGGCGGCCCGCCCTGCCCCCGCACCTCGCCGACCTGATGGAGCGGCCCGAGCGCGTCACCCGCGTCGCCAACGATCAGGCCGCCGTCGAGGCGCTGATCCGCGAGCGCGCCCGCATCACGAGGGGCGCATGAACGAGCATTTCGCCACGCACGGGGCCTCCCCGTCCCTGCGCGTCACCCGCCTCGACAACGGCCTCACGGTGGCGACCGAGGCCATGCCCGGCGTCGCCACGGCGACGCTCGGGGTCTGGGTCGGCGCCGGCTCCCGCAACGAGCGGGCCGAGGAGGGCGGCCTCAGCCACCTCATCGAGCACATGGCCTTCAAGGGCACGCGCCGCCGCTCGGCCCGGGCGATCGCCGAGGACATCGAGAATGTCGGTGGCGAGATCAACGCCGCCACCTCCACCGAGGGCACGAGCTACACCGCCCGGGTGCTCGGCGCGGATGCCGGGCTCGCCCTCGACGTGATCGGCGACATCCTCACCGATTCCGTGTTCGACGCGGGCGAGCTCGCCCGCGAGAAGAGCGTGATCCTTCAGGAATACGCCGCCGTCGAGGACACCCCCGACGACGTGGTCTACGACGCCTTCACGGAGGCCGCCTTCCCGGACCAGCCGGTGGGTCGCCCGATCCTGGGCCGGCCGGAGACCATCCGCAGCTTCGACGCGGCCGGCATCCGCGCCTACCTCGCCCGCGAGTACACCCCCGACCGTTTCGTGGTCGCGGCGGCCGGCGCCGTCGAGCACGAGGCCATCGTCGCGGCGGCCGAGCAGCATTTCGGCGCGATGCAAGCGGTCGCCGCCCCCGAGGCGGTGCCGGGCGTCTACGGCGGCGGCGAGCGGCGCATGCCGCGCAAGCTCGAACAGGCCAACCTCGTGCTCGGCCTGCCCGGCCTCTCCTTCCGCGACGACGGCTACTACGCCCTTCACATGTTCGCGCAGGTGCTCGGCGGCGGCCTCACCTCGCGCCTCTGGCAGGAGGTGCGCGAGACCCGCGGCCTCGCCTACGAGATCCAGGCCTTCCACTGGCCCTTCTCCGATTGCGGCCTGTTCGGCATCGGCGCGGGCACCTCCGGCGGCGACCTGCGGGAACTCGTGGACGTCACCCTCGACGCCCTGGTGCGGGCGACGCGGGACGTGGCCCCCGAGGAGATCGCCCGCGCCAAGGCGCAGCTCAAGCTGTCGCTGCTCGGCGCCCTGGAGACGCCCGGCGGCCGCATCGAGCGCAACGCCCGCCAGATCTTGGCCTGGGGCCGCGTGATCCCGGCCGCCGAGGTGATCGCGAAGGTCGATGCCGTCACCGTCGAGGAGGTCCGGGCTGCGGGGGCGCGCCTCCTCTCCGGCGCGCCGACGCTGGCGGCGATCGGCCCGATCGCCAAGCTGCCCGCCCTCGACCGGATCGCCGCGGGCCTGCGCGCCGCCTGAGGCGCGGCCGAGCCGCGTCCCGCCGGCGCGGAGGGAGCCCGCGGGCGGGGCCAACTTGATTTGGCCGCAAACGGGGGCGAAGCCCCGTCCCGATCGATCGGAACCGGTGGGCGCCCCTGGTGTGCGCCGGTTCCTCGGCTTGCTCCCGGTCTGCGGCCCCTTTAACCAAGCCAGGAGCTGAGCCGTAAACGCGCTCCAACGCCCGGCCGGAACCCTCCCCCGTTGCGCATCCTCGCCCTCCTCCTCGCATTCCTCGTCTGCGGCCTGGCGGCGAGCCGGCCCGCGGAGGCCGTCGAGGCGGTGCGCGTCACCCTCGACAACCCGATCGTCGACCTGACGCCGGCCATCGAGCGCTACCGCTCGGACGGCGACGCGATCCAGATCTCCACGGCGCCGGGCAAGGACGGCATCGTCCGCCGCATCGTGGTGAAGGCGCGCGATGCCGGCGCGCGGCCGGACTGGATGGTGTTCGCGCTCACCAACGACACCGACGAGCAGATCGACCGCATCCTCGTGGCGCCCCATTTCCGGCTCGTCGATTCCGGCGTGGTCTGGCCCGATCTCGGCGGCTCGCGCATCGCGGCGATCACCGCGAGCCAGGGCATCCGGCCCGAGCGCGACGAGAACCCGGAAGCCGACCAGTTCGTCATCACCCTCGATCCCGGCACCACCGTCACCTACGTGGCCGAGCTGCGCGGGCCCAACATCCCGCAGGTCTACCTCTGGGATCAGGACGCCTACCGCAAGAAGGTCGCCGGGCTGACCCTGTACAAGGGCATCATCATCGGCATCGCAGGTTTGCTCGCCCTGTTCCTCACCATCGTCTTCGTGGTGAAGGGGGCGATCATCTTCCCCGCCGCGGCGGCGCTGGCCTGGGCTGTGCTGGCCTATGCCTGCATCGATTTCGGCTTCCTGCAGCGCGTCTTCACCGTCACCGAGCTCGCCGAGCGGGTCTACCGGGCGTCGGCCGAGGCGGTGCTCGGCGCCACGCTCCTCGTCTTCCTGTTCGCCTATCTGAACCTGTCCCGCTGGCACGTGCGCTACAGCCACGTGGCCTTCTTCTGGCTCGCCTTCCTCGCCGGCCTCGTGGGCCTCGCCGTGTTCGACCCGCCGGTGGCGGCGGGCGTGGCGCGCATCTCCATCGCGGCGGTGGCGGGCGTCGGCCTCCTGCTCATCGTCTACCTCGCCGCCCAT
The DNA here is from genome assembly GCA_947444195.1 of Methylobacteriaceae bacterium. GTDB lineage: Bacteria > Pseudomonadota > Alphaproteobacteria > Rhizobiales > Beijerinckiaceae > Methylobacterium. The sequence continues at coordinate 17,591 of CANEZL010000008.1, read as the reverse complement.
AACGGCTACGACCGCGCCATCCTGCTGGTGCCGACCTGGACGCTCCTCGTCGTCTGGGTGGTGGCCGCGGGCTTCGCCGTGACGGGCCAGATCGGCAGCGAGCTGGTGCAGCCGGCCCTCATCGGCGGCCTCGTGCTCATCGTCATGCTGATCGGCTTCACGGTGATGCAGCACGCCTTCGCGGGCGGCGGCCTCTCCCACGCCCTCGTCTCCGACACCGAGCGGCGCGCGCTGGCGCTCACGGGTGCGGGCGACGTGGTGTTCGACTGGGACGTGCCAGGCGACCGGGTCTATGCGGGCCAGGAGATCGAGGGGCAGCTCGGCCTCGCCCGCGGCGCCCTCGAAGGCCCGGCCACCAACTGGCTCCAGCTCCTCCACCCCTTCGACGTGGAGCGCTACTCCGCCGCCCTCGACACGGTGATCGAGGAGCGCCGCGGCCGCATCGTGCACGATTTCCGCCTGCGCTCCGCCTCGGGGGCCTATTTCTGGTACCGGCTCAAGGCGCGGCCGGTGATCGGCTCCGACGGCGAGGTCATCCGCGTGGTCGGCACCATCGCCGACGTGACCGAGCTGAAGACCGCCGAGGAGCGCCTGCTGCACGATGCCGTGCACGACAGCCTCACCGGCCTGCCGAACCGCGAATTGTTCGGCGACCGCCTCGACGCGGCGCTGGCCTTCGCCAGCCAGGACCAGCGCCTGAAGCCCACGGTGATCGTCCTCGACATCGACCGCTTCAAGGGCATCAACGACGCCATCGGCCTGTCGGCGGGCGATTCCATCCTGCTCACCCTGTCGCGCCGCCTCGGCCGCCTGCTGCGCCCGCACGACACCCTGGCGCGCGTGGCCGGCGACGCCTTCGCCGTGATCCTGCTCTCCGAGCGCGACCCCGACCGGGTGCTCGCCTTCGTGGAGATGATCCGCCGGGCGGTGGCGACGCCGATCACCTACGCGGACCGCGAGATCTTCCTCACCGTCTCCATCGGCCTCGCCCTGCACGAGACCGGCGCCCAGGTGAAGCGCGACGACGTCATCAAGAACGCCGAGACGGCGATGATCCAGGCCAAGCGCGCGGGCGGCGACCGCATCGAGGTGTTCCGCGCCCATATGCGCGCCGAGCGCTCCGACCGTCTGATGCTCGAGGCGGATCTCCGCCGCTCCCTCGAGCGCAACGAGATGAAGGTCTTGTTCCAGCCCATCGTCCGGCTTGAGGACCGCACGGTGGCGGGCTTCCGGACGGTGCTGCGCTGGGACCACCCGAAGCTCGGGCGCATCCCGGCCACCACCTTCATGGCCGTGGCGGAGGAGAGCGGCTTCGTGGTCAATCTCGGCATCTTCGCCCTGGAGCGCACCGCCCTCGAACTCGCTGCCTGGCAGCGGGCGCTCGAGGTCGAGCCGCCGATCTTCGCCGCGGTGGACGTCTCCTCGCGCCGCCTCTTGCGCCACGATCTCCTGCACGACGTGAAGACGGTGCTCGCCCGTTCCGGCGTGCTGCCGACCTCGCTCAAGCTCCAGCTCTCCGAGAGCCTGGTGATGGAGAACCCGGAATACGCGGCCCAGATGCTCACCCGCATCCGCGACCTCGGCGCCGGCCTCTGCCTCTCGGATTTCGGCACCGGCTACTCGGCCCTGTCCTACCTCCAGCGCTTCCCCTTCGACACGATCAAGCTCGACCAGTCCTTCGTGCGCCAGATGGGCACCGGCAAGACCGCCATCCTGCGCTCCATCGTGAAGATGGCGACCGAGCTGAACCTCGCCATCGTCGCCGAGGGCACCGAGTCCGAGGCGGACGCGCAGGCCCTGATGGAGCTCGGCTGCGAGTACGCGGAGGGCCAGGCCTTCGGGGAGCCGATGACGACGTTGCAGGCGCGCCAGCTCGTGGGTGCCGCCCCCGAGGCCGCCTGAGGCGGCGAAGACCACGCAGGACGCGGGTCTTCGATTGACTTAAGCTCGCCTTAACCATGTTCCTGCACGGTCATCGACAGGATGATCGGTGGTCCCGGCGCTCGTGCGCCGTCGACCCGGCGGGTGGAGTGAGGCTCATGGCGGAGGCGGCACGGCGGCTCGATCGCGAGGGCGGCGATGTGGTGCACCGGCTCATCGCGCGGCCCATCCGCCTCGAATACAGCCAGCACGCCCGGCCCGCCTCCGAGCCCGCCGAGCTCGCATCGGACGCCGACGAGGCCGAAGAGGCCCACGTCGCGGACGAGGCCGACGTCGCGGACGAGGCCGACACGCTGCGCGCCGAACTCGATCTCTTGAAGGCGATCCTCAAGGCCGAGCGGGCCGAGGCGGCCCAGCTGCGGTCGCGCCTCGCCTCCGGCCCGGAAGCGTCCGCGGCGGATGTCGCCGCGATGCGCGCCCGCTGGGCCGAGCTCTTCGACCGCATGCTCCTCGCTCCCCGCTGATCGCCGGACCTCGCGTTTGACCAGGAGACGCCCATGAGCGCGCGCTGCTCGCTCATCGTCAACGGCAAGGCCGTGCGCGTCTCGACCGGGGACACCCCCGTGGAGGCCGCCCTCGCCGAGGGCATGATCGCCCCCCTGCAGGCCCTGCACGGAACCGGCCTCCTCGGCCAGGGGCCGGGCGCGGCCGTGCGGCGGATCAAGGCCCGCCGGCCCCGCGCCGCCGACGCGCTCAAGCTCGTCCTGCCCAATGCGGGCGCCCCCATCGTCGAGGCCGAGGCCCGGCGCCTGCCGAGCGCCACGCGCAAGGGCACCCTGACCGGGATCCGCGTCCTCGGCCCCCACGTGGTCGAGGCGGTGGTCACCCTGGAGAAGCGCCTCGCCCTGGAGCCCGGCCATCAGGTCGCGATCAGCTTCGAGGGGCTGGCGCCCCTGACCTGGACGCCGAGCCTGCGCGTGGACGGTTCCGCGGAACTCAACGAGGCCGTCTTCCACTGCCCGCGGGACGAGGACGGCGTGTCCCTCGTGGAATCGATCGGGCTCGGCGTCGAGGTGAAGCTCAAGGGTCCGCTGGGCCGCGGGCAGTACCGCCAGGGCGGCGGGCGCCTCGTCCTCGTGGGTGGGGAGAGCGGCTTCGGCGCGATCTGGGCCATCGCGCACGCCGCCCGCTATATCGAGCCGGCGCGGGAGATGACGGTGATCGTCGGCGCCCGCGATGCCCGCGACCTCTACATGCGCGAGAGCCTCGACTGGCTGCGCCGCACCGGCGTCGCGCGCATCGTGATGGTGGCCGAGCGCGGCCGGCAGCGTCCGCCGGACGTGCGCCCCGGCCCCCTCACCGCGCATCTGCCGGCCCTGCGGGCCACCGATGTGGTCCACGTCTCCGGCGCGGCGACGACCCTCGGTGCCGTGCAGGTGCTCGCCGCGTCCGTGGGCGCGCGCTGCTATCCCATCCCGGTCGATCTGCCCGGGGGCGCGTAGAGGGCCGAGGGCAGCGCGGGCGGGACGACGATTCCGCCGGCGGACCCGCCGCTTCAGGTCCCCTGCACGCCCGCCCGCGCGACATCGCCCGCGTTCTCCAGCGTGGGCAGCGACCAGCACATCCCCATCACCCGCGCGGCCTGCGCCGCCGGCAGGACGCCGTCGGCGAGATCCTTGAACTTCGCTTCGAGCTGGGCGTCGCTCATCGGCTTCTCGACGCTGCCGATGGCGTGGACGATGTGCCGGTGGATCGTGCGGCCGTCGGTGAGGGTCACGGTCATGTCGACCTGCGCCGCGTCGATGCCGGGGGTCACGACCGGGTGGACCTTCCGGCGCAGGGCCACGACCCTGGGATCGTTCACCGCCCGGTCGCTGAACTGCTTCTCGCCGCCCGCGCCCTCGACGAAGGCGACCGCCGCCGCGTGGTAGATCGAGAACTTGCCCTCCAGCCCGGTTCGGGGCGCGGTCTTGCCGGTGAGTTCCAGAACCAGCGGGTGGACCTTGAGGTCGACGCGGGCGATGTCCTCCGGCTTGACGTGGTCCTCGTCGCGGATCTGGATCGCCGCGTCGATGGTCGGATGCATGACGATGCCGCAGGCGAACGGCTTGTAGGTGTTGAGCTGCGATTCGTAGCGGGTGCCGAGGCCCTCGGTGATCTGCGACCAGTCCTGCTTGGTCGAGATCGTCTGCGCCCAGCCGCGGCGGACCTCGATTATCCGGTCGGACGAGGTGAAGCCCTTGGCCGCCAGGATCGCCGCGAACAGTCCGTTGGCGGCGGCGCGGCCGGGGTTGAAGCTCTTGTTCATCGAGCCGAAGGATTCGCGCAGGCCCACCGGCTGCGAGGCCGCGAGCCCGAGGGCGTAGGCCGTCTGCTCCTCGCTGAGGCCCATCAGCCGTGCCACTGCCGCGGCCGCGCCGAACGGCCCGCAGGTGCCGGTGATGTGCCAGCCGGCATCGTAGTGGTTCGGGTAGACTGCGTTGCCGAGGCGGCACTCGACCTCGATGCCCACCACCAGGGCGTTGAGGAAGTCCCGGCCCGAGACCGGCTTCATCTCGGCATAGGCGAGGATCGCCGAGGCGACCGGGCCGGCCGGATGGATGATCGTCTTCAGGTGGGTGTCGTCGAAATCGAAGATGTGGCTCGACACGCCGTTGAGGAAGGCGGCGTTCATGATGTCGAAGCGCTCGGTCCGGCCGAACAGGCCGGCCTGCGGCGGCCCCGAGAACGGCTGCAGCGCCGAGACCGCGATGTCGAGGGTCTCGTGGTGCGAGCCGCCGATGGCCACGCCCACCCAGTTGAGGAAGCTGCGCACGCCCTCGCGGCGGACGGCCTCCGGCAGCGCCTCGTAGGACGATTGGCGGATCCACTGGGCGAGGATCTTCGTGACCGGCGGCGGCGGGGCCTTGGCCGGCGTGGTGCCCTCGGCCAGTGCCGGGCCGATGGCGGGCGCACCGAGCGCGAGCCCGGCGGCGCCGATGAGCGAGCGGCGATTCAAGGTCATGGCTTCCTCACGGGCGTCCTCCGCGCGGACCGTCCGGCCCGTCGCGAGGGATTAACTAGGTGAGGTCGACCGTGCGAGGATGGGATCGGCCGGGAAGCTCGGTACGAAACCGGCCGGTTTGTTCGGGGTGGATGACGGCTCGCACCGCCCCCGCCCGGATCGTCCGGGCGGGGGCGGCGCAGGAGATCGGCCGGCCTCAGCCGAGGCGCACGCGCCAGATCTCCTCGGCGTACTCGCGCATGGAGCGGTCGGAGGAGAACCACGCCATCCGGGCGGTGTTGTGGATCGCCTTGGCCCACCAGCCGGCCGGATCGTTCCAGGCCGCGTCGACCGCGCGCTGGGCCCGCCAGTAATCGTCGAAATCGACGGTGAGCAGGTACTGGTCGCGGTGGCGCAGGTCGTCGGTGAGGGGCCGGAAGCGGTTCGGCTCCTCCGGGGAGAAGCGGCCGGACGCGATCATGTCCAGCACGGCGGCGAGCCGCGGCGAGGCCTGGATGGCGCGGCGCGCGTAGTCCGGCTCGGCGGAGCGGGCCTGCACGCCCGCGGCGTCGAGGCCGAAGATGAAGATGTTGTCCGGGCCGACATGGTCGCGGATCTCGATATTGGCGCCGTCCAGCGTGCCGATGGTGAGCGCGCCGTTGAGCGCCAGCTTCATGTTGCCGGTGCCCGACGCCTCCATGCCCGCCGTCGAGATCTGCTCCGAGAGGTCGGCCGCCGGGATGATCGCCTCGGCGAGGCTCACCGAGTAGTTCGGCAGGAACACCACCTTGAGCCGACCCGCCACCTCCGGATCGTCGTTGACCGCGCGGGCCACGTCGCAGGCGAGCTTGATGATGAGCTTGGCCTGCGTGTAGCTCGGCGCCGCCTTGCCGCCGAAGATCTTCACCCGCGGCGTCCAGTTCTTGTGCGGCTCGGCCTTGATCGCCTGATAGAGCGCCACCGTCTCCAGCACGTTGAGGAGCTGGCGCTTGTACTCGTGGATGCGCTTGATCTGGACGTCGAACAGCGCCTCCGGATCGATGCTGATGCCGGTGCGGTCGTGGACGATGTCGGCGAGGGCCTCCTTGCGCCCGCGGCGCATGGCGGCGTAGCGGGCGACGAAGCCCGAATCGCGCGCGAAGGCGTCGAGGCCGCGCAGCAGCTCGGGATCGTCGAGCACGCCCTCGCCCACCGCCTCGACGGCGAGACGGGTCAGTTCCGGGTTGGCATTGTGGAGCCAGCGGCGGAAGGTGATGCCGTTGGTCTTGTTGACGATCTTGTCCGGATCCAGCGCGTGCAACTGGGCGAACACGGTCTCGCGCATCAGGTCCGTGTGCAGGGCCGAGACGCCGTTCACCCGGCGCGAGCCGTGGAAGGCGAGGTGCCCCATGCGCACCCGGCGCCCGTGCGACTCGTCGATGAGGGAGACGGCGGCGAGATGGGCGGCGTCGTTGCGGCCGTTCTTGCCCTGCTCCTCGAGATGCATCCAGTTGATCAGGTAGATGATCTGCATGTGGCGCGGCAGCAGCCGCTCCATCAGCTCCACCGGCCAGGTCTCCAGGGCCTCGGGCAGCAGGGTGTGGTTGGTGTAGTTCAGCGTGTTGGTGGTGACGTGCCACGCGTCTTCCCAGCCGAGGTTGTGGTCCTCGAGCAGGATGCGCATCAGCTCCGGCACGGCGATGGCCGGGTGGGTGTCGTTGAGCTGGATCGCGGCGTGGTCGGGCAGGGAGCGCACGTCGCCGCGCTCGGCCACGTGGCGGCGGACGAGATCCTGCAGCGAGGCCGAGGTGAAGAAGTATTCCTGGCGCAGGCGCAGCTCCTGGCCGGCAGCGGAGGAATCGCTCGGGTAGAGCACCCGCGAGATCGCCTCGGCCCGGGCGCGCGCGCCGACGGCGCCCACATGGTCGCCGCCGTTGAACTGGGCGAGGTCGATCGGGCTCTCGGCCTCGGCCTTCCAGAGGCGCAGGGTGTTCACGGTCCTGGCCCGCCAGCCGGGCACGGGCACGTCGTAGGCCACCGCCCGCACGGTCTCGGCGGGCTGCCAGTCGCGGCGGATCACGCCGCCGGCGCCCATGGACATGGTGACCTGTCCGCCGAAGCCGATGGCGTAGCTGGCCTCGGGGCGGGCGAACTCCCAGGGGTTGCCCTCGGCGAGCCAGGTCTCGGGCGCCTCGCGCTGCCAGCCGTTCTCGAAGGACTGGCGGAACAGGCCGTGGTCGTAGCGGATGCCGTAGCCGTAGGCCGGGATGCCGATCGAGGCCATGCTCTCCATGAAGCAGGCGGCGAGCCGTCCGAGGCCGCCATTGCCGAGCGCCGCGTCGGGCTCGGCCGCCTCGACGTCGCCGAGCTCGATGCCGAGATCCTTCAGCGCCGCCCGCGTCGTCTCGACGAGGCCGAGATTGTTCATGGTGTCGGACATCAGGCGTCCGATCAGGAATTCGAGGGAGAGGTAGTAGACGCGCTTGTTCGGGACCTGTCGCGGGGCGGCGTGGCTCGCGGCGACCACGCGGTCGCGGAGCGCCAGGGCGGTCGCGGCGAACCAGTCGCGCTCGCGGGCGGTCTCCGGCGTCTTGCCGATGGCGCAGGTGAGCTTGGCGCGGATCGCCTCGCGCAGCTCGACGGCGGCCTCGGTGAGGCCCGCGGTTGCGGCGGTGCGGGCGGCCTTGGCCGCGCCGGTCTCCGATCGGTCTTGCCCAGAGGGGCGGGACAGAATGTCGTTCAGCATCTCGAAATCCCCCAGTCGTTGTCGCCGCCTTGTCCGCGGGCCCGGTTCACGTCCGCCTCTCGTGGGCGGTATCGGCGCCGGTTGCCGAAGCGCCGAATCCTGTAACCGGGTTGCGGCCATGTCGAGGCGACTCTGAGGCACAGTCGCGTCCTGCAAGCCTGCAGCAAGCAAGCCTTAAGCAAGCGACGTGCCGGGTGATCGCATCCGTGCCGAAGGCTCGGTGTCAGGGATGCGAAGGCTCGCACGGTTTTCTTGAAGCAATTCTGAATGCGCCCGAGAGTCCGCCCGCCGGGTCGCCTCGGGAGCCGTCAGCCGCTAACGCTGTCGCCAGCGTGGAATCGCCGAGGACAGCCCATGGCCGAGACCGTCTGGTGGAAGCGCGGCACCGTCTACCAAATCTATCCCCGCTCGTTCCAGGACACGAACGGCGACGGCGTCGGTGATCTGGCCGGCATCGCGCGGCGGCTCGACTATCTGGCTTGGCTCGGTGTCGACGCGATCTGGATCTCGCCGATCTATCCCTCGCCGATGGCCGATTTCGGCTACGATGTGGCGGATTACTGCGGTGTGGACCCCCTTTTCGGCACGCTGTCGGATTTCGACCACGTGGTGGCCGAGGCCCACAGGCGCAAGCTCAAGGTGATTCTCGACTTCGTCCCGAATCACAGCTCGATCGAGCACCCCTGGTTCCGCGCGGCGCGCGCCTCGCGCGAGAACCCGCGGCGCGACTGGTACATCTGGCGCGATCCGGCGCCCGACGGCGGGCCGCCCAACAACTGGCTCAGTAATTTCGGCGGTCCGGCCTGGACCCTCGATCCGGCGACGGGCCAGTACTACTACCACGCCTTCCTGCGCGAGCAGCCGGACCTGAACTGGCGCAACCCCGCCGTGCGCGCGGCGATGTACGCCGCCCTGCGCTTCTGGCTCGAGCGCGGGGTCGACGGCTTCCGCGTCGACGTGATCTGGCACCTGATCAAGGACGAGGCGTTCCGCGACAACCCGGCCAACCCGGACTACGCGGCCCATCTTCCGGAGATCAACCGGTTCGCGCAGGTCTATTCCGCCGACCGGCCGGAGGTGCTCGACGTCATCGGCGAGATGCGCGCGGTGCTGCGGGATTACGGCGAGCGCGTCCTGATCGGCGAGATCTACCTGCCGATGGAGCGGCTGATGGCCTATTACGGCCCCGATCTCTCGGGCGCCGACATGCCCTTCAACTTCCAGCTGATCCAGACCCCCTGGCGGGCGGACGCGGTCCAGGCGCTCATCGAGAACTACGAGGCGGCGCTGCCGGAGGGCGGCTGGCCGAACTGGGTGCTCGGCAACCACGACCAGCCCCGCATCGCCGCGCGCGTCGGCGAGCGGCAGGCGCGCATCGCCGCGATGCTGCTGCTGACGCTGCGCGGCACGCCGACCCTCTACTACGGCGACGAGATCGGCCTCGGCCACGTCCCCATCCCGGCCGGCCGCGTGCAGGACCCCTGGGAGCGCAACGAGCCCGGCCACGGCCGCGACCCGGAGCGCACGCCGATGCAGTGGGAGGCCGGCCCGCGGGCCGGGTTCAGCACCGTCGAGCCCTGGCTTCCCCTGTCGGAGGATGCCGAGACCCGCAACGTGGACGCCCTGCAGGACGTGCCCGGCTCGATGCTGACCCTGTACCGGCGCCTCCTGGCGCTCCGCCGCGCGCACGATGCCCTGTCGGTGGGCAGCTACCGCAGCGTGCCCCTGGGCCTGCCCGGCCTCCTCGCCTACGAGCGCGCGGCGGACGGCGCGGTCCTGCGCGTGATCCTGAATTTCGGCGAGGCGGCCCACACCGTTCCCCTGCCCGAGGATTGCGGCTGGCGGGTGCTGCTGTCGAGCGTGCCGCGCAACGGGGAGGTCGTGCGCGGGTCCCTCGATCTCGGCGGGGCGGAAGGATTGATCCTGCTGCGGGTCTGAGCGGCGCGGGGCGCGGCGCCGCGGCCACATTTCCGTGGCTCGATTTGTGCAATGCAGTGGAACCGCCCGGTTTAAGGTGCGTTGCCATGACGATCTTGGCCGCGGGCGCCTCAGCCCGTCCCGGGCTTGCCGCCCGTATCGAGAACACAGCGATGACGTTTTGGGGTCGTTCGGCCGGCGAGAGCCGGGAGCCGTATCACGAACCGTGCCCCGATTACGGACCGCTTCCCGACAGTCGGACCTCCCTCAGATCCCGCGTCCTCTTCGCCACCCCGGAGATGGCCGATTTCGTGAAGACCGGCGGCCTCGGCGAGGTCGCCGGTGCGCTGCCGCGTGCGCTCCGCCGCGATTTCGACGTGCGCGTGCTCATTCCCGGCTACCGGCAGGTGCGCGCGGCCCATCCCGACATCCCGGTGGTGGCCCGCCTCGACGGGTTCGCGCAGGTGCCCCCGTGCGACCTCGGCCTGATCGAGACTGCGGACGGCCTGCGCATCTACGTGCTCCTGAACAGCGAGTTGTTCGAGCGCGACGGCACGCCCTACGGCGACGCGGGCGGGGACTTCGCCGACAACGACCTGCGCTTCGCGCGCCTCGGCCTCGCCGCCGCGGAACTGGCGCTGGGGGCCGACCCCGAATGGGCCGCCGACCTCCTGCATCTCAACGACTGGCAGGCGGCGCTCGCCCCCGCCTACCTCGCCTGGCGGGGCCTGCGCGTCCCCAGCGTCCTGACGATCCACAACCTCGCCTATCAGGGGCTGTTCCCGCAGGGGAACCTCGCCCGGCTCGGCGTGCCGGACGGCGCCTTCCAGATGAACGGCGTCGAGTTCTACGGGCAGCTCTCCTTCCTCAAGGCCGGCATCTACTACGCCTCCCACGTCACCACCGTGAGCGAGACCTACGCCCGCGAGATCCAGACTCCCGACATGGGCTGCGGCCTCGACGGGCTCCTGCGCACCCGCGCGGCGCAGGGGCGGCTCGCCGGCATCCTCAACGGGATCGACGAGAGCTGGGACCCGCGCACCGACCCCCACCTCGCCACCCGGTTCGAGGCCGACGACTGGAAGGGCAAGCGCGCCAACGCCGAGGCGGTGCGCCAGCATTTCGGCCTCGCCGTTACCCGCGGGCCCCTCTTCGCCATCGTCTCGCGCCTCGTCCACCAGAAGGGCATCGACCTCTCGATCCAGGCGGCCGAGACCATCGTCGCCGAGGGCGGCCAGATGGTGGTGATCGGCCAGGGCGAGGGCCGCTTCGAGAGCGCCCTGCGCGGCCTCGCCCGGCGCCATCCGGATTCGGTCGGCGTCCATGTGGGCTTCGCCGAATCCGAGGCGCGCCGCATGTTCGCGGGCAGCGATTTCCTGCTGATGCCCTCGCGCTTCGAGCCCTGCGGCCTCGCGCAGATGTATGCCCAGCGCTTCGGCTCCCTGCCGATCGTGCGCCGCACGGGCGGCCTCGCCGACACGGTGGAGGACGGCGTCACCGGCTTCACCTTCGCGGACGGGCAGGAAGCGGGCTTCCTCGGCGCCGTCCGGCGCGCCCTCGACACGTTCGGGCAGAAGCGCCGCCTCAACGCCATGCGCCGGAACGCCATGGCCCGCGATTTCGGCTGGGACGGCGCGGCGGCCAACTACGCCGCCCTCTACACCCGCGCCTTCGGCAACAACGCCGTGCAGCGCTGGCGGGTGGCTTGAGGAATGGCGCCGGGATCTCCGCTCCTGGCGGAGCGGTGACCAGAGGCCGCGTACCGGCGCCCGGACCTTGACCGGGCGCGCTTGCGCGAAAGATCGGTGCCGCAGAGGTTCGGCGCCGCGCCGGTGACCCTGCGCGCGAGCGGGGGCCGCATGGCGATTCAGGAAGGGCGCGTCCGGGTTCTGAAGGACGTGCCGCCGCGGCCGAAGGGCGCCTACGTGCTCTACCTGCTGCAGCAGGCCAACCGCGCCCATCACAATCCGGCCCTCGAATACGCGATCGCCGAGGGCAACCGCCTGGACCTGCCCGTGGTCGCCTGTTTCGGCCTTCTCGACGGGGCGAGCGGGTTCCCGGAGGCGAATGCCCGGCACTACGCCTTCCTGCTTCAGGGCCTCGCCGAGGCGAAGGCGGGGCTGGAGAAGCGCGGCATCGGCTTCGTCATGCGCAAGGCCGCCCCGGCCCGGATCGCGATCGACCTGAGCGGCGCGGCGGCGCTGCTCGTGCTCGACCGCGGCTACCTCGCCATCCAGAAGCGCTGGTACGCCGAGATCCTGCGCGAGGCCGAGATCCGCACCGTGCAGGTCGAGGGCGACGTGGTCGTGCCGGTGGACATCGCCTCGGGCAAGCACGAGTACGGCGCCCGCACCCTGCGGCCGAAGCTGCACCGGGTCTGGGACGACTACGTCGCGCCGCTCCCCGCCGCCCGGGTGAAGCACCGCGCCGACACGCTCGATCTGGAGAGCGCGATCGACGTCTCGGATCCCGACGCGGTGCTCGCCGGGATGAGCCTCGACCGCTCCGTCGCCCCCGTGAGGCGCTTCCGCGGCGGCGAGGGCGCGGCGCGGCGGCGGCTGGAGGCGTTCCTGGCCGACGGGCTTCCGGGCTACGGGTCGGGCCGCAACCGGCCGGAGGCGAATGCCGCCTCGCACCTGAGCCCCTACCTGCATTTCGGGCAGATCTCGCCGGTGGAGATCGCGCTCGCCGTGCGCGCCGCCGACGCGGCGGAGGACGGGCGCGCCTTCCTCGAGGAACTGATCGTGCGCCGCGAACTCGCGATGAACCACGTCCACCACACGGAGCGCTACGACGCCTACGCGCACGCGGTGCCCGAATGGGCCCGCAAGACGCTTGCCGAGCACGCGGACGATCCGCGCCCCTACCGCTACACCGAGGCCCAGCTCGCCGCCGGCGAGACCCACGACGTCCACTGGAACGCGGCCCAGGCCGAGATGCGCGAGACCGGCTACATGCACAACCAGCTGCGCATGTACTGGGGCAAGAAGATCCTCGAATGGTCCCCCTCGCCGGAGGAGGGGTTCGCGCGCACCCTGCGGCTCAACAACCGCTACTTCCTCGACGGGCGCGACGCCAATTCCTTCACCAACGTGGCCTGGGTCTACGGCCTGCACGACCGACCCTGGGCCAAGCGCCCGGTCTTCGGCACCGTGCGCTACCAGAGCGCGAACTCCCTGCGGAAGTTCGACGCCAAGGCTTATCTCAAGAGCGTCGACGCGCTCTGCGCCGCGGAGCGGTAGGGCACGCGCTCAGGGTGCCGGAGCGAATCGCCCCGGCAGCCGTGTCCGTCGCCTCAAGCCTGCAGCACGAAGATCATCGTGCCGAGCGGCGGCAGGGTCAGGCAGAGGGACTGATCCTGTCCGTGGCTCGCGCTCGCATCCGTATGCAGGCCGCCCATATTGCCGACGTTCGAGCCGCCATACCCCTCGGCGTCCGAGTTGAAGGCCTCGCGGTAGAAGCCCGCGGCCGGCACGCCGATGCGGTAGCCTTCCCGCGGCACGGGCGTGAAGTTCGAGACGACGATCGCGATCTCACCGGGCTCGCGGCCCTTGCGCGCCCAGGCGATGACGCTGTTGTCCTGGTCGTCCGCCACCAGCCACTGGAAGCCGCCGGCCTCCACGTCGCGGCTGTGCAGGGCCGGCGTCGCCGCGTAGAGGTGGTTGAGATCGCGGATCGCGTCCTTCACGCCCCGGTGCAGGGGATCGTCGAGGAGGTGCCAGTCCAGCGACTGGTTGTGGTTCCACTCCCGCTCCTGGCCGAACTCGCCGCCCATGAAGAGCAGCTTCTTGCCGGGATGGCCCCACATGAAGCCGAAATAGGCGCGGAGATTTGCGAATTTCTGCCAGCGGTCGCCCGGCATCTTGCCGAGGAGCGAGCCTTTGCCGTGCACCACCTCGTCGTGGGAGAGCGGCAGCACGAAGTTCTCGGAGAAGGCGTAGAGCAGGCCGAAGGTCAGGTCGTGGTGGTGGTAGCGCCGGTGGATCGGCTCCTTGGAGATGAACTCCAGGGTGTCGTGCATCCAGCCCATGTTCCACTTGAAGCCGAAGCCGAGGCCGCCCGTATAGGTCGGGTGCGAGACGCCGGGCCAGGAGGTCGATTCCTCCGCCACCGTCATCGTGCCCGGCGCGTGGCTGTAGGTCGCCTCGTTGGTCTTGCGCATGAAGTCGATGGCGTCGAGGTTCTCGTTGCCGCCGTAGCGGTTCGGGATCCACTCGCCCGCGCGCCGCGAGTAGTCGAGGTAGAGCATCGAGGCCACGGCATCCACGCGCAGGCCGTCGAGATGGTAGTGTTCCAGCCAGAAGCGCGCGTTGGCCACGAGGAAGGTCGTGACCTCGGCCCGGCCGAAATTGTAGATGTAGGTGCCCCAATCCTGGTGGAAGCCCTGGCGCGGGTCGGCATGTTCGTAGAGATGCGTGCCGTCGAACTGGCCGAGCCCGTGCGCGTCGAGGGGGAAGTGGCCGGGCACCCAGTCGAGCAGCACGCCGATGCCGGCCTCGTGGGCGGCGTTCACGAAGACCGCGAAGTCCTCCGGCGAGCCGAAGCGGCTCGTGGGCGCGAACAGCGAGACCGGCTGGTAGCCCCAGGAGCCGTCGAAGGGGAACTCGGTGATCGGCAGGAGCTCGATATGGGTGAAGCCCATCTCCTTGACGTAGGGGATGAGGCGATCGGCCAGTTCCCGGTAGGTCAGGTAGCGGTTCCCCTCGTCGGGGATGCGCGCCCAGGATCCGAGATGGACCTCGTAGATCGAGATCGGCGCGTGGCGGGCGTCGCGCTCCCCGCGCTTCTTCATCCAGGCGTCGTCGTGCCAGGCATGCTCGGCGGCGCCGTGCAGCACCGAGGCCGTCTCCGGCGGATGCTGGGCCCGGAAGGCGACCGGGTCGGCCTTCAGAGGCAGCAATGAGCCGTCGGGGCCGCGGATCTCGAACTTGTAGCACTGGCCCTGCTTGAGGCCGGGCACGAACAGCTCCCAGATGCCCCCGTCCCGCCACAGGCGCATGGGGTGGCGGCGCCCGTCCCACTCGTTGAAGTCGCCGACCACGCTGATGCGGCGGGCGTTCGGCGCCCAGACCGCGAAGCGGAAGCCCTCGATGCCGTCGAGGCGGCCGAGCTGGGCCCCGAGCACCCGGTAGACGAGGTTCGTGCCGGGCTCGCGCAGCATCGAGACATCGTGCTGCTCGAGGGACGAGCCGAAGCTGTAGGGATCGTAGCGGCGGTGCCGGCTGCCGTCCCAGAACTCGACCTCGATCTCGTAGAGGGGACGGCCCTCGCTCCGCACCGGGGCGACGAAGAACCCGTCCGGGTGGCGCTTCTCGAAGGGCACCTGGGCGCCGCCGACGATGAGCGCGGCGCTGCGCGCCTCCGGCAGCACGGCGCGCACCTCCCACTCGCCCGGGCCCACCTGATGGGGCCCCAGGACGGCGAAGGGGTCGCCGTGGTCGGCGGCCATGACGGCCGCCACGGCGTCGGGGTGCACGCCCCGGCGCGTCGCGTCGGCGGGCGGCGGGGCGTCGGCGAGGCGGGGCGTGTCCGATCCGCGCTCGGTCCCGGTCGCGTAGCTCGCGTCGATCGCCGTCATTCAGTCGCCTTTCGTGACTTCGTCCAGAATATCGAGAACCCCACGGGCGGGGATTTCGATCCAGTCGGGACGGTTGTTGGCCTCGTAGTCGATCTCGTAGAGGGCCTTGATGAGCAGGCAGAGCCGCAGGAGCCCGGCCTTCGTCGCCGCGTCGCCGACCGCGGCGGGGCTGTCGCTCACGGCCTCGCCGTAGCCGGCCAGGAAGGCTCGCTCGATCATCCCGCGCCACGCCACGGCGGCGGCACGGCCGCGCCCCTCCGAATCGGCGAAGCGGCTCGCGATCTCGCGGATCACCGTCTCGGCGCCGTAGGCGAAGGAGCGCAGCATGCCGGCGACGTCGCGCAGGGGCGTCGACTTGGCACGCCGCTCCTCGGCCGGCCGCGAGGGCTCGCCCTCGAAATCGACGATGATGAGGTCGCCCTCGGCCACGAGCACCTGGCCGAGGTGGTAGTCGCCGTGGATGCGCGTCTTGTGCGCGCCCGCGGGGACCGTCGTGCTGAGGCGCTCGATCAGGGCCTCGATCTCGCCGCGGCGGCCGTGCAGCTCCGCCACCGCCGGCCGGTCGAGGCCGCGCTCGACGATGCCCTTCATGCCGCGGAAGGCCCGCTCCGCCTGGAGGCGGGCGTCGCGGGCGAGCACGGCGAGATCCTCGGCGCCGAAGGCTTCCGGCGTGAAGGCCGGATCGTCGCTCGGCATCGCGAGCGCCCGGTGCATCTCGGCGGTGCGGCGGCCGAGGAGGTCCGCCCAGCGCAGATGGGCGCCGAAGGCGTCCTCGGGGGTCGGCGCCTCGCTCTCGGGGGCCAGCACCACGGTCTCGAAGTCCCGGCGCAGGCCCTCCAGCATCACCGTCCAGGCATCGCCCTGGTTGAGCACGAAGCCCTGCAGCACGGCGAGCGCCGTGCGGGTGCCGTCCTCGGCCACGTGCTCCAGGGTGCCGAGCAGCGCCGGGGTGTTGGCGAACCGCGCGACCTCGGTGAGGAAGCGGCCGACCTCGATCTCGGGGTGGATGCCCGGCTGCAGGCGGCGCAGCAGCTTGAGCATCATCTTCGAGCCGATGGCGATCGAGGTGTTGCTCTGCTCCGCCGAGAGCCGGCGCACCTCGCCGGCCTCGAAACCGACCTCGGGATCGAAGGCCGAGGTCTTCGAGAAGACGAGCTTGCCCGCCTCGGTGGGGATCTCCCGCCCGTCGCGCATGCCCTCGATCAGGCAGACGGCGAAGTCGTTGGAGCCGGCCGCGCCGTAGAGCAGGCCGGTGCGGGGCCCGCGGCGCACGCGGGCCACCGCGAAGGGCATCAGCGCCTCGTCCTCGCGGCCCTCATCGACGCCCACCGGCACGAAATAGTCCTGCCGCTCGCCGTTCGAGAGCTGGACGGCGACGCGCGGCAGCAGGAAGCGGGCCTCGCCCGCGCCCTCCTTCACCACGGCGCAATCGATGATCTGCACGCTCTTGATGCGCGAGCCCTTGGCGCCGAACCAGCGCCGGCTCGCCAGGAAGGGCGGGATCACCGTGCGCTCGAAGGCGGTGCGCTCGCGGCCCGCCACCAGGGTCTCGATGCCGCCGGTGAGGACGAGGGTGAAGAGTTCGGGCGGCTCCGGCTGCGGACCCACCTGCCCCGTATTCGCGGAGGACAGGGAGAACCAGTAGAAGCCGTAGGAGGGCAGCGTCAGCAGGTAGGGCAACTCGCCGATCGGCGGGAACTCGGTGCCGCCGGTGAGCTCGATCGGCACGGCGCTGCGCAGTTCCGACAGGTCGAGCTGCACGGCCTGGGGGGCGCGCGAGAGGTTGGCCACGCACAGGATGCGCTCGCCCTCGAACTCGCGGATCCAGGCCAGCACCTTGCGGTTGGCCGGGTAGAGGAACTGGATCGCCCCGCGGCCCAGCGCGACCGAGTTGTTGCGGATCGCGATCATGCGCCGCGTCCAGTTGAGCAGGCTCGTCTGCGCCTGGGTCTGCGCCTCGACGTTGATCGCGTCGAAGCCGTAGATCGGGTCCTGCACGGAGGGCAGGAACAGCTTCTGGGGGTTGGCCCGGGAGAAGCCGCCGTTGCGGTCGGGGGACCACTGCATCGGCGTGCGCACGCCGTCGCGGTCGCCGAGATAGATGTTGTCGCCCATGCCGATCTCGTCGCCGTAGTAGAGCACCGGCGTGCCGGGCATCGACAGGACGAGGGACTTCATCAGCTCGATCTTGCGCCGGTCGTTCTCGAGCAGCGGCGCGAGGCGGCGGCGGATGCCGAGATTGATGCGGGCGCGCCGCTCGGCGGCGTAGAACGACCAGAGGTAGTCACGCTCCTCGGCCGTGACCATCTCCAGGGTCAGCTCGTCGTGGTTGCGCAGGAAAATCGCCCACTGGCAGCCCTCCGGGATCTCCGGGGTCTGGCGCATGATGTCGGTGATCGGGTGCCGGTCCTCGCGGGCGATCGCCATGTACATGCGCGGCATCAGCGGGAAGTGGAATGCCATGTGGCACTCGTCGCCGTCGCCGAAATACTGCGCCGTCTCCTCCG
>CANEZL010000007.1 GCA_947444195.1 Methylobacteriaceae bacterium | reverse complement strand
GCCATCCCGAACAGGCGGGCGCGCGAGCTGTTCTGCTGCACCAGCACGACGAGGGGCGCCCCGCGCCGGGCCTGCCCCAGGACGCGGCGCAGGCGCTCCACCGATTCCGCGCTGAAATCGCGCACGTCCGCGAGGATGGCGTCGGCCGGGCCGGCCGGAGCCTCGTCGGCGACGTCGTGGATCTCGCAGGCCAGCTCCCGCGCCAAGCTGCGGCTGCGTCCGGGATCGTCCGAGATCAGGAGAATGCGGTCCATCGGCGCCCTCGAACGGCCGCTTTGTGGCGACGGGCTACGGGAACATCGCGTCGACGGCGTCCTGGGAGACGGCGGCAGCGCCCGGGAGGGCGGGACCGTTCAGGAGGGAATCCTCCTCGCTGCGCCGGTCGCGGGCGGGTTTCACCGGCGTGGCCGGCGCGCCCGAACCGGCCCAGAGACGCAGCATCTCGGCGACCCGCTCCTCGACGAAGCCGATGGTGCGCACGACCTTCGAGATGCGCTGGCCGGTCAGGTCCTGGAAGTTGCAGGCCTCGAAGATGGTCTGCATCTGCGCCTGGATGGCGGCCGCCTCCGCCCTCACCGCGTCGTCCTGCGCGCGCCGGGCGATGCCGCGGGCGAGGCTGTCGACGGTCTCCGACGCGGTGAGGATGGTGTCGGTGGCCTGCTCGGTGCCCTGCACGACGGCGAGCAGCTCGTCGCAGGCTCGGCCGGCCTCCTGCTCCTGGCGCAGCTCGGCGATTTCCTGGCGCGTGCGCACGATGGCGTCCGAGATCGAGACCAGATGACGCTGCAGCAGGGCGGTGTGCTCTTCGATCGAGGGAGGAGCGTGCTGGTCGCAGATCATGGGCCTGTCGCTATTTGTCGTTATTGCGCCACCGAAGATAAGCCTATCCGGTTAAGCAATGCGAAATGGATCGGAACGGGCTGGAAAAGTTAACACTCAATTGATGCAAGCTGTCATCGGGGGCCGTGCAGCAATCCCGGCGTGGCCGTGAAGCATCCGCCTCCGCGCCTCGGGGCAAAGCATGTTCCGCGTCGGCCCCCGGCCCGTCGGCGCGCCGCCATGACTGGCGCCGCGGGGCCGCGAGTGAGCGGTCTCGATCGTCACAGGCCCGAACCGGCGCGGTCGCTTAACGGAGATGTGCGGATCGGGAGCTTGAGGCGCATGATCGGGGACCCGGCTGGCAGGGCCATATCGTCGGCTACCAAATTCTATGAAATCATTAACGACGCAGACAAACCTCCTTAAAAGACCCGCCTGCTTCCGGTCAGGACCTGCGATTGCTGAATATGATGACATCCGGGAGGTTTTTGTCACTGCCCGATCTCCGGAATATTCGGTATACGATTCCGGGCCTCGGTGCCGTGCGTGTATCACGAAGGTGCCTCGCTTCCGTCGCGGTCACGATCCATGTCTCCGCGGTATCGGATACGGGCATTCAAACCCTTTTCGACGAGGCCGTTTCCGATCGAAGCTGATCGTGGCCCAACGGGAGGGCGCTTCCGACCGAGGGCTCGATCACGCCGCGGGTCTCGTCGACGGACGCGCTCGCCAGCGAGGGAGAGACCGATCCGGCCCCGCGCGAGCGAACCGATCCGGGCACGACCGCGGCGCTTCGGCGGGGCCCGGTCGCCGCGCGAGGCCGGATCCGGCGTCGCCCGCGGTCGCCACGAACATCCCAAGATGACGCCCCCGTGAGCACGGCGCTCGATAAAGGGTTTCTTATCCGGCACCTCCGCATTGTCCGACAAAAGGGCGGCTCACGATCGTCGGTCGGCCAGGATGAGGAAACATGCGCGTCCGTAGCCTTTTCGTCTCCTGTGTCGCCACGGTCGGCCTCGTCGCGGCGAGCGCGAGCTCCTTCATCGCCTGGCAGGAATGGCAGCGCTGGTCGCAGACCCGCGAGGCGCGCCAACTGGTCGAGGTGCTGGGCGAGATCTCCCGCTTCAACGAGCGCCTCGCCCTCGAGCGCGGATCCTACAACCAGCTCCTCGTCACCGACAGCGCCGAGCATCCGCCGATCCGGGCCGCGGCCGCGGCCAACCGTCAGGCGACCGAGACCGTGACCGAGCGGATGATGGGCGCGGTCGCGCGGGTGGATGCCGGCACGCGGGCGACGCTGGAGGGCGACCTGCGGGGGACGCTCCGGCGGCTGCAGGAGGTGCGGGCCGAAGCCGACAGGGAGATCGCCAAGCCGCTGAAGGAGCGGGACGCGCAGGCGGCCAAGACCTTCCAGGGTGCCACCATCGAGATCGTCGCGCAGGGCGCCCGGATGCTCGGGACCATCGAGATCGGCATCGCGCAGCGGAGCTCGGAAATCGCCCGCGCCGTGCCCGTGGTCAGCCTCGCCATGGACCTGCGCGACGTGGGCGGCGGCCGTTCGGTCTACCTCAGCCAGTATGCGGGCCTGCGCCAGGCGTTCTCGCCCGCGGTGGTGGTCCAGATCCACGAGATGACCGGGCGCATCCAGCAGGCCTGGCTGCGGCTGCAGCGCAGCGTGCTCCAGGTCGAGACGCAGGGGCCCCTGGTCGACGCGCTGACGGCGACGGAGCGCGCCTTCATCGCCGATCCGGGCGGCGTGATCGCGTCGATGTTCGCGGCCGGGCGCGAGGGGACGCCCCCGCCCATGAACATCACGGAGTGGCGCCCCTACACCACCAAGGCGCTCCAGACGATCCTCGGCGTCCGCGACGCCGCCCTGGACTTCGCCCTCTCGACCGCCGACCGGACCATCGCCTCGGCCCTGGAGCGCTTCGTGGCCGCGGTCGCGACCCTGCTCCTGGTCGTGCTCTGCACCTTCGCGATCACGGTGTTCTTCTCGCGGCGGGTCGTGCATCCCCTGGCCGCCCTCGCCCGGACCATCACGCAGCTCGCCGAGGGCGCGCGGGACATCGTCGTGCCCGGGACGGGCCGCCGGGACGAGATCGGCGAGATCGCGCGCGCGGTGGACGTGCTGAAGCTCCACGGCGCGGAGGCCGAGCGGC
Organism: Methylobacteriaceae bacterium; assembly: GCA_947444195.1. Taxonomy (GTDB): domain Bacteria; phylum Pseudomonadota; class Alphaproteobacteria; order Rhizobiales; family Beijerinckiaceae; genus Methylobacterium. The sequence continues at coordinate 156,365 of CANEZL010000007.1, read as the reverse complement.
TGAGGGCCGAGCGCGAGAGCCTCCGCCAGGGCGCCGAGCAGGAGCGGCGCCAGGGCATGGAGCGCACGGCGGACCAGTTCGGCTCCTCCGTCGGCAGCATCGTCGGGCAGGTGACCTCCGCGGCGGGCTCCTTCGAGGAGCAGGCCAAGACGCTCGCCGACACGGCCCGGCAGGCGGACCGGCGCTCGGCGGAAGCCGCCCGGCTGTCCCGCGCCGCCTCGCAGAACATCGAGGCGGTCGCCGCCGCCGCCGAGGAACTCTCGGCCTCCATCGAGGAGATCCGCACGCAGGCCCGGGGCTCGTCCGTGGCGGCCTCCGAGGCGGCGCAGGAGGCTGTCCTGACGGAGGCCAAGGTCACCGATCTGGGGGCCGCCACCGTGCGGATCAGCGAGGTGCTCGGCCTCATCCGCGGGGTAGCGGAGCAGACGAACCTGCTGGCCCTGAACGCGACGATCGAGGCGGCCCGGGCCGGGCCCGCGGGCAAGGGCTTCGCGGTCGTCGCGGCGGAGGTGAAGGCGCTCGCCAACCAGTCGGCGCGGGCGACCGACGAGATCGCCACGCATATCGGTTCGGTCCGCGAAGCCACGCGGGAGACGGTCGCGGCCATCGGCGGCATCACCCAGGCGATCCGGCGCGCCAACGACATGGCGGAGGCCATCGCCTTCGCCATCGACGAGCAGTCGACGGCGACCCAGGAGATCGCCCACAACATCGTGGCCGCCGCGCGCGGGATGCAGCAGGCCAGCGGCGAGATCGACTCGGTCATCGTCGCCTCCAGCGCGACGGGCCGGGCGGCCGACACGGTGCTGCAGAACGCCGTCGCCCTGAACGGGCAATCCACGCAGCTGCACGACTCGGTCGAGGGCTTCGTCAGATCAATCCGCGCCTGACGGCCGCGGCTCGCGACGCTGCGACCGTCCGGGCGCGCGAACCTCGGGCGCAACCGTGCGGGGCTGCGATCCGCGAGGGCCGCCCGTCGCGGGCTCGATTGCCCGATGCGGACCGTCGAGAGGCATCGCCGCCCGGGACAGGCGGCGGACGATCCGCTCGGCGATGATCGGAGAATCCCAGGCCGATGCGGCCGCCTTGCCGTGGCGCGCCCTGCGGGAGTCGAACCCGCCTCTTCAGCGTGAAAGGCTGACGTCCTAACCGATAGACGAAGGGCGCCCGTGCCGGGCCGGGGTTCTATAGTCGGGCGCGGCCGCCAAGGCAACGGCTGTGCGGCATGGGCGGAAAGGCGGCGGCTTGACGGAATGACGCGGGGCCGGTTTGTCCCCGGGGGCCGCGGTGCGCGGCGGATAGGGTTCTCGGCACGGGCGGCTGTCGCCTGCCGCGGCGGAACCGAGGAATGGATCTCGAGCGATGACAAGCCGGCGTGACGACAGGCCCCCGGGCCGCCCCCGGCCCGCCTATCACGGGCGCCGGCCGGCCCGGCCCCGGCCGGCCGGGCCGGCCGACGGCGTCAGCGTCCTCTACGGCTGGCATCCGGTGGTGCAGGCGATGGGCAACACGGAGCGGCGGCTGCACCGGCTGCTCGCCACCGAGAACGGCGCGGCGCGGCTGGAGGCCGAGCTCGGCCCCTTGCGGATCGTGCCGGAACTGGTGCGGCCGAGCGACATCAACGCGCTGCTCGGGCCCGATGCCGTACATCAGGGCCTCTATCTCGAGGCCGAGCCGCTGGCAGCCCCGGGCCTCGACGACCTGCCGGAGGACGCGCTCCTGCTCGCTCTCGACCAGATCACCGATCCGCACAATGTCGGGGCCATCGTGCGCACCGCCGCCGCCTTCGGCGTCGCGGCCATCGTCACCACCGCCCGGCACGCGCCGGGGGCGACGGGAGTGCTCGCCAAATCCGCCTCGGGGGGGCTGGAGCACGTCCCCTTCATCATCGTGCGCAACCTCGCCGAGGCGCTGATCGCCCTGGGCGAGCGCGGCTTCACGCGGATCGGCCTCGATTCCGACGCGGAGGTCGATCTCGGCAGCCTGGAGCCCCGGCGCCCGGCGGTGGTGGTGCTCGGCGCCGAGGGCAAGGGCCTGCGCGAGCGCACCCGCTCCTGCTGCGACGTGCTCGCCAAGATCCCGTTCACGGGGGCAATCCGCAGCCTCAACGTCTCGAACGCCGCCGCGATCACCCTCTACGCCCTGCGCGCCCGGGCCGAGTGAGGCGCGATCCCGGACCCGAGCCCGGCGGCGGCGTCGGTCGGCAGAGCCGCAAGCCACCCGGCACCGCCTCCGCGCCGCGAGGGCGGCGGCGGAGGCGACGGATCCGGAGGGCCTACCCGCCGGCCTCCTCGCGGGCGACGGCGCGGTGGCCGATGTCGCGGCGGCAGAAGCCCTCCGGCCAGTCGATGCGGGCGACCGCGGCGTAGGCGCGCGCCTGCGCCTCCTTCACGCTGTCGCCGAGCGCCGTCACCGCGAGCACGCGGCCGCCATCGGCGAGCAGCGTGTCGCCGTCGGCGCGGGTGCCGGCCTGGAACACCAGGGCCCCGTCCGCGGCCGCCTCGTCGAGCCCGCGGATCACCGAGCCGCGCACCACCGCCCCCGGATAGCCCGCCGCCGCCATCACCACGGTGAGGGCGGCCCGGTGGGCGTCGAATTCGAGGCCGGTGCCGGTGAGGTCGCCGTCGCAGGCCGAGAGCAGGGCCGGCACCAGATCGGAGCTGAGGCGCGGCATCAGCACCTGCGCCTCCGGATCGCCGAAGCGGGTGTTGTACTCGATGAGCTTGGGCCCCTCCGCCGTCAGCATCAGGCCGGCATAGAGGATGCCGGTGAAGGGCGTGCCCAGCGCCCGCATGCCCGCGAGCGTCGGCGCGATGATCGTGTCCATCACCGCGCGCTCGATCGCGGGCGTGATGATCGCGGCCGGCGAGTAGGCGCCCATGCCGCCCGTGTTGGGGCCGCGGTCGCCGTCGAAGACGCGCTTGTGGTCCTGGGCCGTGCCGATCGGGATGGCGCGGGTGCCGTCGCACAGGGCGAAGAAGCTCGCCTCCTCGCCGAACAGGCATTCCTCCACCACCACGGCGGTGCCCGGATCCGCGAAGAGCGCGCGCAGGGCCGTCTCGGCCTGCTCCACGGTCTCGGCGACGGTGACGCCCTTGCCCGCGGCGAGCCCGTCGGCCTTGACCACGATGGGCGCGCCCTGCGCCCGGACATGGGCCAGCGCCGGCTCCAGCGCGTCGAAGCGGGCGAAGCCCGCCGTGGGGATGCCGTGGGCGGCGCACAGTTCCTTGGTGAAGCCCTTCGAGCCCTCGAGGCGGGCCGCCGCCCGCGTCGGGCCGAAGGCGCGGATGCCCGCCGCGGTCAGGTCGTCCACGAGGCCGGCGACCAGCGGGGCCTCCGGCCCCACCACCACGAGGCCGATCCGCTCGGCCTCGCAGAAGGCGCGGACCGCGGCGTGGTCGGACACGTCGAGGTCGGGCCGGTTCCGGCCGTGGCGGGCCGTGCCGGGATTGCCGGGCGCCGTGAACAGGCGCGCGCAGAGGGGGCTCTTGCCCAGGGCGTAGGCCAGGGCGTGCTCGCGGCCGCCGGAGCCGATCAGAAGGATGTTCATGGACCCACGCTTTTCCCGGAAAAGCCGTTCCGGGGAAAGGGGCAAAGGCGTGTGCGCCGCCCGCGGGGCCCTGAAATCCCCCGCTGGCATGCATTTTCCCCGGGCGGCGGGCCCCCGCGGCGCGCGGCTCCCTCAGTCGATCCCGAGAACCCGGATGAGCAGGAGGCTGATGGCCAGCAGCACCACGAGGGAGCCCGTCACGGCGAGCGTCACGCGGGCGCCGACCCGGGCGAGCACGCGCACGTCGACGCCGAGGCCCAGCGCCGCCATCGAGACGATGGTGAGGAAGCCCGCGATCCGCGACAGGGGCGCCACCGCCCCGTCGGGGATGAGCCCCAGGGAGCGCAGGGTCGCCAGGACGAGGAAGCCCAGGATGAACCAGGGCACCAGCTTGAAGAAGCCGAGCCGGCCGGGCTTCCCCTCGGCGGTCGCCCCCGACGCCGGCAGGTGCGGCGCGATGAGCGAGAGCGCCACCACCACGGGCCCGAGCATGAGCACGCGCACCAGCTTGACCAGGGTGCCCACCTGCGTGGCGAGCAGGCTCACCGGCACGGTGGCGGCCAGCACCTGCGGCACCGCGTAGACGGTGAGGCCGGCGAGCACCCCGTACTGGTGCTCCGAGAGGCCCGCCAGCGGCAGGAACAGGGGCAGGCCCAGCACCATCAGCACGCCGAGCACCGCGGTGAAGGCGATGGCGGCCGCCACATCCCGGTTGTCGGCCCCGATCACGGGGGCCACCGCGGCGATCGCCGAGTTGCCGCAGATGGCGTTGCCGCAGGCGATGAGGAGCGCCATGCGCACGGGCAGGCCGAGCGCCCGGCAGATGGCGCAGCTCGCCAGGATGGTCAGCACCACGGTGCCGACGATGCCGGCGAGCAGGCCGGTGCCCGAGGCGACGATGGCCCCGAGGCTCACCGAGGCGCCGAGCAGGGTGACGGCGACCTCCAGCACCTGCTTGGCCGAGAAGGCGATGCCGGCCTTGTAGCGCTCCCCCGGCACCCAGGCGGTGCGCACCGCGATGCCGATGAGGATCGCGATGACGAGCGCCTCCACGTAGGGGTGGCCGGTGAGGTGCTCCTCGCCCGCCTGCAGCAGCATCGCCACCGCGGTGATGGCGAGGCAGAGGAGCAGGCCCGGCAGCAGGGAGGCGGCCGCGCCTGTCCACAGGCTACCGCGGGCGAGCGACCCCGTGGGCGTCTTGGCGGTCATGTCACCCCTTCCGTCCCGGCCCGCAGAGGGGGCGGATAGAATCTTCCCTGCCGGCGCGGCGCCGGAGCAGGTTGTTCTCCGGAGGCCGAGAACTTCGAAAAACCCGTCCATTGATCGGACGGCCCGTCGGCGCAACATCTGGACCATGCGCACGACCCCCCAGAAGCGGACCGCCGGCACGGCCCGATCCGTCTCGTTCGACCCGTTCGGCGAGCCCCTCGACATGGGCCGGACCGAGGCGTGCCGGGGCGAGACGCCGCGCGACGGGGTCGCCTACCGGGCGACCGCCGCCGTCTTCTGGACCCTCGCCCTCCTCCTCGTGGCGGGCCGCGTCTACTTCTCCGAGACGCCGGTCGCGCAGACCTTCGCCTCGCTGATGCAGACGGCCCAGGCGGGCATCAGCGTCCTGCGCTGACCGCCCTGGAAGGCGGGACCGATGACGTCCATCCATCGGCCGGCTTGTTCCCCGCCTCACCGCACGGGCCGGATCAGCGCAGCACCGACAGGTAGTGCACGCTGTCGGTGAGGCAGAGCGACAGGCGCCACTCCACCGGGCGCTCCTCCAGATCCAGGGCGACGCGGTCGATCTCCAGGGCCGGCACGCCCGGCGCAACCTCCAGAAGCGCGGCCTCCCGCGCCTGCAGCACCACCGCCTTCAGGCGCTCGTTGGCCATCGCGATGGTGATGCCGAAGCGGCTGGCATAGAGGCTGTAGAGGGTGTTGGGCAGGGGCATCGCGTGGATGCCGGGGAACAGAGCCGCCGGCACCGTGATCGCCTCCAGCACGCAGGCGCGCCCGTCGAGGCTGCGCAGACGCTCGCAGCGCACCACCCGCGCCGCCCGGACCAGGGCGAGGCGGTCGCGCTCGTCCACGCTCGCGGCGGCCTCGGTGATGGCGAGGACCCGGCTCAGGGGCGCGCCGGTGCCGCCCCCGTCGGGCCGCAGCTTGAAGAAGCGGAACACGCTCTGCTTGTCGTCGTGTTCGGCCACGAAGGTGCCGCGGCCCTGGCGCCGCACCAGGAGGCTGTCGGCGGTGAGCGCGTCCAGGGCCTTGCGCACGGTGCCCTGGCTGACGCCGAGCTCGGCCGCGAGCTGACCCTCGCTCGGCAAGATCTGGCCGGGCTGCCAGACGGCGTCGGCGAGCCGGCGCAGCAGGGTGTCGTAGACCTGGCGATAGAGCGGCCGGAAGCCGACCGCGCTGCCGGTCCCGTGGCCCCCGTTGCCCTGCCCGCCGGCGCCCTGCCCCCCCGACCTGTCCATCTCGCTCCGGCGCTGCCCTCCCGCGGGGATGAGCGCGTCCCAAGGTTGTTCCAGCACGCTCCGCTCCCTTCGATACGGCGCCCCGGCGCGGGCGGCAATCGCCGGCGGCCCCAGGTTCGAACATCCTCCCGTTCACGCGAACAGCAGGCTACTCTCTCGCGTCACGGCCGCACGATGAATTCGGGACGGCGAAGTCCGGTTTCTTCCATCGTGGGCCCCCCATTATGGCCGGTTTCACGGCCGGCAACCTCAGAGAGCCTCGATCTCGGCGACCAGCGCGTCGGAGACGGTGAGCCCTTCCGCCGCGGCCCGTGCCCGCAGGGCCAGCCGGCGCGCCCCCGGCAGGCGGGCGCCCTCCTGCTCCTCGATGGCGCCCGCCAGGGCCGCGAAGCGCGCGGGGGCCTCGGGCGAGAGGGCGCCCGCATCGATGGCGACGAGGAACTGCCCGGTGCCCGGCGGCTCGCCCTCCGCGTCGAGGAAGGAGGAGGCTTCCCCCGCGTAGCGCGCGCCCACCAGCCCGGCGGCGAGGAGTTCCACCATCAGGGCGAGCGCCGTGCCCTTGGCGTCGCCCAGGGGCACCATGGTGCCCTTCAGGGCGGCGGCGGCGTCCGTGGTGGGGTTGCCCTCTGCGTCGAGGGCCCAGCCCTCCGGGATCGCCTCGCCCCGTTGCTTGGCGGAGACGATGTTGCCGCGCGCGACCTTGGACAGGGCGAGGTCGACGACGATGGGGGGCCGGCCCGGCAGCGGGCAGGCGAAGGCGAGCGGGTTGGTGCCGAACACGGCGCGGGAGCCGCCCCAGGGGGCCATCGCGGCGGGCGTGTTGGCGAAGAGGAGCGCGATCATCCCCTGCTCGGCGAGCGCCTCCACCGGCCGCCCGGCCGCGCCGCAATGGTGCGAGCGGCGGATGCCGGCCGCCGCGATCCCCTGCGTCCGCGCCATCTCCGGCAGGGCGTCGAGGGCCGCGTCGAGGGCGGGATAGGCGAAGCCGTGGCCGGCATCGACGGCGAGGAGCCCCGGCCGCGGGCGCTCCGTGCGCACGGCGGCGTCGCCCGCCACCTTGCCGGAGCGCACCTGCGCCGCGTAGGCCGGCACGCGGGAGAGGCCGTGGCCCTTGAGGCCGTCCGCCTCGGCCCCGACCAGGGCGCGGGCGACGCTGTCGGCGGCGGGCGCGCCCGTGCCGCAGCGGACGAGGGCGTCGGCGCAGAGGCGCCTCGCGGTCTCCAGCGTCAGGCTCGCCATGGGATCAGGCCTCCATGAGGTGGCGGCGCACGGCCCGCGCCGTGACCGCCGAGACGCGCACGTTCGATTCCTGGGTCACGCCCGCGATGTGCGGGGTCAGGATCAGGTTCGGCACGCCCGCGAAGATCGCGCCGCCGGCCGCGTCCAGGGGCTCGCGCACGAAGACGTCCAATGCCGCGCCGCCGAGGCGGCCCGCCTTCAGGGCCGCGGCGACGGCGGCCTCGTCCACCACGCCGCCGCGGGCGGCGTTGACGAGGACGGCGCCGGCCGGCATCCGTGCGATCGCCGCGGCATCGATCAGGCCCCGCGTCTCCGCGGTCAGGGGCACGTGCAGGGAGAGCACGTCGCTCTCGGCGATCAGCGCGTCGAGGGCGCGGTTGGCCACCGGGCCGTATTCGGGGGTCCAGGCCGGATCGTCGGGCTTCACGAAAGGGTCGTGGGCGGCCAGACTCATGCCGAGGGCGGCGGCGCGCCGCGCCGTCTCGCGGGCGATGGCGCCGAAGCCGACGAGGCCGAGGCGCTTGCCGGCGATCTCGCGGCCCATCAGCCGGTTGCGCGGCCAGGTGCCGGCGGCGACCTCGGCGGTGGCGCCGTAGGCCCCGCGCAGAAGGAGCATCGCCGTGCCGATCACGTACTCGGCCACCGCCCCGTCATTGGCGCCGGTCGCCGGATAGACCGCGATGCCGCGGGCCTCGCAGGCGGCGACGTCGATGTTGTCGAGGCCGACGCCGAGGCGGCCGACCACCTTGAGATCGGGCGCGCCCGCGAGCAGGTCCCCCCGCACCTGCGTCCGGTTGCGCACGATCAGCGCGTCGGCACCCGCGAGCGCCGCCGCGAGATCCTCCGGCCGGTCGACGAGGCCCGGATCGTAGAGGGTGTCGAAGCCGGGGAGTTCCTCCCGGATCGCCGCCTCGTCCATGAACTCGCTGATGACGACCTTGGGCATGGTGGGGTTCCGTGATGATGCTTCTGCGCTCATCGCGCCGCGGGCACCCTCCCCCCTCTGCGGGGGAGGGTGGCCCCTGCGTCGGCAGGGGTCGGGAGAGGGGAACCCAGCTTCCAGAGCAGGCTCAACGTCGATGCCGAGCGCTAGAGCATGCTGCTTTTTCACGGAAACAGCAGCATGCTCTATCTCTTTGTACTCACACGATGATTTCGGAAAACCGGATTCCACTTTTCCGCATCGTGCTCTATCCGGCACTGTCGCTCCCCTCACCCGACCCGGCCTGAGGGCCGGCCCACCCTCTCCCGCAGAGGGGAGAGGGAGGCGCGCGTTTCGCCGGGCAGCGCCAGATGAGCGAGCCCGGTCGTTCTCGAAGGCGGGGATCCGCCGTGCACACCGGCGGCCCCACCCCCCTGCGCTCAGGCGCTGCGGTAGAGCTTCGTCATCACGAACTCGCGGTGGCCCAGCGATTCGGCCGCCGTGAGCCGGCCGTTGGCCGTGCGCACCACCATGTCGATGAGCGCGTCGCCCGCCTGCGGGATGGTCATCTCGCGGCGGAGCACGCCGGAGACGTCCACGTCGATGTGCTCGCCCATGGTGCGCACCGTGCGCGGGTTGCCGGTGATCTTGATCACCGGGACGATCGGATTGCCGATCACGTTGCCCTGGCCGGTGGGGAAGGTGTGCACCACGTAGCCCGCCGCCGCCATCAGGGTCACGCACTCGGCCGCGGCCGAGGAGGTGTCCATGAAGTAGAGGCCCGCGCCCTTGGCAGGCGCCTCCGCCGGCTGGAGCGCGTCGATGAACCGGCACTCGTGGCCGATCTTCTCGAGGTTGCCGAGCGCCTTCTCCTCGATCGTGGTGAGGCCGCCGGCGATGTTGCCCTTGGTCGGCTGCGAGTCCGAGAGATCGTCGGTCTTGTGGGCCTCGATCACGTCGTCCTGGTAGGACTTCCACATCGTGTACCACTTGTCGGAGATTTCCGGGCTGATCGCCCGCTCGCGACAGAGGTGCTCGGCGCCGGTGATCTCCGAGGTCTCGCCGAACACGCCGTAGATCCCGTGCGGGATCAGCTTGTCGTACATGTTGCCCACCGTCGGGCAGGAGGCGAGGCCCGTGGTGGTGTCCGACTCTCCGCACTTGGTGGAGACCCAGAGGTCCGAGATCGGGCATTCCTCGCGCTGGAGCTCGGTCGCCCACTGCACGAAGCGCTTGGCCTGGTAGCTCGCCTTGGCCACCGTCGCGATGTCGCCATGGCCCTCGATCCCGAAGCCGATGACGGGCTTGCCGGTCCGGGCGATGCCCTCGACCACCCGGTTCGTCCACTGGTCCTCGATGCCGATCACCACCACCGCGGCGACGTTCGGGTTCGAGCCGATGCCGATGAGGGTGCGGAAGTGCAGCTCCAGATCCTCGCCGAACTGGAGGCGGCCGTAGGCGTGGGGCAGCGCCATCGTGCCCTTGACGTTGTTGGCCACCGCCTCGCAGGCGGCGTTGGAGAGGTCGTCCAGCGGCAGCAGGACGACGTGGTTGCGCACGCCGACGCGGCCGTTCTCGCGGCGCCAGCCCATGAAGGTGGCGGACTTGTAGTCCTGCGAGGCGCGCGCGGTGGCAAGCGCCCCGGTGGCGAACTGATCGGGCGCGCCGCCGACGAAGGGGGTCGCGATCTCGTGTTCGAGTTGAGCGGCTTCCTTGAACATGGTCACCTCACCAGCGCTTCGTCTTGACGTTGTGGACGTGGACGTGCTCGCCCTTGGCGACGTCCTTGATCACCTTGCCGATGTCCTGGCCGTACTTGATGGCCGTGTCGCCGGCCTTCAGGTCGGTGAGCGCGACCTTGTGGCCGATCGGGATGTCGTGGCGGACATGCACCTCGAAGGTGGTGTCGTTCTCGGTGATCACGCCGAAGGCGGACGTGTCGGCCTTGAGGCCCTCGATCACGGCGACGGCGACGTTGTCCTGCGGCGAGTGGGCGAGAAGGTGCGGGTTCTTCCGCCCCTCGCCGGACGCGGCGTGGCTGCTCATGGGCATTCCTCCTTGCGAGCCGTCTCTGCGGCGACCCTCAGTCTTATATAAGATATATAACAAAACACCGTCAACGCGGCGATCCGGCTTTTTCGCGGGGCGGGCCGGAAATTCGTGTCTCCGCTCTCTGAACCCGTTCGCCGCAGCGGCGTGCAGGCTATGCCGCTCGGCGGTTGCCCGCAAGCGCACTCTTATATAAGACTTGCGCAGCGGCCCCCATCCAGGCGGGCCTGCGGGCGGGCTCCGCCGCGGCGCGAGGCCCGGACCGCGTGCGCGGGTTCTCCCCGATGAACGAGACCATCCTCCTCGTGGCCTGCCTCGCCTGCGCCGGCCTGATCTCGGGGCTGACGGGCTTCGCCTTCGCCCTCGTGGCGTCGGGGACGCTGCTCTCCATCCGCTCGCCGGTGGAGGCGACCGCGCTGGTCCTCGTCTGCAGCATCCTCTCGCAGGTGATCTCGATCCTGCGCCTGCGGACCTGGCCGCCGCGGGACACCGCCTTCGCGATGATCCTGCCGGGCCTCGTCGGCGCGCCCATCGGCATCCACCTGCTGCACGGGCTCGATCCGAACGCGATCAAGGTGGCGGTGGGCGGCTTCCTGATCCTCTATGCCGGCTTCGTCGCCCTGCTCCGGGCCGATTACCGGGTCGGCTTCGGCAATGCCTGGAGCGACGGCGCGGTGGGCTTCCTCGGCGGCGTGCTCGGCGGCATCGCCGGCCTGTCGGGGGCGCTGCCCACGGCCTGGAGTCTGCTGCGCGGCTGGGAGCCGCGGGTGCAGCGGGCGGTCTACCAGTCCTTCACCCTGGTGATGCAGGTCTGGGCGCTCGCCATCCTCGCCCTGGTCGATCCCTTCCCGGAGAACCTCGTGCGCGACCTCGCCCTCGCCCTGCCGGTGGTGCTGGTGAGCGTCCTCGCCGGCCTGTCGCTGTTCGCGCGGATCGACCAGAAGCGCTTCCGCAAGCTGGTGCTCGTGCTGCTGGCCGTGATCGGCCTCACCACCACGGCGCTCGCCCTGCCCGGCCTGCTCCACGGATAAAAAGCCGAAACCCCAACAGGATCGTGCCGTTTGGCCTGTGGGATCCGTCTTCGGCTTGTTCGACCTCGGCTCGCGAGACCCGCGCCGCGGCTCCCTCTCCCGGGCGGGAGAGGGTTGGGGTGAGGGAGGAGAACGCTCCGGAAGAGGCACAACGATCCCGCGGGAACGGAGCGATCGTTCCGGCTGGCTCCGGGCCCCTCACCCTGTCCCTCTCCCGCACGGGAGAGGGAACCCGCGCCCCGTTCGTGGACCTCGCGGACAGCGGTAGCTCTCAGTCGTGATCGGATCGTGCGTCACGCGACGGGGAATCGGGGCAGAGCCCCGAGATCAGCTCCCCGCCTTGCTGTGGACGTCGGCGAAGAACAGATCCTTCCAGCTCGCCGGCGCCCGGCGGATGGTGCCGGTGCGGGCCATGAAGTCCGCGTACTTGCCGATCGCCTGCGGCGTCGTGGTGAAGCGCACCTGCGGGTCGGCGAGGATCTCGGCGATGAGGCCGGGGTCGCTCGCGTCCCTGGCGAGCCGGGTATAGGCCTTCGCCGCCGCCGGCTTGTCGGCGTTGATCATCGTGACCGCCTCCTCCAGCGCCGCGGTGAAGGCGGCGTGGATCTGCGGGTTCGCCTCGGTGAAGCTGGAGGCCGCCCAGACCACGTTGAAGGTCGAGGGCTCGCCCAGCACGTCGAAGGTGTTGAGCACGGTGCGGATGCCGGGCTTGCGCAGTTCGAGTTCCTGGATCGGCGCGGCGGTGAAGTGGGCGGTGATCTCGTTGCCGGCGAGCAGCGCCGCCATCCCGTCCGGATGGGACAGGGTCACGGTGAGGCGGTCGAGCTCGTTGCGGCGCGCCTCGCCGAGTTCCTTCTCGGCGGCCATCTGCAGGAACATCGCCTGGACCGAGACCTTCACGGCGGGCAGCGCGATCTTGTCCCGGTCCGTGAAGTCCGCGAGCCGGCGGATCTTCGGGTTGTTGGTGTTCATCAGGAGCGGCATGCTGTTCATCGCCGCCACGCCCTTCACCGCGAGGCCGGTGCCCGCCGTCTTCGACCAGAGCAGGACGAGGGGCGGCACGCCGCCGGCCGCGAACTGGATCTGGCCGGAGAGCAGCGCGTCGTTCATCGCCGCGCCGCCCGCCAGCGTCACGTACTGCGTCTGAAGGTTCGAGACGCCGCGGGCGGCGGCCGCCTTCTGGAGCAGGCCCTGCTCCTCCATCAGCATCAGGGGCAGATGGCCGAGGCTCGGCTGCCGGGCGATGCGCACCGCGCCGACCTCCGCCCGTGCCGCGCCCGCCGCCAGCATCACCGCGGCGCCCGCCAGAACGTCCCGTCTCAGCATGCCACCCTCCAAGGCGCCGCGGGGTATCCGAGCCCCGCCGCGGACGCCCGGCGGCGGGGCGCGTCGTCAGGCCGGCCGGCGGATCATCGGCGCCGGCACGCTCTCGATCATCACGTTGATGCAGGCGGGCAGGCCGCTCGCATGGGCCGCCGCCAGCGCCGGCCCGAGCTCGGATTCCGCGGTGACGAGGGCGCCGAAGCCGCCGAGGGCCCTCGCGACCTCGTCGTAGCGGGTGGGGAGCAGGTCGCAGTGGCGCGTCCGCTCCGGCCCGTAGCTGCGCAGCTGGATCTGGTGCTCGGCGTTCCAGCGGGCGTCGTTGCCGACCACCGCGATGAAGGGCAGGCCGTAGCGCACGGCGGTGTCGAACTCGGCCATGTGGAAGCCGAAGGTGCCGTCGCCGAGCACCGCGACCACCGGCGCCTCCGGCCGCTCGGCCCTGGCGGCGATGGCGAAGGGGATCGAGGCGCCGATGGTGCCGGAGACCCCGTTGACGAGGCGCCGCCCGGCGCGGACCAGGGCCTGGGGCCACTGGCCGATCTCGCCGCCGTCGCAGATCAAGGTGCCCTCGGGATGCTCGGAGAGGAAGGCGTCCACCGCCCGGCACAGGGCGACCGGATGGACGCGCCCTGCCCCGCCAGCGAGATCGGCCCAGGCGGGCGGACGGTAGGCCCGCGCCGCCCGCACCGCGCCGTACCACGCCCCGTGCGCGTGGCCCCCGCCCTGGCCAAGCGCGGCCAGAGTCGGGCGTGGATCGGCGACACCCGACGCGACGAGGCGCCCGGCCGGCGCCCGGGCGATCAGGACAGGGTCGGGATCGACGACGGCGAAGCGGCAATCGGCGGCGACCGCCGGGGCGTCGCCGAACTTCAGGGTGAAATCGAGGGCCTTGCCGACGAGCACGAGGAGATCGGCCTTGCCCAGCACCTCGGCGAAGGCGCCGAGGCTCGGGTCGTTGATCCCGCGCGGGCTCTCCATGCCGATCACCGGCACGCCGAGCCGCTCCTCCGCCGCCGCCATCGCCGCGCGCCCGGCCGGGTCGCAGAGCGCCGGCCCACAGAGGATCAGGGGGCGCTCCGCCCCCGCGATGTGCCGGGCAAGATCGGCGACGAGGCCGGGCTCCGGCGCCTGCTCGCGGACCGCGTCCGCCGCGGGCATCCGCACCGTGTCGGCGGGGACGGCATGGTCGAGGAGATCGACCGGCAGGCTGAGATGGACGGGGCCCGGCCGTCCCTCCTTCGCGAGCCGCAGAGCGCGGGCGATGTCGCTCCCGAGGGTCGCGACCGCGGTCGCGGTCCAGGATGCCTTCGTCATCGGCCGGGCGATGCCGGCCTGGTCCATCTCCTGGAAGGCGCCGCGGCCGCGTTCGTTCAGGCCGGCATGGCCCGAGAGCAGGAGGACGGGGGATTCGGCGGCGAGCGCCGTGAACAGGGCGGCGGCCCCGTTCGCGTGCCCCTGCCCGCCCGTCACCAGGGCGACGCCGACCTCGCCGGTGAGCCGCCCCCAGGCATCGGCCATGTGCACGCAGGCCGCCTCCTGGCGGACGTGCACGATCTCGATTCCCGTCTCCAAGAGGGCATCGAAGACGGGCATGATGTGGTTGCCCGAGAGCGTGAAGATGCGGCGGACGCCGAGACGCTCCAGGCTCCGCGCGACGATGTCGGCTCCGCGCAAGGTCTCCATCGGGCGCCTTCCATGGGTTTCGAGGGGGAGGGTTCAGCGGGCCTCTTCGAGGCTCGCCAGCACCGCGTCGCGCCGGCTCGCCACGTCGCGCTGGACGTCGGCGAAGAGGGAGCCGCCATGCGAATCCATGCCCACCAGCAGCGGCCCGAAATCGCGGATGGCGAAGCGCCAGAGGCTCTCGGGATGGAGGTCGTCGAGATCGACGTCCTCGATCCGCTCGATCCAGGTGGTCTCGAGCGCCGCGGCCCCGCCGACGATGGCGAGATAGGCCCCGCCGCGCTCCGCGAAGGCCCGGAGCGTTTCCGGCCCCATGCCGCCCTTGCCGACGATGAGGCGCACGCCCTCCCGCTCCATCAGCGCGTCGGTGAAGCGCTCCATGCGCATCGAGGTGGTGGTGCCGATGCAGAAGGGGGCGTAGCCCACCGGCGCCTCGGGCGCGGGCGCGACCCGGTGGACGTTGGGCGCCGTGTGGATCACCGCGTGGCCCCGGAGGTCGAGCCGGGTGCGACGCCCGCGGTCGAACATGTGGATCAGCGTGGCGTCGCGGATGCCGAAGAGCCAGCTGCGCAGGGTGACGGTGTCGCCGATGCGCAGCGCCCGGACCCGGGCCTCGTCGACCGGCATGTCGAGGACGTGGTGGGCCATTGTCTCCTCAGGCGAAGGCGATGCCGCCCGGCGTGATCGTCGCGCGGGCGCGGCGGGCCGAGTGGCACTGGATGTTCACGGCGACCGGGTTCTGGGTGATGTGGGTGGCGGCGATCTCCACGTGGACGGCGAAGCTCGTGGAGCGCCCGCCGAGCCCCTGCGGACCGATGCCGAGCTCGTTCACGGCCCGCGACAGCTCCGCCTCGATCCGCGCGCCCTCGGGATCGGCGCAGACCGAGCGCAGGGGACGCGTCGCCGCCATCTTGGCCAGATGCATGCAGAGGTCCGAGGTGCCGCCCAGGCCGACGCCGACGATGGTCGGCGGGCAGACCCGGCCGCCGAGTTCGATCACCCGGTCGATGACGAAGCGCTTGGCCGCGCCGATCCCGTCCGAGGGCAGCAGCATCTGCAGGAACGAGCCGTTCTCCGAGCCCGAGCCCTTGGGGATCATCTCCACGGCGACGGTCTCCTCGGCCTCGTCGAAGTCGACGTGGATGATCGGCACGCGGATGCCGCAGGAGGTCTGCTCGTTCTTGCGGGTGATCGGGTGGACCACCGAGGAGCGCAGGGAGAACTCCCGGGTCGCCCGCTCGCAGCCCCGGCGGATGGCGGCCTTCAGCGCCGCGCCATCGAACCGGACGCCGCGCCCGATCGTGACGTTGTAGATCGGGATGCCGGTATCCTGGCAGAGGATGTTCTTGGTGCGCTCGGCGACGGCCACGTTCTCCACCATCGTGTCGAGGATGGCGCGGCCGGTGGCGCTGGTCTCGCCCCGCTGCAGATCCGCGAAGCCCGCCTTGATGTCGGGGGGCAGGATCTTGAGGGCGCGCACGTAGAGGTCGCGGCAGACCTCCTCGAACTCGGGCAGGTCGAGGTCCATCGGGGATCTCCCTGGGCAGGGAGCGGCGCGGGGCGCCGCTCCGGACAAGGTGGATTTCAGCGGGCGGGCGCCGGGAAGAACAATTCGGTCTCGCTGTTGGCCTTGGCCGCGACCAGGCCGTTGCGGTTCATGTAGCCGAGATAGGCCAGCATGCGCTTCGGGGCCGTGGTCCACTCGTTCTGCGGCGCGCGGATGATGGCCTCGGCCTCCTCCTGCGTGAGCTTGGCGCCCTCGGCCTTGATCCAGAGGGCGGCGGCGCGGGCCGGATCGTCCCGGATCATCTTCAGGCTCTCCTCCAGCGCCGCGTGGAAGGCGGCGGTCACCTTCGGGTTGGCCTCCACGAAGCGGTTCGAGGCCCAGACGAGGTTGAAGGTGTGGGGGCCGCCGAGCACGTCGTAGCTGTCGAGCACCTTGCGGGCGCGCGGGTCCTTCAGCTCCATCTCCTGGAAGGGCGGGGCGCCGAAATGCGCGGTGATCTCGGAGCGACCGCCCATCATCGCGGTCTGCGCGTCGGGATGGCCCATGGAGACGGTGAGAGGGTCGAGCTTGCCCTGTTGGCCGGGGCCGAAGGCCTGCTCGGCCGCCATCTGCAGGGTGATCGCCTGGATCGAGGTCTTCACCGTCGGCAGCGCGATCTTGTCCTTGCCGCTGAAATCCTTGATCGACTTCACGTCGGGATTCACGGTGACGAGCCAGAGCGGCATGGCGTTGAGCGCCGCCACGCCCTTGACCTTGATGTTGTTCTGGGTGCGGCCCCAGATCGTCAGGAACGGGCCGACGCCGCCGGAGGCGAAGTCGAGATTGCCCGAGAGCAGGGCCTCGTTCATCCCCGAGCCGCCGGTGAAGCGCAGCCACTCGGCCTTCACGTCGAGGCCGCGCTGCTTGGCCTGCTTCTCCAGGAGCTGCTCCTGCTCCATCAGGGTCAGGGGCAGGTAGGAGATGCCGAACTGCTTGGCGAGCCGCACGGTGGCCACCTCGGCCTGTGCCGTGCCCAGGGTCGCCAGGGCCAGGAAAGCCGCCCCGGCCAGCCGCAGGACGCCCCGCCTGCCCGCGCCCCGGTTCTCCGTCCTCACGCCGCGTGCCGTCATGCGTCCCTCGTCCCTGTGATGGTGGTTCCCGTGCGGGGCCCGGCTCGAGGCCGGACCCCGGAGCCTGTTCAGGCCTGCATGCCCCAGCGCTGGATGGTGCGCCGCTCGACCGTCTGGAAGATCAGGTTCTCCACGACGAGGCCGATGATGATCACCGTCAGGAGGCCGGCGAACACGTTCGGGATGTCGAGCATGTTCTTGTTCTCGAAGATGAACCACCCGAGGCCGCCCGAGCCCGAGGAGACGCCGAAGACGAGCTCGGCCGCGATCAGGGTGCGCCAGGCGAAGGCCCAGCCCACCTTCAGGCCGGTGAGGATCGAGGGGAAGGCCGCCGGGATCAGGATCTTGGTGATGAGCCCCGCCCCCGAGAGCCCGTAATTGCGCCCGACCATCTTCAGGGTGCGGCTCACCGAGAGGAAACCCGAATGGGTGTTGAGGGCGATCGCCCAGGTCACCGAGTGCACGAGCACGAAGACGAGGCTGCCGTTGCCCAGCCCGAACCAGATCAGCGCCAGCGGCAGCAGGGCGATGGCCGGCAGGGGGTTCAGCATCGAGGTCATGGTCTCGAGGAAGTCGGTGCCGATCCGCGAGGCGATGGCGATGCCGGTGAGCAGGGTGGCGAGGAGGATGCCGAGCCCGTAGCCGATGAGCAGTACCTTGATCGAGCCCCAGGCGCGGGCCGGCAGGGTTCCGTCCGCCACGCCGCGGGCGAAGGCCGCGACGGTCGCCGTGAAGGTGGGGAACAGCAGGTCGTTGTCGAGATAGCGCCCGTAGGCCTCCCAGATCAGCGCCAGGACGGCGAGGATCAGGAGCTTGCGCAGCCAGCCCTGGTTGTAGAGCAGTTCCGGGACCGAGAGCGGCTTCTCGACCACGGTGCGGCCGTGCGCGGCCGTCTGCTCCCGCACGATCTCGGGGCGGGGGCCGGTGGGCGTGGGATGGGCGGCGATATCGGCGGGCATGGCGTTGAGACGGACCACCCTAGACATTCTCGGCCTCCTTGATCTCTTCCGAGAACAGCATCTGCTGGATGCGGCTCTCCAGCGGCATCACCTCGTCGGGACCGGCGGCGCTGTTGAGTTCGGCCTTGACCTCGCCCGGATGGGGCGAGAGCAGGAGGATGCGCGAGCCGATCTTGATCGCCTCGGGGATCGAGTGGGTGACGAACAGCACCGTGAAGCGGGTGTCGTCCCACAGGGCCAGGAGCTCGTCCTGCATGCGCCGCCGCGTCAGCGCGTCGAGGGCCGCGAAGGGCTCGTCCATCAGCAGGATGTCGGGCTCCATCGCCATGCCGCGGGCGATGGCCACGCGCTGCTTCATGCCGCCCGAGAGCATGTGCGGGTAGCTGTCGGCGAATTTCGAGAGGTTGACCTTGTCGATGTAGTGCATGGCCCTGGCCTCGGCCTCGCCGCCGGTGAGGCGGCCCGAGGCTTCGAGGGCGAAGACCACGTTCTGCTTCACCGTCTTCCAGGGCAGGAGCTGGTCGAATTCCTGGAAGACCATCATCCGGTCCGGGCCGGGGCCGGTCACGGCCTGGCCCTTCAGGCGGATTTCCCCCTCGGTGGGCGCCATGTAGCCGCCCACCGCCTTCAGCAGGGTCGACTTCCCGCAGCCGGACGGCCCGAGCAGCACGAAGCGGTCGCCCGGCCAGACCCTGAAGTCCACGCGATAGGTCGCGGTGATGAGATGATGCGGCGTCTTGTACTGAAGGGTGACGCCGTCAACCTCCAGCAAAGGCTGGTCGAAGCCCATCGGAATCCTCCCTGGCGCCGCGGCTTCTGCCGCGTTCTCGTGCGGCCCGGGCGGGCGCCGGCCGGCACCCGTCCCAGGGTCGTGCGCCGGTCCGGAGCGGTTGGCGTCCCGCGTCCGGCGGCGTTCGGCCCCGGCGGGCCGGGACCTCGGTTCCGTCCGGGCGCCGTCTTCACGCGGAATGCGATCCGCGCGAGACTGTTCTGGGGCTGCCCGATACGGTGGACCCTAACAGCGGGCCCCTCTGCTGTAAAGCAATTACATATCTTTTATAAGACATGAATATTGTCCTATGACCAACGATCGTTCCGTGATCGAGGCCGTGCCGGAGGGAGATGCGCCGCCGTTGCCCGACCGCGCCGCCGGCTTCCCCGCCCCCGCGCCCGCGGCGGCGATCCTGAGCCGGCTCGATCTCAAGACCCTGCGCCTGTTCGCGGCGATCTGCGAGGAAGGAACCCTGAACGGCGCGGCCCGGCGCGGCGCCATCGCCCCCTCCGCCGTCAGCAAGCGCCTCGCCGAGCTCGAACTGGCCCTGGGCTGCCGGCTCCTCACGCGGGAGCCCAAGGGGATGCGCCCGACCCCGGCCGGGGAGACGCTCCTCCACCACACCCGGCGCATGCTGGCGAGCGCCGAGCAGATCGCCCTGGAACTCGCCGAGCATGCCCGGGGCGTGCGCGGCTTCGTGCGCGTGCTCGCCAACCTGTCGACCATCGTGCAGTTCCTGCCCGAGGATCTCCAGGGCTTCCTGGCGGTCCAGGCCGGCATCCGGGTCGATCTGGAGGAGCGCCCGAGCACCGGGGTGGTGGCGGGCGTCGAGGAGGGCGCGGCCGATCTCGGCATCTGCGACGGCGGCGTCGATGCCCGCTCGCTCCTGACCTATCCCTATCGCGGCGACCGCCTCGTCCTGGTGATGCCGGCCGGCCATCCCCTTGCCGGCCGGCCGGCCCTCGCGCTGGCCGAGACCCTCGAATACGACCACGTGGGCATGCACGCCGCGAGCGCGATCTACGGTGCGCTCCGCGACGAGGCGCGCCGCCTCGGGCGGCCGTTACCCCTGCGCATGCACGTCCCGAGCTTCGACGCGATCTGCCGGATGGCGCAGGCCGGCATGGGGCTCGGCGCCGTGCCGGAGGGCGTGTTTTCCCTCCTCGGCCCCGCGATGCATCTGGCCGCCGTGCCCCTGACCGACCCCTGGGCGCGGCGCGCCCTCAACATCGTGGTCCGGCCGGGCGCCCTGTCGCCGGCGGCGCGGCTGCTGCTCGACCATCTGCGCGCGGCGAACGCCTGATACGATCTCCGCTTGATCGAAGCGGGGATCGTATCGACCGAGCCCGCGCGGCGCATGAGCGAAGCCCAGATCCGCCATCCCGAAGGGATCGACCGGATTTGGTATGAGCGGCGGCTTGGAAGATCCCTCGGGCCGCGGGGCCTGCGTTCTCACCCGGAGAACGCATATTGCCCAAAGGCGTTTGGACTTCGCGCTTCGGAACAGTCTATGGGGTCCCTCAAGAATACGGAGGAAACAGCCATGTCAGGTCCGCTCAGCGGAATCCGCGTTCTCGAACTCGGCCAGCTGATCGCCGCGCCCTTCGCCACCCGCCTGATGGCGGAGTTCGGCGCCGAGGTGATCAAGATCGAGCCCCCGGGCGACGGCGACCCCCTGCGCAAGTGGCGCAAGATGCACGAGGGCACCTCGCTCTGGTGGTACCTGCAGTCGCGCAACAAGAAGTCCATCGCGGTCAACCTGAAGTCTCCGGACGGGCTCGCCATCGTCAAGCAACTCGCCGAGAGCGCGGACGTGGTGGTGGAGAACTTCCGGCCCGGCGGCCTGGAGAAGCTCGGCCTCGGCTGGGACGTGCTCTCCGCGCTCAACCCCAACCTCGTGATGGTCCGCATCTCGGGCTACGGCCAGACCGGCCCGTACCGCGACCGGCCGGGCTTCGGCGCCATCGGCGAGTCGATGGGCGGCATCCGCTACACCACCGGCAGCCCGGAGGCGCCCCCGGCGCGCGTCGGCGTCAGCATCGGCGACACCCTCGCCTCGCTCCACGGCGTCATCGGCGCCCTGATGGCGCTGCTCCGCGTCAAGACGGGCCAGGGCGGGGGTCAGGTCATCGACGTCTCCCTCGTCGAGAGCGTGTTCAACGTCATGGAGAGTCTCGTTCCGGAATACGACCTGCTGGGCGAGGTCCGCACCCGCACCGGCGGCGCCCTGCCCGGGATCACGCCCTCGAACACCTACCCGACCAAGGACGGCGGCTTCGTCGTCATCGCCGGCAACAGCGACCCGATCTTCAAGCGCCTGATGGCGACGATCGGCCGTCCCGACCTCGCCGAGATCCCCGAGTTCCGGACCAATGACGGCCGCTCGAAGGAAGCCGCCATGCTCGACGCGACGATCTCCGACTGGACCAGGGCGCGCACCGTGGACGAGGCGCTCGCCGCCCTCGACGCGGCCGACGTGCCGGCCGGCCGGATCTACTCGGTGGCCGACATCGTCGCCGACCCGCACTATCAGGCCCGCGACATGATCCTCCAGGCGGAACTGCCCGGCGGGACCCACGTGAAGATGCCGGGCATCGTGCCCAAGCTCTCCGAGACCCCCGGCGCGGTGCGCTGGCAGGGACCGGCGCTCGGCGCCCACACCGATTCCGTGCTGAGCGAACTCGGCCTCGATGCGGAGCGCATCGCCGCCTTGCGCGAGAAGGGAGCCGTGGCATGAGCGGAGCGAGGGAACGGAGCATGACCGGGATCGCCGACGACACGCTGATCGTCCAGGAGGTCGCCACCCGCGACGGCTTCCAGATCGAGCCCGTCTTCGTGGAGACGGCGGAGAAGATCCGGCTGATCGACGCGCTGAGCGAGGCCGGCTTCAGCCGGATCGAGGTCTCCTCCTTCGTCTCGCCGAAGGCGGTGCCGGCTCTGCGCGACGCGGCCGAGGTCTTCGCCGGCATCCGGCGCCGGCCGGGCACGGTCTACGTGGCCCTGGTGCCGAACCCGAAGGGCGCCGAGCGGGCGCTCGCGGCCAAGGTCGACGAGATCAACCTCGTGGCCTCCGTGAGCGAGACCCACAACCGCGCGAATATGGGCATGACGCCCGACGCCTCCATCGAGGGCTTCACCCGCATCATGGAGACAGTGCGCGGCGCCCCGGTGAGCGTCAACGCCACCGTCGCCACCGCCTTCGGCTGCCCCTTCGAGGGCGACCAGCCCGCGGACAAGGTGGTGGCGCAGGTGGAGCGCTACCTCTCCCTCGGCGTCGACGGCGTGACGCTCGCCGACACCACCGGCATGGCCAACCCGCGCCAGGTCGCCCGGCTCGTCGCCGCGGTGCTGCCCCTCGTAGGCGCCGAGGGTCTGACGCTCCACTTCCACAACACCCGCGGGCTCGGCCTCGCCAACGTGCTGGCCGCCTGCGAGGCCGGCGCCCGCCGCTTCGACGCGGCGCTCGGGGGGCTCGGGGGCTGCCCCTTCGCGCCGGGCGCCACCGGCAACATCTGCACCGAGGATCTCGTCAGCATGGCCCACGAGATGGGCCTCGCCACCGGGCTCGATCTGGAAGCCCTGATCGGCCTGTCCCGCGACCTGCCCCGCCTCGTCGGCCACGACGTGCCGGGCCAGGTCGCCAAGGCCGGCCGCCCCTGCGACCTGCACCCCGCCCCGGCCCTCAAGGCGGCCTGAGCGAACGCCGCGGGAGAAGCCGCCGGGAGAAGCCGCCCTGCGAAGGCGGCCCCCGGGCGTCGAGGACACCGCAGACAACACCCCGCGATGCGCCCGCCGGTGGAGACCCCCTCTCCACCGGACGGCCCCGCGCATCCTTCGAGGAGGAAACCCCATGACCATCGCCCTGTCCGGGACACCCGGCGCCGCCGAGGCGGTCAGCGAGGGAGGCGTCGTCCGCAAGGTCGCGTGGCGGCTCATGCCGCTGATCATGATCTGCTACATGTTCGCCTTCTTCGACCGGATCAACATCAGCTTCGCCAAGTTCCAGCTCCAGAGCGACCTCGGCTTCAGCAACGTCGCCTACGGCCTCGGCGCGAGCATGTTCGTCGTCGGCTACGTGATCTTCGAGGTTCCCTCGAACCTGATGCTCTACAAGGTCGGCGCGCGCCGCTGGATCGCGCGGATCATGATCTCCTGGGGCATCGCCACGGCGCTGATGATCTTCATCCGCACCGAGTGGCACTTCTACGTCCTGCGCTTCCTCATCGGCGCCATGGAGGCGGGCTTCGCGCCGGGCATCCTCTACTACCTCACCCTGTGGTTCCCGGCCTCGTTCCGCGGGCGCATCACCTCGTTCATGTTCGTGGCCTCGGCCTTCTCCGGCATCTTCGGGGCGCCGGTGGCCGGCCTCATCCTGGGCGGCCTCAACGGCGTCTCGGGGCTCGCCGGCTGGCAATGGCTGTTCCTGGCCGGCGGCATCCCCTGCCTCGTGCTCGGCGCCCTGGTGCTCACCCGCCTGGACGACCGCATCGAGGAGGCCCGCTGGCTCTCCGCCGACGAGAAGGCGCTCCTGTCCTCCCGCATCGCCCATCACAACCGGGACATCGGCGACCACTCCCTCTGGGGCGCCATCCGGCAGCCGGGTTTCCTGCTCATCGCGCTGATCTACTTCCTCCTCCAGATCGGCTCCTACGGCCTGAACTTCTGGGGCCCGGACCTCATCAAGACCGCGAGCGGCGGGCAGGCGGCCTCCATCGGCTTCCTCACGGCGATCCCCTACATCTGCGGGGCGATCAGCATGGTGGTGATCGGGCGCCTCTCCGACGCCTCGGGCGAGCGGCCGAAATTCGTGGCCGGCCTCGCGGTGACCGCCGCCCTCGGCTTCTTCGGGGCCGGGCTGTTCGACAAGCACATCGTGCCGCTGATGTTCGCCCTGGCCCTGCTGGGCGCCGGCATCGTCGCCTCGATCCCGACCTTCTGGACCCTGCCGGCCAAGCTCGTCACCGGCGTCGGCGCCGCCGGCGGCATCGCGCTCATCAACACGCTCGGCCAGTTCGGCGGCATCGTCAGCCCCGTGGCGGTCGGCTGGGTCAAGGACCTGACCGGATCCACCACCCCCGCGCTCTACGGCATCGGCGTGCTCTGCCTCGTCGCGGCGGGGCTCGCCCTCTTCGCGATGCCCGACAGCCTGCGCCGCAGCGACCGGGCGCCCTGAGGCTATCCGCCTCGTCATCCCGGGGCCGCGCGAGCGGAACCCGGGATCGATGAACACCGCTGAGCCCGAACAGGAACCGAGCGCGTTCATGGATCGCGCGCTCCGCGCCCCCCTTCGGGTCGGGCTCGCTCCACGAGCGCCCCGGAACGACGGCGCGCCGCATCAGAACAGGGAGGAGACGATGGCGCTGAACCTGACGCAGAAGCTGATCCGCTCGCATCTCGTCGAGGGCGAGGTCACGCCCGGCGCCGAGATCGCGCTCACGATAGACCAGACGCTCCTGCAGGACGTCCTCGGCAGCCTCGTCATGCTGGAACTGGAGGCGATGGGCGTCGAGCGGGTCAAGGTGGGCCTCGCCGCCCAGTACGTCGACCACAACCTCGTCCAGAACGATCATCTCAACGCCGACGAGCACCTGTTCCTGCGCTCGGCCTGCCGCCGCTTCGGCGTCTGGTACTCGCGCCCCGGCAACGGCATCAGCCACCCCGTGCATATGCAGAGCTTCGGCAGGCCGGGGCAGACGCTGGTCGGTTCCGACAGCCACACCCCCGCCGCCGGCTCCCTCGGCATGCTCGCCTTCGGCGCGGGCGGCGTCGAGGTGGCCCTCGCCATGGCGGGCGAGCCGCTCCACCTGCGCATGCCGCGCGTCTGGGGCGTGAAGCTCACGGGCGCCCTGCCCGACTGGGTGAGCGCCAAGGACGTGATCCTGGAGATGCTGCGCCGCCACGGCTGCGAGGGCGGCTTCGGCCGGATCATCGAGTATTACGGCCCCGGCCTCGACGGGCTCACGGCCATGGACCGGCACGTCATCGCCAATATGGGCGCCGAGATGGGCGCCACCACGAGCGTGTTCCCGTCCGATCAGGCGACCCGCGCCTATCTCGCCAGCGTCGGCCGCGGGGCGGACTGGGTCGAACTCGGGCCCGATGCCGGCTGCGCGTACGACGATCACGAGGAGATCGACCTCTCGACCCTGGTGCCGCTCATCGCCAAGCCGTCGAGCCCCGGCAACGTCGTGCCGGTCTCGGAGGTCGCGGGCACCGAGATCTACCAGTCCTATATCGGCTCCTCGGCCAATCCGGGTTTCCGCGACTTCGCGGTGGCTGCCGAGATCGTGAAGGGCCGCCAAGCCCACGACCGGGTCTCCTTCGACATCAACCCCTCGACGCGGCAGGTTCTGGAGACGCTGATCGCCAAGGGGCACCTCTCCGACCTGATCCACGCGGGCGCGCGCACCCATCAGGCCGGCTGCAACGGCTGCATCGGCATGGGCCAGGCCCCGGCCACGGGCCGCAACTCGCTCCGCACCGTGCCGCGCAACTTCCCCGGCCGCTCGGGCACCCGCGAGGACAGCGTGTTCCTGTGCAGCCCCGAGACCGCGGCGGCCTCGGCGCTGGCCGGGGTCATCACCGATCCGCGCGACCTCGACATGCCCTATCCCCGGATCGCGGCGCCCGAGATGGTGAAGTCCAACACCACCATGCTGGTCCCGCCCCTGCCCGAGGCCGAGGCCCGGGCCGTGCGCCTGGAGAAGACTGCCAACATCACCACCCTGCCGGAACTGGGCAGGCTCGGCGCCGGCATCCGCGTGCCGGTGCTCCTGAAGACCGGTGACGACATCTCCACCGACGACATCATGCCGGCGGGCGCCCGGGTGATGCCCTACTGGTCGAACATCCCGAAGACCTCGGAATTCACCTTCGAGCCGATCGACCCGACCTATCCGCAGCGGGCGAAGCAGGCCGGGCCGGGCCGGGCGGGCCACGCCATCGTCGGCGGCCTGAATTACGGGCAGGGGTCGAGCCGCGAGAACGCGGCGCTCGCGCCGCGCTATCTCGGCCTGGAGGTGGTGCTGGCCAAGAGCTTCGCCCGCATCCACTGGCAGAACCTCGTCAATTTCGGCGTCCTGCCCCTCACCTTCGCCGATCCCACCGATTACGACGGCCTGGAGATCGGCGACGTGGTCGAGATCGCCGAGATCGCGGAGACCTTGCGCGCCGGCCAGACGGTGACGGCGCGGGTGCGCGGGCGCCCGGTGGCGCTCCGGCACGACCTCTCGCCGCGCCAGATCGAGGTGCTGCTCGCGGGCGGCGTCATCAACTGGACGCGGGCGCGGATCGGCGGCGAGCCGGCCCGGACCGTGGCCTGAACAGGATTCCCATCACCGGACCGCCGCGCGATGGACGGGGCGGCCGCTTCAGGAGAAACGCCATGATCACACGACGCAGCCTCATCGGCACCGCCGCGGCCGGCGCCGGCCTGATCGCCTGTCCCGCCGTGCTGCGGGCGCAGGCTCCCAAGGTCCTGCGGCTCTCGCACCAGTTCCCCGGCGGCACCCTGGAAAAGGGCGACGCGCGCGACCGCATCTGCCGCCGCTTCGCCCAGGAGGTCGAGAAGCGCACGAATGGCGGCCTGACCGTCCACGTCTATCCGGGCTCCTCCCTGATGAAGACCCTCGCGCAGTTCAGCGCGCTGCGCAAAGGCGCCCTCGACCTCAGCCTGATCCCGCTCTCCTACGCGGGCGGCGAGGTGCCGGAATGCAACCTCGCCCTGATGCCGGCCCTGGTGACGAACTACGAGCAGGCCGCCAAGTGGCGCACGGCCAAAGTCGGCGAGGAACTCGCCAAGACGCTCAGCGACAAGGGCGTCGTCATCCTCACCTGGGTCTGGCAGTCGGGCGCCGTCGCCTCGCGCGTCCACCCGATCCTCCTGCCCGCCGACGTGAAGGGCGTGAAGATCCGCGGCGGCGGGCGCGAGATGGATCTCGTCTTCCAGGCGTCGGGCGGCATCGTCTCCACCATGCCGTCGAGCGAGATGTATATCGGCATGCAGACCGGCGCCCTGGAGGCGGCGGTGAGCGCCTCCACCAGCCTGATCTCCTTCCGCCTCGACGAGTTGACCAAGAACCTCACCGCGGGCCGCGGCAACTCGTTCTGGTTCATCCTCGAACCCCTGATGATCTCCAAGGCGACCTTCGACGCCCTGACGCCGGAGCAGCGACAAGCGGTCCGCGACGTCGGCCAGGAACTGGAGGCCTTCTCCTTCGCCGCGGCGAAAGCCGACGACGAGGAGATCACCAAGGTCTATGCGGCGCGGGGCGCCAAGATCCACGACCTCACGGCCGAGCATATCGACAAGTGGCGCGAGGCCGCCCGCCCCACCGCCTGGAAGGACTTCGCCTCCAAGAACGCCCGCACGGCGGAACTGCTCAAGCTCGCCGAACAGGTGAGCTGAACCCGCGGGAACGCCCGGTTCCGGCCTCGCCTCCGACCCCGAACGACCGTGCGGGGTCGGAGGACAGTCGGCCGGACGATCCGTGGAGAGGGGCGCCCGTCGCGAGAGTGGAGCGCGGCCGCGGAGCATTTTCTCGGGCCCGGTTTAGCAGGGATTAACCGTACTGGCGCTCAATGGGCTGCAATCAAGGTTGATGGTTTCCTCCACTGGCGGCCGGGCTTGGGCGCCGCGGCGGGGACCGCGCGTACCCGAGTCCTGCCCGCATGACCGTCCTCGCGAGCCCGCCGCGCCGGCCCCACCGTGAACAGCGCCCGTCGCGCGCGCGCCTCGCGATCCTGGTGCCCGTCCTCGCCCTGGGGCTCGCCGCCCTCCCCCGCTTCCTCGCGCCCCTCGACGCGCCGCCCCCGGCGGCGGCGAAGCCGGTCCGGACCGCGATCCGCCCGCCCGCCCCCGTCCGCGACCTGAGCGCGCTGTTCGCGCAGGGCACCGTCCTCGGCGAGGCGACGCCGACCTTCGCCGACAGCGCGCCGCTGACCGCCGATCTCGTCCCGAACCTTCCCGACCCGGAGACGGTCCTCGCCTTCGCCGAGCCGCCCGAGGAGGAGCCGGCGCCCGTGCCCGCTCCGGCGGCGCAGTCCGCAGCCCCCGCCCGCCTCGCCGAGGCCGCGCCGGCGCCCGCCTCGGCGCCCGTGCCCCTGCCGGTGCCGCGCCCCGCCGAGCTTCGGCCGCGCCCGGCCCGCCTCGCGCAGCAGGCGAATCCTGCGCCCCGCGCCCGGACCGCCGCCCGTCAGGAGGCCGCGGCCGAGCAATCCTTCTTCGAGGCGGTGTTCGGTGCCCGGGAGGCCGAGGCGCCCGGCGCGCCCGCGGCCCTCGCCTACGCCCGTCCCGAGCGCGAGGGCGGCCTGTTCTCCCCGCGCAGCGGCCTCGGCTCCCCCCTCGCGCCGACGGGCGCGACTGCGATCTACGACATCAGCGCCCGCACCGTGACCCTGCCGAACGGCGAGGTGCTGGAGGCCCATTCCGGCCTCGGCCATGCCCAGGACAACCCGCGCCACGTCCATCTGCGCATGCGCGGCGCCACGCCGCCGGGCACCTACGACCTCACCGAGCGCGAGGCCCTGTTCCACGGGGTGCGCGCCATCCGCCTGCACCCGGTCGGGGGCAGCCGCGCGATCCACGGCCGCGACGGCCTGCTCGCGCATACCTACATGCTCGGCCCGAGCGGTGCCTCGAACGGCTGCGTCGTGTTCCGCGACTACAACCGCTTCCTGCAGGCCTATCTTCGGGGCGAGATCCGGCGCCTCGTGGTGGTGGCGGGCGGCGGCTTCGATTCGGTCGCCTCGGCCGGGGACCGGCTCTTCGGCGGGCGGCGATAGGGCCTTCGCGCCCCGCCGCCAGGGATCTCGCGATCAGCGCAGGAGGGCGTCGAGGCCGCTGCCGCAGAGCACGACGAACCCCATCGTGAACATGAACTTCAGATCTTCGAAGGTGCTCATCGCTCAGCCCGTTGTCTCGAAATGGATCGTTTCTGTTTGTCGATGTTTAACCTTCGCTCAGAACGGGGCGGTCGCGCCAGAACTTTCACGCCTCATTAAGATCTCCGCCGGGCTTTCCACAGAGCTGGGTAAACGAGAGCTTAATCTTGCTTCGAACGGCCCCGCGCACGGTTAACCACGTCGCGAGGGGGGCGCGGGAGCGCTCGGCCCTCGGCCCGCGTTGGTGGGCAGAGCGCTGATCCTCCCGCGGCCGGACCCATCCCATGCGAAACCTGATCCTGCTTCTCATCCTCGTCGGCGCGGGCTTCGTCCTCGTGGCCATGTACGTGGCGCCCAACCAGCCCGCCCTGCGCACGTGGTACCGGGACAATGCCTGCGCCCAGCTCGACCGACTGAGCCCGGAGATCTGCGCGCCGATCCGGCGCGCCGAGGGCGGCGGGGCGCGTCTCTGAGGTGAGGTTCGGGCAGGCGATCGACTGGGCCTTCCGCAGCCGCGCCACCGGGCGGATCACCCTCGGCCAGTGGCCGAACCTGCCGCTCTGGCTGTTCATCGGCTCGAGCGTTCTGGCGCGCCTGCCGGCGCTGCCGGAGGCGGCGGCCCGGGCCCTGCACCTCGGCGCCGATCTCGCCCTCGCGTGGTGGGCCCTCGACGAGATCGTCCGCGGGGTCAATCCGTGGCGGCGCTTCCTCGGCGCCGCCGCGCTCGCGGGCTATGCCTGGCTGCGCCTGCGGGGGTGAGGGATCACAGGCCCGCCGAGCCGCGCGACAGCTCGGCGCGGAGTTGCCGGGCGATCTCTTGGAGCGCCGCGTCCCGGCGGCGGCGGGGCCGGGGCAGCGCGATGCGCATCTCGGCGGCGATGCGGCCGGGCGGCCCGGCGATCACCACCACGCGGTCGGCGATGGTCACCGCCTCGTCGATGTCGTGGGTGACGAACAGCACGGTCTTGCCCGTCTCCTGGGTGATGCGCTGCAACTCGTCCTGCAGGCCCTCGCGGGTGAAGCTGTCGAGCGCCGAGAACGGCTCGTCCATCAGGAGCACGTCGGGCTCCACCGCGAGCGCCCGGGCGATGGCGACGCGCTGGCGCTGCCCGCCGGAGAGCTGGTGCGGCCAGCGCCCCCCGAGCTCGCCGAGCCCGACGAGGGCTAGCATCTCCGCCGCCCGCGCCCGCCGCGCGGCGCGGGCGAGGCCGGAGCCTTCGAGGCCGAAGGCGACGTTGTCGATGACCCGCCGCCAGGGCAGCAGGCGCGCGTCCTGGAACACCATCGCCATCGGCGTGCGGCAATCCGGGCGCGCATGGACCTCGACCCGCCCGGCGCTCGGCCGGCTGAGGCCCATCAGCACCCGCAGGAGGGTCGACTTCCCGACGCCGGATTCGCCCACGATGACGAGCACCTCGCCCCGCGCCACCTGGAGGTCGAGGGCCTCCAGGACCACGTTGCGTTGATCGCCCTCGCCGTAGGCGAGGCTCAGGGCGCGGATGTCGATGACGGTGTCGCGCATCTCAGGCTCGCCAGCGCAGGAGCCAGCCCTGGAGGGCGACGAAGGCCGAATCGAACAGGCCGTAGAGCCCGGCCATGGTGAGCATGTAGACCACGACGATGTCCGTGGAGAGGAGCGAGGAGGCCTGCATCATGCGCTGGCCCACCCCCGGCACCCCGAAGATCTCGGCGGCCACCACCGCCATCCAGGCCTGGCCGAGCGCCGTGCGCAGGCCCACGAGGATGCCGGGGGTCGCTGCCGGCAGCAGGATCTTCACGAGCCGCTGGAGGGGACCGCGGAAGCCGAAGGCCTGGGCCACCTCGACGAGGTCGCGGTCGACGCCGCGCACCGCGCCTTGGGTCGCGAAGAACACGATCCAGAACACGCCGACCGCGATGATGAACACGGCGGCCGAGGGCTCGACGCCGAACCAGATGATCGCGAACGGCACCCAGGCCAGACCGGGAATCGGGCGCAGCAGCCGCACCACCCAGGCCGTGAAGGCCTCGAAACCCCGCGACATGCCGCTGACGAGGCCGAGCCCGATGCCGGCGCCCGCCCCCGCCGCGAGGCCCGCCACGTAGTGGCTGAGGCTCGACCACACGGCCGCCCCCCAGACGCCGAGCTCGATCTCCTTCAGGAAAGCGCGCGGAATCGTGCTCGGTGGCGGCAGGAAGGCCGGGTTGACGAGGCCGAGCCGGGGCACCGCCTCCCACAGGGCCAGGAAGGCGAGGAGGCCGGACGCGGCGAGCAGCGTGGATCGGAACAGCTTCATCGTCCGGTGGGCGCCCGCTCAGCGGGCGGTCGCCTTCTCGTAGAAGCCCGGCACGAACAGGCCGTCGATCGGCACCGCCTTGTCCAGGGTGCCGATGCTGACCTGATAATCCTGCATCGCCTTCGTCGCCTCGACGATGGCGCGCGGATCGGCGGTGAACTTCGCTGCCGGCGAGGTGATCGCCTTGCGGATGGTGGCGAGGTCCGTGATTCCCTTGCCGAGCGCCTGCTCGACGGCGGGCGCCGCCTTGTCGGGATCGGACTTCAGGGTCGCCGTGGCCTTGACGAGGGCGTCGACGAGGCCCTGCACGGCGGCCGGGTTCTTGTCGGCGAAGGCGCCGGAGACGGCCACCACCGTGCCCGGCTGGTCGGGGAACATCTCGGCCCCCGTGGCGACGAGCTTCATCGCCGGGTTGCGGGTCTGCACGATGGTGAGCGCGGGCTCGCGGATCGAGGCGCCGTCGACCGCCCCGGCGAGCAGGGCCTGCTGCGTCGCGTCGATGCCCATGGCCACGATCTGCGCATCCGCCTTGTCGGCCTTGGCGACCTGCCAGAGCCAGTGCTGGAGGGTGGTGTTCGGCACCGAGCCCGGGGGCTGGGTGGCGAGCCGCGCGGGGCGGCCCTCCTTCGCCTTGAACTGGCGCAGGGCCTCGGCCTTGTCGGTGCCGGCCGCGAAATAGGGGGCGAGCTTGGGGCCGGCCACGAACACCATCTCCTCGACGGCGGTGGCGGCGACCACCCGCACGTCGATGTTCTTGGTCCGCGCGACGGCGAGGGGCGCGATGCCGGCGACGTAGACGTCGATGGTGCCCGAGGCCAGCGCCTGGATCATGTTCGGGCCGGACTCGAAGGTGGTGAAGGCCGGGGCGAGGCCCGCCTGCTTCAGACCGCCCTCGCCGTTGGCGACGAAGACCGGGGCCGCGCCGATGACCGGGATCACGCCGATGCGCACGGGCACCGGCTCGGCGGCGATGGCGGGGCCGGCCGAGACGAAGGCGGCCACGGCGAGCGTGGCGAGGGCGGTGAGCGCCGAGCGCATGGGCAGATCCGAACTGACGGGACAGGCCGTCCCCATGCCACAGGCGGCGCGAAGTGCAAACCGCGCCGGGTGCCGATCGGGCATCGGCCCCGTGCAGGGGGGCTCGCCCGCCCGGAGGCCCGGGCTCTTTTTCGGACCGGCGCCCGATCGCGCCGCGACCGGGCGCCGGACAGGTCTCGGTCGAGGCGCGCTCTCGCGCCGAACCGCGAAGGAGCCCGATCATCGCCGCGGCCAGTTATCCAGTGTCTCGCCGCCGGGGTCGGCCTCGCCGTGCTCGCCCGGCGCCGGCCCGAGCGGACGGCGCTGGAGCGCTGGAGCGGCGCATGCCTCGTCGCCGGCCTCGGCCTCCTCGGCGCCGCCCTGCGCGGCGGGCGTTGAGCTTTTCAGGAACGGGGGCCGCGCCCGGCCGTTGTCAGGCCGCGGCCAAAGGTCTCGGCCTCGCATCGGAAGGGAATGTTTCCATGAGCCTCCTCGGCAGCATCGTCAGCAAGATCCTGCACCCGTTCGGCGGCGGCAACGCCGAGGCTGCCCCGGCCTCCACCGGCTCCAGCGAGCCCGCCTCCACCGCGACCACCGGCGGCTCCGCCTCCGCGCCCGCGTCCTCGGGCGGCACGGTCGATGTCGAGCAGGTGCTGAACGACATGGCGTCCAAGAAGGGCCAGACCCTGAACTGGCGCACCTCGATCGTCGACCTGATGAAGCTCCTCGACCTCGATTCGAGCCTCTCCGCCCGCAAGCAGCTCGCCGACGAGCTGCACTACAGCGGCGACAAGGAGGACTCGGCCACGATGAACATCTGGCTGCACAAGCAGGTCATCAAGAAGCTCGAGGAGAACGGCGGCAAGGTGCCGGCCGATCTCAAGGACTGAACGGGGACGGCGCCGGTCCCGCTCGGGACCGGCGCACCGTTGTCAGACCCATTCGCCGCCGCGCATCACCGGCACCGCCTGCCCGTCGGCGGCGAGGCCGTCCACGTCGATCTCGGCCGAGCCGATCATCCAGTCGATGTGGATCAGGCTGCGGTTCGCCCCCCGCGCGGCGAGATCGGCCTCGCCGAGATCCGCGCCGCCGTTGCGGAAGCACTTGCTGTAGGCTTGGCCGAGCGCGATGTGGCTCGCCGCGTTCTCGTCGTAGAGGGTGTTGTAGAACAGGAGCCCGGAGGCGGAGATCGCCGAGGAGGCCGGCACCAGGGCGACCTCGCCGAGCCGGCGCGAGCCCTCGTCCGTGTCGAGAACCCGCGCGAGCACGTCCCCGCCCCGCTCCGCCCGCGCCTCGACGATGCGCCCCTCCTCGAAGCGCACCGCGATCCCCTCGATCAGGGTACCCTGGTAGGAGAGCGGCTTGGTGCTGGTGACGTGGCCGTGCACCCGCGCCCGGTGAGGCGTGGTGAACACCTCCTCGGTGGGGATGTTGGCGTTGCAGGTGATGCCGCTGCGCGAGGTCGCGGCCCCTCCGCACCATTCGTGGTCGTCGGCGAGCCCCACGGTGAGGTCCGTGCCGGGCCCGCGGAAGCGCAGGGCCGCGAAACGCTGGGCGTTGAGCCGGTCCTTGCGGGCGTGCAGGTCCGCGTTGTGGGCAGCCCAGGCGCCGAGGGGATCGGGCCCGTCCACCCGGGAGGCCGCGAAGATCGCCTCCCACAGCCGCGCCACGGCCCGCTCCTCCGGCAGATCGGGGAAGACGGTGCGCGCCCAGGCGGGCGTCGCCGCCGAGACGATGGTCCAGTTGGTGGCGAAGTTCGCGATGAGTTCGAGGGCGGGCACGTAGGCCTTCGAGCGGGCCCGGTTGGCGCGGGCCACCTTCTCGGGGTCCTGGCCGGACAGGAGCGCCGGATCGTCGCCGCTGATCGCGAGGCGGGCGGCGCCGTTGCGGTAGGCCTCGGCCATGCCGCCGTAGAGCCAGCCGGCGGCGGTGTCGAAGGCGGCGTCCGGGGCGTGGGCGAAACGGGCGAGCGTGCCCACGTCGTCGCCGAGGAGGGTGGTGACCAGGGAGGCGCCGGCCCGGTAGGCCTCCGCCGTGATGGCGCGGGCGAGGGGCAGGGCCTCCAGCGGCGCCGTCATCACCAGTTCCTGGCCGGGCTGCAGGTTGAGCCCGACCCGCACGGCGACCTGGGCCAGCCGTTCGAGGCGCGGGGCGAGCGCCTCAGGGCCCGTCGGCGCGGCGTGTTCCGTCATCGTCTCTGGTCCTTCCGTACCGTCCGGGAACGTGCGCCCAAGATCGGTGCGGTGCGGCCGGGGTCAAGCGGCGCGGGACCAGGTGATCTCGCCGAGGCTCTCGCGGAAGGCGAAGCGCTGCAGGTGGTCGGAGACCACGTTCTCCAGGCGGGTCAGCCCGACCGGATCGGGGGTGTGGATCCGCATGAGCAGGGCGTCGGGCTCGGCGTCGAAGGTGCAGACGCGGTCCTCGCCGAAGGGCACGGTGCCGTGCTCGGGGGTGTTCTGCACCGGGAACTTATGGCTCCAGTGCCGGCAGAGCTGCTGCAGGTAACGGCTGGCCTCGCTCGTCTGCACGCGGGCCTGGGAGGTGGGCATGGATCTCTCTCCTGAATGTCGTAGCGCCGTCGCCGGCGGGGGAGCGGGCCGCGGCCTTCGCGCATGCGAGATGGGCGGAAGAGCCAAGCAAGCGGCAGGCCTGTTTTCGGGTCGGTTCCACGGGAAGAATGCCGATCAAATTCCGAGCAACCTGTTAACGCCCCGCAAACGCTCCCCTTATCCCTCCGCTCGTGCGGACCGGGCCGGGGATGCGCGCGGCCGACCCTGCGCCGCCGATCAAGCCGCTTTATGGCACCTTTGCTGTACGGCCGATGACTGGATGGTGCAGCGCGGGGGATCTGTTGGTGCGCTGCCGCACGCGCGCGAGGGCGCTCCCCACCGGCGCCCGGTCCGCGCGCCCTGTCCCCTCGCTCGCGCGACGGACCGGGGTCCACGCACGCGGAAAGCGTTCTAAGGCAGGCGGAGCGCCCCGCAGCGGAGCGCCTCGCAGCGGATCGTCCGCGCGCGGGACCGTCGAGGGTTGCACCGGAATGCGCGGGACGGATGCCTGAGCCCGAACTGGATCGCGCCCGCTTCGCCAAGTGCCGCGCGGTGATGGAGCGCGGCGCCACGGCGGGGGAGCGCGCGGCGGGCGAGGCCGCGGCCCGCCGCGTGGCCGAGGCCGCCGGCCTCAGCCTGAGCGAGGCCCTCCGGATCGCCGATGCGGGCACGGCGCGCCCGGCATCGGGCCGGACCCGCGGCCCGGCACCGGAGCGGCGGCCGCGCCCCTGGGAGAAGGCGCCCCTGCGCACGGATCCGATCACCGTCGCGGAGATCCGGGCGCAGAAGGCGGCCAACCTCGCGCACCTGAAGCGGAAGGCGCGCCGCGAGGAGGCGCGCCTGCGCGAGGTCCAGGCCCGCCAGCAGGCCGAGACCGCGCCGTTGCGGGCGGCGCAGGCCGCGCGCGACCGGGCCTGGCGGGAAACGCGTGGCCGGGACGGGGCCGCCGAACCCGGGACCCCCGAGGACGAGGCCGGTCCGGCATAGGGCGTGCGGCGCAGGCCGCGCGGATCTTCGGGCGCATGGCCCGGGAACGACGGGCATCGACCTCCGGTCATCCACCGCGGGACAGGATCGGCCGCGCGTCGCGGCGATCAGCGCGAAGATCGGGCGATGACGTTTCGATGAAATCTTGTCCTGAGCTTCAGATCTCGACATCGCCGATATTCGAAATGATTCGTTAGGCACGAATGCCCATCGAATCTCGAATACAGACTATCAACTTTTGCCGCTTAGGTTCCGGACCACGGCGATCGAGCCGGGAATACGGGATTCGGCGGCGTTGAAAAGCTTTTTGTTCACGATAACACTTGCTTTCTGCGTCGCCTGCCTTCCCGCGCCGGTTCGGCCGGCGCCGGAGGGCTGGACGCCGGGGCAGAGCGATCTCGGCGACCTCCTGTCGGGCGCCGGCGGCGCGCGGCGCATCGACCAGCACGGCCGGGCGCTCGCCGCCGAGGATCTCCGCGACAAGGTCGTCGTGGTCTCCTTCGTGGCGGAGGACTGCTCCGTCGTCTGCATCCTGCGGGCGCGCGACCTCGACGCGGTGGCCCGTGGGCTGCGCGGCGGCGCCGTGTTCCTCGCGCTCGCGATGGGCGATGCCCGGGATGCCGGCCGTCTCCGGGCCTTCGCCGAGGGCGTGGTGGGGGCCGCCTCGCCCCTGCGCTTCCTCGCGAACGACCCCGAGGGGACGGCGCGCCTCGCCGCGCTGCTGCGCTACCCCGCCGCCGCCCTGCCCGAGCCGCCCCCGCAGATCCTGCTCTTCGACCGGCGCGGCCAGGTGGCGATGACCTATGGCGGCGATCCCGTCGACGGCCCGCGGCTCGGCCGCGACATCGCCCTGCTGCGCACCTTCGAGGGCGGCCTCGACGCGCGACGGGACGCGGCGGCCTCCCCCGGGCCCTGAACCCCTCCACCAGCTTCCCCAACCGAGTTTCAACCAAGGACGCGCGACGACCATGATGAACGTGACGAAGGCAGAGGGGCGGGTCCGGAGGCGCATGCGCGACGCGGCGCTCTTGTCCGCGACCATGCTGGCGACCTGCGCCCTGCCCGCCCAGGCCGCCAAGTTCGGGGTCGTGGTGAACCCGGTGGCCGACCCGCTGCTGGCCGGCCTCGCGATCCCCGACACCGCCCCCACGATGGGCATGTGGTCGGGCCTCAAGGACTGGCCGATGAACGCCATCGCGCTGGGCCTGCTGCCGAGCGGCAAGGTGGTCTCGTTCGGGACGCCCTTGGGCAACCCGGGCACCCAGGACGGCCGGACCTTCGATATCTGGGACCCCTACAAGGGCTTCGCGCAGGGGGGCCACACCACCCTCGGGGGCGTGGTGGGCATCAACAGCTTCTGCGCGGCCCAGGCCTTCCGGCCGGACGGCTCGCTCCTGATCTCGGGCGGCATCTTCGACAACGGCAACGACAAGGGCAGCGTCGTCCTCGACAGCACCGGCAGCAAGGTGACGGCCATCGCCGCCCGCACCGCCGCCGACCGCTACTACTCCACCATGCTCACCCTGCCCAACGGGCAGCAGATCATCATGGGCGGCTCGTATCCCTATCTCGGCGGCTGGGCCGACCCGCAGGGCAGCATCGACAAGGGCTACATGACCGGGATGACGCCGGAAGTGTATGACGGGGCCAACTGGCGCAGCCTGTTCGGCGCCAAGAGCCGCGACGCGTTCGGGCCCGACAACAATCGCTGGTGGTATCCGCGGGCCTGGATCGCGCCGAACGGCAAGGTCTTCGGCATCACCTCCGAGAAGATGTGGTACCTCGACCCCGCCGGGAACGGCGCGGTCACGGCGATGAACTTCAAGGAGCCGCAGCGCAACGCCAGCTCGGCCCTCGACGCGCCGAACGTCGGCCCCGTCTCCACCGCCGCCATGTACGACACCGGCAAGATCCTCCAGGTGGGCGGCAACAGCTACGACAACGGCAGCGGCTTCCTCTCCAGCAGCCGCGCCACCACCATCGACATCAACGGCGGCACGCCGGCGGTGGCGGATACGGCGCCGATGAGCGTCGGCCGCGCCTGGGCCAACGCGACCGTGCTGCCCTCCGGCCAGGTCGCCGTCACCGGCGGCAGCAAGTTCAACGACCGCGGGGACGGCGACACCGTCCTCCAGTCCGAGATCTGGGACCCGAAGACCGGCCGCTGGTCGGTCGGCGCCTCCGGCGCGGTCTATCGCGGCTACCACTCCACCGCGATCCTGCTGCAGAACGGCGCGCTGCTCCTGGCCGGCGGCGGTGCGCCGGGCCCGGTCAACAACCAGAACGCCGAGGCCTACTACCCGCCCTACCTGTTCACCAGCGTGAACGGGAAGGCCGCGCTGGCGCCCCGGCCCCAGATCGTCAGCCTCAGCACGGTGCAGGTGCAGCACGGGCAGAACCTGCAGTTCGAGCTGACCTCGCAGAACGGCCTCGCCCAGGTCGTGCTGGTGGGCCTGAGCCAGACCACGCACAGCTTCAACGCCACCCAGCGCCGCCACGCGGTCGCCTTCACGCAGGCGGACACCACCGTCAGCGTCCAGGCCCCGGCCTCAGGCAACATCGCGCCTCCCGGCTACTACCAGCTCGTCGCGATCGACCAGAAGGGCGTGCCCTCCCCCGGCGTGATCGTCGCGCTGGGCGCGGGCGTCGCGGCGCCGACGCAGGTGGCCGCCCCCGTGGCGGCCGCTCAGGGCACCGGCGGATCGGGCGGCGGCAGCGGCGGCTCCGGCGGCGGGGGGACCGGCGGGGACGGCACGGGCGGCGGCGGGACGGGCGGCACGGGCAGCACCGGCGGCATCGCGCTCAAGGCCGGCCATTCCGGGCTGTGCCTCGCGGTCCCGGCCGGCAACGCCAGCGACGGCGCGCCGGTCACCCAGCAGGCCTGCACGGGGGGCGCCGAACAATCCTGGACCGTCCGGGCCGCCAACGGAGGTTCGGCCCTCGTGAACGGCGCCAGCGGGAAGTGCCTCGACATGAGCTTGGCGGGCCCCGTCGGCAACGGCACGCAGGTCTACCAGTGGACCTGCCACGGCGGCACGAACCAGTCGTGGGTGGCCCGCGCCCAGGGCAACGGCAACGCCTATGTCTCGGCCGCATCGAACCTCTGCCTCGACGTCTACGGTGGTTCCACGCAGGCCGGGGCAGGAACGATCGTCTGGGGCTGCCACGGCGGGGCCAACCAGACGTTCACGAGCGTCGCCGGAGCGAGCACGGGCACGCTGCGGAGCCTGCAATCGAGCAACTTCCCGGCGACCTACGTGGCGAATGTGGGCGGCGCCGCGCGCCTGATCACGCCGGCCAGCGCGAGCGACCGGCAGCAATCCACCTTCCGTCAGGTGGCGGGTCTCGCCGGCCAGGGCGTGTCCTTCATGTCCTCGACGGCCAGCAACCAGTACCTGCGCCACCAGAACTTCCAGATCTGGCAGCAGACCAGCGACGGGGGCGACATCTTCAAGCGGGGCGCCACCTTCAACCAGCGCGCGGCGCTCTCCGGCACCTGCGGCTGCAACTCCGGAACCTGCGCCTCCTACGAGTCGATCGACTGGCCGGGCTACTACCTGCGCCACCAGAACTTCACCCTCTACCTCGCGAAGCCGGACGGCGGCGACCTGTTCAAGCAGGATGCCTCCTTCTGCGCGGCCCCAGGGCTCCAGCAGTAGCGAGCGCAACGACGCATGCCGGGCCCGATCGCAGCGATCCGGGCCCGGCCGCAAGACGCGGATCCGCCGTCCCGGAAGGGGCGGCGGATCTCGCATGAGCACCGCGCCGCGCCACCTCCCGCGGCACGGACCACCGTGTTCACCTTCCTCGGGCGGTCGTCTCCGCGTCTTCCCTCCCCCGCTGAGGGAGGCGATCGCAGATGGAACTGCCGGTCATCCCGGGGCCGCGGAGCGGAGCCCGAGATCCATGCACACCGAAGCGGTTGGGTTCGG
Organism: Methylobacteriaceae bacterium; assembly: GCA_947444195.1. Classification (GTDB taxonomy): domain Bacteria; phylum Pseudomonadota; class Alphaproteobacteria; order Rhizobiales; family Beijerinckiaceae; genus Methylobacterium. The sequence continues at coordinate 117,113 of CANEZL010000007.1, read as the reverse complement.
AAGAGCGGTGTTCCTGGGTTGCACGCTCCGCGCGCCTTCGGGTCCGGGCTCGCTCGGCGAGCGTCCTGGAATGACCGCGGAGAGAATCGGATCGCCCTGTGCGATCGCGCTGCCCGAGGGGCGGAGCACCGTTATCGGAGGATCGGCTTCTCCCGAGCCCCTATCCGCCGCGGCGGCCGTCCCGCGGGAAGCGCTCAGGGCCGCGGCGGGGCCGAGAAGGCCGCCGCGATCGCCGCGCAGGCCGGGTGCGCGCCCCCGGCGCCGAGATCCGGCGGGACCGTCTGCTGCCAGACGACGAAGCCGGTGGCGCCGGGACCGAACGTCACGGCGCGTCCGGCCCGGGCGCGGGCGTCGGCCACCACCACCGCGAGGCGGAAATACTGCCGCGGCGACGGCACCGGGGTGGCGGAGGCCGGCAGCTTCTGCACCGCGGCGGGGTTCAGCCGCCCCAGGAGGCCGGCGAGATCGAAGCGGCCCCCCGGATTGTGCACGGTCAGGGCCGGCGCGAGGCGATGGGCGAGGGCCGGCGTCACGGATGGCAGGCGGCCGATCTCCTCGATGCTGAGGAAGGGGCCGTTCCGCGGCGCCCAGGCGAGCCCCTGGGCGCGGTACTGCGCCCGTTCCGCCCCGCCGTTGGGCTCCGGCGTGTCGTCCGGGTCGCGGTAATCCACGATCTCGGCGCCCAGTGCCAGGGCCTCCCGGTCCGGGACGCCGAGGAGGCGGAAGGCCTCCTCCATCGCCGGCCGCGGCGTGGTGTTGAGGTCGATCAGGCGGCCCTGGTCCTGGATCGACAGGAGCGCGCTGCGGCCCTGTCCCAGGGGGCAGGCCACCGGGCTCCCGTCCTCGGGCAGGCCGAGCCCGGCGGTGCGGTAGGTGCGCTGGAGGTCGAGATCGTCGGCGATCAGGCGGGCGATCCCGTCCGCCGCGCCCTGGAGCCGCACGGTCTCGGCGCGGGCCTGGACCAGGGACGTGGCGGAGCGCAGCTGAAGCGTCGCCGCGGTCAGCACCGCCCCGAGCACGGCGAGCACCGCCAGCACCGAGACCAGCACGAAGCCGTCCTCGCCGTCCGCGGGCCCCCTCACGGCCGGCCGTCGAGGGCGATGAGGAGGGGCGGCCACCGGCGCCGGTCCGTGGGCGGGAAGGCGACCTGGATCTCGACGAGGCTCGGCTGCCGGTCGGGCCTCGGCCAGACCGGGTGCCAGCCCGGCCGGGCCCCGTCGGCGAGCGCGCCGAAATACCGGATCCCGAACCCGCCGATGCCGGCGAGGAGCACCTCGCCCCGCGCGCCCGCCGCCCGTTCCGGCAGGGCCCGGCTCTCCACCAGGGTCGGGCCCCGCTCCGTGCCGGCGCCCCGTGCCAGGGTGACCACGAGTTCGGTCGTCCGTTCCAGGGTGCGGTCGGGCTCGATGACGGCGGTGAGGCTGTCCGGACCGCCGAGGAGCGTGGGCCGCGATCCGTCCGTGCGGCGCTTGGCGAGGCTGCCGAGGGTGCGGCGCAGGTGGTCGCGGACCGATTGCACCTCCTCGGCGCCGCGGGCGTACCCGGCCGCGGCGGAGGCGCTGCCCGCGACGCGGACGGCGTTGACCAGGAGCACGCCGATCAGGCCCGCCAGGGCGAGGCAGACCAGGGTCTCGACGAGGGTGAACCCCGCCTCGCGCGCCTCCGCTTCCGGCGCGGCGGCCGGGATGTCCGCGCGGCCGGGCCTCACTCGATCCGGCCCGGCACAAGGGTGGCGTAGACCGGCTCGTTCCCGGGCCCGGCGCGGCTCACCCGGAGCAGCCAGAGCGGCGGCACCCGCGCCTGTCCGCCCTGCCCCCCATTGCCGTGGCCCGGCCGCACGTCCGCGACGCTGAGGATCCAGGGGCTGCCGTCGGAGAAGCGCCCCTGCACGAGGCCCGGCCGGAGCGGACCCTCGGTGAGGCGGCGCAGGGCGACGCCCTCGGCCTCGTCGGCCACCACGCGCAGGGCCTCGACGCGGCGGACGCCGCCCGCCACCGTGCCGGCGATCTGGAGGACGAGGGTCGTGGCCGCCGCCGCGACCGCGAAGGCCACCAGGATCTCCACGAGGGTGAAGCCGGCCTCCGGGGCCGCCTCGGCGGGCTCGGCGCCCATCAGGGCCCCTCCCCGCGCCGGACCCGGCCGGTCAGCGCGCTCACGGTGAGGATCCGCCCCTCCGCGCCGGCGGAGAAGACGATGCGCCCCCCCGTCGAACTGCCGTCCGGCAGCAGCCGGATCTCGCCTGGCAGCGGCCGCTCCGGCACGCCGCCCTCCACCGCGACCCGCACGCCGCGGGCCGGGATCGGCGCCGCGCCGGGGCGGGAGCTCAGGAACAGGCCGGCGCGCGGCTCGAAGGCGAGGCGCCCGCCCCGCCCCGACCGGATCGCCTCCGCCCGGAGCCGGTCGATCTCCGCGGCCACCGTCTCGGACAGGGCCGCCGCCCGGCGATCGAGGGCGCCGCGCCCGAGGGACTGGAACGCCACCGCCGCCGCGAGCCCGAGGACCGCCAGCGTCACCAGCATCTCCACCAGGGTGAACCCGTCGGACGGGCCGGCGCCCCCCTTCCCGCGGGCCATCAGGCGAGCGACCCGACGAACAGGGCCGTGTGCAGCCCGAGCGCCAGGAAGGGGCCGAACGGCAGGCGGGTGGTCGCGGCGATCCGCCGGCCGGCGAGCGCGCCGAGCCCGACCGCGGCGAGGGCCGAGAGGCTGGCCGCGAGGATGAGGACGGGCAGGCCCGCGAGCCCCGTCCAGGCGGTGGCGGCGGCGATGAACTTCACGTCGCCGAGCCCCAGCCCGATCCGCCCGCGCAGCCGCGCGTGGAGGGCGCGCAGGGACCAGAACAGCAGGTAGGCGAGGCCGGCCTGCGCCAGCGCGGAGGCGGCCCCCCAGCCCGCTCCCTCCCGCCAGGCGGCGAAGGCGAGGCCGAGGCCGAGGAGCGCGAGGTTGAGCGCGTCCGGAATGATGCGGCGGCGCAGGTCGACGAGGCTCGCCGGCAGCGTCATCGGCAGCGGCAGGAGCGCGACGAGCGCGGCGCCGGAGAGGGCGCCGGAGAGGGAGAGTGCGGGGATCACGCGCGCAGGGCGGCCGGGTGGAGGGGGAGGATGCGGTCGGCCGGGATCCGCGGGGCCGCCGCGCCGCGGGGCTCGGCGGCGGCCTCGGCGAGGGGCGCCCCCCGCTCCGGCTCCAAGGCCCGCAGGGCGGCCCCGATCTGGCGCAGCTTCCACTCGCGCAGGTGCAGCCAGAACAGGTAGGCGCCCAGCGACGCCGCCGCCACCGCGGCCAGCCACAGGGCGAGCAGCAGGCCGCCCGAGACCTGCCCGTTGAACTCGCGCAGGAGGCCCAGCGCGAAGGCGCTGTACCAGGACACGCCGGAGATCGCTCCCGAGACCAGGAACACGCCCGTGCGCACTCCCGACACGCCCTCGAGCATCGGGCGGCCGATGTCGCGCAGCACGCCGGGGAGCACGAGGGCGTGGATGACGAGGCCGTTGACGGTGAGCACCACGACGATCGCCACCTTCGCCCAGAGCTTGGGATTGGCGAGCTTGTCGGGGGATTCGAAGGCGTAGACGGCGAGGAAGCCGAGGCCCGAGATCCAGAGGAGGCCGAGCCCGACCGAGACCACCTTGCTGACGAACAGGAAGATGCGCGCGATCTCGGCGGGCAGGCGGCCCCAGCGCATCCAGCGCAGGATCCAGAAATCGAGCATCGTCGCGCCGCCGAGGCCGAAGCACACGCCGAGAAGGTGCAGGGCGACGAGGAGCGTCATGACCCGCACCGGCGGCAGGGGCGCGGGCATCGGCACCGCGAAGGACTGGGAGCCGGCGGCCAGGGCGGCGCCGGAGGCGAGGCAGCCCAGCGCGAGGAGGCCGGCGAAGAGGCCCGGCCGCACGAGCCCGCGCCTGCGGGCGGAGATCGTGGCTGAGCGGTGCATGATCTCTCCTCTGCCCGGACCCGGAATGCGGCGGCCCTGCACCGTTCCTGGCAGGAATTCGATAACAAACCTCGAAACGAATGCTCTGGAGGCGCGCGCCCTCCAGCGTCGAGCAGCGGCGATGAGGCGGTCCTTTAAGGAAGACGCGCCATCCTGCCCGACGTCGCAAGCACAACCTCGGAACGAACAATGCTCCGTCACGCAACCGCTGCCCGCAGGAGGCGCCGGGCCGATCAGGCGGGCTTCTCCCTGGTCGAGCTGCTCGTGGTCCTGGCCATCATCGGCATGATCGCCACGATGGTGACGCCGCAGGTGCTGGGCTATCTCGGCCGCGCCAAGGGCGAGACGGCCCGCATCCAGGTCAAGAACATCGCCCAGGCGGTGGAGCTCTACTACCTCGATCTCGGAACCTATCCCACCACCCAGCAGGGCCTCCAGGCGCTGGTGCAGCCCACCGGGCCGACCTGGCGCGGCCCCTACGTGCGCGACGCCCGCGGGCTCACCGATCCGTGGGGGCACGCCTATCTCTACCGCTCGCCCGGCATCGGCGGCACGCCCTACGAGGTCTATTCCCTCGGCGCGGACGGCAAGGCCGGCGGCGGCGGCGACCAGGCCGACGTGGCGAGCAACTGACGCCCCGTCCGGCGAGGTCTTCCGGCCGGGCGAGGGATCGCCTCCGGCCTGTCCCGGTCTCGGCCGCATCCTGAAGTGCCGAGGCCTCATCCCGAGGCCGCCGACGCGGCGGCTCGGGATGAGGCAGGGCCCCGGACCGGCGCGCGCGGGAGGCCGAGGCCCCGCGACCTTCCCCCTCGCGGGCCTTCCGCGGGCACCCCGCGCCGCCCGTTCCGGAATCCGCCCGGCCGGTTCACGGATCGAGGGAGGATATACAACCGGACGCTGTATCGCCGGCCGCGAGATCTTTCGGGCCGGCCCGCGCGAATGAATTCAACGCATCGTTAACCATGTTTCCTCTAGCGTCGGGCCGACTGCCGAAGGGGCGGGAGGGGAGCGACAGGGACGTGGCACGACATGCGCATGTCCTCGCCGTCGCTGCCCTGTGCGGCTGGCCGCTCTTCGCCATGGCCGCGGAGCCGGTCCGCCCCGTGGGCCCCGCCCGCGCCCAGCACGGCCTCGTCCTGCGCGGGACCGACAGCCTCGTCGGAGGCGACGCGGCGCGGCAGGCCCCGATCCCGGGCGGCCCGGTCAGCCTCGACCTCGTCGAGGTGCCGCTGCCCGTGGCGGCCAAGGCCGTGCTCGCCGACGCCCTGGGCTGGGGCTACAGCGTGGACGGGCAGGCCTCCGGCGCGATCACCCTCCAGACCGGCGGCCCGGTCGGCCGCGACGTGCTCCTCGCCATGTTCGAGTCCGCGCTGTCGAGCCGCGGCCTCGCCCTGCGCCGGCACGGGCGCATCGCCCAGATCGTGGTCGCGGGCGGCCCCGACATCCGGCCCGTCCGGGGCGCGGGTGCGGAAGCGGGCGCCGTGGTGGTGCCCCTGCGCTGGATCTCGGCCACCGAGATGCAGGCGATCCTCGGCACCGTGGCTCCCCGCGAGGTGGTGCTGCGGGCCGACCGGGCCCGCAACGTCCTCGTCCTCTCCGGGGATGCCGGGCAGATCCAGGCCCTGCGCCAGACCATCGCGGTCTTCGACGTGGACTGGATGCGCGGCATGTCGACGGCCATGGTGCCGGTGCGCAGTTCCAGCCCCGCCGCGCTCGCCCGCGACCTCGCGCAGATCTTCGGGTCCGAGACCCTGGGCACGAGCGACGTCATCCGCTTCCTGCCCAACGAGGCCCTGAACGCGATCCTGATCGTGAGCTCGCGCGCCGCCTATCTCGACCGCGCCCGGATCCTCCTAGAGCAGCTGGAGGGCGTGGCCGCCGAGAGCGAGCGCCAGCTCTTCGTCTACCGGATCCAGAACCGCTCGGCCAAGGAACTCGCCGCCGTCCTCCAGGGCGTCGTCGCCGCGGAGATGGGCGGTGCCTACGGCATGTCGGCGGGCGGCTACGGGGGCGGGATCGGCGGCGGCACCTATGGCGGCGGCTACGGCGGCGCTGGCGGGCTCGGGGCCGCGGGCGGCCTCGGGACGGCGGGAGGCCTCGGTGCGGGTCCGGGCTTGGGTCCGGGCGGCCCGGGGGCGCCCAGCGGCGCGCTGGGCAGCCAGGCCGGCGGGGTCTTCGGATCCCCGGGCCCCGGTGCCGGCGGGGCCGGGCCGGGCGCCATCGGGCAGGCCGGGCTCGGCGGCGGGTACGGAAGCGCGGGCCTCGGCGGCACCTTCGGTGGCGGCTACGGCGGCGCGGCCGATCCCGGCTACGGCATGACCGGCAACGGCCCCAACGGGATGCGGCGGGACGCCGTGGGCATCGTGGCCGACGACGCCAACAACAGCCTCGTCATCTCGGCGACGCGCAACCAGTACGACAAGATCCTGCGCATCCTCGGTCGCCTCGACGCGATGCCGACGCAGGTGCTGCTCGAGACCGTCATCGCCGAGGTGACCCTGAACGACACCCTGCAATTCGGCGTGCAGTGGTTCCTGAAGCAGAACGGCGACCGCCTCAACCTCGCCAGCAGCGGTTCGGACGCGTTCGCGAAGCAGAACAACCTCGGCGGCGTCGGCGGGCTGGTCACGGCCGCCGCGCGCGGCGTGCCGGGCTTCAACTACCTGCTCAACGCCTCGGACTTCAACGTGGTGCTCAACGCCCTGCGGGGCGTGACGCGCATCAACGTGATCTCGTCGCCCAACATCACCGTGCTCGACAACCGCACGGCCAAGCTCCAGATCGGCGATCAGGTGCCGATCGTGAAGCAGTCGGGCCAGAGCGCGCTCTCCAGCAACGCGCCGATCCTCAACGAGATCGAGTTGAAGGATACCGGCGTCATCCTCTCGGTGACGCCGCGGGTCAACAAGAACGGCCTCGTGGTGCTCGACATCAACCAGGAGGTCAGCGACGTGGTGCCCACCACGACCTCCTCGATCAACTCGCCGACGATCCGCCAGCGCCGGGTCGCCACCAGCGTCGCCGTGCGGGACGGGCACAGCCTCGCCATCGGCGGCATGGTGCAGGAGAAGGCGCAGATCACGAACGAGGCCGTGCCCGTGCTCGGCGACCTGCCCCTCGTCGGCCCCGCCTTCCGCAACCGGGTGGATGGAAGGGTGCGCACCGAACTCCTCGTCTTCATCCGCCCGCGGGTGATCCGCGGCACGGTCGAGGCCGACCGCATCGCCGAGGATTTCCGCCAGCAGCTGCGCACCATGATGCCGGTGCGCCCGGTTGCGCCACCCCCGCCGCTCGCCGCCGCGCCGACGGGCTCCGAGGGCATCCTGCGCCGGATGGTGGACTGAGAGCGGGCTCGGTTCTTTCCGAGGCTCGACCTCATCCTGAGGCGCCGCGGCGCTCAGCGCCGCAGGGCGGGCGGCGCGTCCCCGTCCGGCGCGGGCCGCGCCCCGACCGGCCGCAGGGTCGCGGGGGGGCCGAGGAGGTCGGCCGTGTAGAGCCGCTCCCCTTGCGTGACCGTGACGCGGTCCCGGGCGATCGCGGTGATCCGCCAGTCGCCCCGTCCCTCGCCGCGGGCGAGCCAGGTCTGCGCGCCGTCGTCGATGAGCGCGCGCGCCGAGGCGCCGTCGATGAGGATGCCGCGCACGGTCAGGATCGGCCGGGGCGGATCGCCCGCGAGCAGCGCCGCGCGGCTCCCCGCGGCGCTCCAGGCGCGCCGGCCCGGATCGAACAGCGGCCGGCGCAGCGCCGCCATATCGCCCGGAGCGGGCACCGGAGCGGGCGCCCGCGGCGGCGGGGCGGGTCCGCCATCGACGGGCCAGGCGAGGACGGCGGCCAGCGCCGCCGCCCCGAGCCCGAAGGCCGCCCGGGGGCCGCGTCCGGTCCCGGCGAGGATCTGGCGCAGCGGCTTCACGGGGACGAACTCCCGGCCTCGGGCTTGGCGGGCAGGAGGACGCCCCGGACGACGAGGCCGAGGCGCATCACCGTCCCGCGCCCGATCTCGGGATCGGCCGGGCGCTCGACGCCGAGATCGGCCTCCTCGATCACCATCAGGGGCGCCTCGCTCTCCAGGGCGTGCACCAGCCCGTGCAGGCCCTCGGCCGTGCCGCGGAAGGCGGCGCGCAGGCGCGGCAGGGCGGGGCGGGCGGGATCGGGCTGGATCTCGGCCTCCGTGAGCAGGGCGGCGCGCTCGGCCGCGAGCCCTTCGAGGCGGGCGCGGAAGGCCGCGACCAGGGCGTCCGCATCCGCCCCGACGAGGGGCGGCGGGACCGGCACGCGCGCGGCCGCCGCCTGCGCCCGGACGAGGCGCGCGCGCGCCTCGGCGACCGATCCCTGCGCCTCGACCGCCTCCAGCACGGGCCCCACCGCCAGGGCGAGGGCGAGGCCGAGCCCCGCGAGACCGGCGAGGAGCGGGCGGGGAACCGCCTCGAGGAGCGATCTCATGTCCGTTCCGATCGCGGGTTCTCGGCGGCCGGCGGGCTCCGCCGCGGATCCGCCTTCGCCATCCGCACGGCCTCCCGCGGGCGGGGGGCTCGCGTCGGTCGCCGCCCGGTCATCGCGGGGCAGCGGGGGGCGGGGGCAGCGGTGCTCCCGGAGTTCGGACTCGCTCACCGTGCGGCCCGGAATGACGGAGCGGTGGATCGGACGCGTCCTCACCGGCGCGCCTCCGTCCGGGGCAGCGCGACCACGATGCGCGTGCCGGCCGCCTCGCGCAGGATCGGGGGGCCGAATCCGGGGATGGTCCCGAGGGCTGCGAGCGCCGCCTGCGGGTCCGGGCCCGTCAGGGTCAGGTCCAGCCCCTCCCCGGTCAGGCGCAGGCTCTGCGCGGAGACGGTGTCCGGCAGGGCGGCGGCGAGCGCGTCCCAGGTCCGGCCGAGGGGCGGCCCCCGCTCGGCCAGGATCGCCGCGATGCCGGCCTGCACGGCGGGCGGCGGCGGCGGCCCCGCGGCCCGGCGCGCCGCCACGAAGGCGTCGTCGAGGGTGCGCAGGCGCGCCTCCTGATGCTGGCGCAGCCCGAAGAAGGCGCCGAGCAGCAGCAGCAGGGCGCCGGCCATGAGGAGCAGGTTGCCCGTGCCGGCCCCCCGCAGCAGGCCCGGCAGGGTGCGGTGGCCCCCCGTGAGGAGATCCACCGGCATGGTCCGGTCCTCGGCGGGCCCCACAGCGACCTGACCCGCGACGAGTCCGGCGCGGGCGAGCGTGGCCAGCAGCGGATCGAGCCGCGCGCGCTTCAGCACGACGTGGCGCACGCGTAACGAGCGCGCGGCCGTGTCCTCTCCCTCGACGTACCAGTCGCTGAGGACCTGATCGGCGCGGAAGGGGGTCGCGGCCTCGAGTTCCTGGGCCAGCACCGCGCGCATCTGGGGCAGCGCGGCGCCCGGCAGGTCCAGGCTGCGCACGAAGCACAGGGCGGGGTCGACCAGGATGCGGACCCGCAGGCCCGCCCGTCCGCCGCGGATCGCCGCGAGCCGCTCGGCGAGATCCTCCGCCCCGGCATCGAGGCGGTCGGTGCGGTGCTGCCCGTCCCGCCGGTCGATGACGGCGAGGGCCGCCTCGCCGGGAGGGCCGAGGCGGATCGTCAGCAGCGCCGGGTCGCGGTCGGTGCGGACCTCGGTGAAGCCGAGGAGATGCGCCGCCGCATCGAAGCCCTGGCGCAGCGGCGCCTGGATGGGCGACAGCACGGACTTCACGCTCACGGTGGGTCGGCTCACTCTCGGCTTCCGGCGGGGTTCGCCCGCACTGTCTTAAAGGGCCGACGTTTCCCTCTGCTTAAGGGCCGATCCGCACAGTGGGTCGGTCGCGTCCACGCGACGGGCGGGGGCCGGCCCATGCTGAGCATCTGGGGATCGAAGACGCGGCCGCGGCGCGTGCGCGCCGACCGGCGCGAGGCCGGCCGCGACCGCGACGGCCACCTGCGCGCCTTCGTCGATCACCTCGCCGAGATCCGGGCCCTCGACGGGGTCGGCCACGAGCGGGCGCTCGCCGCCCTCGACGCGCCGGGCCGGCGCCCCCTGCCGCTCCTGCTCACCGAGATGGGCCTCGTGCACGAGGCGAGCCTGCTCACCGTGCTCTCGGAGGCGACCGGGCTCGCGATCCTGAGCGAGGCGGAGCTGCCGGGCGGCCCGGTCCTGCCGGAGGCGCTCGGGCCCGATTACTGCGCCCGCGCCCGGGTGCTGCCGCTCGCCGCCGAGCCCGACTGCCTCCTCGTCGCGGTGGTCGATCCCTTCGATGCCGAGATCCCGGCGGCGCTGGAGCATCTCGCCGACCGGCGGGTGGAGCGCCGCCTCGTCGGCCCCGGCCAGTTCGAGCGGGCCCACCGCGCCGTCTACGGCGACGCGGCCGAGATGGAGGAGAGCGGGGCCGACGACGACGTCGCCCGCCTCGCGGACGTGGCGAGCCAGGCCCCCATCGTGCGCCTCGCCGCCCGCCTCGTGCGCAAGGCCTTCGAGCTCCAGGCCTCCGACATCCACCTGGAGGCGGAGGAGGCCGACATGCGCGTGCGCTACCGGGTCGACGGCGTGCTCGTGGAGGCCGAGCGCCTGGCGAAATCCGTGCAGCTCGCCCTCACCACCCGCATCAAGATCCAGGCCGGCCTCAACATCGCCGAGCGGCGCCTGCCGCAGGACGGGCGCATGAAGGCGCCCGACCGCGGCCAGGACGTGGACATCCGCGTCTCGACCCTGCCCACCGCCCACGGCGAGAGCGTGGTGCTGCGCGTCCTCGACGGCTCGCGCCGGGTGGAGGATTTCGGCACCCTCGGCTTCGACGCGCCCGCCATCGCCCGCATCGAGGCGATGACGGGCAAGCCCAACGGGCTCGTCCTCGTCACCGGCCCCACCGGCTCCGGCAAGACCACGACGCTGTACGCGGCGCTCCGGCGGATCAACGGGCCGCACCTCAAGGTCGTCACCGTCGAGGATCCGGTGGAGTACCGGATGGCGGGGGTCAACCAGGTCCAGGCCCATCCCGGCATCGGCCTCGACTTCGCGGCGGCGCTCCGCTCCATCCTGCGCCAGGATCCGGACGTGGTCATGGTCGGCGAGATCCGCGACGGCGAGACCGCGCGGATCGCGGTGCAGGCCTCGCTCACGGGCCATCTCGTGATCTCGACCCTGCACACCAATTCCGCCCCGGCCAGCGTGACCCGGCTGATGGACATGGGCGTCGAGCCCTACCTCATCGCCGCCACGCTGAACGGCGTCGTCGCCCAGCGCCTCGTGCGCCGCCTCTGCACGGATTGCGCGTCCCCCTCCCCGGCCAGCGAGAGCGAGCGCCTGCGCCTGCGCGTCGGGCCCGACGCGCCCCTCACCCTCAAGCGCGCCCGCGGCTGCCCGGCCTGCAACGGCAGCGGCTATCGCGGCCGCATGGTCGTCTCGGAGATCATGCCGCTGGATGCGGGCCTGCGCGGCCTCATCGCCGACCGGCGCGGCGAGACCGCCATCGCCGAGGCGGCGCGCGCCGCCGGCATGGCCACCCTCGCCGAGACCGGCCGCGCCCGGGTGCTTTCCGGCGACACCACCCTCGACGAGGTCGGCCGCGTGCTGGAAGGGCAGGTCTGATGCCGAGCTTCGCCTACAGGGCCTACGCGGCGGACGGGGCGACGCGGGCCGGCCGTATCGAGGCCCAGAGCCGCCAGCGCGCCGTGGCGCAACTGCGCGCGGACGGGCTGCAGGTCTTCGCCATCGACCCGGTCTCGGGCCGGCCCGTGGCCTTCTGGCGGCGCGACCTGTTCGGCCGCGACCGGGTGAACGACGCCGCCCGCCTCGCCTTCCTCCGGGAGTTCGGCACACTGCTCGGCGCCGGGCTCACGGTGGACCGGGCCCTGCGCCTCGTGGAGCGGCAGGCCGGCCCCGCCCTGCGCCCCGTCCTCGCCGACATCCTCGAACGGGTCGTCGGCGGCGCCGCCCTGTCGCGGGCGATGGCGGCCCACCCCCAGGCCTTCCCCCGCGACATGGTCGACATCGTGCGGGCGGGCGAGGCCACCGGCACCCTCGTCGACGTGATCGGCTCGCTGACCGGCTCGATCGAGCGGCGCGACGCGGTGCGCCGCCATCTCGTCTCGTCGATGATCTATCCGGCGCTCCTCGTCCTGATGGCGATCGGCACGGTGGCGATGATCGTCGGGGTGCTGGTGCCGGCGCTGGCCCCGCTCTTCGAGGGCACCGGCCAGGCGCCGCCCTTCGCGATCCGCGCGGCCGCCGCCCTCGGCGCGGGCTTCGGCGCGTGGTGGCCCTGGCTCCTCGCCGGAACCGGGCTGTTCGCCGCCGCCCTCGCCCGCGCCTGGCCCGCGCCCGCCTTCGCGGCCGCCCGTGCGCGGCTCGCGCTCCGCCTGCCCCTCGTCCGCGAGATCGTGGTCGGGGTCGAGCTTGGCCGGATCTGCCGGGTGCTCGGCACGCTGCTCCAGGCCGAGGTGCCGATTCCGGACGCGGTGGCGGCCACTCGCCCCCTCGCCGGAAACCAGGTGTTCCGGCAGGCCCTGGAAGAGGCGGGGCGCCGCCTCACCGAGGGCAGCAGCCTCGCCGCGGGCCTCGCGCCCCTGCGGCCCTACGCCCCCTCCACCCTCAACCTGATCGCCAGCGGCGAGCAGGTGAACCGCCTCGCCAGCGTGCTGACGCATGCCGCCGAGATGCACGAGACCCAGACCCGCCAGCGCATCGACCGCCTCCTCGCCCTGCTCACGCCGCTGGTGACGATCCTCATCGGCGGCCTCATCGGCGGCCTCATCGTCTCGGTGATGGGCGCGATCCTCAGCGTCGGGCAGCTGGCGCAGTGATCCCGGCAATCTCTGCGCTCCCGATAGTCCGGACCTGACCCGAACCGTCGGGCGCTCGGCCGCCTCGGGCGCGATGGTCGGGACTCCGATACGGGTTCCGCTCGATCGCTTCGTTATAAGTTTGCCGCCGTCTTTCGGGGTCGCTCGAGGAGCGAGCCCGGACCCGGAGGGGCGCGCGGAGCGTGCAACCCATGAACGCCGCTGTTCCTGGCTCGGCCCCTTCGGTGGGCCTGGATCCCGGGCACCGCTCCGCGGCCCCGGGATGACGGTGCGGGGCTTATCCCGAAGCGATCAGCCGGAACGCGTATGAGAGGAGCCTTGCACCTTCCGGCACAGAGGCGGTCCGATCGATCGCTTCCGTAGCCGGACAGCGCTCGTCTCTCCGCATGAGCGCAAGGCGACGCATCAGGGCGGTCCGGGAGGATCGGTTCCGTGCAGCCCCCGCGGCGTCTCGGGGCCGCGAAGCGTCGCGCGCGCCGCGCCCCACCGCCTCCAGGCTCCTTCGCCATCCCGAAGCGACGGCGGTGCGCGCGGCACCGAGCCGAGCAGGCGGATCCGTCAAAAGGAAACGCCGCCCCGGACAGGTCGTCCGGGGCGGCGTTTCGGCGATGGATCCGGGGAAGCGGCGCGGGCTCCGTGGGGCCCGCCCGGAGACCCTTACGGCATCCGGCTCATCATGCGGGCCGCGCCGATCTCGGCGGGGCTGAACCGGGCCGGGGCCGGAGCCGGGGCAGCCTGGGCCTGCAGGCGGGCGGCGGCCGGGGGGCGGACGCCGGCGCGGACGTTGGTGGCCTGGGCCTTGGCGGCCTCCTTGGCCTGGGCCACGGCCTTGCGGCGCTTCTCGGCGGCGGCGGCCATGCGCTCGGCCTGCTGCTCGGCGGCCTTGCGGGCGACCTCGGCGGCCTTGCGGCGGTTGGCGGCGGCCTCTTCCGCCACCCGGCGGGCCTGCTCGGCGGCCTCGCGCTGCTTGGCGGCGGCCTTGCGGCGCAGATCCTGCTCGGCGGCGAGCTTGGCGGCCTGGGCGGCCTCGCGCTTCTGAGCCTCGGCGGTGTCCTCGACCGTCCGGAGCTGCTGGTCCTGCTTGCGCCGGCTCGCCACCGCTTCCGCCTCGCGCTTCACGCGCTCGGCCTCGGCGGCCTTGGCCTCGGCGAGCGCCGCATCGCGGGCGGTCTTCTCTCGGGCGGCGACCTCGGCGGCCCGGGCGCGCTCCTGGCGGTCGAGCTCCTGGGCGGCGCGGACGCGCTCGCGCTCCTCGGCCTCGCGGGCGGCCTTGGCGGCGGCGGCGAGCTTGGCGGCCTCGTCGGCCTCGCGCTTCTGGGCGGCGGCCTCCTCGGCCTGACGCTGACGCTCGGCGGCGAGCGCCTGGGCGCGGGCATCGGCCTCCTTCTTGCGGGCGGCGGTCTCGGCGGCGAGCGCGGCCTCGCGGGCGGCCTTCTCGCGGGCGGCGGCCTCGGCGGCCCGGGCGCGCTCCTGGCGGTCGAGCTCCTGGGCGGCGCGGACGCGCTCGCGCTCCTCGGCCTCGCGGGCGGCCTTGGCGGCGGCGGCGAGCTTGGCGGCCTCGTCGGCCTCGCGCTTGCGGGCGGCGGCCTCCTCGGCGATGCGCTGACGCTCGGCGGCGAGCGCCTGTGCGCGGGCCTCGGCCTCCCGGCGGCGCAGCTCGGCCTCGGCGGCCCTGGCGCGCTCCTCCTCCAGGCGGCGGGCCGCCAGCTCGGCGGCGGCCTTGGCGCGCTCCTCCATCTCGCGCTGCTTGGCGGCGGCGAGGGCCTCGGCCTTCTGCCGAGCGAGCTCGGCCGCCTTGACGCGCTCCTCCTGCTCGCGAAGGTGGGCGGCCTCGCGCTCGAGGCGGCGCTGGTCCGCCTCGGCGGCCCGGCGCAGCTTCTCCTCCTCCTCGCGGATGCGGGCGGCCTCGCGCTGGATGCGCTGCGCCTCCTCCTGCTCGCGGCGGAGCTGCTCCAGCAGCTCGATGCGCCGCTGGGCCGAGGCGATCAGCGGCGAGCTCGGGAAGCGCTCGACGAACGACCGCAGCGCCTTGATGTCGGTGGAGCCGTCGAGCTTGTCCCAGGCCTTCTGCTCGGCCTGGGTCGGGCGCGGCTCGACGATGGCCGGCGGGATCCTGACCGGGGCGGCGGGGGCGCTCGGCGCGGGCTGCTCGGAGACGCCGGAGAGGCTGCGCACGCCCGTCGTCTCGCCGAGCTTGGCCATCTGGACGCGGGCGAGATCGGCGTAGAGGCCGGTCTTGTGGGTGTTGAGGAAGGCCTCCCAGGCGGCCTTCGAGCTCAGGCGCTCCACGGCGGCATAATCGGCCTTGGCGGTGTCGGCGGCGCCGGTGGCGGCGTCCGGAGCCGGCACGAGGGCGACGGTGCCGCCGCCGAGGGACCCGTAGACGAAGGGCTCCTGCTGGCGGTTGGTGACGCGCAGCACGTCGTCGCGCACCCGGCCGAAGGCGAGGCGGATGTCGAGGCCCGGCTGCGTCAGGTTGGCGAGGAGCGCCGTGGTGAAGGGGCTGTGCGCGCCCTCGCCGTCATTGGCCACCGACTTCTCTTTGGAGGCGTAGGCGATGAGCGTGTCGGTCTGGGCCGGCTCGACGCGGCCGAGACCCACCGAGACCGCGCGGGTGGCTACGCGCCGCTTCATCTTGCCGGCGAAGGGGTTGTCGCGGCAGGCGTCGAGGATGA
Organism: Methylobacteriaceae bacterium; assembly: GCA_947444195.1. Classification (GTDB taxonomy): domain Bacteria; phylum Pseudomonadota; class Alphaproteobacteria; order Rhizobiales; family Beijerinckiaceae; genus Methylobacterium. The sequence continues at coordinate 101,738 of CANEZL010000007.1, read as the reverse complement.
CGAGGCGCAGGCGCTTGGCCGGCTCCAGCGCGGAGATGATCCGGTCGAGGGAGATCGCCTCGTCCTCGGCGTCGCGCTCGTTCAGGAGCTTGGCGTCGGTGGGGATGAGGTAGTTGGTGTCCCGGATCTCGATGCCGTGGCCGGCGTAGAACACCACCGCGATGTCCGAATCGGTGACCGTGTCCTCGAACTGCCGGATCGCGCGCTTGAACTCGAGATTGCCGAGATCGGTGCGCGCGGTGACGACGTCGAAATTCGCCTTGCGGAACATCTCCGCGACGGCGTCGGCGTCGTTCACCGCGTTGGGCAGGGACGGCACCGTCTGGTAGGCGCCGATGCCGACGACGAGGGCCACCCGGCGCCCCTCGGCGGAGGCCTGGGCCGTGTAGAAGGTCAGCAGCGTGCTGACGATGACAGCGATCGCGAGTCTGCTCATGGTCATCCGTCCCGCCTCGCCGACGGCCGATCCGCCCATCGTTAGGGGCGGGACCCGCGTCGCGCAATCGTTAAAATCAGTTCTCGCGCGGAAAATCGCGCGCAAACCTGTGTTCGGATCCGCCGGCATGCCGGGAAGTCGGATTTCGGAACGCATCGGCGACGCGTCCCGACCGTTTGAATAGTCCTCGTCCCGAGGTCGCCGCGGTGCTCCGGCGCACCGCGAATGCAGGCCCGCCACTATAGACCGGTGGGCATGGAAGAGATCGATCCGAGAGCGGGGCTTCCACATCGAAGATCGGTCGTCGGGGAGGCCGGTATCCTGCCTCGGGCCGTCCGGTCGAACGGCCGAGTCTGGGGCATTACGGAACCTTCACCCCGACCGATCTGTTTTCCGTGCCGAATTCTGTTCTCGAACCACGCCCCCGGAGTTGTGCAATGCCCCGTCTGGCCCTGCTCGTCTCGATCGCCGGCACCCTCGCCACCGCCGGCCTCTCCCCGGCCCTCGCCGGGCGCCTGCACGGCGCCGAGCGAATCGATTGCGGCTTCTGTGCGCCGACCGCGGTGAGCGATCAGGCCCACTACGTCTCGGCCACCATGCGCCACCGCTACCAGCCCTACGTGTTCAACGAGACCTCGCGGGGTTACGGCCGCTTCGACATCGAGGGCATCCGCCTGATGCAGCGGATGCGCTGAGCCGCCTGCCCGGCACCGCGAACTGAAAGGCCGCCGCCCGGGACCGGGCGGCGGCCTTTCTCTTGTCCCGACGCGGGCTGCGTCAGCGGACGCTCACCACTGGTAGCGCACGCCGACCCGGCCGCCGCCGGCCACGAGATCCTCGCCGACCCGGTAATCGGCCCGGATGAAGCCGGACAGGCCGGTCTTCAGGTTGAAGACGTTGAGGGAGGCCTGGACCTCGCCGCGCACCTTGCCCTCGTCGCGCAGGCCGGTGACGCTGGAGATGCCGTTGAAGGCGCCGAGCGTGCGGCTCTCGGTGAGCACCGAGTAGACGTAGGTGGTGATGCTCGGCTCCCAGCGCAGGTCGCCGACGATGATCTCGGTTCCCATGCGGGCACCGACCCGGCCGCGCAGGGCGTCGCCGTTCTGCAGCGGCACCGAGTTCACGGTGAGGCCCGCCTGCCGGTTGAACTGGGTGTTGACGTATTCGAGGCCGGCCGTGGGCTCCACGTAGAAGCCGTTGGCCAGGGGGAAGCGGTAGCCGACATTGGTGATGAAGTTGTAGTTCTGCAGGCCCGTCGCCTGGCGCAGGCCCGGGGCGATGATGTCGAGACCGAGGAGGTCGACCTTGAACATCGCGTCCACGAAGGCCGGGCCGTTGATGTAGGTGGCGTAGGTGCCCACCGTGCCGCCGTCGTAATCCTGCCGGCCGGCCGCCTGGTTCAGGCGCACGGTCGAGATGGTGTAGCCGCCGAGCACGCCGACGATGAGGCCGTCATCGGGCTTGGTGATGCCGCTGAAGACCACGTCGGTGCCGCCGAGCAGGCCGCCCGAGGATTGGGTGTAGCCGAGATCGCGGTTGAAGGTCGATCCGCCGAAGCTGAAGCTCGTGGAGCCGCTGCGGCGCTCGAGGTCGCCGAAGGCGCGCGCCCACACCGCCGGGCGCACCGAGGTGTCGACGGGCACGGCCGCCGGCACGAGGTTCGGCGCGATCGGGTCCTTGCTGACGAGGGCGGCGTACTGGGTGTTCTGGGTGTATTGCAGCGCCTGCGGCGGCACCGACGGCGTGCCGGCGGCGGCGCGCTGGGTGTTCTCGCGCAGCTGGGTCATGCGGTCGAGCACGGCCGTGCCGCCCTGGAAGGCGATGGAGCGGGCCGCGATCACCGCGGTCTGCGCCGAGAGGCCCACCGCGGTCGGCACGGCGCCCAGCGAGATGGTGCTCGCGCCGTTCGCGCTGGTGCCGTTGACCAGCACGCTCTCCAGGGTGCCGAAGTTCTGCGTGCCGGCCAGGGTGAAGGCGTTGGTGCTCGCGGTGCCGTTCACCTGCACGAGGACCGGCGACGTGGTGAAGGCGGTGCCCGGCGTCAGGTTGCTGACGAAGAGGTTGGTGCTGCCGCTCGCGTTGCCGTTGATCACGAGCCGGTCGCTGGTGTTGGCCAGGGTCGAGGCCTGGAACAGCACGTTGCCGTTCTGGCCCACATAGTTGCCGCCGATGGTCAGGGTGTTGGCGCCGGTGCCGGTGCGCAGGTCGATGGTGCCGGCGTTGGTGAAGGTCTGGAGCGCGCCGAAGGTCGCGTTCGTCGGCGCCGCGGGCGTGCCCGCCAGGGAAACCGTGCCGGTGTTCGCGAAGGTGCCGCCGCCGAAGGTGCTGGCCCCGATGGTCATGAACTGGCCGCTGTTCAGCACCGAGGAGCCGTTGCTGAGGGCGAGCGGACCCAGGATGCCACCGCGGTTGTCGATCCGGGTCGCCGCGGCGCTGCCGCTGGTGTCCACGGCGTAGGCGCCGCCGCTGAGGGTGCCGCCGGTGAGGTTCGTGATGTTGATGTTGCCGCCGGCCGAGCGCGCGAAGATCGCGGTGAGGCTCGACGAGACGCTGCCGGAGTTGGTGATCGTGATCGGGCCGGTGCCGCTTCCCGTGGCGGCGCCGATGCCGATGCCGGGGGTCGAGACGGCGATGGTGCCGGCGTTGTCGATGGTGACGGCGCCGGCCTGCGACAGGGCGGCGATCGCTGCCGGGATGCGCGAGCCGTCGGCAAGGCGGGCGCGACCCGTGGCGGCGTCGATCTGGTTGTCGATGTCGGCCGCGTTGGCGGGCAGACGGTCGAGGAGCGTCTGGGAGAGAATGGACGGGAGGGCGGGATCGCGGGTGATCGTGCCGGTATTCGAGACGGAGACGGCGCCCGAACCGACATTCGCGATGCCCGCGAGGCCGAAGTTGATCGTGCCGCTGTTGCGCGCCGTGGAGGCGAGGCCCTGGGCGGCGATGCCGAGGACGGCGTTCGAGATCGTACCCGAGTTCACGATGCCGACCTGTGCGCCGGCGCCGAGGATGCCCACCGGCGCCGACAGGGTCCCGGAATTGGTGACAGCCAGCTGACCGGCCCCGGTGCGGGCCTGGATGGCCGCGCTGCCGGCGGTGATACGGCCCGCGCTGTTGATCGTGCCGTTGCCCGAGCCGTTCGCGCCGTCGAGGTTGATGCCGGCGCGGGTCGTCGCGGTGATCGTGGCGCTGTCGCTGACGTTGATCGTCACCGGGGTGGTGCCGCGGCCTGTCGTGGCGTTCGTGGGCATCACGAGCACGGCGTCGGCGCTGGAGGCGGCGGTGATCGTGGTGTTGGCCAGGACGTTGAGGGTGAAGCCGACGGTCGGCGTGTAGAAGATGCCGTTGTAGCTGCGGTTCGGTCCGCAATTGGCGACCGCCGTGGTCGAGGCGTTGTCGCCCGCCGAGCAGGTCTGCGCCAGGACGACGGCGCCGTTGCGCACCGGGAAGAGGAACTGGCCGGGGGTGTTGTTGTTCGTGCCGGTCGCCAGGGAGAAGGGGCCGCCGTCGAGGAAGGCGCCGTTCACCATCGAGCCGGGCAGTTCGTAATAGGTCCCCGCCACGCCGGTTCCCGCCGAGAAGCCGGCCGCCGCGGAGTTGCCGCCGAGGCCGCCGGTGCCGCCGTCGGCCGAGCCGGTCTCGAAGCGGATGCTGCCGTAGTTGAAGTAGATGTCGAAATTGCCCGTGCCGGTCTCGGCGCGGTTGGCCAGGATGAGCTGGAAGGTGTTCGTCCGGTCGGCCTGGCTGCTGAAATAGCCGACCCCCGGCCAGGTCACGCCGAAGGCCGTGCGGCCCGCATAGGTGCCGTTGCCGTAGGACGTGATGCCGCTCGCCGGGTTCCGCGTGTCGATGTCGGCCAGGAACGGGGCGATGATCGGCTGCCCCCGATAGTTGGCGCCGAGGCCCACCGGTGTGAAGTCGGACGAGGCCGAGCGGAAGGTGATGTTGCCGTTATTGTTGACGTAGGTCTGCGTGTACGTCGTACCGAAGTAGTTCACCGTGAACGGCAGGGTCACCGGGCCGGTCGAGCTGTCGTCGTTGCGGGCGAGTTGATTGGCGTTGAAGCCCGGCGCGACGACCTGGGCGGAAGCCGTGCCAACCTGGCTCAGGCACCCCAGGAACGACACGCCGAGCAGCAGGGCGGAGCGCAGCGGGCGCGAGCAAACACGATCGTTCGAAAGCATCGGTAGACAGTCCTGACGCAGGCGCGGACGAAAAATCCAGTCCAAAGACCATCGGGCAGGGAGCTATGTCAATAAATTTGCGGCGCCGGACGCGGGCCGCGGCTCATCCGGAGACTGCCCGTTGCCCCCTCGCAACACAGGCAAGCTCGACGCGCCGGACGAATAGGTTGCTAACGAAGCGTCATCATCCTGAAGATCGCCCGCCGGCCCTCGTTCGGAGCGAATATTGCCCGAGATTGGCCTGCCGAATGCATGATCCGCGACGCATTCGCGGCTGACTTCCACCCCGCGATGGGCGCGATCACGGGCCCGCGATCTGGCCCGGAGCTTCCCCGAGCCTCCGGAGGGCAGGGTCGGCGCGGCGGAAGCTTGTCCGTGAGGCGACAGGACTTGCGGCGCGGGGATCGGGCGTCCGCGACCGTTCCGCGACCGCGGGGTGACGGCCGGAGCGATCGCCGGCGGCGCGCTTCCCGCCCGGCAACCCGACCCGCGCCGGAGCGTTGAAGCCGGAGCTTGAGCGCAGCCCGCGCCGGTCTTCGGGAGCCTCGATGGGTCAGGAACGCAAAGAGGCGGAACCGCACGGCCGCAGGGTGACCTTTCGGGGCCGCGGCCTCGGCGTGCGCACGCCGGCCCGCCTCACCCTGCTCGTCTGTCCCCTCTGTTCCCAGCGGAACGGCGACCGGATGGCGATGCGGGGCGTCTGCGAGTGGTGCGCCTACGAGCCGTCGAAGCGGGACGAGGAACCGGTCTGAGCCGCCGCCGGGGTCCGCCGCGCCGTCAGGCCTGTCGAAAATTTTTGCATTCAATCCGCAACGAAAGGGTCCGGACGCCGTGACAGGGAGCGGCGGCGGGCTTAAATGCTAAGCCGTAATCGTTCCCATTCCGCGCCGCGAGCGGGATGCACTGCGAGACCGTCCATGGCAGGCCAGAAGACCGATCAGCGCGACGTCTATGTGGGGCAGCGCATCGCCGAGCAGCGCCGCAAGGCGTCGCTGACGCAGAAGCGCGTGGCGGAGAGCTTCGGCATGTCGGCGGCCCAGCTGCAGAAGTACGAGAAGGGGACCAACCGCATCAGCGCGGTCCATCTCGACATCTTCTCGCGGATGACCGGGGTGCCGCTGGAATACTTCTTCCAGGGCGCGCCCCGCCTCGACGAGACGTCCGGCGGCTTCTCGGAGACGGCGCAGCAGGCCTACCGCGCCGAGGGCAGCCTCCAGAACCTCGCCGAGGCAGTGGCCCGGCATCTCAGCGACACCCTGCCGGACACCGTCCGGCGCGACATCGCCGCGGCGGCCCAGGTTCTGAGCAAGCGCCTCAGCGATTGATTTTCCGGCCGCTTTGTCCGGAATAACGGAATCGTTCGCCGTTTCAGCTTGACCCCTCCCGCCGGGCAGTGCGAGAACGCCCCCGACAAAGCGGGTTGCGCACCTCGTCACGCAGGTGGTCCCGCACAAGGTGGGGCCAGACGATGCCGCGTTCCGACTACCTGTTCACCAGCGAGTCCGTGTCCGAGGGGCACCCCGACAAGGTCTGCGACCGCATCTCCGATACCGTGGTCGACGCCTATCTCGCGGCCATGCCGGAGGCCCGCCTCGGCGTCGAGACGCTGGCCACCACCAACCGCATCGTCATCGCCGGCGAGGTGCGCGGCCCCGACTCGGTGACCTTCAAGGATCTCGAACAGCTCACCCGCGAGGCCGTGAAGGACATCGGCTACGAGCAGAGCGGCTTCCACTGGAAGAACAACGACGTCGCCATCCACCTGCACGCGCAGTCCGCCGACATCGCGCAGGGCGTGGACGCCGCCGGCAACAAGGACGAGGGCGCGGGCGACCAGGGCATCATGTTCGGCTACGCCGCCGACGAGACCCCGGCCCTGATGCCCGCGCCGATCTTCTACGCCCACAAGATCCTCAAGGACCTCGCCGACGCCCGCAAGGCCAAGCAGGGCGATGCGGCCAAGCTCGGCCCCGACGCCAAGAGCCAGGTCACCGTCCGCTACGCCGGCGGCAAGCCCGTCGAGGTCACGCAGATCGTGCTCTCGACCCAGCATCTCGACGAGTCCCTCGATTCGGCCGACGTGCGCGCGATCGTGGAGCCCTACATCCGCAAGGCCCTGCCGGAGGGCTGGGTCAACGAGGGCACCGTCTGGCACGTGAACCCGACCGGCAAGTTCGTGATCGGCGGTCCCGACGGCGATGCCGGCCTCACCGGCCGCAAGATCATCGTGGACACCTATGGCGGCGCGGCCCCCCACGGCGGCGGCGCCTTCTCGGGCAAGGATCCGACGAAGGTGGACCGCTCGGCCGCCTACGCGGCGCGCTACCTCGCCAAGAACGTGGTGGCGGCCGGGCTCGCGGGCCGCGCCACCATCCAGCTCGCCTACGCCATCGGCGTCTCGAAGCCGCTGTCGATCTACGTGGACCTGCACGGCACCGGCACCGTGGACGAGGCCCGGCTCGAGGCCGTCCTGATGGACGCCATCGACCTCTCGCCCCGCGGCATCCGCACGGCGCTGCAGCTCAACAAGCCGATCTACGCGCGCACCGCGGCCTACGGCCATTTCGGCCGCGAGCCCGACGCGGATGGCGGCTTCTCGTGGGAGCGCACCGATCTGGCCGCGAAGCTGAAGTCGGCGCTGGCCTGAGCCCTCTCATGACCGGGAGGGAGACGCTCCCTCCCGGTGCGGAGGGCCATGACGGCATCGCGGAGGCCGAGCGCGCCTTCTTCGGACGCCGCAAGGGCAAGCGCCTGCGCGGCGTCCAGGAGGACCGCCTCGCCCGCCTGCTGCCGGGCCTGCGGGTCGGCCTGCCGGCCGATGGCGGCCGGCTCGATCCGGCCGGCCTGTTCTCCCACGGCGCTCCGGGGGGCGTCTGGCTGGAGATCGGCTTCGGCGGCGGCGAGCACCTCGCCGCGAATGCCCGCGCCCATCCGGACGTGGGCATCATCGGGGCCGAGCCCTTCGTCAACGGCGTGGTGAAGCTGCTGCGCGCGGTCGACGAGGGGGATCTGCGCAACGTCCGCATCCGCGACGAGGACGTGACCGCGCTGATCGCCCGCCTGCCCGACGCCTGCCTCGAGCGGGTCTACCTGCTCTATCCGGACCCCTGGCCGAAACGCCGCCAGCGCAAGCGCCGCTTCGTCTCGGACGCCTCGCTCGCCGAGATCGCGCGCGTCCTGAAGGATGGCGGCCTGTTCCGCTTCGCCAGCGACATCGACGATTACGCCGGCTGGACCCTGGCGCGGGCGGCGCGCTGCCCGGACCTGCGCTGGACGGCCGAGCGCGCCTCGGACTGGACCGGGCCCTTCCCCGGATGGCCGGGCACGCGCTACGAGGCCAAGGCCCTGGCCGCCGGCCGGGCCCCGACCTACCTCGAATTCGCGCGGGCGACGCGAACTTAGCTGTTGCTTCGATCCGCCACCCCCATTCGTGTCTTGCCGCCGCCGCGCGGTCCCGCCATCTTGACCCGCCATGATGGAACTTTCGCCCGTGCGGCGGGCAGTCGAGGTCGGATTGGACGAGGGCGTCGACCACGGCCCGGCTCCTGACGAGGCCGGGGCCCTGCGCCATCTCGCCTTCGAAGGGGCGGCGGTGGGTCTCGCCGTGCTCTCCGCGGACCGCGAACGGATCCTCGACGCCAACCCGGCCCTGTGCGCCCTCCTCGGCTACGCCGCGGGCGGCCTCGCCGGGCGCCCGGCCCGGGACCTCCTGCCCCCCTACGAGGTTCTCGAGACCGGGATCCGCCGCCTCGTGGACGCGCGGGGAGGCCCGGTCGACGTGCGGGTGCGTGCATCGGGAACCGTGATCGTCGTCGAGGACGTGGATCCCGACGAGGCGGCGCGCTCCAGCGAGAACCGGGAGGCCATGTCGGCCGCCGGGCTCGGGGAATGGCGCTGGGACCGGGCCAGCGGCCGGATCAACCTGTCCCGGCGCGCCGCCGAGATCCTCGGCTACCGGGCCGGGGAATCGGTGACCTGGCCGGCCCTGCGCGAGGCGATGGCGGTGCCGGAGGCGGCGCGCCTGTCGGGGGGCGCCCGGGCGGCGCTGGCCGAGGCCGGGGAGCACGCCTTCGAGGGCCGCTTCCGCCGGGGCGACGGGCGCAGCGTGATCATCGCGGCCCGCGCCCGCGCGACCCGCAGACCCGACGGCGCCGTCACCGGGCTCGCCGGCGTCATCCAGGACATCACCACCCGCGTCCAGGCCCGCGACGACCTCACCGCCCGCGACCAGCGCCTGCGCGTGGCCACCGCGCTGGCGCGGCTCGGCATCTTCGAGTGGCACATGCTCGACGACCAGGCGATCTGGGAGAACGAGCGGATGTTCGAGATCTTCGGGCGCACGCCCGAGGACGGCACCATCGGCAAGACCGAGTTCCTCGACGAGGTGCTGCACCCCGACGACCGGGACGCGGTGCGCCGGGCGATCTCGAAGGCCCTGCGCGAGGACGAGGTCTTCCACGTCACCGGGCGCATCCGGCGCAAGGACGACGGGGCGTGGCGCACCATCGACATGGCCGGCCGCTTCGAGCGCGACGCGCCGAACCGCCTGCCGCGCCGCCTCATCGGTGTCGTCGCCGACGTGACGGACCGGCTCCGGGCGGAGGAGCGGCAGGCCCTCCTGATCCGCGAACTGCACCACCGGGTGAAGAACACCCTGGCCACGGTCCAGGCCATCGTCGGGTCCACCGCCCGCACGGCCTCCAGCATCGAGAACTTCTACGAGGCCTTCGTCGGGCGCATCAAATCGCTGGCCCATACCCACTCGGTGCTCACCGAGGCGACCTGGCAGACGGCCAACCTGCGCGACCTCCTCGCCAACGAATTGCGGCCCTACGCCGAGGCGGAGGAGGAGGGCGGCATGGAGGGCCGCATCGTGCTGGAGGGCCCCGCCATCGCCCTGCCCTCGGAGATGGCCGTGCCGGTGGGCATGGCGATCCACGAGCTGACGACGAATGCGGCCAAGTACGGCGCGCTCTCGAACCGCCGCGGCCGGGTCCGCGTGTGCTGGTCGCTGGAGCCGGGAGGCCCGGCGGGCATCCTGCACTTCACCTGGCGCGAGAGTGAGGGGCCGCCGGTGCAGCCGCCCCGGCGCCAGGGCTTCGGCTCGCGCCTGCTCCAGCGGGTGCTCACCACGCAGGTGCAGGCCGAGGTCGCCACCGATTACGCGCCGGACGGGTTCTCGCTCACCATGGTGGCGCCGATCCCCGCCCGCAACGACGCGCTGAACCCCCTCGCCTGAGCCGGCGGCGCGGCCGGGATCAGGCCGCGCCGCGCGCCGCCCCCTCCCCGCCCGAATCGATGAACGCCTTGAGTTCGTCGAGGGAGGCGAAGGTGAAGCGGCCGCGCGGGGTCTCCGCCTCGATCGAGCCGTCGTCGAACATCACGTAGGTGTTGCCGCCCGAGGCGTATTTGCCCACGACCTCGCGCCGCGGCGGCTCGGGCTCGGCGGCGGGCTCAGGGATCGGCTCCGGGGCGGGCGGCTCCACGGGGGCCGGCTCGGGCGGCGGTTCCGGAGCGGCGGGCTCCGCGGCGACGGGCTCGGGGGGCTCCGCCGGCGGCGGGGGGGCCGGCTCGGGCTCCGGCGGCGGCACGTCGAGGCTCGGGCGCAGGACGAGGGGCTCGGCCGGCTCCGGTTCGGCATGGGCGGCCGGCCCGGCGAAGAGGTCCTGTTCGGCGGGATGGGCGATCTCCGCAGGCGGCGCGGGCTCGGGCTGCGGCATCGGCAGTTCCGGCTGCTGGGGCTCCGGCTGCTGCGGCTCGGGGACGGGCGCGAACAGGCTGTCGTCGAAGGTCGGCTCGGTCTGGCGGCGGCCCCCCGCCTCGGTCCCGGCGACGAGAGCGCCGGTGGCGACCCCGGCGAGGCCCGGCAGGATCGGGCGGGCGGCCCGCGGCGGCTCGGGGAAGACCGTCTCGAGGGCGGGCACCGGCGGCACCGGGACCGGCTCGGCCGCCCGGCGCTCCCGCAGGCCCTGCTCCACCCGCCTGAGGCCGAGCGCCACGACGCCGAGCCCGAACAGCACGGCGCCGGCCGAGGCGGTGCCGGCGCCCGCGATCACCATGGCCAGTCCGCTCTCCAAGCGGACGAAGGGGAAGCCCTGCACCACGGCAGCGGTCCCGCCGATCACCAGTGCCGCAGCGAGCGCGAACAGCGCAACGATCATGATACTCTCTGATTGTTGGTCGGACAGGTGTCGGCCCCGCGCCGCAGGGTTCGGCCGCGGCGCACAGTAAGCCCCTGGCCTGGTTTTGCAAAACCGTGGCCGCGCCCCGCCGGGGAAAAGCCCGGCTCCGGCGTTGCCGGGGGAGGCAGGCCGACTTAACTACCCCCCGGCCATCGCGCGGCGGGGCCCGGAGCGGCTCCCGCAGCGAAGGGGCAGGCAAGGCCCGCCGCAGCGACTGCCCCGCTGAGGCTGCCGCGCCTCCTTGCCGGCGAGCCCGAGAACGGAGACGGACGCATGACCTTCACCCTGCCGGAACTGCCCTACGCCTACGACGCGCTGGCGCCGTACATGTCCAAGGAGACCCTCGAGTTCCACCACGACAAGCACCACAAGGCTTATGTCGACACCGGCAACAAGCTGCTCGAGGGGACCGACCTGCAGGGCAAGAGCGTCGAGGAGATCGTGAAGGCCTCCTACAACACCAATCAGGCGCTCTTCAACAATGCCGGCCAGCACTACAACCACGTCCATTTCTGGCAGTGGATGAAGCCCAACGGCGGCGGCGCCGCGCCGGGTGCGATCGCCAAGAAGATCGACGAGGATCTCGGCGGCTTCGAGAAGTTCAAGGCCGACTTCATCCAGGCCGGCGTCGGCCAGTTCGGCTCGGGCTGGGCCTGGCTCGCGGTCAAGGACGGCCGCCTCGCCATCCTGAAGACCCCCAACGGCGAGAACCCCCTCGTGCACGGCGCCAAGCCGATCCTCGGCGTCGATGTCTGGGAGCATTCCTACTACATCGACTACCGCAACCGGCGCCCCGACTACCTCAAGGCCTTCATCGAGAACCTCGTGAACTGGGAGCACGTGGAGAAGATGTACACCGAGGCGACCGCCTGATCGCGGCCTGATCGCGCCGGGAGGGTTGCGAATCGAACCGTAGATATCCCTCGCGGAACGCGTGTCTCGAAGCATTCCTCCCAGTCGCCGCGGCGCGCCGGGCCTGCTCGCGAGAAACAAAGCCGACACAAAGCCGCTCCCACCACGGGAGCGGCTTTCGTATTTTTACGGCCAAGATTGCATTCGTCAGCCGTTATTCATGAAGAGATTGCCAAAAGCCCCCTGGAATTTTTCGTGGTTTGGCCGGTTCGGCCGAATTCGGAGACCCTATGCCAGGGAGGACAGACGCTGTGAGCGTCCGATGCGAACCCGTCGAGAGTGGAGAGACCGTCGTCGACGAGGCTGCGGCCCGGCCGAACCCGCGCCCGGCCGCACTGACTCCGGCGATCCGCCACCATCTCGGTGCGCAGCTGCGCGAATCCTACGCCCTCATCCTCGAGGAGCAGCCCGCGCAGCTCTCGGGGTTGATCGAGCACCTGACCCGTCTCCTCGACGGCGCGGATGCCGTGGCCGCCAAGGCCTTCGGCAGCGACCTCGTCGCGGCGCTGCCGGCCCTGCGCGCCTTCGCCTTGTCCCTGGCGGTGAGCCCCGCCCGGGCCGACGACCTCGTCCAGGAGACGGTGCTCAAGGCCTGGGCGAGCCGCGGCCGCTTCGAGCCCGGCACGAACTTCACGGCCTGGCTCTTCACGATCCTGCGCAACCAGTTCTACAGCGAGATCCGCAAGCACCGGCGCGAGGTCGAGGACGCGGACGGCGTCGCCGCTGCGGCCCTGGTGAGCCTGCCGGACCAGATCGAGCGCATCGCCCTGCAGAACCTCTGGGCGAAGATGGCGAACCTCCCGGCGGCGCAGCGCGAGGCGCTGCTCCTCGTGGGCGCTCAGGGCATGACCTACGAGGCCGCCGCCGCCGTCATCGGCTGCCAGACCGGCACCGTGAAGAGCCGCGTCAGCCGGGCCCGCGCGTGGCTGGCCGAGGCCCTCGACCTCGAACGGGTCGAGCAGCCCTCGGTCTGACCGCCCGGCCGTTCGCGGACACGGGGGCACGCCCCGTCTCGATCGCGGTCGCACGCCGGTTCCGCGAAAGCGGATTCCCCTTTCCCGCATCGTGCTCTAGAGCATCGTCTTGAGGGATGGCCGCCGGCTTTCGGGAAAAGACGATGCAGAAACAACAGCCTAGAGCATCGGCCCGGATCCTGTGTCCGGGGCGGTGCTCCAGGGCTCGGCCGGTGATCGTGCCCCCGTCCCCGGCGCGCCGGCAGCGGGCCGGCGCGCGATGATCCGCTCCATCCTCTCCGTCGGCGGCTGGACCCTGGTCTCCCGGGTCACGGGCTTCGCCCGCGACGTGGTGATGGCCGCCGTGATGGGCGCGGGGCCGATGGCCGACGCCTTCGTGGTGGCCTTCCGCCTGCCGAACCACTTCCGGGCGATCTTCGGCGAGGGCGCCTTTAACACCGCCTTCGTGCCGGCCTATGCGGGCCTCGCCGAGGCGGGGGCCGACGGCGCGGCCCGGGCCTTCGCCGACCGCATCTTCAGCCTGATGCTCGCGGTGCAGGTCGTGCTGCTGGCCCTCGCCCTGCCGCTGATGCCGTGGGTGGTGCAGGCCCTGGCCCCGGGCTTCTCGCAGGATCCCGAGCGCTTCGGCCTCGCGGTGGCGCTGACGCGCATCACCTTCCCCTATCTCCTGTTCATGACGCTGGTGACGCTCACTTCCGGCATCCTGAACGCCCATCGCCGCTTCGCCGCGGCCGCCGGCGCGCCGATCCTCCTCAACCTCGCCATGCTGGCAGCGCTTGCGCTGGCCTTCCTGTTCCCGAACGCGGCCTATGCCGCGGCCTGGGGCGTCTCCGTCTCCGGCCTCCTCCAGTTCGGGCTGGTCTGGCTCGATGCGCGCCGCGCCGGGGTGGCGCCGGGGCTCGCCCGGCCCTCGCTGCGCGATCCCGCCATGGGCCGCTTCTTCAAGGTGCTGGGCCCCGCCGTGATCGGCGCGGCCGGCTTCCAGATCGCGACCTTCGCCGACACCGTCATCGCGAGCCTGCTGCCCACGGGCGCGGTCTCGGCCCTCTACTACGCCGACCGGCTCTACCAGCTGCCCTTCGGCGTCATCGCCATCGCCGCCGGCACCGTGCTCCTGCCGGAGATGAGCCGCCGCATCGCCGCGGGGGACGTCGCGGGGGCGCACGCGGCGCAGAACCGGGCGGCGGGCTTCTCGCTCGCCCTGTCGGCGCCCTTCACCGTGGCCTTCCTCACCCTGCCGGGCCTCATCATGACGGCCCTGTTCCAGCGCGGGGCCTTCTCCGCCACGGATGCCGCCCGCGCGGCCGAGGTGCTCGCCGCCTACGGCCTCGCCCTCCCCGCCGTGGTGCTGGTGCGCAGCGCCGTGGCGAGCTTCTACGCCCGGCAGGACACCAAGACGCCGCTCTGGGCCTCGCTCACGGCCATCCTCGTCAACGTGGCCCTGAAGCTCGTCCTCACCGGCCCCTACGGCGTCACCGGCCTCGCGCTCGCCACCGCGATCAGCCAGTGGGTGAACCTCGCCCTCCTCGTCGGCCTCGCCTGGCGCCGGGGCTGGACCGCCCCGAGCCGCGCCCTCGGCCTCACCGTGCTCGGCGTGGCCGTCGCCTGCGCGGGTCTCGCGGGCGTCGCGCTGGCGGGGCCCGCCCTGGCCGAGGGGCTGGTGCCCGCCCTCCCCCACGGGCGCGAGATCGCGGTTCTCGCCGTCATCGGCCTCGCCGGGGCGCTGGCCTACGGTGTTCTGCTCCTCGGCATCCTCCACCTGTTCGGCCTGCGCCTGCGGCGGCGCTAAGCCTGCGGCGGCGCTGAGCCTGGGCGACGGGGGCGTGCGCCCCAGATCCGAAGCAGCCGAGCCAGCTTCCGGAGCCCCGATGACCCGCCCTCTCCTCGACGGCACCGAGGCCGTCCTGTTCGACGCCTACGGCACCCTGTTCGACGTGCACGCGGCGGTGCAGCGCCACGCCGCCGCGGTCGGGCCGGACGCGGGCCGCCTCTCCGAGGTCTGGCGCAGCAAGCAGCTCGAATACAGCTGGGTGCGCGGCCTCGCCGGGCGCTACCGCAGCTTCTGGTCGCTGACCGAGGAGGCCCTCGACTACGCCCTCGCCCAGCATCCGGGGGTCGACCGGGCGCTGCGCGGCCCGCTCCTCGACGCCTATCGCGAGCTCGACGCCTATCCGGAGGTGCCGGGCGTGCTGGCGGCCCTGCGCGCGCGGGGCCTGCGCACCGGGATCTTCTCCAACGGCGATCCCGCGATGCTGGAGCGCGCGGTCTCCGCGGCCGGTCTCGCGGCGCATCTCGACGCCGTGCTCTCCGTGGAGGCGGCGGGCACCTTCAAGGTGCATCCGGACACCTATGCCGGGGCCGTGGCGCAGATGGGCGCCTCGACGGACCGCGTCCTGTTCTGCTCCTCCAACCGCTGGGACGTGGCGGGCGCCGCCGCCTTCGGCCTGCGCTGCGCCTGGATCAACCGGCGCGGCCTGCCCGACGAGTACGCGGACCTGCCGCCCGCGGCCGTGCTCGCGGACCTGAACGGCCTCTCCCAGCCGACGGCCTGACCAGAGCGCCGGAACCGCCTCCGCCCCGGCGCGGCGCGCTCCGGCGTGGACAGGCCGGGCCCAGCGCCGTATCGGGCCCCATGGCCGTGACCCGCAGACCGCCTCGATGCCCGCGCTGATCGCGCTCCTGCGCCTCCTGCCCGCGGTGGAGCGGCGGCGCCTCGCGCTCATCGCCGCGGGGCTCGCGGGCGCCGGGCTCCTCGAGATCGTGGGCGTCGCCTCGGTGATCCCGTTCCTGACCCTCGTCGGCGATCCCGGAGCGGCCGACCGGCTGCCCTGGCTCGCGTCGTGGCGGGACGCGCTGGGCCTCTCCGAGCCGCGCGCCTTCCTCCTCGCCACGGGGGCGGCGGCGCTCGCCGCCATCCTCACCACGGCCCTGGCCAATGCCGGGCTGACCTACGCGCAACTCCTGTTCACCCACCGCACCGGCTACGCCTTCGCCCGGCGCCTGCTGTTCCGCTACCTCGACCGGGAACGCCTGTTCTTCGCCCAGGCCAACAGCGCGGAACTCGCCAAGAACGTGCTCAGCGAGACCGACCGGCTGGTCGTCGGCGTGCTCACCCCCCTCACCGTCGTCGCCTCGCGGACCGTCTCGGCGCTCGCCGTGATCCTGTTCCTCGTGGCCTATTCCCCGCGCCTCGCCCTGGTTCTCGGCGGCGGCTTCGGCGGCCTCTATGTGGGGATCTTCCTGTTCGTGCGGGCCCGGCTCGCCCGGATCGGGGCGCGGGCGGTGGCGGACAACGAGACCCGCTTCCGCGTGGTGCAGGAGACGCTCGGGGCCCTGACCGAGCTGAAGCTCTACGGCCGGGCCGAGACCTTCGCCGCCCGGTTCGAGGCGCCCGCCCGCGCCTATGCCCGCGACAGCGCCGAGAGCCTCGTTACCGGGCAGATGCCGCGCTTCGTCGTGGAGGCCTTGGCCTTCGGCGGCGTGGTGGTGGTGGTGCTGTTCGCCCTCTCGCAGGGGCTCGACACGGCGGGCATCCTGCCGCTGCTGGGCCTGTTCGCCTTCGCCGGCTACCGGATGCTGCCGGCCTTCCAGAACATCTTCAACGCGCTGGCGCTGCTGCGCTTCCACCTGCCGGGCGTGCGCCTGATCGTGGACGAGCTCGGCCTGGAGGCGCCGCGGCCCGCCCGCACGGCCGAGCGCCTGCCCTTCCGGGAGGCGGTCCGCTTCGCGGGCGTCGGCTTCGACTACGAGCCCGGCCGCCCCGCCCTGCGGGACATCGACCTCACCATTCCCGCCGGTGCCACGGTCGGCCTCGTCGGCCGCACGGGGTCCGGCAAGTCCACCCTCGTGGGCCTGCTGCTGGGCCTGCTCGCCCCCGCGGCCGGGCGCATCAGCGTCGACGGCGTGCCCCTGGACCCCGGCACGCTCCCCGCCTGGCAGAACCGCATCGGCTACGTGCCCCAGGACGTCTTCCTCATCGACGGCACGGTGGCGGAGAACATCGCGCTCGGCCTCGACGCACCCGACCCGGCGAAGGTCGAGGCCGCCGCCCGCCTCGCCGGCGCGCACGATTTCGTGGCGGCGCTGCCCGAGGGCTACGGCGCCCGGGTCGGCGAGCGGGGCGCGCGCCTCAGCGGCGGCCAGCGCCAGCGCATCGGCATCGCCCGCGCCCTCTACCACGACCCCGACGTGCTGGTCTTCGACGAGGCGACCTCGGCGCTGGACGGGGAGACCGAGGCGGCGGTGATGGCCGCGCTGCGGCGCTTCGCCGGCACCCGCACGCTGGTCATGATCGCCCACCGGCTCACCAGCCTGGAGGGCGCCGACACGGTCCACGTCCTCGACGGCGGGCGGATCGTGGCCTCGGGGCCGCTCCCCGCGGTTCTGCCCCAGCTCGGCGCCCCGGCCTGAGCGGGGGGCGGCCGGATCGGTTATGGAGATCCCGACGCGAGGCTGGGATCAGGCAGAGGATCAGGCAGAGGATCAGGCATGAGTGAGACGGTCGAACTGACGGCGGCGGACGGCACCCGCGCGCGGATCGCCCTGGACGGGGCCGAGCCGGTCTCCTGGCAGGTCGAGGGCCGGGAGTATCTCTGGAGCGGCGATCCCGCCCACTGGAACCGGCACGCCCCCTGGCTCTTCCCGGTGGTCGGCGCCTCCGCGGACGGCGCCGTCCGCGTGGACGGACAGGCCTATCCGATGGGCCAGCACGGCTTCGCCCGCGATCTGCCCTTCGCGCTCGTCGCGCGGGCGGCGGACGCCGCGACCCTGCGCCTGACCGACGGGCCCGGGACGCGGGCCCGCTACCCCTTCGCCTTCGTCCTCGACATCACCGCGCGGATCCGCCCCCGCGGCCTCGATTTCGAGATCCGCGTGCACAATCCGGGCGAGACCGCCCTGCCCTACGCCATCGGCTTCCACCCGGCCTTCCCCTGGCCCTTCGCGGGCGGGGAGCGCGCGCGGGACGGCGGCTACGCCGTCGTCTTCGAGCATCCCGAGCGGGCGATGGTGCCCGAGGTCGGCGCGGGCGGCCTGCTCCTCCGCCAGGAGCGGCCGGTCCCCCTCCGCGGCGACACCCTGCCCCTCGATCCCGACCTGTTCGCCGAGGCCCTGGTCTTCCGCAACGCGGCGAGCCGGACCATGCGCTTCACCGGACCCGGCGGCCGGGCGATCCGCATGGAGATGGCCGACTTCCCCCATCTCGCGGTCTGGACGAAGCCCACCGCGCCCTTCCTCTCCCTCGAATGCTGGACCGGGCACGCCGACTGGGCGGGCTTCGCGGGCCCGTTGAGCCAACGCGACGGGCAGCGCGACCTCGCCCCCGGCGCCGAGGCCCGTCACGGGGTGCGCCTCGACCTCGAAGGCTGAGGGCGTGCGCCTCTGGGTGGCCCGGCCCGAGCCCGGCGCGTCCCGCACGGGCCGGCTCCTCGCCGAGCGCGGCCACGAGCCGCTGGTGGCCCCCGTCCTGGCGGTGCGGCCGACCGGCGAGCCCCTGCCGGGCCGGCCCTTCGACGCGGTGCTGCTGACGAGCCCCCAGGCGCTCGCCGCCCTCGCCCCCGCCGACCGGGCCGGGCTCGCCGGACGCCCGGTCTTCGCGGTGGGGCCGCGCACCGCCGAGGAGGCCGCCGCCCACGGCCTCGGCCCCGTCCACGAGGGACCCGGCGACGCGGCGGGGCTCGCCCATGCGGTCCGTGCAAGGCTCGCGCCCGGGGCCTGCATCCTCCAGATCGCCGGGGCCGACCGCAAGGCCGAGCCCGCCGCCTCCCTCGAAGCCGCCGGCTTCCCCGTCGCGGTCCACGTCGCCTACGCCGCCCACCCGCTCGCGGCGCTGCCCGCCGCCGCCGCGCGCGCCCTGCCGGACCTCGACGGGGCGCTGCACTACTCGCGCCGGAGCGCGGCGACCGCCCTGGAACTCGCGCGAGGGGCCGGTCTCGATGGAGCTTTCGGCCGCCTTCGGCATTACTGCCTGTCGGACGACGTGGCCGTACCCCTGGCCGCCGCGGGGATCGTGATCCATTTCGTTCCGGCGCGACCGCGCGAGGACGACCTCCTCGCCGGACTTCGCTGACGCGGCCATCCGACTGTCGCAACGGCTCTCGCCCCGGCGAAGCCTGCGATGCTAGGAGGGCAGCGGAGAACAGGCCGCCGCATCGCCGCGCCCCGCCCCCTCGCGCTCCGCGCCCCGGGGAACGGACGGCGCGCGTGCCGGTGAGGATCGGAGAGAAACGGCCCGTGAAGCCACCTTCCAACGACGCGAACCGCCCGAACGCGCCGACCTCGGACAAGGGCTCCGCCGGTCCCGCCTCCTCCCCCGGCAAGCCGGTGCCCGGCGCCGGCCCCAGGCCCGAGCCGGGCAAGGGCGGACCTGTGCCCGGAGCGAAGGTGGAGCCGGGCCGCGCCGATGCGCCCAAGGACTCGGCGAAGGAGCCCGCGAAGGACGCGGCCAGGCCCCCAGTTCCCGGCGCGTTCGGCAGCGGTCCGAAGCCCGGCGCCCCCAGCCCGGCGACCCCGGCCGGCGCGGGCGCCCCCGGTGCCGCCAGGCCCGCGGGCCCCGCGGTGAGCGGGCAGGCCGCCAAGCCTCTCTCCGGATCCGAGCCCATCAAGTCCGAGCCTGGCAAACCCGAGCCCGGCAAATCCGAGCTTGGTAAGTCCGAGCCCCCCAAGCCCGACGCCTCGAGATCCGAGCCGGGCAAGCCGGAGGCCGGGAAGGTCGAGCCGGGTCCGGCCGGCCTCAAGCCCGAGGCCGGCAAGGGCGATCCCCCGAAGGCCGACCCCGCCAAGCCGGAAGCCGCGAAACCCGATCCCGCCAAGCCTGACTCCATCAAGCCCGACGCCGCCAAGCCCGAGCCGGGCAGGCCGGGCTCCCCCGCAACCGACGCCGAGAAGTCCGCGGGCGCGACCCCGGGCCCGCGTCCGACGGCGGCCGCGGTGACGGCCGGCCCCATCATCGATCTCAAGGCCAAGCGCGTCCCCGATCCGGCGGAAGCGGCCAAGGAGCAGGCCAAGGAGCACGCGAAGGCGCAGGAGCAGGCCAAGGGGGCCGCCGGCCCGGCCGGCCCCGCGAAGGACGCTCCCAAGGCGGCGGGCGCGAGCCCCGCGCCGAAGGCCGCCCCGTCCGCGGAGCCGCGGCGCGGCCCCGGTCTCGGCTCGATCGCGGCGGCGGGCCTCGTCGGCGGCGTCATCGGCGCGGGCCTGCTCTTCGGCGCCGACCGCGGCGGCCTGCTCGGCCAGCGCGACGACGCCCGCATGAACGCTCTGGAGCAGCGCGTCTCGGGCCAGCTCTCGGCCCTCGACCAGCGCCTCGCCGGGCTCGCCCCGCGCGACGCCCTCGCCGCCCTCGACAAGCGGGTGGCCGGCAACGAGGCCGCCCTGAAGCCCCTGTCGGAGGCGGTGAAGTCCGCCGAGGCGACCGCCCGGCAGGCCCTCGCCCAGGCGACCGGGGGCGCGGCGCCCGCGGAAGGCGGCGCGGCCCCGGCCCAGGCGCCGGCCCCCGCCCTGCCCCCGGACATCGTCGCCCGCCTCGACGGGCTCGACCAGCGCGTCGCCGCCCTCCAGGAGGAGCCCGGCCGCGAGCCGGCCGCGGCGAAGGACGGCGCTCCGGCGGGCGATCTCACCGCCCTGTCCGAGCGGGTGAAGGCCCTGGAATCGCGGCCCGCCGCGCAGGGCGACGTCTCGGCCAAGCTCGCCGAACTGGAGAAGCGGACCGGCTCGAACGCCCAGGAGGATCAGGCCCTGGCCCAGCGCCTGGACGCCCTGCAGAAGAGCCTCGACGAGCGCGTGAAGGCCGCCACCGAAGCGGTGCAGAGCGCCACGCAGGCGAGCCAGCAGGCCGCCGAGGCCGGGCGCAGCCAGGCCCAGGAGGCGGCGCGCAACGCCCAGCGCGCCCTCGACGAGCAGAACCAGAAGATCGCCGCCCTGGACAAGGCGCTCGCCGAGCGCGCCCAGGCCACGACGGTGCAGGCGGCGCTGCGCGTCGTCACCGCCGACCGGATCGCCGCCGCGCTCGCCACCGGCGCCCCCTATGCCGAGCCGCTCGCGACCCTGCGCAAGCTGGAGCCCGCGGCCTCGGGACGGGCGGACGCCCTGGCGCCCTTCGCCGAGAGCGGCGCGCCGAGCGCGGCGCAGCTCGCCGCGGAGTTCCGCCCCGTCGCCGAGAAGGCGGCCGCCGCCAAGCGCGCGGCCGAGGCCCGCAGCGTCGCCGAGTCGGGCGACCTGAAGGCCCGGCTCCTGAGCATGGCCGACTCGATCGTGCAGGTCCGCCGGGTCGATGCCCCGCCGGCCTCGGGGACCGAGCCGGAGGCGGATCCGGTGGGCAAGGTCCAGGCGGCCCTCGACCGCGGGGCGATCCAGGAGGCGGCCAAGGCCTTCGAGGCGCTGCCCGACGCGGCGAAGGCCGAGGCCGCCTCCTTCGGCCAGCGCTTGAAGGCGCGCGCCGCCGCGGCGCAGGCCGCGCAGGGGCTGCTCTCGGATGCCTTCAAGAACATTCCGGCCGGCCAGTAGGCCCGGCCCGCCTCCCAACCCTTCGTGCGGCGCCCGCCCGGCGGACGCCGACAGGAGAACCTGACCCATGTGGCGCGCTCTGGCCTTCCTGGCCTTTCTCGCTCTCGCCGCCTTCGGAGCGGTGTGGATCGCCGACCGGCCCGGCGTCGTGACCATCACCTGGAACGGCTACGAGGTGGCGACGAGCCTCGCCGTCGCCCTCGTCGGCGTGCTGATCGCGGCCGTCGCCGTCGGCCTGGTCTGGGCGCTCGTGCGCGGCGTGATCAACCTGCCCGAGTGGCTGGTGCGCGGCTCGCGCGACCGCCGGCGCGCCAAGGGCCTCGCCGCCCTGTCCAGGGGCATGGTCGCCGTGGGTTCCGGCGATCCCCTGGCCGCCCGGCGCCATGCCGGCGACGCGGAGCGCCTCCTCGGCGAGCAGCCCCTGACCCTGCTCCTCAAGGCGCAGGCGGCCCAGATCTCGGGCGACCGCCAGGCGGCGGAGAGCGCCTTCCAGCGCATGGTCGACGATCCGGAGACGCGGGTTCTCGGCCTGCGCGGCCTGTTCGTGGAGGCGCGCCGCCGCGAGGACGAGGTCGCCGCCCGCGCCTACGCCGCCGAGGCCGCCCGCCTGTCCCCGAGCGTGACCTGGGCGAACGAGGCCGTTCTCGAATCGCAGTGCGCGGACGGCGATTGGGGCGGGGCCCTGGAGACCGTGGAGCGCCGCGGCTCCCTCGGCCTCCTCGACAAGTCCGCCGCCCGCCGCCAGCGCGCCGTCCTGCTCACCGCGGCCGCCCAGCGGCGGGAGGCCGGCGAGCCGGAAGCGGCCACCGAACGTGCCCTTCAGGCCGTGAAGCTCGCCCCCGATCTCGTGCCGGCCGCCTCCATCGCCGGCCGGCTGCTCGCCCGCCGGGGCGACCTGCGCAAGGCCGCCAAGATCGTCGAGGCCGCCTGGAAGGCGAACCCGCATCCCGACCTCGCGAAGGTCTATCTCGGCCTGCGCACGGGTGATTCCGTGCGCGACCGCCTCGCCCGGGCCGAGACGCTGGCCAAGCTCTCCTCCTGGCATCCGGAGGCGCGCCTCGCCATCGCTCAGGCCGCCCTCGACGCCCGGGAATTCGCCCAGGCGCGCGACGCGCTGAAGCCCCTTGTGGCCGAGCGTCCCACCGTGCGGACCTGCCTGCTGATGGCCCGCATCGAGGAGGCCGAGCACGGCGCCGGCTCCGGCCGCGCCCGCGAGTGGCTGGCCCGGGCCGCCCATGCCCCGCGCGACCCGGTCTGGATCGCCGACGGCTTCGCCTCCGAGACCTGGGCCCCGGTCTCCCCGGTCACGGGCCGCCTCGACGCCTTCGCCTGGCGCGAGCCGCCGAACACCCTCGCCCCGCCGCCCGAGGCCGAGGCGGACGAGCCCGCGCCGGAGAAGGCGAGCATCATCGCGCCGCCGCCCCTGCCCGCGGCCCCGAAGCCCGAGCCGGCCCCGCCCGCGGCCGTTCCCCCCGTCGGCGCGGCGAGCCCCGTCGTCCTTCCGGTGCCCGGCGCCACCCCGGCGGCGGTGGAGACGGAGAAGGCCCGGCAGATCGCCTGAGGGCATCGCGCCGGGCCGGCAGCCGGTTCGGCGCCTCTCTGTCCCGGGACCGCGGAGCGGCGCCCGGGATCCTGCTCAACGCTCCGAGGCGACGGGCTCGCGCGGCGCGCTTACGAGCCGATGGACCGGAAGGCGTCGGACGGGCCGCCCGGCGCCTCCGGCCGTGACCGCGCCGCTCGCCGCTGACGGATATCTCCGCGGGGCGCCGGTCCCGCCCGGCATCGCGCCGCAGGTCGGGAACGTCCGCGATCCTCCCGTGCTTCCCACCTATGAGGGAATGGCCGGCCGGGAGGCGGAATGAATCCGAGCGGAGGACGTGGCCCGGTGGCGACAGCGCGACGAATCGTGTCGCCGTGGCGTCTTTCTATCGATCTCGGCAATGGTATAGGTCCGGATCTCGACTTGTCTTGTCGCGCTCCGAGTTTCGAGCCCAGTCTAGTGATCCTCCAGCATCCTCCACTGACGTTCCCGGTCGATCGGCTGCATCGTTGCCGTCTTCGTGCCGTCGACGGGGCTCCCGCGCCGACGGTGCGGAAGGCCACGGACCCGCGCCCCCCAACCGGTGGCCGCGCATCGTGACGGCTGCGACCGAAGAGGCCGAAGCCCGGCGGCAGATCGGTGCCCTCCCCTTCCGCAGCCTGCCCGACGGCGCCTACGACGTCCTGCTGGTCACCTCGCGGGAGAGCCGCCGCTGGGTGATCCCCAAGGGCTGGCCGATGAAGGGCCGCAAGCCCTACGAGGCCGCCCAGCAGGAAGCCTACGAGGAGGCCGGCCTGATCGGGCATATCGGCAAGCGCCCGCTCGGCTTCTACCTCTACGAGAAGCGCCTCAAGAACCGCGACTCGGTGCTCTGCCAAGTGAAGGTCTTCCCCCTCGAGGTGCGCAAGCAGCTCAACCGCTGGCCCGAGCAGCACCAGCGGGAACTGCGCTGGTTCGCCCCCGCCGAGGCCGCAGAGGCGGTCTCCGAGCCGGGCCTGTCGGCCATCATCCGCGCGACGCTGAAGCGGGACGGCAAGGCCTGAGGCACGTCCCGCGGGCCGGTCCGCCGGTTCCCGGGCGCGCGGCGCGGGCTGCCCGGTCCGCTCGCGGAACGGGCCGAGAAATGCGTCGCCGGACGATTGCCAAGTCCGCCGCGATCCTATAATCCCCCCTTCGTCGCTGGCGAGCGCCCCACGGGGCCGACGGCCCGACCCTCCTGCTGCGGTAGCTCAGTGGTAGAGCACCTCATTGGTAATGAGGAGGTCGAGAGTTCAATCCTCTCTCGCAGCACCACTTCAATCCATCGATCCTCGGCCGGCCCACGGAACGGGCGCACGTGCTGCCGTGACGCGCTCTGTGCTTCGCGGCAAGGTCCGCGGGCGGCGGAGATGCTTCCCCTGAACGCGACCTTGCTCTGAGACGACGCGCGAGCGTCTGCGGGCCCTCTCCTTCAGGCTCCGAGCGAGGGCTCGCTTCGGGGAATGCCCTTCGAGGAGGCTCGCGATACCGTTTTCCGGATCGCGCATCTCGTGCGGGTTCCGGTCGATCGCTTCGGTAAGCGTTCGCCGCCGTCATTCCGGGGCGCGCGAAGAGCGAGCCCGGACCCGGAGGGGGCGCGGAGCGTGCAACCCGTGAACACCGTCATGGCCCACTCTGCCTTTTCGGTGGGCCTGGATCCTGGGCTCCGCCGCGCGGCCCCGGGATGACGGTGCGGGGCTTAACCCGACGCGATCGACCGAAACCCGTCCCGGATGTGCGAAGGGGGAAGGAAGGCGGCGTGCGAATACGGCGCAGACCCCGCGAGGGCCTGCGCCGCCGATCCCGCCCGATGCCCCGCCCGCGAGCGGGGCATGCCGGCCTCAGCGGGGCCGGCCGGCGAGGCCCACGGGGGGCTCGCCCGTCTCGGTCCGCCGCTCGGCGGCCTCCTCCGGCGCCGCACCGCGGGTGCGCCACAGGCTGTAGAGGACGCCGCCCACGAGCAGCACGAGGGTGACGGCGAGGGAGACCCACGGCGGCACGTGGAACAGCCCGAAGGTGTCGGCGACAACGATCTTGGCGCCGATGAAGATCAGGATGAAGGCGAGCGCCGTCTTGAGGTAGGCGAAGCGGTCCACCATCGCGGCGAGCGCGAAGTAGAGGGCGCGCAGGCCCAGGATCGCGAAGATGTTCGAGGTGTAGACCACGAAGGTGTCGGTGGTGATGGCGAAGATCGCCGGCACGCTGTCGACGGCGAAGATCACGTCGGCGCCGTTCACGAGGACGAGGGCGAAGGCCATCGGCGTCAGCCAGGTCGCCATCTTCCCCGTGGCCGGGTCGGGCTTGCGCACGAGGAAGCGCTGGCCGTGCAGTTCCGGCGTGATGCGCAGCCAGCGGCGCAGGAAGCGCACCGCGGCGCTGTCCTGGATGTCGCCCTCTTCCTCCTCCTTGGAGAGGAGCATCTTCAGGCCGGCATAGATCAGGAAGGCGGCGAAGATCGAGAGCACCCAGGCGGCCTGGTGAACCAGGGCCGCGCCGAGGCCGATCATCAGGCCGCGCAGGAGCACGGCGGCGAGGATGCCCCAGACGAGGACGCGGTGCTGGGCCACCCGCGGGATGCCGAGCGCCGTGAGGATGACGGCGATCACGAAGACGTTGTCCATGGACAGCGACTTCTCGACCACGAGGCCGGTGACGTATTCCTGGCCCGCCTGGGGCCCGATATACCACCAGACCCAGGCGCCGAAGGCGAGGCCGAGGCCGAAATAGAAGGCCGTGAGGAGAAGGCTCTCCTTCACGCCGATCTCGTGGTTCTTGTCCCGGTGGAGCAGGCCGAGATCGAAGGCGAGCAGCCCCACGATGAGCGCGTGGAAGCCGAGCCACATCCAGACCGGCTTGCCCAGCCAGGTCAAGTAAAGCAGATCCATCATTGCCGGGACCACGATGCTCCTTGGGAGAGGGCATCGGCTCCGACATCACGAGATGCGTAGGTCGCGCATCCCGCCAGAGGGGCCCGCAGCCGATGGGGGCGAGTTAGGCGGGTGAAAGGGGCGAATCAAGGGCGGAATCCGCGATGCCGGCCGCCGCGCCTTGACATCCGCCGTCCGGGGACGCCTTGCCCACAGCCATGTTCACAGCGGTCGAACACACCCTCTGCGTGGTCGGGGCCGGGCCGGCCGGGCTCGCGGCGGCGGAGGTGCTGGCGCAGGCCGGCCACGCCGTCACCGTCTACGAGCGCATGCCCTCCCCCGGTCGCCGCCTGCTCATGGCGGGGCGCGGCGGGCTCAACCTCACCCACAGCGAGCCGCTGGCCGATTTCCTCGCCCGCTACCACCCGGCCGGGAGCCTGGAGGCGGCCATCCGTGCCTTTCCGCCGCAGGCGCTGCGCGACTGGTGCGCGGATCTCGGCGAGCCGACCTTCGTCGGTTCGAGCGGGCGGGTGTTCCCGGAGCGCTTCAAGGCCTCGCCCCTGCTGCGGGCCTGGCTGCGCCGGCTGGAGGCCGGCGGCGTCACGATCCGCACGCAGCACCGGCTCGTGGGGATCCCCGAAGGCACGCTTACTTTCGAGACGCCGGAGGGCACGGTCCGGCATCGAGCCCGCGCCGCCGTGCTGGCGCTCGGGGGTGCGAGCTGGCCGCGGCTCGGCGCGGACGGGTCCTGGGTCGGGCTCCTCGAAGGGCTCGGCACGCCGGTCTCGCCCCTGCGCCCGGCCAATGGCGGCTTCCGCATCCCCTGGAGCGAGCCGTTCCGGGCGCGGTTCTCGGGCACGCCCGTCAAGCGCATCGCCCTCTCGGCGGGGGGGCGCTGCGTGCGCGGCGAGATGGTCGTCACGGAGACCGGCATCGAGGGCGGCGCGGTCTACGCCCTCGGCCGGGAACTGCGCGCGGCCTCCGAGGCCAGCGGGCGCGTCCAGCTCGATCTGCGGCCGGACCTCGACGCGGCGGCGCTGGCGCGGCGCCTCGCGGCGGCCCGGCCCGGCGAATCGCTCGCCAACCGCCTGCGCAAGGGGGCGGGCCTCTCCCCCGTCGCCGCCGGGCTCCTGCGCGAGGCGGCCGGGCCGCTGCCGGGGGAGCCCGCGGCGCTGGCCGCGCTCATCAAGGGGGCGCCCCTGACGATCGGGCCGCCGGAGCCCCTCGCGCGGGCGATCTCGACGGCGGGCGGCGTCGCCCGGGGCGGCCTCGACGCGCGCTTCATGCTCACCGCCCGCCCCGGCCTGTTCGCGGCGGGCGAGATGCTCGACTGGGAGGCGCCCACCGGCGGCTACCTCCTGCAGGGCGCCTTCGCCAGCGGCCGGGCCGCGGCGCGGGGCCTGCTCCACTGGCTCGCCGAGACGGGAGACGCGGCATGATCCCCTGGGTCCATCTCGACACGGCGGAGATCCCGAACGGCGGCGGCACCCTGCGGCTGATGCGCCGCGGCACGGAATTCTCGATCCAGCTCGGCCAGAACGAGCTGATGAACAGCCGACTCAGCGGCTCCGAGGAGGCCCTGGCGATCCTCGCCTGCGGGCGGATCGCGGCGCGGCCGGCGCCCCGCATCCTCATCGGCGGGCTCGGCCTCGGCTTCACCCTGCGCGCGGCGCTCGGCGCCCTGCCGGAGCGGGCCGAGCTCGTGGTGGCGGAGCTGGTGCCCGCCGTGATCGCCTGGGCGCGGGGGCCCCTGGCGGAGGTGTTCGGCGGCATCCTCGACGATCCGCGGGTGCGCCTGCGCGAGACCGACGTGGCCGCGCCGATCCGCGACGGCGACGCCGCCTTCGACGCCATCCTCCTCGACGTCGACAACGGGCCCGACGGCCTGACCCATCCGGAAAACGACCGGCTCTACGACCACGCCGGCCTCGGCCTCGCACGCCGGGCCCTGCGGCCGGGGGGGATCCTCGCCGTGTGGTCGGCCCATCCCGATCCCGCCTTCACCCGGCGCCTGCATCAGGCGGGCTTCCGGGTCGAGGAGGTTCCCGCCCGCGCCAACGGCCGCCGGGGCGGGGCCCGCCACCGGATCTGGCTGGCCGCCCGGCCCGGGGGCTGACGGCGAACCGCAGGGCGCGCCCCGTTCGCAGCCCGTGGAGGACGGCCTGAGATACCTGATAGGGGATGGCCCCCCGGGCGGGATCGGCGCGCTCCCGGCCGCCCGAGGCCGTGACGTCTCGCTTCAGAGGCGCCCGCAGACCCCGACCATGCCGGCGGCCGTGCTCGGGCAGGCGGCGCTCGGGGCGCCCTCCGTCTCGGTGACGGTGGGGCTCCCCGTCCCCAGGCAATAGGCGGAGACGAAGACCTCGCCGCGGGCGCACGACACGGTGCAGCCCCCCGCCGCGCAGGATTCCGCGCGCACCGCGCGCAGGGCCGGGCTCGCCGCGGCGGTCGCCGCCTCACCCCGCGGGCCGGGCTCGCCGCGGGGCCCGGCTGGTCCCTGCGGTCCCGGAGCCCCCGCCATGCCGGCCGGTCCCGGCTCTCCCCGCGGACCGGGATCGCCCTTGTCGCCCTTGGGGCCAGCCTCGCCCTTGGGGCCAGCCTCGCCCTTGAGGCCCGCATCGCCCTTGAGGCCAGCCTCGCCTCTGGGTCCCGCATCACCTTTGGGGCCCGTCTCGCCCTTCGGGCCGGCCTCGCCCGGAATGCCGGCCTGGCCCACGGCACCCGGTGCGCCCTGGGGGCCGGGCGGGCCCTCCGGCGCGCAGTTGGCGATCACCGCCTCGCGCTCGTCCTCGCCGCTCTTCAGGGAGACCACGCAGCTGCCCGGCCGGTAGGGCAGCCGGAACACGAAGCGGCCGCGCCGGTCGGCCTGGATGGAGATGTCCTCGTCCATCACCACGATGGCGTTGGGCTTGCGGACCGAGCCGGAGATGCGCAGGTCCCCCGCCTCGATGCGGGCGTCGTAGACCATGATCGGCTGGCTCGGCGCCTGCTGGCGGGCGGCCGGGGGCCGCTTGGCCTGGGCGTCCTGGGCTGCCGCCCCGCCCGGTCCGGCCAGCAGGAGCCCCGCGAGGCAGGCGAGAGCGCGCGTCCGATGCATGGGCGGGTCCTTGGGGGAGCGATCCGGGGCCGGCCGTTCCGGCGGCGGGAGATTGGCGCTCCCGTGCGGTCACGGTCAACCGGGCCGGGATCCCCGCAATCCACAGCCGTCCACAGCAACCCACAGGGCAACCCGTTGATGGCGCGGGATCGCCCTGGCGCGCCGCATATGTTCTTGATTTGTTCTGATCGCTGATGCTCCAACGGAGGCGAGGCCGGAGCCGAGGCGATGGAGTTTCCCGACGATGGGGCGGAGCCCGTATCCCTTCCCGCCGGAGCGGGCCCGTCCGCCCCTGTCCCGGCGGCGCGGATCGCGGCCCTGCGGGCGGGCATCGCCCCCCGGGGGACGGCGGGGCCGGTCCTCTCCCTCGGCGCACCGGAGATCGACGGGCGGCTGCCGGGGGGCGGCCTCGGCTTGGGACCGCCCCACGAGATCGCCCCCGCCGCGGAAGGGGACGAGGCCGCCGCCCTCGGCTTCGCGCTGGCCCTCGTCGCCCGCCACCTCGCCGCGGGCCCGGGCGAGGCCCTCCTCGTCCTCGCGCCGGGCCACCCCCTGCCCTACGGGCACGGGCTCGCCGCCCTCGGCCTCGATCCCGGCCGCCTCCTCCTCCTCGAGGCCGCGGGCGACGCGGAGGTGTTCGGCGCCCTGGAGGCGGCCTTGCATGCGGGCCTGCTGCGCGCCGTGGTCGGGCTGGTGGCGGAGGGGCTGCCCCTCATCGCCGGGCGGCGGCTGCAGCTCGCCGGCACCGGCGCCCTCGCCCTGATCCTGCGGCCGGCCGGCGCCGAGCGGCCGAACGGAGCCGCCACGCGCTGGCGGATCGCCGCGGCGCCGGCGGTGCGGGACCGCTTCGGCCGCGCGCCCGCCGCGCGCTGGGAGACCCGGCTCGAGCGCTGCCGCAACGGCCGAACCGGCGCCTGGCTGATGGAGTGGTGGGGTGCCGCGCATCGTTTCGATCTGTCTCCCGGACTGGCCGGTCACGCGCCTGCGGCGGGCGGGCGATGACCCCGCGGACGGGGTCCCGCTGGCGCTCGCCGCCGCGGGGCCCGGCGGGATGCGGCTCACCGCCCTCGATCCGGCGGCGCGGGCCCTCGGCCTGAGCGCGGGCGAGCCGCTGGGCCGGGTCCGCGCCCGGATCGGCGTGCCGATCCGGATCCGGCCGGCCGATCCGGCCGCCGACGGGGCGGCCCTGGAGCGCCTCGGCCTGTGGGCGCAGCGCTACACGCCGCGGGTCGCCCTGTACGGGTCGGCGGAGGCCTGCCACGGCCTCCATCTCGACGTGACGGGGGCCTGCCACCTGCACGGCGGCGAGGCCGGCCTCCTCGACGACCTCGGGCGGCGCCTCGCGGCCGGGCGGATCCCGGCCCGGCTCGCCCTCGCCGAGACGGCGGGGGCGGCCTATGCCCTGGCCCGTTTCGGCACGGCGGAGCGGGTCCGCGTCGCCGGGGACGGGACCGCGGCGGCGCTGGCCCCCCTCCCGGTCGAGGCCCTGCGCTGCGACGCGCCCACGGTGATCGCCCTGAAGCGCCTCGGTCTCAAGCGGATCGGCGCCCTGGCCGCGGCGCCCCGGGGGCCGCTCGCCCGCCGCTTCGGGATGTCCCTGGTCCTGCGCCTCGATCAGGCGCTCGGGCTGCGCCCGGAGCCCCTGGTCCCCCTGGCCGCGCCGAGGCGCTACGGGGCGGCCCAGGGTTTCCTCGAACCGGTGCTCGCCCAGGGGGGCGTCGTCGCGGCGGCGCGGGACCTGATGGGGCGGATCGCGCCCCGCCTCGCCGCGGACGGGCTCGGCGCCTGCGCCCTGCGCCTGACCCTGACCCGGGTCGACGGCGCCTCGACGGTCCTGGATCTCGGCCTGTCGCAGCCCGCCCGCGCGCCCGCGCGCGTCGCCGAACTCCTGCGCCTGCGCCTCGAACGGCTTGGCCCCGGCCTCGATGCGGGCTTCGGCTTCGAGAACATCCGCCTCGACGTCACCGCGCTCGACCGGATGCCGGAGCTCCAGGGCGGGCTCGCCGCCCCGCCGGAGCCGGAAACGGGCGCCCTCGCCGACACCCTGCGCCAGCGCTTCGGCCGCGCACCGGTCCGCCTGGAGCCCCGCGCCAGCCACCTGCCCGAGCGGGCCGACCGCGTGGTGCCCTGGCAGCGGGGGCCCGGCCCGGCATGGCCCGGCACCGGTCCGCGTCCCCTGGTCCTGCTCCCCCGCAGCGAGCCCGCCGAGGACGTCATCGCCGCCGTGCCGGAGGGGCCGCCCCGGCGCTTCCGCTGGCGCGCGCAGGTGCACCGGGTCGCCCATGCGGAGGGACCGGAGCGCATCGCCCCGGAATGGTGGCGCGAGGCCGGACCGGAGCGGGACTACTATGTGGTGGAGTGCGAGGCCGGCCGCCGCCTCTGGCTCTATCGCAGCGGCGTGCACGCGCCCGACCGGCCGGCCGCGTGGTTCGTGCACGGGCTGTTCGCGTGAGCGGCGGGCTCCGGCGGTCCCTTCCGGGACGGGGCTCACTGTCCCTCGTCGCCGTCCTCGTTCTGGCGGATGCCGTAGCGGCTCTCCAGGCTCGGGTTCGGCCGCGGCGTCCGCTCCGGGGCGGGGCGGGCCTGCCGCTCGTTCGGGTCCCGCCCGATCCGGCCGATCAGGTGGGCGAGGTCGAGGAACTCGTCGGCCTGCCGGCGCAGGTCGTCGGAGATCATCGCCGGCTGCGTCTGGATCGTGGAGACCACCGTGACGCGGACGCCGCGCCGCTGCATCGCCTCGACGAGGGAGCGGAAATCCCCGTCCCCGGAGAACAGCACCATGTGGTCGATATGGGCGGCGAGTTCGAGGGCGTCGATCGCCAGCTCGATGTCCATGTTGCCCTTGAAGCGGCGGCGGCCCGCCGAGTCGGTGAACTCGCGCGCGGGCTTCGTCACGACGCGGTAGCCGTTGTAGTCCAGCCAGTCGATCAGCGGCCGGATCGAGGAATATTCCTGATCTTCGACCATGGCGGTGTAGTAGAAGGCCCTGAGGAGATTGTCGCGGGACTGGAATTCCTTCAGCAGACGCTTGTAATCGATGTCGAAGCCCAGCGCCTTCGTGGTGGCGTAGAGGTTTGCGCCGTCGATGAACAGCGCACTGCGTTGCAGTTGACCCATTGAATATTCACTTTCGCCTGAAATCGGTTTTCTTGGAAATCGAGGCGGACGCGTCTCGCGTCCGTGTCGCCCCCGGCCTTCGTGAGAGAGCTGCCGGTGCCGAGGCGGCGACCTGGATAGAATACAGGGCCGAGCATGGGCGCCGTGGCCCGGTTGGTCAAGGCGCGGCGGCGCTCAGGGCCTGGGCATGGCCCGGCTGCCCGGCTTGACCGGGGGGATGGCCGCGAGTTCGGGCGGCAGGGCGTCGGCGGGATAGGCCGGGATGTCGAGCTGCACCAGGGAGACCAGGGGAACGCCGATCTCGCCGCGCCCGCCGGAACGGTCGATCAGGCAGGCCGCGCCGACGATCTCGCCGGGCTCGCCCTGGATCGCGGCGAGGCATTCGCGGGCCGAGAGGCCGGTGGTGACGATGTCCTCGACGATCACCGCGCGCTGGCCCGCCGGGATCTGGAAGCCGCGGCGCAGGGCGAAGGGGCCGCCGGGCTCGCGCTCCACGAAGATCGCCCGCGCGCCCAGATGCCGCGCCGTCTCATAGCCCGGCACGATCCCGCCGATCGCGGGCGAGACGACGATGTCGATCTTGCCCCACTGCGCGGTGATGGCGGCGGCGAGCGCCCGGCACAGCCGCTCCGTGCGCGGGGGCTCGGAGAAGATCGCCATCTTCTGGAGGAAGACCGGCGAGCGCAGGCCGGAACTCAGGATGAAATGCCCTTCGAGGAGCGCACCGGCGTCGCGGAACTCGGCCAGCACGTCGTCCGGGCTCATCGGGGCGGGGTTCATCGGCAATCGTCCTTGGGGTCGGGCAATGGCCGGGGTTGTGGCAGGGGGGCGGAGGCATGGCAATCCGCGAAGGCGCCCGCCGCGCGCGCCTCCGGGTCCGGGCCCGCTCGGCGAGCGGCCCGGAACGACGGCGGAGGGAGCGTGATCGCCCCGCTCCCGGCCCTTACCCGTTGACCCGCTCCACCCGGCTCACCGCCCGCTTGCCGCGCAGTTCCGCCACGATGGCGTTGAGGTGCTGCAGGTCCCAGACCGAGAGGTCGATGCCGACATCGGTGAAGTCCTGCGTGCGCCGCTTCATCGAGATGTTGTCGATGTTGCCGTCGTGGTCGGCGATCACCTGGGCGATCTGGGCGAGCACGCCCGGCTCGTTGATCGATTGCAGGCTCAGCTTGGCCGGGAAGCGCTCGCTCGCCGGCCCCTCGATGTCCCAGCGCACGTCGATCCAGCGCTCGGGCTCGTTGTCGAAGGCGGCGAGCGCGGCGGACTGGATCGGGTAGATGGTCACGCCGGTGCCGGGGGTGAGGATGCCGACGATGCGGTCCCCCGGCACCGCGCCGCCGTTGGGGGCGAAGCTCACCGGCAGGTCGCCGTCCAGGCCCCGGATCGGGATCGCCGCGCTCTCCCCCGCCCCCTCGGCGCCCTCGGGCAGGGTGAGGCGGATGGTCTGGTCCTTGGAGCGGGTGAGGCGGCTCGCTCCCGTCACCGGCAGTTGCGGCGCGCTCGGGGCGACGCGGCGCTCGTCCTTGTAGTCCGGGTAGACCGCCCGCACGACGTCGCCGGAGAACATCTCGCCGCGGCCGACCGCGGCGAACACGTCCTCGGGGGAGGCGCGGGCGAGGCGCGGCAGGGCCCCGCGCAGCTTGTCCTCCGAGAAGCTCTTGCCGGCCCGCTCGAAGGCGCGGTCGAGGATCTGGCGGCCGAGGCCGGCATATTGCCGCCGCACCGCCGAGCGCGTCGCCCGGCGGATGGCCGCGCGCGCCTTGCCGGTGACGACGAGGGATTCCCAGGCCGCGGGGGGCGCCGCCCCGTCGGAGCGGGCGATCTCCACCTCGTCGCCGTTGGTCAGCTCGTGCAGGAGGGGCACGATGCGCCCGTTGATCTTGGCGCCCACCGCCGAGTTGCCGACATCGGTGTGGACCGCGTAGGCGAAGTCGATGGGGGTGGCCCCCCGTGGCAGGGCGATGAGGCGGCCCTTCGGGGTGAAGCAGAAGACCTGGTCCTGGAACAGTTCGAGCTTGGTGTGCTCCAGGAACTCCTCCGGGCTGTCGCCCTCGGCGAGGAGCTCGATGGTGCGGCGCAGCCACTGGTAGGCGCCGCTCTCGGTGGCGAGCCTGGGGTGGATGCCGCCCTCCTCGCGTCCGCCGGACGCCTCCTTGTAATGGGCGTGGGCGGCGATGCCGTACTCGGCGATCTCCTCCATCGCCTCGGTGCGGATCTGGAGCTCGACGCGCTGGCTCTTGGGGCCGATCACCGTGGTGTGGATCGAGCGGTAGTCGTTCTGCTTCGGCGTCGAGACGTAGTCCTTGTAGCGGCCGGGCACCATCGGCCAGCTCGTGTGCACGACGCCCAGCGCCGCGTAGCATTCGGGCAGGGTCTGCACCACGACGCGGAAGCCGAAGATGTCCGAGAGCTGCTCGAAGGCGACGGACTTGCGCTCCATCTTCGACCAGATCGAGAACGGCTTCTTCAGGCGCCCGGTGACGCTCGCCACGATGCCCTGCGCGGCGAGCTTGGCGGTGAGGTCGCGCTCGATGCTCTCCACGAGCTGCTCGGACTTGGCCGAGAGCTGGGTCAGGCGCTGGGTGATGGTGGCGTAGATCTCGGGCTTGAGGTTGCGCAGGGAGAGGTCCTCGAGCTCGTCGCGCAGTTCCTGCATGCCCATGCGGCCGGCGAGCGGCGCGTAGATGTCGAGGGTCTCCTGCGCGATGCGGGCGCGCTTCTCGGCCGGCATGTGCCCGAGGGTGCGCATGTTGTGCAGGCGGTCGGCGAGCTTGACGAGGAGCACGCGCACGTCCGCCGCCACCGCCAGCAGGAGCTTGCGGAAGTTCTCGCCCTGGGCCGCCCGCTTCGAGACGAGATCGAGGCGCTTGAGCTTGGTCAGCCCGTCCACGAGGACGCCGATCTCGGGGCTGAACAGCTCGCGGATCTCGTCCAGCGTCGCCGCGGTGTCCTCCACCGTGTCGTGCAGGACGGCGGCCACGATGGTCGCG
This sequence comes from Methylobacteriaceae bacterium, assembly GCA_947444195.1. Classification (GTDB taxonomy): domain Bacteria; phylum Pseudomonadota; class Alphaproteobacteria; order Rhizobiales; family Beijerinckiaceae; genus Methylobacterium. The sequence goes on along the minus strand of CANEZL010000007.1, from coordinate 66,925 downwards.
TCGTCGAGGCGCAGATCGGTGAGGATCGCGGCCACTTCCAGGGGATGGGCGAAGAACGGATCCCCCGAGGCCCGCTTCTGCGTGCCGTGGGCGCGCATGGCGTAGATGTAGGCTCGGTTGAGCAGGGCCTCGTCCGTGGCCGGGTTGTAGCGCTTGACCCGCTCCACGAGTTCGTACTGGCGCATCATAACGCGAGACAGACCCTTCACCCTTCGCTTGGTCCGGCCGGGCCGGCGGTTTCCGGTTCCGCGACCGTCCCGGGGCGCGAGCGCCTGGGACGATGCCGGGACGAGGGATGAGTTTTCCGCATCGCGCGCGACCACGCCAGATCCGCGTCGTCGCAACAGGCCGGATTCTGCCGCAACGCCCAAAGAAAAGGCCCGGCGTCGCCGCCGGGCCCGAACCCTCATCCGTGCGGGAGAATCACTCCCCCTCTTCCTCGGTCTCCACCGGGGGCGCGAGATTCTCGAGGCCGCGCAGGAGATCCTCCTCGCTCATCCGGTCGAACTGGACCGCGCTGTCGTCGGAGGAGGATTGCGGGGCGACCGCGGCGGCGGCGGGCGAACTCGACAGCAGCGGCACCGTCTCAGCCTCGGGCTCGTCCACCTCGACGTATTTCTGCATCGAGTGGATGAGCTGCTCCTTGAGGTCGTCGGCCGTGATCGTCTCGTCGCCGATCTCGCGCAGCGCCACGACGGGGTTCTTGTCGCGGTCGCGGTCGATGGTGAGCGGCGCGCCGGCGGCGATCAGGCGGGCCCGGTGGCTGGCGAGCAGGACGAGTTCGAAGCGGTTCTCGACCTTCTCGATGCAGTCTTCGACGGTGACGCGAGCCATGGCGGCTCCTTCCTGGCAGGACGGTGCGGGATCTGAACGCCGGAGGCGCGGCGGCGCGGCCTCACGGCTCGCACGTCCTCGTCCAACTCCGACGGATTGGAGGCAGGGTCTTACACCCGAACCCGTTCTGCAACAAGCACAGCGGCTTGGCCGGATGCCGGCGCCGCACCGATCGCCCGGCGCGTGCTCAAATGCAGCGCATCTTCGATTCGCGCGGCCCCGCTCCCGGATCCGGAACCTTGTCCCGGACCGTGCACGGGGCCGGCGCGACCGGAACCGGGAGAAAGACCGATGATCGAGCGTCCGAGCCGCCGCGCCCTTCTCGGCTGCGCCTGCCACATGGGCGCGGCGGCCTTCGCGGCCACCGCGCTGCCGGGGTCCGCCCGCGCCGCCGCGCCCTCGTCCAAGCGCACCAGCATGAGCCCGGACGAGGCCCTCCAGGCCCTGAAGGACGGCAACCGGGGGTTCGCCACCGATTCGCCGGTGCGCGCCGTGCAGGGCCGCGAGCGGCGCATCGAGATCGCCCTCGGGCAGACCCCGTTCTGCGTGCTGGTGAGCTGCTCCGATTCCCGCGTCTCCCCGGAGATCCTGTTCGGGCGCGGCCTCGGCGAGCTGTTCATCGTGCGCAATGCCGGCAACACCATCGACACCGTCGCCCTCGGCTCCATCGAGTACGCCGTCTCGCAACTCGGCGTGCCCCTGATCCTGGTGATGGGCCACAGCCGCTGCGGCGCCGTGGCGGCCGCCTGCAGCGTGGTCAAGGACAACGCCCAGTTCCCCGGCGCCATCGGCCGGATGGTCGAGCCGATCGTGCCCGCCGCGCTCTCGGTGCGCGACAAGCCGGGCGACTTCGTGGAGAACGCGGTGCGGGCCAATGTCGACCGCATCGTCGACCGCCTGCGCACGGCCTCCGAGCCCGCCCTCCTCGATCCCCTGAAGGCCGGCCGGCTCCGGGCGGTGGGTGCCGCCTACAGCCTCGACACCGGCAGCGTCGACTTCTTCAACGAGGGGTAGCGGCCCCGGCCCCGCTCGGCACCGGGGCCGGGATCGGATCAGGCGTTCTGGGCGGGCGCGCCCGGCCGGACGCGCTCGGCGAGGCGGCGCAGGGCGGCGGCCGCGTCCTTGAGGGCCTGCTCCCCGCGCCGGTACACGGTGCTGCGGATGCTGATGAAGCGCGAGGCGAGATCGCGGTCCATCTTCATCCGGCGCAGGCGCAGGCTCTTGCCCACCGAGGCCTCGTCCGCCGTCTTCTTCTCCAGATCGGCGTAGTAGGCCGCGATCTTCGCCGATCCCATGCCGGGGGTCTCGAGCCAGCCCGGCAGCAGCCGGTTGAGCACCATCACGTCGGACAGGGCCTTGGTGATGCCGGTGCCCCAGCCGGGGCAGGTGGTGCAGAAGGCGTCGCCGATCACCACCACGCCGTCGCGCACGGGGTTGCTGATCTCCACGATGTCGATCGGCCGCTGCTGGAGGCTGCTCACGGCCTCGATCCGGCCGAAGGTCTTGGTCAGCCCCGGCATCAGCCGGGCGAGCGTGCCGGAGGGGTCGGCGATGAAGGCCTCAGCGGCCGCGCTCCCCTTCGGCCAGTAGGTGAACAGGTTGGCGCGGATCGTGGTGCCGAGGGGGAACAGCGTCAGGTAGGCCACGCCGTCGCCGCCGGCCTCCGCGTTCCAGATCAGCTGCTCGCCCGCGAAGACCGCGTAGCTGCAGGCGGTGTTGAAGCCGTAGACCAGGGCGTGATCGCGGCTCACCGTGCGCCGCTCGAAGCCGAGCGCGCGCAGCATCGTCTCGCCGAGCCCGGTGGCCACCACGAGGAGCCGCCCCGTGTAGCGCCGTCCGTCCGCGAGCACGAGGGTCTGCCGGTCGGCGCCCGTCTCGGTCTCGACCACGCGGCCGGTCACGCTCTCCACCGTCGGCGGGAGCACGGCGCGCACCGCGTCCACGAAGTCGGGATAGCGCACCGCGTATTCCCGCGAGGGCACGCGCTTGATGAGCCGGCCCCAGCGGCCCTCGACCACGGTCTGGATCTCGGTGGCCACCGTGCGCGCGCCGGCGCCGAGGCCGAGGCGGTCGAGGATGTCCATCTCGTGGCCCGAGAACTTCTCGGCCCGGAACTCCCGGGGATGCGCGTCGCGGGCGGCCACCAGCAGCACGCGGCGGCCCTCGCGCGCCACCGCGGCGGCGAGGCTGAGGCCGGCGATGCCGGCGCCGATCACGAGAATGTCATAGGGCGTGTCGGCGGCGGCGCCCCGGTCGGCGGGGGGGGCGTCCGCTTCCGGGACAGGGTCGGGGGTATCGAGCTGCTTCATCGCGGGACGGCTCCTCGGTCTCCGCGGCTGAACGTTCCGTTCTGGAACGTTCTGGGACAGCGCGGCGGCCTTTGCGGGCGGTTCGCGCAAGTCCCATGCGGCTTGGCCGCGACTTGGCCGCGACTTGGCTGCGGCTCGGCGGGGCCGTTTCGCGCCGCAAGATTGACTTCACCGCCCCGCGATGCGAGTGCGCCGTCCCTTTCCGAGACGGTGGAACGACGGCACGAGCATGGCGCGCGCACTCATCTTTCCGGGGCAAGGCAGCCAAGCGGTGGGCATGGGCAAGGCCCTGGCCGAGGGCTTCCCGCAGGCGCGCGCCGTGTTCGAGAAGGTCGACGCGGCGCTCGGCCAGAACCTGTCCCGGCTGATGTTCGAGGGCCCCGCCGAGGAGCTGACCCTCACCGCCAACGCCCAGCCCGCCCTGATGGCGGCGAGCCTCGCGGCCTTGCGCGTGCTGGAGGCCGAGCGCGGCCTCGACATCGCCCGCGACGTCGCCTGCCTCGCCGGCCACTCGCTGGGCGAGTACGCGGCCCTCGCCGCCGGCGGCAGCCTGACGGTGGCCGACGCCGCCCGGCTCCTGCGCATCCGGGGCGAGGCCATGCAGGAGGCCGTCCAGCCCGGCGCCGGCGCCATGGCCGCGCTGATCGGCGCCGAGATCGAGGCGGCCCACGCCATCGCCGAGGAGGCTGCGGGGGCCGAGGTCTGCGACGTGGCCAACGACAACGGCGGCGGCCAGGTCGTGCTCTCCGGCCACCGGGCGGCGGTGGAGCGCGCGGTGGCGATCGCGCAGGGCCGCGGCATCAAGCGCGCGGTGATGCTCAACGTCTCCGCCCCCTTCCACTGCCGGCTGATGGCGCCCGCCGCCGAGGCCATGCGGGCTGCGCTGGCCAGCGTGCCCCTGAAGGCGCCCTCTGTGCCCCTCTACGCCAACGTGACGGCGGCCCCCGTCACCGATCCGGCGGCGATCCGCGAGAACCTCGTGGCCCAGGTCACCGGCACCGTGCGCTGGCGCGAGAGCGTGGCCGCCATGGCGGCCGCGGGCGTCACCAGTTTCCACGAGGTCGGCTCGGGCAAGGTGCTCAGCGGCCTCGTCAAGCGGATCGCCCCCGGCGCCACGGCCGCGACGGTGGGCACCCCCGAGGACGTGGCCGCCTTCGCGCTCTGAACAGACAGGACGGAACCCGCATGTTCGACCTCAGCGGCCGCAAGGCCCTCGTCACCGGCGCCACGGGCGGCCTCGGCAACGCCATCGCCCGGGCGCTGCACGCGCAGGGGGCGAGCGTCGCCCTCTCCGGCACCCGGGCCGAGGCCCTGGAGAGCCTCGCCACTGAACTCGGCGCGCGCGCCCACGTGGTGCCGGCCAACCTTGGCGAGGCCGCCTCGGTCGAGGCGCTGGTCCCGGCCGCGGAATCGGCGCTCGGCGGCCTCGACATCCTCGTCAACAATGCCGGCATCACCCGCGACAACCTCTTCCTGCGCATGAAGGACGAGGAGTGGGATCAGGTGCTCGCGGTGAACCTCACCGCCGCCTTCCGCCTCTCGCGGGCGGCCGTGAAGGGCATGATGCGCCGCCGTGCCGGCCGCATCGTCAATATCGGCTCGGTGGTGGGCACCACCGGCAATCCCGGCCAGGGCAACTACGCGGCGGCGAAAGCCGGGCTCGTCGGCCTCACCAAGGCGCTCGCGGCGGAGGTCGCCTCCCGCAACGTCACCGTGAACTGCGTCAGCCCCGGCTTCATCACCTCGCCCATGACCGACGTGCTGAACGAGAAGCAGCGCGAGGGCATCCTCGGCCGGGTGCCCGCGGGCCGCCTCGGCACCGGCGCCGAGATCGGCGCGGCGGTGGTCTACCTCGCCTCCGACGAGGCCGCCTACGTCACCGGGCAGACGCTCCACGTCAACGGCGGCATGGCCATGGTCTGACGACAACACCCGCGCGAATGCGGATGAACGGCCCCTGAACCGCCCCTCGCCAGGGCGGGAACCCTGTGTTAACACCCGCCCCAGCCGGGCAAGGGGTTGACGGCTCAGCGGGATACCAGTCCAAACATCCCCGCGGGCATGGGGAGTGTTTGCGCGGGCCTCGACGCTCCGTGCAGGCGCTCCGCCGGTTCGGCAGGGCCTCCGAGGCTCGACACGCCTTCACCACTCAACACGACGAAGACAAGAAGACGAGGACCGGAAACGATGAGCGATATCGCTGAGCGCGTGAAGAAGATCGTCGTCGAGCACCTGGGCGTCGAGCCCGAGAAGGTGGTCGAGAGCGCCAACTTCATCGACGACCTCGGCGCCGACAGCCTCGACACCGTCGAGCTCGTGATGGCGTTCGAGGAGGAGTTCAACGTCGAGATCCCGGACGACGCCGCCGAGACCATCCAGACGGTGGGCGACGCCGTGAAGTTCCTGGAGAAGAACACCGCCGCCTGAGGGCGCGGGGTTCGACCCTCGAAAAAGTGCGGCGCGGACGGGGCATTTTCGCCCCGCGCGCCGTTATTCGTTTTTGGATTCGCGGACGGGATTGAGCGATGCGGCGTGTGGTCGTCACGGGTCTGGGCATGGTCACGCCGCTCGGCAGCGGTGTCGAGCACGTCTGGAGCCGTCTGATCGCCGGGGACAGCGGCGCGGCCCGGGTCTCCTCCTTCGAGACCGACGATCTCGCCTGCAAGATCGCCTGCCAGATTCCCCTCGGCGACGGCACGAACGGCACCTTCAACCCCGACGCGGCGATGGAGGTGAAGGAGCAGCGCAAGGTCGATCCCTTCATCGTCTACGCCATCGCCGCCGCCAAGGAGGCGCTGGACGACGCCGACTGGCACCCGACCTCCCATGAGGACCAGTGCGCCACGGGCGTGCTCGTGGGCTCCGGCATCGGCGGCATCGGCGGCATCTACGACGCCTCGATCACCCTGCACGAGAAGGGCCCGCGCCGGGTCTCGCCCTTCTTCATCCCCGGCCGCATCATCAACCTCGCCTCGGGGCAGATCTCCATCGCCCACGGGCTGAAGGGCCCGAACCACGCGGTCGTCACCGCCTGCTCCACCGGCGCCCACGCCATCGGCGACGCGGCCCGCCTCATCGCCTTCGGCGACGCGGACGTGATGGTGGCGGGCGGCGCGGAATCCCCCGTGAACCGCCTGTCGCTGGCGGGCTTCGCCGCCTGCCGGGCGCTGTCCACCGGCTTCAACGACCGCCCGGTCCAGGCCTCGCGCCCCTACGACCGCGACCGCGACGGCTTCGTCATGGGCGAGGGCGCCGGCATCGTGGTGCTGGAGGAGTACGCGCACGCCAAGGCCCGCGGCGCCAAGATCTACGCCGAGATCATCGGCTACGGCCTCTCGGGGGACGCCTACCACATCACCTCCCCCTCGCCGGACGGGGACGGCGCCTTCCGCTGCATGAGCGCCGCCGTGAAGCGCGCGGGCATCGACCCGTCCCAGATCGACTACATCAACGCCCACGGCACCTCGACGCCCATGGGCGACGAATTGGAGCTGAAGGCCGTGGAGCGCCTGCTCGGCGACGCGGCTCCACAAGCCTCCATGTCCTCCACCAAGTCGGCCATCGGCCACCTGCTGGGCGCCGCCGGCTCCGTGGAGGCGATCTTCTCCATCCTCACCATCCGCGACGGCGTCCTCCCGCCGACGCTCAACCTCGACAACCCCAGCGTCGAGACCAAGATCGACCTCGTGCCGCACGAGGCCAAGCGCAAGCGGGTGGACGTGGCTTTGTCGAACTCGTTTGGGTTTGGCGGGACGAATGCGTCGCTGGTGATGCGGCGGGTGTAACCCGGCGCATCACCAGTCGGATTTTCAATAATATTCACAGAATATAAAATACATACATGAAACTTTAGATTTTTAGGCTGCAAAACCTCTAAAAGGCTCTACAAGGCCTGGTATTTTCACCTGATCGCTGTAGATCATAACTTCAGTACCTTTGTATCTAGAATTAGCGGAATATCCAAGGCCGAATTTTTGTTGTCGATATTCCTTATATAAACTGCATACTTCCGGAGCGTCATCATACGAGACAATCCAGGGCTGCTCAATAGTGCGCGTCAAATCGGCTATTTGTGCATGGTCTTTATGCTTGTAGGTGTTTCTGTAAAGTCTACTTCCGTTGGCGTAGTATGGCGGGTCCAGATAAACCAATGTTTTTTTTGGAATATTGGACAGATCACAAGCAATTATATCTGCCGCGTCTTTATTGTATAAACTTATGCGCGATTTATAACTAGCTAGCTTCTCGACACGACGAGCAAGTTCTTTCCTATTAAAACGAGCATCTATCTTGTAAACGCCATCCTGTTTGCTTCCGCCAATCACACCGCCGTGTATAATGCCTGAGCGGTTAGTGCGATTAAGGTAAAACGTAGCAAATCCTAAATCCAGAAAACTTGAATTGCAGTCCTTATATATCGCTTTCTGTCGTAGTCTTTCATCTATATTTAGTGGAGTCTCATGGATAAGCTTTACAAAACTATCCGTACTCTCAATGGCCGCCTTCCAAAATGAATATACAGCCTTATCTATATCATTGAGATGGACGTGAGACACATATTCTAGATACAGAAGCGTGACAGCTATGCCGGCACCCCCAGCATACGTTTCCACATAATGCCCTCCCCCTAAATCATTCATTTCAATCAAATCAATAACATATTGCGTAAGCCGCCCCTTGCCCCCAGGGTATCGTAGCGGGCTATCAAACATCTGTGGGTCTCCAGACTCGACCAAGCATCTAGCGATTTTATTGCATGCTGGCCAGCACTAGCGGCGAGCCGTGTGAAGCAAAGTGAGATACATTTCCCACGTGTCCCAGGCTGCCCGCAGAGCCTCAGGAGATGGTGTCAGATTGAGATTATGAAGATATGCATGCAGCGTATCGATTGACCCTTCTCGCTCTTTATCTGCAATCGCGATCCGTGCAGGTTTGAGCTGTTGTTTAGTTTTCGGCGTCGTATCTATAATCGGCATTACCGCGTTGATTTTATCTTCTAAAGTTATTCCAAATTCACCCCAATACACCTTCTTGCCAGAATGTTTGGCCGGTATCGATATAGATTTTTCTATAAGAAAAGCTTCGCTACTCAACTCTAAGAACACGCGTAATAAAAATGCAGCGGCGTTCTCATTGCCATCAAGCTTTATTTCGCGGCACTCACGATAAATTCTATTCAGACGAAGCCCCTGAACGTTTGCAATTGTGCGAGGTCCTGTTCGAGGCGCAAGCGTGCTCCGAATAGGATCGGTTAAACGTGATTTCCGCGATGAAGTTGACTGAGGCATTTCTTGGGGGGCCGGACTTTTTGTTTCAGGATTTTCTGCAGTACCGCTCCCATGCACTGATTGATCTGCAAACCCGCGGATAAAATTCAATCTGTCTGTTTCATCTCTAATCTTGCTAAACTTAAAATCGGGTTTTGCCATCTCCGCGATCAAATTACGTAAGAGCCTGCGGCCCGCTAATTCATCCCCATTGTCGAATGATATTTTACGATCTGTTCTATTGATCGTGATTCCTAGCAGATCTTTTATGTTCGGATTATTTAAAACACGATCTACCGTAGTTGATTTGGCTTCAATAACATCGCCAACATCACCAAATTCGTCTGTGCCGTCGTCGAGGAAGTCGAGCACCAAAAGAGAGCGCCGAACCGATCCGGTTCCACCGGCGCGAGAACGCTCTTTGGCAAGCGAACGCCATCTCTGGAGCGCGACTCCTGATGCCGCGCCCATATGCCTTCGCTCTATCCAAGGCCAAGCTTCTTCACGGGAAGCAAACACTTGACCCTCAATTTTACGAATGGGTTTTTCAGTAAAGTCTTTTCCAAGCTGGACGAATGAAGTGTATACTTCTGTTCCTTCGGCCAATCTAGGATTCTCCATGATTTTTAAAGCAGCAATTCTCCTGTTACCTTCGAGGACAATCTGTTTGCCAGGATTGTCTGTATCCACAGTGACCCAAATGGGTTCGCCCGGACTAAGGCCGCCCATATCAATTATGTCCAAAGCCAAATTTACGAGCTTTTGCTTTTGATCCGCGATCATCGCCTGGATTGCTGATCTTTGATCTGTTTGCCTTCCAATGCGAATATTCAGCAAATCGAGATTTAGCTCTTGTATAAGAAATTCACTTAATGGCATAATTGCTCTCCCTAACGCGCCTCACGCCTACGAGCGCAAGTTACTGCCTTAGGTTGATTTCGAATAGGCTTACGTTGAAGCAAAAATGCAACTGGGAGGCAGAAATTAGGATTTACTGCATGGTGGAATCTCAAATCACGATAATACAGATACCGATACATCTTGATTAATATAAGATCGCCCAAAATATATCTGCATGTGAAAAATTAACCCCAATAAATTACGCCGCAAAATGATAGCGCGCGTAGGAACCAAAATATTTAGGAGACAACTTATTTGACTTAAAAAATTTTCACCACCCCCGTCGCTCCCCCTCACCCGGCACCCGTCCCTGTGGCGTGAGCCCGTCGATCACCTGCGGGAGCACCTGGGCGAGTTGGGCGAGCAGCGTGTCGCGGTTCATCCCCGTGGCACGCTCCAGGGTGTCGATGGTGTCGGGGCCGAGCGCCTGGGCGAGTTGGTTCGGCTGGACGGGGTGGTTCTGGCCGGGGCCGATCCAGGACTCGATCACCTCGCCGAGGCCGCCCTTGCGGAAGCCGTCGATCAGCCCGTCGAGGCCGCCGAGATCGGGCCGCTCGCCCTGTTCGTGGTCGAGATGGGCGTAGGGGCCGGCGCCGGGGGAGCGGTCGGGGCCGCCGGGGCCGTCGAGCATGCCGGAGAGATCGCTGAAATCGCCGGGGGGCAGCGGGGCGTCGCGGCGGGCGCCGTCCTGGTCCCAGCCGCCGGTGCCGTCGCGGCCGTAGGGGCCGGCGCCGGGGGAGCGGTCCGACCGGTCGGCCTCGGGGCCGGGTTCCCCGCCATGGCCGCGCCCAAAAATGTCGCCGAAGCCGCCGCTCGCGCCCTTGGCGAGGAGCAGCATGAGGAGCGCCTTGACCAGGGGCGACATGGCGCCGCCTGCGCCCCCCCGCTGCCCGCCGCCGAGCACCTGACCGAGCACGCCGCCGATCACCGAATCGAGCAGACCCATGGCATCCTCCCGCGGGGACCGGGCGCCCCCGCCCGCTAACGGGCGGGAGGGCGCCGCGGTTGCGTCGCGGGCCGGAGGCGGGGGTCAGCGGGCCGGGGCGGGCGCCGCGTTGTCGATGCGGCTCTGGCTCGGACGTCCGGTCCCGTCTCCGCGGGGCACGTCCCGCACGCTGCCGGTGCCCGTGGGCATGGCGGCCGCGGCCGGATCGTCCACCCGCCGGTCCGCCCGCGCCGCGGCGGGCCGCTCGACGGTGCCGCCCGCGGTCTGGGCGGCGGCGGGCTCGATCCAGTCCATGCCGAGGGCGGTGAAGCCCGAGAGGGCGAGGCCGCCGAGGAAAAGGGCGGTGGCGGGGCCGCCGGCGCGGGGGCGCAAGGCGGCGTGGCGCAGCTTCCGGTGGGGCATGGGACGCTTCCTGTGCCGGTTGTCGGGACGGGCCGCGCGGGCGGCCCCTTGCCGGACAGAACGCGGGGACGGGGGGCCGCGGTTCCTTGATCCTCAGCGGGGATGGGCGAGGCTGCCCAGGCCGCAGCCCGCCCCGTAGGCCGCGAGCATCAGCGCCGCGCTCTCGATCCAGACCCCGCCCACCCCCGGCACGAGGCCCGTGAGCGCCAGCCCGCCGAGCCCGGCCAACGCCGCGCCGAGGCCGACGGGCACCGCGTAGCCCCGCGGCCATCCGGCCAGGGCGCCCACGGCGAGGCCGAGGAGCAGCGCTCCGGCCAGTCCCGGCCAGAGGCCGGCGAGCAGTGCCACCACGGTGAACCACGATCTCCGGATTGACCCGGGGGCCAAGACCATCCCCGGCGCCCGCGCGCAAGCCCCGCGGGCGGGATCAGGGTTTCAGGGCGAGGGCCACGCTGCGCCGCTCCCCCGGCGGCTCCTCGGCGAGGCTGACCTGATCGAGCCCAGCCCCCGCCTGGAACAGGTACTCCGCCACCGCCTGCGCCCGCAGCCGGGCAAGTTCCTCCGGCGCCGGCTCGGCGGGGGCCTCGGGCTTCGGTGCGGGCTTGGCGGCGGGGCTGGCGGCGGGCTTCGCCCCCTTCGGCCTGGAGGGCGCGGGCTTCGGCTCCGCCGCCTCTGCGGGCTTGGTCTCGCTGGGCTTGGCCTCCTCCACCCTGGCGGGCTTGGCCCCCGGCGGGTCGGCATGGCCGGAGACGGCGATGCGGAGGCCGGGGCAGGCCCGAGCGAGGGCCGCCACCGCGTCGAGGGTCGGGTACATGCCGGGGTCGAGGGCGATGCTGCCGGGGGCGAAGCTCGGCCGGGCCTTCGCCAGGGCCGCCTCGACGCCGGCCCGGCAGCCCTGCGCGTCCTGGCGGGGGCCGGGATCGCGCGGCTCCACCGCCACCGTGGCGCTCCAGCCCGGCGGCAGGCCCCGGCGCAGGGCCTCCCCCGCCCGCGCGGCGCTCTCCCGGTACAGGCTGGTGCCGGTGAGGGTCAGGCTGCGGTCGGCCACCCGGATCTCCCCCTCGGCGAGGCCCGCCAGCACCGGCAGGGCGGCCCCGAGGGCGGCGTTCAGGTCCGCCGGCGCGCCCGCCGCCAGCCGGGTCCGGTCGAGGATGGGCTCGCGGAAGAAGCGGGGCTCCACCAGCCCCAGCACCCGCGCCCGCGCCTCGGCATCGGGCAGGTGCCCGCCGAGGCTGACGCGCTCGCCCTCGCGGCGGATGCTGACCCGGTAGGGCGAGAGGGGCACCACGGCGAGATCGACCCGGCCCGCGGCGACGCCCGCGGGCATGCGCGTGCGCACCATCGCGCTCGCCTCGCCCACCGCCTGCCCGTCGAGGGCGTCGCCCTCCGCCGAGACCCGGCCGTCCGCGAAGGCGACCCGGCCCCGCGCCATCAGGCCGGCCACCTGCAGCATCGCGTTGGCCAGGGCCTGCGGCTCCACGCCCTTGGGCAGGCCGCGCGCGGTCTGGGTGCGGTCGTCCACGAAGGCGCCGTCCGCCACCCCCTCGGCCGCCCGGCGGATCTCCGCCCGCGCCGCCTCCGACACGGTGTAGCCGCTGAGCACGAGGCCGCCCCCCGCCACCCGCTCCACGGTGAAGCGGAAATCCCCGATCGTCGGCGGCAGGATCGCGACGCGGCCGATGCTGTAGCCCGGCGGCGGCTCGGCGAAGGCGCCGCGCAGGGCATCGTAGGCGGCCACGTCCACCGCCTCGCCCGAGGCCGCGATCACCGTGTCGGTCACGCTCACCCGGCCCCCCGGGGCGAGCCGGCCGAGGCGCGCGGCGGCATAGGCCACCGCACCGGCGAAGTCCGGCGGGGCACCGCGGGCCGCCCGGGCCCCGTCGTCGAGGGCGCGGCCCGGCAGCGCGGCGGCCACCGGCTCGTCGAAGGCGCGCCGTCCGATCTCGGCGGGCCGGCTGCCGGCGATGGCGACGCCCGCGCCGGTGATCTCGGCCGACCACGCGAAGGGGGCCGCCGCCTCGATCAGGCCGAGCTCGGAGACGATGCGGCGCGGGCTCGGCAGCGCGGCGAGGCGCGCGAGCACGGCCGCGCGCTCCGTCTCGCCCGGGGCCTCGCCGCGGGCGAGGAGGTCGCGCCCCCGCGCGCTCACCCGCAGCCAGGGCTCGCCGCCGGGATCCTGCGTGGTGCGCGCCACCGCCTCCCCCTCCTCCGCCACGCGCCCGCCGATCCCGGGCGCGGCGAGCAGGGTGACCCCGGCCCAGAGGAGGACCAGGGGCGGCAGGCCGGCGAGCCAGCCGAGGCGGCGCAGGACGGGGGCTATCGGCGCGGGCAGGGGCACGGCGTCAGGTCATCGTCTCGGGCGCGGTGCGGAGGAACGGCACGCTGCCGCATCGCGCGACCATACGGAGCGGGGCACCAGTTCAACCGGGATTTCCGGCTTCTTGAAGGCCGCCGACGCGGGACCTTCGGTATGAGGTCGAGCCCCGGGGACGATCCCGCAAGCAGGCTCTCATGCCAGATCCGATCGATCCCTTCGGGATGGCGGATCCGGGCTTCGCTCATGCGCCGCGCGGGCTCGGTCGATACGACCCACGCTTCGATCGAGCGGGGGTCGTATCAGGCGCCGGCCGCCTCGCGCAGCATCTCCAGTTCGAGCCAGCGGTCCTCGGCCTTGGCGAGCTCCGATTCCGCCTGGGCCAGGGTGGCGGTGGCCTTCTCGAAGCGGGCGGGGTCGCGGGCGTAGAGATCGGGATCTGCGAGGATCGCGCGCAACTGCGTGATCGCCGCCTCGAGCTTGCCCATGCGCTCGGGGAGCGTCTTCAACTCGTGCTGGTCCTTGAAGCCGAGCTTGGCCTTGCCGACCGGCGCGGGGGCCGCGCGCTCGCGGGGCTCGGCCTTCTCGGCGCGCGGCGCCTTCTCGGCGCTGCGGGCCTGCACGCCGGCACCGCGCTGGCCGACCATGTCGCTGTAGCCGCCGGCATATTCCACCCAGCGCCCCTCCCCTTCCGAGACCAGCACGCTGCCCACCACCCGGTCGAGGAAGTCGCGGTCGTGGCTCACGAGGATCAGGGTGCCGGGATAGTCGTCGAGCATCTCCTGGAGCAGGTCGAGGGTCTCGAGGTCGAGGTCGTTGGTGGGCTCGTCGAGCACCAGCAGGTTCGAGGGCTGGGCCAGCGCCCGGGCGATGAGCAGCCGGTTGCGCTCGCCGCCCGACAGCACGCGCACGGGGGTGCGGGCCTGCTCGGGGGTGAACAGGAAGTCCTTGAGGTAGCCGATCACGTGGCGGTTCTGGCCGCCCACCGTCACCGTGTCGCCCCGTCCGCCGGTGAGCACCTCGGTCACGGTCATGGCGGGTTCGAGGGTGGCGCGGGTCTGGTCCAGCACCACCGGCTTCAGGTTGGTGCCGAGGGTCACCGCGCCGGAATCGGGGGCGAGGCTGCCCATCAGCAGGTTGAGGAGCGTGGTCTTGCCGGCGCCGTTGGCGCCGACGACGCCGAGGCGGTCGCCGCGGGTGACGCGCAGGGACAGCCGGTCGACGATCCGGCGCTCCCCGTAGCTCTTGGCGACCTCCTTGGCCTCCACGATGAGCGTGCCGGAGCCCTCCGCCTCGCCGCTCTGCATGCTGATCGTGCCCACCGGCCGGCGCGCCTCGCGCCGGGCCTGGCGCAGGGCGTGCAGGTTGCCCAGCCGCCGCACGTTGCGCTTGCGCCGGGCGGTGACGCCGTAGCGCAGCCAGTCCTCCTCCGCGGCGATCTTGCGGTCGAGCTTGTGCCGGTCGCGCTCCTCCTCCTCGAAGAAGGCGTCGCGCCACGCCTCGAAGGCGGAGAAGCCCTGGTCGATCCGCCGCGACACGCCGCGGTCGAGCCAGACGGTGGCGCGCGACAGGGCCGAGAGGAAGCGCCGGTCGTGGCTGATGAGGACGAGGGCGGAGCGGCTGCCGCGCAGCTCGCTCTCCAGCCACTCGATCGCGGGGAGGTCGAGATGGTTCGTCGGCTCGTCGAGGAGGAGCACGTCGGGCTCCGGTGCCAGCGCCTGGGCGAGGGCCGCGCGCCGGCCCTCGCCGCCGGAGAGCCGGGTCGGATCCTCCGCGCCCGTCAGGCCGAGGCTCTCCAGAAGATAGCGGGCGCGGTGGCTGGCATCCCCCGGCGCGAGGCCGGCTTCCACGAAGGCGAGCGTGGTGGAGAAGCCCGTGAAGTCGGGCTCCTGGGCGAGGTAGCGGATGGTGGTGCCGGGCTGGACGAAGCGCTTGCCGCGGTCCGCCTCCACGAGGCCCGCGGCGATGCGCATCAGCGTCGACTTGCCGGAGCCGTTGCGGCCGACGAGGCAGGTGCGCTCGCCGGGCGCGACCGTGAGTTCGGCGCGCTCGATCAGCGGCGTTCCGCCGAAGGTCAGCGCGATGTCCTGAAGGGTGAGAAGCGGTGGGGCGGCCATGCGCGGGCTTATGACAGCGCGCGCCGGCCTTCACAAACGCCCGTCGCCGCCCTCAGGCGGTCGGGTTCGCCGGGCCTGTGGGCGTCGGCGAGACCGGATCGCTCACGGGGATCTCCAGCGGCCGCTCGTCCGGCGCCTCGGTGGGCACGTTGCCGGGAGCTTCCGGGCCGGGGCCCGGCGCCGGCACGGTCGGCGGCTCGTAGGGAGTGTCGGGAACGGGACCGGGCTGGTCCGGCACCTCGGGGATCCCGCCGGGATTGGCCATGACGCGAACACTCCTCCACGCGCGGGCGCCGCCACCGTGCGGCGCCGACCGAGCCAACGGAGGTGTCTCCGGCGCGGTTCCGGGGGCGCTACTTCTTGGTGAGGAGCAGCGTGCCCTCGCGGCCGAGCGATTTCTGGATCTTCTCCGCGAAGAGGGCCAGCAGGAAGGGCAGCTTGACCTCCACGCGCACGCTCTCGGCGCCGACATCGATGGCCCCCTCGACCTTCTGGGCGAGGGCGGAGAGCGCGAAATCGAGGCGGTCGCCGGTCCAGGCGAGGTTGTCGATGGCGATCCCGCTCTTGGCGAGCATGCCCTTGCCCTGGTCGATGCCGGTCTCGATCCGGCGCCGCGCCTCGACGAGCCCGAGATCGTGCGGAATGTCGACGATGAGAGGTTTCGCCATGAGGCCGGGGGTCTCCTGCGGGGAGACCTCAAGATGGGTGCGCCCGCCGGCCGCGGCAACGGCCGCGCCGCAAGCCCCGTCCGGCCTCCCCACCGGGCGGCCGGCGCGGCCGGCGGGCGCTCACGCGGGTTACCGCATGACCTGGAGGGAGACGTAGCTGACGCCGCCCATGCCGAGGGCCCGGGCCGAGCCGCGGGAGAGATCGATGATGCGCCCGCGCACGAAGGGGCCGCGATCGTTGATGCGCACCACCACGGAGCGGCCGGTGCGGCGGTCGGAAACCCGGACCTGCGTGCCGAAGGGCAGGCTGCGGTGGGCGGCCGTCATCCCGTTCGGGTTGAAGCGCTCGCCGTTCGCGGTCCGGTGTCCGCTGCCGTACCAGGAGGCCGCTCCGCTCTGTGCGGAAGCCGGGACGCTGGCGACGAGGGTCGCGGCGGTGCCCAGGATGGCGGCGACGGTCCGGCAGACAGGCTTGATGGCCATTCGCATTCCCTTTGTTGTTTGCGACGGCGCGGCCAATCGAGACCGTTGCGGACCAAAATAAGGCACGCTGTTTTTCGGGTGCGATGCCACATTTTTGGCATCACCTGCCACAGAGCCTCAGGTTTCGTTAACGGCCTAGCTCTGCAAGTATTGTTTACTTTCGCACGACTTGGCCTTGGAGACGGGTTGCATGCCGTCACTGAATTCTCGAAGTCGCGAATGTGGCTGAAAATACGCCTATGGGCGCGCGAGCCCTGCATTCCGCGAAGGGCTGGATCCCGCCGGGCGGGACCGTGGCCGTGGATGCGCGGGCGGCGGAGCGGGAGGGCACGGGGCGCGGGCGGGCGTCCGGGAGGCACCCGGCAAAAACTGCAGCCCCAAATCGGAACGGACCCGCGGGGAAACGGAGAACGCGGCCTTTACCGTGAAGCGGGCATGGTGCCCGGGTTAGTCGCGTAACCGGTGTTTGCCATGGCCTCCCCGCGTACCGTGGTCGCCGGCGCACCCGCCCGGAAACAGGTCTCGCGTACCGGGCGGACCGCGTCGGCGCCACGGATGGGTTTCGTACCCTCCGTCCAGCGCCTGCCCCTCGACGAGGTCATCGTCGGCGATTGCATCGCCGCGATGAACGCCCTGCCGGCGTCCTCGGTCGATTGCGTCTTCGCGGACCCGCCCTACAACCTCCAGCTCGGCACGAGCGGCCTGCTCAGGCCGGACCAGAGCCGCGTCGACGCGGTCGACGACGACTGGGACAAGTTCGCCACCTTCGAGGCCTACGACGCCTTCACCCGCGAATGGCTCGCCGCCTGCCGCCGGGTGATGAAGCCGAACGCGACCCTCTGGGTGATCGGGTCGTACCACAACATCTTCCGGGTCGGGAGCGCGTTGCAGGATCTCGGTTACTGGATCCTGAACGACATCGTCTGGCGCAAGGCCAACCCGATGCCGAACTTCCGCGGCAAGCGCTTCACCAACGCCCACGAGACCCTGATCTGGGCCTCGCGCTCGGCCGAATCGAAGGGCTACACCTTCCATTACGACGCGCTGAAGGGGGGCAACGAGGACCTCCAGATGCGCTCGGACTGGTTCATCCCCCTCTGCACGGGGGAGGAGCGCCTGAAGGGGGCCGACGGCGCCAAGCTCCACCCGACGCAGAAGCCGGAGGCGCTGCTGGCGCGCACCCTGCTCTCGGCGACGAATCCCGGCGACGTGGTGCTCGATCCCTTCTTCGGCACCGGCACCACCGGCGCGGTCGCCAAGCGCCTCGGGCGCCGCTTCATCGGCATCGAGCGCGAGGCGGTCTATGCCGAGGGCGCGCGTGCCCGGATCGCGGCGGTGACCCCGCTCTCGCAGGCGGCCCTGATGCTGGCGCTGCCGAAGCGCGCCGAGCCGCGGGTGCCCTTCCTCAGCGTGATCGAGGCGGGCCATATCCGCCCCGGCGAGGTGCTCACCGACGAGCGCCGCCGCTTCTCGGCGACCGTGCGGCCGGACGGACAGCTCGGCGCGGGGCCCGTGGTCGGCTCGATCCACAAGATCGGCGCCCTGGTGCAGGGCCTGCCCGCCTGCAACGGCTGGACCTTCTGGCACGCGGAGCGGAACGGGCGCCCGGTGGTGATCGACAGTTTTCGCGAGCGCCTGCGCGCGGCCATGAACGCCGCGGGCTGAGGCCGGCGGGTCCCGCCCCTACCGCTTGCGCCGTCCCGCCGGGCGCCCCGCCCGCCGGGGCGGCGGCGCCTCGGGCGCTCCCTCCTCCGCGAATCCCTCCTCCGCGGGCGGGACCGCCGCCGGGCGCGGGGCCGGCTTCGGCACCGGGCGGAAGCGCGGCGGCTCGGGCACGGAGACCGTCTCGGCCTCCGCGAAGCTCAGGAGCGGCATCGGCGGCGGCTCCTTGCGGGGGCGCCCCCGCGGCGCCTTCGCGGGCTCCGGCGCGGGATCGAAGGCGTGGGCGATCACCTTCTTCATCAGGCCGGGCAGCGGCTCCTCGGCGAGGTCGCGCCGGGGCGTGAAGCGCATGCCGGCGGGCGCGGGCGTGTTCAGGGCGACGCGCGCCAGGAAGACGGTGAGTTCGAGGGGGAAATGCGTGAAGCCGTGACGGACGAGGCCGGGCAGGCGCTTCCAGCGGGCGTCGAGGGGCGCGTCGAGGAGCGCGCCGGCCGGATCGTAATCCGGCTCCCAGGCGCTCTGCGGCGGCTCGGCCATGTTGCCGAGGAGCCCTTCCGCCGGGCGCGTGCGCAGGAGGACCGCCTCGTCGCCCGCCCGCACCACCACGAAGGCCGCGCCCCGGCGCAGGGCCCCCTTCGCCGCGCGGATCTTTCGCGGAAACGTCTCCTGCGTGCCCGCGGCGCGGGCGCGGCAGGGCTCCATCCAGGGGCAGAGGGCGCAGGCCGGGCGCTTGGGCGTGCAGATCGTGGCGCCGAGATCCATCAGGGCTTGCGCGAAATCGCCGGGCCGGGCGTCGGGCACCATCGCTTGCGTCAGGCGGCGGATCTCCGGCCGGCTGCCCGGCAGGGGCGCCTCCACCGCGAAGAGGCGGCTCATCACCCGCTCGACATTGCCGTCGACGGCGGCTTCCGCGCGCTCGAAGGCGATCGCCGCGATGGCGCCTGCGGTGTAGGCGCCGATGCCGGGCAGCTTGCGCAAGCCCTCGGCCGTGTCCGGGAAGCGCCCGGACGCCGCGACGAGCTTGGCGCAGGCGTGCAGGTTGCGCGCCCGCGAGTAGTAGCCGAGGCCGGCCCAGGCCGCCATCACGGCGGCATCGGGGGCGGCGGCGAGCGCCTCCACATCGGGAAAGCGTTCGAGGAAGCGCTCGAAAAAGGGGCGCACGGCGGCGACCGTGGTCTGCTGCAGCATCACCTCGGACAGCCAGACCCGGTAGGGATCCGCCACCGCCCCGGCCGGCGCCCGCCAGGGCAGGACGCGGCGGTGCCGGTCGTACCACGCCAGCAGGACGGCCGCCGACACCGGGGCGGCGGGGCGCGGGGGCTCGACCGGCTCTTGGGGGGCGGACGCTGGCATCGCCGGGGTGATAGCCCTTGCCGCGGGCGCTTCAAAGGGCTCCCGGCGAACGGGCTCAGGCGTTAGGACTCAGGTGCGTTCGAGGGACGAGGACCATGGCACGGGTCAAACCGCTGGCGGAACTGATCGAGGGCTGCATCGGCCCGGCCTTCGCCGCCCAGGGCTTCGCCTCCACCGACATCCTGGCCGCCTGGCCCGACATCGTCGGCGCGCGCCTCGCGCGCTACTGCCGGCCCGCCCGCATCGAATGGCCGCGGCGGCGGCGCAAGAGCACGGACGCGCCCGATTCCGGCACCCTCGTCGTGCAGGTGGAGAGCGTGTTCGCGATCGAGTTGCAGCACCTCGCGCCCGTGGTGATCCAGCGCATCAACGCCCATTACGGCTGGGCCTGCATCGGCCGCATCGTGATGAAGCAGGACCGGGTGGCCCGCGCCGAGGCGAAGCGGCGGGCGGCGGCCCTCGATCCCGCCCGG
Organism: Methylobacteriaceae bacterium; assembly: GCA_947444195.1. Taxonomy (GTDB): domain Bacteria; phylum Pseudomonadota; class Alphaproteobacteria; order Rhizobiales; family Beijerinckiaceae; genus Methylobacterium. Next base: position 47,197 of record CANEZL010000007.1, on the reverse strand, counting down.
CGCGGCGAGGTGGCGCGGGCGGTGGGGCCCATCGCCGATGACGGCCTGCGCGAGGCCCTCGACCGGCTCGGCATCGCCGTGGTGGCGGACCGGAACTGAGCCCCGCGCGAGCCGTAGCGCCGTCACCGATCGCGTCGCCGGCGTGCTCCGACGCCGAAGGGCCGCCTTGCCAGCGGAGGGCCGCGCGGCTACCGCAATCGGAGATCCTCCCGGGGCGAGATCCTGGGATGCCTGTCTTGACGCGCCCTCACGCCCGACCGGCACCCGGTCCGGCCTGAGGAGCGCTCCGGAGTGCGGAGCCAGTCCCGAGATGATCACGCGGCGCGACGCCCTGAAACTCACCGGTCTCGCCGTCGGCGCGGCCGTCATCCTGCCCAAGCTCGGCCTGCCGGCCTGGGCCCAGAACGCCGACACCGCCGCGCTGATGCAGCCCGGCCCCCTCGGCGACGTCTGGCTCGGGCCCGCCGACGCCAAGGTCACGATCATCGAGTACGCCTCGATGACCTGCTCGCACTGCGCCGCCTTCCACCGCACCACCTGGCCGGCCCTGAAGGAGCGCTACGTCGACACGGGCAAGGTGCGCTTCACCCTGCGCGAGTTCCCCCTCGATCCCCTGGCGACCGCGGCCTTCATGCTCGCCCGCTGCGACGGGGAGGCGAAGTACTACCCGATCACCGACCTGCTCTTCGACCAGCAGCAGGCCTGGGCCTTCCAGCAGAAGCCAGTGGACGCCCTGGAGCAGATGCTGCGCCAGGCGGGCTTCAACAAGGAGAAGTTCGAGGCCTGCCTGAAGGACCAGAAGCTCTACGCGGGCGTGAACGCCGTGAAGAGCCGCGGGCTCGACACCTTCAAGGTGGATTCGACGCCGACCTTCTTCATCAACGGCGAGCGCTACAAGGGCGAGATGACCATCGACGGCATGGAGAAGGTCATCAAGCCGCTGCTCGGCGCCTGAGGGCGCGCCGGGAACGGCCGCCGCGGCATTTCCCGCTGGCATACCGGAAAGCTGGCGGGAGAGAGCTTGACAGCGGGGAAATCCGAATGAAATCAAGGCTTTGCCCGCTCTTCACGATGCCTTGACACGCCATGGGGGCGAAACTATGGTGCGCCGCGCTTGAAGGGGGCAAGCCAAGGTTTCCATGCTCTCGCGAACGGGAGGCCGTAGCCTTGAACGGCAACGACCGACAGGACGAGAACCAGGGAAACCGGGCGATGGCCACGGACAGCGAACTCTCCGCGAGGCTCAGACGTCTCGAGACGCAGATCGACCGGAAGCGGCCTCCCGCTGCTCCCGATCCTTCGCCGCGTCCGGGATCGTCCGGTGCACAATCCTCCCTCGGGCAGGCGATGACGCTCTCCACGGAGTTCATCGCCGGCGTCATCGCGGGTGCGATCCTCGGATGGACCTTCGACCATTTCCTCGGGACGAAGCCCTGGGGGATGATCGTGTTCCTGATGTTGGGCTTCGTGACGGGCGTCTACAACATCTTGCGCCTGTCCGGGTTCTCCGGAGCAAAAAACCGGAAGGACCCTTGAGGGTCGGTAGCTATTCGGGTTAGCGGCGCGGGGCCGGCCAACGAGGCGGCCCGGGTCATGGTGGGAGCAGAAGCGTAGCATGGCGGCCAGCATCGACCCGATCCATCAGTTCGAGCTGCAGCCGCTCGTCTCGCTGGGCCATATCGGCAACCAGCAGATCGCCTTCACGCAGTCGGCGCTCTACATGTTCGCCGCGGTGGGCGTCATCGCCCTCATCACCATCGTCGGCACCGCCGGCCGCTCGGTCGTCCCGGGCCGGATGCAGGCGCTGGCCGAGATCTTCTACGAATTCATCGCCGACACGGTGCATCAGGCCACGGGCGACAAGGAGCAGCGCTTCCTGCCGCTGGTGTTCTCGCTGTTCATGTTCGTGCTCGTGCTGAACATGTTCGGGATGATCCCCTACGCCTTCGCCGTCACCAGCCACCTGATCATCACCTTCGGCCTCGCCTTCCTGGTGATCTCCACGGTGGTGGTCTACGGCGTGATGAAGCACGGCAGCCACTTCCTCGGCCTGTTCATCCCGGCGGGCGTGCCCAAGCCCCTGCTGCTCATCATGGTGCCGATCGAGATCGTGTCCTTCATCTCGCGGCCGATCAGCCTCTCGGTGCGTCTGTTCGCCAACATCCTGGCCGGCCACATCGCGCTCAAGATCTTCGCCTTCTTCGTCGCGCAGCTCCTGCTCGCCGGCGCCTGGAGCGTGCTCGCGCCGCTGCCCCTCTTCCTCACGATCGCGCTGACCGCACTGGAATTCCTGGTGGCGGCCCTGCAGGCCTACGTCTTCGCGACGCTCACGGCGGTCTACCTCGCCGACGCGCTTCACCCCGGCCACTGAGACCCCTCGGCCGGCCTCCCTCCGCTGCAACGAATAAATCGTTCGAAACGTCAGGAGTTTACCATGGATCCCGTCGCTGCGAAGTACATCGGCGCCGGTCTCGCCTGCCTCGGCATGGCGGGCGCGGGCATCGGCCTCGGCAACCTGTTCGGCCAGTTCTACGCCGGCGCGCTTCGCAACCCCTCGGCCGCCGACAGCCAGCGCACCAACCTGCTCCTGGGCTTCGCGCTCACCGAGGCGCTCGGCATCTTCTCGCTGCTCGTCGCGCTGCTCCTGCTCTTCGCCGTCTGAGGCGAACGACGCTCCGTCGCCGCGGCCCCCCGGCCGCGGCGGCGCTCCAGCACCCGCGAGCCTCTTCTGAAACGTCCGCGCCGCGGGCGTTCCGCGAGACGCTCCGGGCGCCCCGCACGACGCGGACGGCGCCCGAATCCAGAGTTCAGGGTACCGCACGGACGGGATCATGGCGCAGCAGAACATCCTCACCACCCCGCCGCCCGGAACCGACGTCTACGCGGGTAAGGGCGAGATCCTGCACCCGGCCGAGAAGCACGCCTTCCCGCCCTTCGAGAGCCACACCTTCCTGGCCCAGCTCGTCTGGCTCGCCCTGGCCTTCGGCCTGCTCTACTACCTGATGTCCAAGGTCGCCCTGCCGCGCATCCAGGGCATCCTGCACGACCGCGCCAGCCGGCTCGCGAGCGACCTCGACGAGGCGCAGCGCATGAAGGCCGAGGCCGACGCGGCGGGCGCGGCCTACGAGAAGTCCCTGCGGGACGCCCAGGCCTCCGCCCGCGAGATCGCGCAGACCACGCGCAACCAGCTCACCGCCGAGGCGGAGGCCAAGCGCAAGTCCCTCGAGGCCGAGCTGAACGCCAAGCTCGCCGCCTCCGAGGCGACCCTGCGCGACCGCACCGAGCAGGCCATGGGCAACGTCCGCGCCATCGCGGGCGAGACGGCCGCCGCGATCGTGGAGCGCCTCACCGGCAAGGCGCCGGACCAGGCGAGCCTCGACCGCGCCCTCGACCGGACCGCGACGGCGCACTGAGACGGGACAGGGACACATGTTGCTCACAGCGGAATTCTGGGTCGCCACCGCCTTCGTCATCTTCCTGGCGCTCGCCGGGAAGGCCGGCGCCTTCAGCATGATGACCAAGGGCCTCGACGGCCGCGCCAAGCGCGTGCGCCACGAGCTCGACGAGGCCAAGCGCCTGCGCGAGGAGGCCGCCGCCGTGCTGGCCGACTACAAGCGCCGCCGCGCCGAGGCCGAGAAGGAGGCCGAGGCCATCGTGGCCGGGGCCCGCGAGGAGGCCCAGCGCATCGCCGACGAGGGTCACCAGCGCCTGAACGACTTCGTCGCCCGCCGCACCAAGGCGGCCGAGACGAAGATCGCCCAGGCCGAGACGCAGGCCGAGGCCAAGGTCCGCGCCGCCGCGGCCGACGCCGCCGTCAAGGTGTCCGAGACCATCCTGCGCGAGCGCATGCAGGGCGAGGCCGCCCAGGGCCTCCTGCGCGCGAGCCTCGGCGAGGTCCGGACCCGTCTCCGGGCCTGATCGCCCGCGCGCGACCGAGCAGCCGCCGACCAGCGGAGCCGCCCCCGGGCGGCTCTTCGCGTTCTCGGGCATGCCTTCGGGGGTCCCGAAGTGCCATTTGGCACCGCGCGTGGCGCCCGCGCCCCGCCGGCCCCCTCCCCGTCCCGCTTCGTCCTTCGGTTGCCGTGCGCCCGGTGCTATAGGCCCGGCGCCGGCCCGCCGCACGCAAGCCCCCGATGCCGCCGATCCTCTCCGTCCAGAACCTGTCGAAGACCTACGCCTCCGGTCTGCCGGCGCTCTCCGACATCGATCTCGAGATCGCGCGCGGGGAGATCTTCGCGCTGCTCGGCCCCAACGGGGCGGGCAAGTCGACCCTCATCAACATCATCTGCGGCATCGTCACGCCGAGCGGCGGCACCGTGACGGTCGACGGGCACGACATCCAGCGCGATTACCGCGCCGCCCGGGCGATGATCGGCCTCGTGCCCCAGGAACTCACCACCGACGCCTTCGAGACCGTGCACAAGACGGTCAGCTTCAGCCGCGGCCTGTTCGGCCTGCGCCGGGACCCGGACCGGATCGAGCGCATCCTGCGCGACCTTTCCCTCTGGGAGAAGCGCGACAGCCGGATGATGCAGCTGTCCGGCGGCATGAAGCGGCGCGTGCTGATCGCCAAGGCCCTGTCGCACGAGCCGAAGGTCCTGTTCCTCGACGAGCCCACCGCCGGCGTGGACGTGGAGCTGCGCCAGGACATGTGGCGCCTCGTGCGCCTGCTGCGGGAGCAGGGCGTCACCGTCATCCTCACCACCCACTACATCGAGGAAGCCGAGGAGATGGCCGACCGGGTCGGCGTGATCCGCAAGGGCCGCATCATCCTGGTGGAGGAGAAGGCCGAGCTGATGCGCAAGCTCGGCCGCAAGCAGCTCACCCTGCAGTTGCAGGAGCCGCTCTCCGCCCTGCCGGACGCCCTCGCCGGCCGCGGCCTCGAACTGGCGGGCGAGGGCCGCGAACTGATCTACACCTACGACACCAAGGCCGAGCGCACCGGCATCACGCGGCTCCTCACCGATCTCGCGGCGGCCGGCATCGTGTTCAACGACCTGCAGACCCGGCAGAGCTCGCTCGAGGACATCTTCGTCGGTCTCGTGCGCGAGCACGCCTGAGAACCCGACCAGCGCACAGATTGAACCGCGGATACCTCGGGCCGGGGCCTCTTCCGCACGGAGTGGACATGACCGGGATGAACTGGCCCGCCGTGCGGGCGATCTACGTGTTCGAGATGAGCCGCTTCCTGCGCACGGCGACGCAGAGCATCCTTGCGCCGGTGATCTCGACGACCCTCTACTTCGTGGTGTTCGGCGCCGCGATCGGCTCGCGGATGAACGTGGTCGACGGGGTGCCCTACGGCTTGTTCATCGTGCCCGGCCTGATGATGCTCTCGCTCCTGACGCAGAGCATCACCAACGCCTCCTTCGGCATCTACTTCCCGCGCTTTGCCGGCACGATCTACGAGATCCTCTCCGCCCCCGTCTCGCCGGTGGAGGTGGTGCTCGGCTTCGTGGGCGCGGCGGCCTCGAAATCGATCCTGATCGGCCTGATCATCCTGGCCACCGCCGCCCTGTTCGTGCCGCTTCGCATCGACCATCCGGTCTGGATGGTGGTGTTCCTCGTGCTCACCGCCGTCACCTTCAGCCTGTTCGGCTTCGTCATCGGCCTGTGGGCGGACGGGTTCGAGAAGCTGCAACTGGTGCCGCTGCTCATCATCACCCCGCTCACCTTCCTCGGCGGCAGCTTCTACGCCATCGAGATGCTGCCGCCCTTCTGGCACACGGTGAGCCTGCTCAACCCGGTCGTCTATCTGGTCAGCGGCTTCCGCTGGGCCTTCTTCGGACAGGCCGACGTCGGCATCGGCGTCAGCCTGGCCATGACGCTGCTGTTCCTGGCGATCTGCCTCGGGCTCGTCGCCTACATCTTCCGCACCGGCTACCGGCTGAAGAGCTGACGGGACGGCGGCAGGCCCCGTGACATCGGCCCCGGTCCGGGGCCCCTGCTGCCGCCGACGCCCTTGACCTGCCGCGCGGCCGGGTCCACATCTCGCCTGTTCCAGGGAGATCCCCGGCAAGGGGCTGAGAAACCGCTGGCACGCCCGTGATGGGCCTGCGGCGCGGAAATCCTTCGAACCTGATCCGGTTCACACCGGCGTAGGGATTGGACCGTGGGCTCCGCGACGGAGCCACAGCTTCTCGAAGGAAGCGGCGAGGCCACCGATCCCTGCGATAGAGACGCGGAGATCCTGCAACGTGGCACAGAGCGCGCCGCCTTTTGCGCCTTCCCCCATCGGACAACGCCGCGGTCTCGCCGAGGCCGGCCCTGCCGGGGCGCTTCCCGGCCGCGCGGATGCCGTCGTCGTCGGCGGCGGGCTGATCGGCCTCGCCACCGCCTGGCGCCTCGCGCAGCGGGCCGGCCTCGCGGTGACCGTGCTCGAGCGCGAGACCCTGGGCGCGGGGGCGAGCCTCGCCGCCACCGGCATGCTGGCGCCCGCCGCCGAGCACGAGCCGGGCTCGGACATGCTCCTGCCCCTCGCCCTCGAATCGCTCGCCCGCTGGCCGGGCTTTCGCGACGATCTCCAGGCGGCCTCCGGCCACGATATCGATTACCGCACGGACGGCACCCTTGTGCTCGCCATCGGCCGCGACGAGGTCGAGCGGCTGCGCTTCCGCTACGAGTTGCAGCGCCGCTCGGGCGTCGCCGCCGCGTGGCTCGCCGGTCCGGAGGTGCGCCGCCGCGAGCCGTGCCTGCGCCCCTCCATCGCGGCGGGCGTGCACTGCCCCCTCGACCATCAGGTGGATCCGCGCCGCGTGATGGGCGCCCTCGCCGCCGCCTGCCGCGCGGCCGGGGTGACGATCGTCGAATCCTGCGCCGCCACCGGCCTCGACTGGACGGGCGGCCGGGTCACGGGCCTGCACACGGAGCAGGGCACGATCGCGGCCGGCACCGTGATCCTGGCGAGCGGCGCCTGGAGCGGCGAGAGCGGGCTCCTGCCCGATCATCTCAGCCTGCCCGTGCGCCCGCTGAAGGGCCAGTCCCTGGCCCTGCGCACCACGCGCCGGACCGGCACGCTCTCCGGCATGGTCTGGACGGAGCAGGTGCACATGGCGCCCAAGGGCGACGGCCACCTCATCGTCGGGGCGACGGTGGAGGATTGCGGCTTCCAGCCCGGCGTCACCGCGGGCGGCCTCTACGCGCTGCTGGAAGGGGCGCGCCGGGTCATGCCCGGTATCGAGGAGATGGCGGTGGAGGCCGTCTGGAGCGGCTACCGCCCGACCTCCGACGACGACGCGCCGATCATCGACACCCTGGCCCCGGGCCTCGTGGCCGCCACCGGCCACCACCGCAACGGCTACCTGCTGGCGCCGGTGACGGCCGACGCCGTGGCCGATCTCGTGGCCGGCGGCGCCCTGCCGGACGTTGCCCGTCCCTTCACCCTGGCGCGCTTCCGGCGCGACGCGCGAGCCTCCGCATGAACCTCACGATCAACGGCGAGGCGCGGATCTGCGCCGCCGCCACCGTCGAGGGCCTGTTCCAGGCGGAGGCCGAGGAGACCGGCATCGAGAGCCCGGAGGGCATCGCCATCGCCCTCAACGGCCGCGTCGTGCGCCGCCGCGACTGGGCCTCGACACCCGTCAACGAGGGCGATCGCGTCGAGATCGTCCGCGCCATGCAGGGAGGCTAGCCCATGAGCGACCCCACCACCGTCACCCCGCTGCGGGGGGAGCCCGAGGACGCCCTCGTCATCGCGGGGGTGCCTCTCGCCTCGCGCCTGTTCATCGGCACGGCGGGCTACCCGAACCAGGCGATCCTGCGCGAGTCGGTGCAGGCGAGCGGCGCCGAGGTGGTGACTGCCTCGATCCGCCGCGTCTCGCTCCAGGGGCACGGCTCCGACACCGTGCGCATCCTCAAGGGCAAGCGCTTCCTGCCGAACACCGCCGGCTGCGAGACCGCCCGCGACGCGATCGTGACCGCCGAACTCGCCCGCGAGGCGCTGGACACCAACTGGATCAAGGTCGAGGTCATCGGCGACCGCGAGACGCTCTATCCCGACGTCACCGAACTCCTGGAGGCCTGCCGGCATCTGGTGGACGACGGCTTCGTGGTGCTGCCCTACTGCAACGACGACCCCATCGTCTGCCAGCGCCTGGAGGATATCGGCTGCGCCGCGGTGATGCCGATGGGCTCGCTGATCGGCTCCGGCATGGGCATCGCCAATCCCGCCAACCTCGAACTCATCTGCCGCCGGGCCAGGGTGCCGGTGGTGGTGGATGCCGGCATCGGCACCGCCTCCGACGCGGTGATCGCCATGGAGCTCGGGGCGAGCGCCTGCCTCGTCAACACCGCGGTCGCCAAGGCGGACGACCCGGTGCGGATGGGGCGCGCCATGGGCCGCGCCGTGCAGGCGGGCCGCGACGCGCATCTCGCGGGCCGGATCCCGCGCCGGGGCCGGGCGGAGCCCTCCAGCCCGCAGCTCGGCCTCGTCGGCTCGTAGGTTGCCGGCTCGTAGGTTGCCCGGTTCTCTCCTGCTGGTGGCGGACCGGCAGGGCAGCCCGCGGCCCGTCGTGGAAGGCGTGGAGGCCTTCCTCGCCGGCGGCGGGGACTGGGTCTGGCTGCGCGACAAGGACCTCTCGGCGACGGCGCGCCGGCGTCTGGGCGAGGCCCTCGCCGAGCGCGTCTGGGCCGAGGGCGGCACCCTCGTCGTCGGGGGCGACATCGCGCTCGCCGCCGATCTCGGCGCGGACGGCGTGCATCTCGGCGGCGGGCAGGCGGCCCTGATCGCCGAGGCGCGCGCGCGGCTGGGCGCGCGCGCCCTCGTCGGCGTCTCGGCCCATTCCGTGGCCGAGGTGGAAGCGGTTGCGCGCAGGGGCGCCGACTACGCCACGCTGAGCCCGATCTTCCCCACTGCGAGCAAGCCCGGTTACGGGCCGGCACTGGGCACCGAGGCCATCGCCGCGGCCGCCGCCACCGGCCTGCCCGTCGTGGCCCTCGGCGGCGTCACGGCCGAGACGCTGGGCCCCTGCCGCGCGGCGGGGGCGGCGGCCGTCGCGGTGATGGGCGGCCTGATGCAGGTCACGGATCCCGCCGCGGAGACGCGCCGCCTGCTGCGGGCGTGGCGCGACGCCGGATGAGGCGGGGCCGCCAGACGCCCAGCACGACGTTGAGGGTCGCCACCGCGAGCAGGACCCAGAGAGTGCCCCGCTCCGGTCCGAGGGACTGCGCCAGCGTCGCCGGATCGACCTGCCCCGCCAGCGCGGCGGCGCTTCGATTGGCCTCCTCCTGCATGGGTCCCTGAACGCCGACGAACCCGCCCTCGAAGACCAGGATGCCGGTGGCGAGCTTGAGGAGCGCCCAGCCCGCATTGTGGAAGGCGCGGTTGAAGGCGATGGCCAGGAGGCCCGCGAGGAGCGTCAGCGCGAGGGCGGGAAGAAAGACACAGGTCGCGATGGCACCCATCGCGCCGCGGATCAGCGCGTAGCCGGCAAGCTCGCCGGGTGGGGGCACGAGGCTCAGCAGCACGAGGAGCGAGGCCATCGCTCCCATGAGCCCGATCGCCCCCATCGTGTGGAGGAATTTGAGGAGGCGCCGCATGGTGTCCGCCCGCTGTCTCGCGACGCGGGCAGCCTAACGCGGCACCGGAACACGGGGTAGTCGGGTCCGCCCCGCACGGGATGCGGTCGCCCCTCCGGCCGAACCGTGCCTCTATGCGCCCCCACGATTCGAGGGGTTCGACGCATGGGAACCGCCGGTTCATCCTTCGGCTGGCGCTGGATCGGGCGCACCCTGCGCCTGCGGCAGGACCGGCTCGTCCGCCTGCTGCTGGCGATCGCCGCCGGGTACGGTGCCGCCCTCGTCTTCCCGGTCGCGACCCAGCGCATCGTCGACGCCATCGTGGCTGGCCGGGCCGACCTGCCGCTCCTCGGTCTCGCCGTGCTCGCGGTCGCCTTCATCGTCGCGGAGGTCGCGCTGTCCTCCTACCGGCAGAGCCTCGTCATCGACCTCGGCGCCTTCCTCGACCGGAGGGTCTCGCGGCTCGCCTTCGCGCATCTCATGCGGGTGCGGATCGACGGCGCGGCCTTCCGGACGGGTGAGGTGCTGAACCATTTCAAGCAGATCGGAAAGGTCCGCGACTTCGTCCTGCACCAGCTGCCGCACAGCGTGATCGATGCGGGCGGCGCCCTCGTGGCTTTGGGGCTCGTCCTCTACTACGACATCGCGGTCGGTGCCGCCCTGATCGTGTCGGCGCCGGTGATCGTGCTGGTCGCCAGCAACCAGATCAGCGGCATCTGGAAGTCGGCGGAGGCCTATTACAAGGCGATCGCGGCCCGCGAAGGGGCGCTGGCCGAGACCGTGGCCGGGCTCGCCACCGTGCGGGCGCTCGCCTTGGAGGCGCCGCGGACCCGGCGCTGGAACGCCGTGACCGACGGCATGCTGGCCGAATTGCGCGCGGTCATGGACCTCCAGCGGCGCTACGGCCTGCGCTCGCAGGCGGTCTCGCGCGGCATGACGCTGCTCGTCATCGGCGTCGGTTGCTGGCGGATGTATGGCGGCCATCTCACCGTCGGCGAGTTCCTGGCGATCCAGGTCGTCGCCGTCCGGATCACCGGGCCGCTCCTCGGCAGCGCCGACATCCTGCGGCTCACCCAGGAGGTGAACGTCGCCATCCGGCAGATCGGCGGTTTCCTGGCGCTGCCGCGCGAGCGGGCGGACCGCCGACCGCCCCTGCGCCGCATCGCGCCGGGCGGGATCCGGTTCGAGGGGGTCTCGCTCACCTATCCGGGCGCGATGCGGCCCGCCCTGCGGGAGGTCGATGCGACGTTTCCCGAACGCGGACTCGTGGCGATCGTCGGGCGCAACGGCTCGGGCAAATCGACGCTGCTGCGCATCCTGCTCGGACTCCAGCGGGATTATGCGGGCCGCGTCACCCTCGGCGGAGCCGATCTCAAGGACTACGATCCGCGCTGGCTGCGGGGCCGGATCGGCACCGTGGATCAGGACACCGTGCTGTTCTCCGGCAGTGTGCGCGACAACCTCGCCGGCCTGCGGCAGGATCCGGACGGCGTCCGCGCGGCCCTCCGCTTCGCGGAGGCCCTCGATTTCGTCGAGGGATTGCCGGAGGGCTCCGAGACGGATCTCGGCGAGAGCGGTCGCGCCCTCTCCGGCGGCCAGCGCCAGCGCCTCTCGGTCGCCCGCGCGGTGCTTCGCGACCCCGCCATCGCGATCCTGGACGAGCCGACCGCCTTCCTCGATCCGGAGGCCGCTCTGGCGCTGGAGCGCAAGCTCGCGGCCTGGGGGCGCGACCGGCTCCTGATCCTCGTGACGCATCACCTCGCGGCCGCGCGCCACGCCGACCGGATCCTCGTCCTCGACGAGGGCCGCCTCCTCGGCAGCGGCTGCCACGAAGAGCTCCTGCGCGACGTGCCGGTCTACGCGGCGCTCTGGGCGGACTACACGCGCTCGATCACCGCGCACGGCGAGGCCGAGCCGATGCCGGCCTGACCGTCGCCCGGCCGTCCGCCGGAGAGACCTACGATTTCTGTGCCGGCCCGTAGGGCGGGCGCGGGATGGCGCGGTGAGCGGCACGGAGCGCGGCGGACCAGCGCTCGCGCAGGTCGTGGAAATAGCTCTCGCCGGCCTCGATCCGGTGGTTCACCTCGAGATTGAGGGCGTTGCGGCGGACGACGGCGATGTCGATGGGCAGGCCGACGCCGAGATTCGAGCGCATGGTCGAGTCCATCGAGACGAGGCCGATCTTGAGGGCGTCGTAGAGGTCGGTCTCGAACCGCACCGCCCGGTCGAGGATCGGCTTGCCGTATTTGTGCTCGCCGATCTGCAGGAAGGGCGCGTCGGTGGAGCACTCGATGAAGTTCCCGGCCGAGTAGATCAGGTACAGCCGCATGGGCTCGTCGCCGATCTGGCCGCCGAACAGCAGCGAGATCGAGAAGCGGATCTGGGCCGCGTCGAAGCCGGCCCGCTCGATGGCGCGCACCCGGCGGATCGCGCGGCCGATGAGCTGGGCCGCCTGGAACATGGTCGGCGCCTCGATCAGCCGCTGGGCCGGCTCGCCCTCCTCGCCCGGCACGCCCTCCGTGAGCAGGCTCAGCACCGACTGGGTCACGGAGAGGTTGCCGGCCGAGGCCAGCATCATCACCCGCTCCCCCGGCACGTTGAAGTGGTGCAGCTTGCGGTAGGTGGAGATGTCGTCGAGCCCCGCATTGGTGCGGGTGTCGGCCACCATGACGAGGCCTTCCTCGACGAGAACACCGACGCAGTAGGTCATCGAAGAATCGCCCCCGCCCGCGCGGCGGGGCGGCGGGCTCAAGATCGCTGGAATCAGGTCCCGGTCAGGATTGCCTGGCGGCCTGGGCTTGCTCCACCTTGAGGCGCACGTCCAGGGTCTCGGTGCCCCCGCCCGTGCGGCTGCCGCGGATGGGCGCGGCGCCGAGATAGTCCAGCCCGGCGGCGACCCGGATATAGGCCTCCGAGGTGCCGGTGCCGTGGGCGGGATCGAAGGCCACCCAGCCGAGATCGGGCACCAGGGCCTCGGCCCAGCCGTGCGGGGTCTCGCTCCCCTCCGCCTCGTCGTCGCGCCCGCGGTAGCCGGAGACGTAGCGGGCCGGGATCTGGAGATGGCGGGCGGCGGCGATGAAGACGTGGGCGACGTCCTGGCAGTTGCCGGTCTCCGCCTCGAAGGCGCGGGCGGCCGGCACCGCCTGGCTCGCCGGGCCGCGCACGAAGGCGACCTTCTCGTGCACGGCGCTGAGGAGGCGGTGCAGCAGGGGCAGCGTGCTGGGTTCGCCCGCCGCCGCCACCGCCTCGGCGAAGCCCTGGATGCCGGTATCCGCGACGCAGAACTCGCTCTCGCGCAGGTAGAACAGGTCGGGCAGGCGCTCGACGGCGCCGCGCACGATGCCGTGGGTCTCGAAGGTGTCGACCTCGCCGGCGACGCGGATGGTCAGGGCGTCGGCGGGCTCGTCGGGCGTGAACCAGTGCACGACGTTGCCGAACCCGTCCTCGCGCTCGGTGAGGCGGCCGTCCACGGAGGTGTCGATCCGCCAGCGCCGGACATACTGCCCGTCGTGGTCGCGCGGGGTCAGGCGCAGGACCTGGATCAGGCCGCGGGCCGGCTGCTCGTAGGTGTAGAGGGTCTCGTGGACCACGGAGATGCGCATGCGCGTGTCTATCCCCTCGCCGCCCGGTCAGACCAGATATTGCTCGGCGATCGCCGCCCCCACCCGGTTGTTCTCGCCGATGAAGGCGGTCACGAACTCGTGGAGGCCGGCGGCGAAGATGCGGTCGATGTCCTCGCCCTCGAGCCGCGCCAGCATGTTGCTGGCGAGCCGCTGGCTCGGTCCCCGCCGTCCGTAGGCGTCGGCGACGAGGTCGAGATGCTCCACGAGCATGCCGTAGCAGCTCGCGAAGGAGCGCGGCATCTGCCGGTTGAGGATCAAGAGGTCGGCCACCAGCAGCGGCTTGATGCTCTCCCGGTAGACCCAGTGATAGGCGTTGAAGGCCGAGACCTCGCGCAGGATCGTGGTCCACTGGAAGTAGTCCAGGCTGCCGCCGACCTTCTCGCTCGCCGGCAGCAGGATCTTGTACTTCACGTCGAGGATGCGGGCGGTGTTGTCGGCGCGCTCGATCGCGGTGCCCAGCCGGGTGAACCAGTAGGCGTCGTTCCTGAGCATCGTGCGGTAGGCCGAGCCGTCGAAGGTGAGCGAGATGCCCTTCACCCAGTCGAGGAAGCGCGAGAACTCGTCGCGCGTCAGGTCGCGGCCCTCGTAGGCGCGCAGTTCGAGCCAGGCGCCGTTGATCGTGTCCCACATCTCCGTGGTGAGCGCCGTGCGCACGCTGCGGGCGTTCTCGCGCGCGGTCTCGATGCAGGTGCGGATCGAGGACGGGTTCTTGGGGCTGAAGGCGAGGAAGTCGCAGACCGTGTGGCTGTTCACCCCGTCGTAGTGCAGCCTGAACGTCTCCGGATCGCCCGCGGAGGCGAGGGCCGAGGCCCACTCGTTGGTCTCGCCGCCCCCGTAGCTCGTGGGGAGCGAGGCGAGGCGGTGCGCGGCGTCGAGGATGCGCGCCACGAACTCGGCGCGCTCGACGTAGCGCGAGAGCCAGTAGAGGTTGTCGGCGGTCCTGGACAGCATGATGTCTTCGCTGGGTATGTCCCGGCCCGAGGGCGGGACCGCGTGGGAGGAAGGGCGCGCGCCGGCGTCAGGCGTCGAGCACCCAGGTGTCCTTGGTGCCGCCGCCCTGGCTCGAATTCACCACGAGGGAGCCCTCCTTCAGGGCGACGCGGGTGAGGCCGCCCGGCACGATGCGGATCTCGTCCGCGCCGCAGAGCACGAAGGGGCGCAGGTCCACGTGGCGGGGCGCCACGCCCGAGGCCACGAAGGTCGGGCAGGTGGAGAGCGACAGGGTCGGCTGGGCGATGAAGCCGTCCGGCGCGTGCCGCAGGCGCCGGCCGAACTCCTCGATCTCGCGCTTGGTCGCGTGCGGGCCGACCAGCATGCCGTAGCCGCCCGAGCCGTTGACCTCCTTCACCACGAGGTCCTTCAGGTTGTCCATCACGTAGGCGAAGGCGTCCTTCTCGCGGCAGCGATAGGTCGGCACGTTGTGCAGGATCGGCTCCTCGCCGGTGAAGAAGCGCACGATCTCCGGCATGTAGCTGTAGACCGCCTTGTCGTCGGCGACCCCCGTGCCCACCGCGTTGGCGAGGGTGACGGTGCCGCGCTCGTAGGCGTTCATCAGCCCCGGCACGCCCAGCACCGAATCGGGGCGGAAGACCAGGGGATCGAGGAAGTCGTCGTCGAGGCGGCGGTAGATCACGTCGACGCGCCGCGGCCCCTCCGTGGTGCGCATGTAGACCACGTCGTCCTTGGTGAAGAGGTCGGTGGCCTCCACCAGTTCCACGCCGAGCTTGTCCGCCAGGAACGAGTGCTCGTAGAAGGCCGAGTTGTAGCGGCCCGGCGTCAGCAGCACGCAGGTGGGATCGCGCGTGGCGGTGGCCGGGGCGAGGCTGCGCAGCGTCGCCAGCAGCGCGTCGGGATAGTTCTCCACCGGCGCGACCCGGTGGCGGGAGAACAGGTCCGGGAAGAGGCGCAGCATCACCTCCCGGTTCTCCAGCATGTAGGACACGCCGGACGGGATGCGGGCATTGTCCTCCAGCACGAAGAAGTCGTTCTCGCCGGTGCGGACGATGTCGATGCCGGCGATGTGGACGTAGAGGTCGTGCGGCACCCGGAAGCCCCGCATCTCCATGCGGTAATGGGCGTTCCGGTAGACGAGGTCGGCGGGGATGATGCCGGCCTTGATGCATTCCTGCGGGCCGTAGACGTCCTTGAGGAAGGCGTTGATCGCGGTCACCCGCTGCTTCAGGCCCCGCTCCAGGAAGCTCCACTCGGGCTTGGTGATCACCCGCGGGATGATGTCGAAGGGGATGAGGCGCTCGGTGGATTCGTTGTCGCCGTAGACCGCGAAGGTGATGCCGATGCGCCGGAACAGCAGTTCCGCCTGGCTGCGGCGGGTGTTGAAATGCTCGGTGGGCGTCGCGTCGAGCCAGGATTTCAGCTGGCCGTAGGCTTCGCGGATATCCGCCGCCGCGGGACCGCCCCTGCCGGTCATCTCGTCGAACGCCACGCCCGCCATCCACATGCCCCCCGTTACGGCAGGCTAGAGGCAAGAGACGCGCCATGCCAAGCCGTACCCGCCGCCATATAGGGCGATCCGCGCGACAAGCCTCAGATCATCTTCAGACCTTTGAGGCTCGCATGGCCCGCGCGCCCGAGGATCAGGTGGTCGTGCACCACGATGCCGAGGGGATCGAGCACGCCGATCACCTCCCGCGTCATGCGCAGGTCGGCGGCCGAGGGCGCGGGATCGCCGGACGGGTGGTTGTGGACGAGGATGATCGCCGTGGCCGAGAGTTCCAGCGCCCGCCGCGCGACCTCGCGGGGATAGACGGGGGTGTGGTCGACGGTGCCGCGGCCCTGGACCTCGTCGGCGATCAGGTGGTTGCGCTTGTCGAGGAAGAGGATGCGGAACTCCTCGCGCGCGGCGAAGGCCATGGTGGCCCGGCAATATTCGAGCACCGCCGGCCACGCGGTGAGGAGCGGGCGCTCCGTGATGGCGCCGCGGGCGAGGCGGCGGCCGGCGGCCTCCATGAGCTTCAGGTCGGCGACCACGCCCGCGCTGACGCCCTCCACCTCGGCGAGACGCGCGGGCTCGGCGCTGATGACCTCGGCGAAGCTGCCGAAGCGGCGGATCAGGGCCTTGGCCAGGGGCTTCACGTCCCGCCGGGGAATCGCCCGGAACAGGGCGAGCTCGAGCAGCTCGTAATCGGGCAGCGCGTCGGGGCCGACTTGCGCGAAGCGGGCGCGCAGGCGGTCCCGGTGCCCGAGATAGTGCGGCGCCTCCGCCGGCGCGGGCGGCCCTTCCGCAAGGGTGCCCTCCGCGGGAGCGCCCTCCGGATCGGAGGCGGGACGCCGGCGGGCCACGCTCAGGCGCCGATATCGACGGGCTGGTGCATCCCCTTCGGCGAGACCGTGAAGATCTCGACGCCGGTCTCTGTGACGCCCACCGTGTGCTCGAACTGGGCGGAGAGCGAGCGGTCGCGGGTCACGGCGGTCCAGCCGTCGGAGAGCACCTTCACCGCGGGCCGGCCGAGATTGATCATCGGCTCGATGGTGAAGAACTGTCCCGGCCGCAGCGGCACGTCGTAGCTCGCCTCGACGTAGTGCAGGATGGTCGGCGCGTCGTGATAGATGCGGCCGAGGCCGTGGCCGCAGAAATCCCGCACCACGGAGCAGCGCTCGGCCTCGGCGAAGGTCTGGATCGCCCGGCCGATATCGTTGGTGGAGCCGCCGGGCCTCACCGCGGCCACGCCCCGCATCAGCGCCTCGTAGGTGATCTCGCAGAGGCGGGCGGCCTTGCGCGGCACCTCGCCCACATAGGCCATCCGGCTCGAATCACCGTGCCAGCCGTCGAGGATCAGGCAGATGTCGAGGTTGACGATGTCGCCCTCGCGCAGCGGCTTGTCGTTGGGGATGCCGTGGCAGACCACGTGGTTGATCGAGGTGCAGATCGACTTCGGATAGCCGCGATAGAGCAACGAGGCCGGATAGGCGCCGTTGTCCATGGCGAACTCGTAGGCGAGCCTGTCGAGGGCCTCGGTGGTCACGCCGGGTTGGGTGGCCTCCATCAGGAGGTCGAGGGCCTCCGCGGTGAGGCGCCCGGCCCGGCGCATGCCCTCGAAGCCCTCGGGCCCGTGGATCGGCGCCTCGGGTGCGCGGCGCGCGCCGGCTTGGTCTTGCTGGGTCATGAACGGGCGGGGCTGGAGGTCGGTATGGCCCGTTGTACGGTGCCGCGCCCGGCGCGCCAAGCGCAGGTCGCGCGCAGATCGCGCGCAGATCGCGCGCAAGCCGCGCGTGAGGGATCGGGCCGCGATGACAGCGGCGAGGCTTGCGCCGGTGGCGTGGGCGGCGGCATAAGCGGGCCACGGACGGGCCTCGGCGAGCGCCCGCAGGACCCGGCTCCCCGCCTCACCGGCGCGGGCGCCCCCGCGAGAGGCAGGACGGCAGGATGGCTGACAAGGCGGTTCCGCACTTCCACAACGACCTGGGCGTGTCGGTCATCCATGTGGGTGCGCGCGAGTTCATGTGCATCGGCGCGCGCCCGCCCTTCGACCACCCGCACGTCTTCCTCGACATGGGCGCGGACGACGAGATCATCTGCCAGTACTGCTCGACGCTCTACCGCCACAAGCCCGGGCTGAAGGCGACGGAATCCGATCCCGCCGCCTGCCTGTGGGAGGACCACGCCCCGGCCGCGGCCGCCTAGGCGGGCCCGCCCCGGCGGTGGCCGGTCTCGACATCGCGGTCGTCGGCGCCGGCATCGGCGGCCTGACGGCGGCCCTCGCCCTGCACGATGCGGGGCACAGGATCACGCTCCTGGAGCGGCGCACCGGCTTCAGCGAGGTCGGCGCCGGCCTCCAGCTCTCCCCGAACGCGAGCCGGATCCTGGCGGGCCTCGGCCTCTCGGCTCCCTTGCGACGGGCGGCGAGCGAGCCGCCGGGCGTCGCGGTGCGCGACCTCGCGACCGGCCGCGCCATCGGTGCCGTCGCCCTCGGGCCCGCCGCGCGGGACCGCTACGGGGCACCCTACTACGTCATCCACCGGGCCGACCTGCAGACCGTGCTGCTCGACGCGGTGCGCAGCCGCCCGAACATCCGCCTCCTCGTCGGGCGGGACGTCACCGGCCTCGCCGAGGCGGACGCGGGCGTGCGCCTCGTCTGCGCGGGGGAGAGCCGCGAGGAGACCCTGCGGGCCGATCTGGCGGTGGGGGCGGACGGCCTGCGCTCGCGCCTGCGCGCCCATCTCGACGACGCCCCCCTGCGCTCCGGGCGCGCCGCGGCGTGGCGGGCCATCGTGCCCCGCGAGAGCGTGCCGGAGGCCGTCTCCGGCCTCCAGACGGGGCTCTGGCTCGGCCGCAACCGGCACGTGGTGCACTACCCGATCCGCAGCGGGCGCGATCTCAACATCGTCGCGATCGTTCCCGAGCGCCAGGGCGACGAGGATTGGGGCCGCCTCGGCGAGCCCGCCGTGCTGCGCGCCCATTTCCGGGACGCCGCCGGCCCCCTGCGCGACCTGCTCGCCCTGCCCGATTCGTGGCTGGTCTGGACACTGGCCGAGCGGCCCGCGGCGCGGCCACTCGCCCGCGGCCGGGTGGCGCTCCTGGGCGATGCGGGCCATCCCGTCCTGCCCTATCTCGCCCAAGGGGCGGCGCTCGCGATCGAGGACGCGGCCGTCCTGACCGGCTGCCTGGGGACCGCCCCGGTGCCGGACGCGCTCGGCCGCTACGCCGAGATCCGGGCCGGACGGGTGCGGCGCGTCCAGCGGGCGGCCCGCTCCAACGGCCGCACCTACCATGCGGGTGCGCTCACCGCCTATGCCCGCAACCTCGTGATGGGCCGCCTCGGCCCCGAGGGCATGCGCCGACGCTACGACTGGCTCTACGGCTGGACCCCGGACGGCGCCTGAATTCCGCCGGCTCTCGTCCTTCCCGAAGGCCGGCATCCACCTGCCGGAACGATGCTCCATCGTTCGTGCATCGTCTTTCCCGAAATTCGGCATCCACCTTTCGGGACGATGCTTCGGAGCCGCGTGGTGCCCGCGGGGGGACTCGAACCCCCACGCCCGAAGGCCCCGGATTTTAAGTCCGGTCCGGCTACCAGTTTCAGCACGCGGGCCGCGCCCCGCGTGCCTAGCCCGTCCCCGCCCCGCGAGGCAACAGGATCGGCGCGCGGGGACCGGCCTCAGGCCGGCTTGCCGTCGACCCGGCGCGGAAGACCCAGGGGGTTGGCCTCCTTCAGGGCGTCCGGCAGCAGGGCGTCGGGCAGGTCTTGGTAGGAGACCGGCCGCAGGAAGCGGTCGATGGCGAGGCTGCCGACCGAAGTGGTGCGCCCGTCCGAGGTCGCCGGGTAGGGACCGCCATGGACCATGGCGTGGCCCACCTCGACGCCGGTGCCGAAGCCGTTGACGAGGATGCGCCCGACCCGGCGCTCGAGAAGGGGCAGCAGGGCGCGCGCCGCCCCGTGGTCGCCCGCATCCATGTGGAGGGCGGCGGTGAGCTGGCCTTCCAGCCCCTCCAGCACCGCGCGCAGCTCGGCCTCGTCCCGGCAGCGCACGACGAGGGAGGTGGCGCCGAAGACCTCCTCGGCCAGCGCGTGGTCGGCCAGGAAGGCCGCGCCCGTGGTGCCGAACAGGATCGGCTGGCCCTGGTTGGTGCCCCCGGCCTTGCCCCGCGCCAGCACCGTCACCGCCGCGTTCTCCGTGAGGGCGGCGACGCCCGTGCAATAGGCCTGGTGAATGCCCGGTGTCAGCATGGTGGCGGCGGCCACCTCGGGAAGCGCGGCGGCGGCTGCCTCCACGAAGGCGTCGAGGCCCGGCCCGTCCACGGCGAGGACGAGGCCGGGATTGGTGCAGAACTGGCCGGAGCCCAGCGTCAGCGAGGCGACGAAGGCGCGCCCGATCTCGGCCCCGCGCGCCGCGAGCGCCTCCGGGAACAGCACGACGGGGTTGATGCTGCTCATCTCGGCGTAGACCGGCACCGGCACCGCGCGCTCGGCGGCGATGCGCATCAGCGCGGTGCCGCCCCGGCGCGAGCCGGTGAAGCCGATGGCCGCCACCCGCGGATCGGCGGCGAGCTGCTGGCCGACAGCCAACCCCGAATCGAACAGGAGCGCGAAGGTGCCCGCGGGCAGGCCGCAGGCGGCGACCGCGTCAGCGATCGCGGCGCCGACGAGGGCCGAGGTGCCGGGATGGGCCGGATGCGCCTTGACGATGACCGGGCAGCCGGCGGCGAGCGCCGAGGCGGTGTCGCCGCCGGCCACCGAGAAGGCGAGCGGGAAGTTCGAGGCGCCGAAGACCACGACGGGCCCCACCGCGACCTGGCGGAGGCGCAGGTCCGGCCGCGGCAGGGGCTTGCGCTCCGGCTGGGCGGGATCGACCCGCGCGCCGAGGAAGGCGCCGGCGCGCACTACCTCCGCGAACATGCGCAGTTGCCCCACCGTGCGCCCGCGCTCGCCCTCGATGCGGGGGCGCGGCAGGCCGGTCTCGCTCATGCAGCGGACGACGAGGTCGTCGCCGAGATCGAGGATGTTGTGCGCGATCCGCTCCAGGAAGTCGGCGCGGGCGGACAGCGCCATCTCGCGGTAGCTGTCGAAGGCCTCCGCCGCGAGGCGGCAGGCCTGATCCACCATCTCGGAGGTCGCGCTGGCGAAGGCGGGCTCCAGGGCGGCGCCGGTGGCCGCCTCCACCCCGCGCCAGGGCGCGCCGCCGCCGGGGATCCGCGCGCCGCCGATCAGGTTGTCGCTGCTCAAGGTCATGCTCGTCTCCGGTTCGGGAATTGCTGGGTCTTCGGGACCGGCGCTCAGCTCCGCGTCCGTCGGACCGTTGGTCTGATACCGTTTCCGGTCGATCGCCTCGGTGCCGTCTGCACCACCCCCACCCCGAACCCCTCCCCGCGAGGGCGAGGGGACAGGAGCCTCTCGGACCACCGAGGTGGTCCGAGGCGCGCACCCCGCCTCAGCGCACGAGGCAGGGCTTCTTGTTGTCGAAGGTCCAGCCGGGGATCAGGTACTGCATCGCCGCCGCGTCGTCGCGGGCGCCGAGGCCGTGATCGCGGTAGAGGGCGTGCGCCTCTTCCACGGCCGACCAGTCGAGCTCGATCCCGAGGCCCGGCCGCTCCGGCACCCGCACGAGGCCGCCGCGGATCTGGAGCGGCTCCTTGGTCAGGCGCTCGCCGTCCTGCCAGATCCAGTGGGTGTCGATGGCCGTGACGTTGCCGGGAGCCGCCGCCGCCACGTGGGTGAACATGGCGAGCGACACGTCGAAGTGGTTGTTCGAGTGCGAGCCCCAGGTGAGGCCGTGGTCGCGGCAGAGCTGGGCCACGCGCACCGAGCCGGCCAGCGTCCAGAAATGCGGGTCGGCCAGCGGGATGTCGACGGCGCCGAGCTGGATCGCGTGGTTCATCTGACGCCAGTCGGTGGCGATCATGTTGGTGGCGGTGGGCAGGCCCGTCGCGCGCCGGAACTCCGCCATGATCTCGCGGCCGGAGAAGCCCTGCTCGGCCCCGCACGGATCCTCCGCATAGGCGAGCACGTCACCGCGCCCCTTGCACAGGCGGATCGCCTCGGCGAGCGACCAGGCGCCGTTCGGGTCGAGCGTCACGCGGGCCTTGGGGAAGCGCTCGTGGATCGCGGTGACGGCGGCGATCTCCGCCTCGCCCGCCAGCACGCCGCCCTTCAGCTTGAAGTCGTTGAAGCCGTAACGGTCGTAGGCCGCCTCCGCGAGGCGGGCCACGGTCTCCGGCGTCAGCGCCTCCTCGTCGCGCAGGCGGAACCAGCCGTCGCGGGCGGTGGGCGCGCGGTAATTGAGATCGGTCCTGGTGCGGTCGCCCACGTAGAACAGGTAGCCCAGCATCTCGACGGCGTCGCGCTGCTGGCCCTCGCCGAGGAGCGCGGCCACCGGCACGTCGAGATACTGGCCGAGCAGGTCGAGGAAGGCGGACTCGATCGCGGTCACCGCGTGGATGGTGATGCGCAGGTCGAAGGTCTGGAGGCCGCGCCCGCCCGCATCCCGGTCGGCGAAGCGGGTGCGCATGGTGTTGAGCACCGCGTTCCAGGCGCCGATGGGCTGGCCGACCACGAGGTCGCGGGCATCCTCCAGCGTCCTGCGGATGCCCTCGCCGCCGGGGACCTCGCCGAGGCCGGTGGCGCCGGTGGAATCGGTGAGGATCACGAGGTTGCGGGTGAAGAACGGGCCGTGCGCGCCCGAGAGGTTCAGGAGCATGCTGTCGTGGCCGGCGACCGGCACGACCTTCAGCTCGGTGACGGTGGGCGTGTTGCGGGCGGCGTGGCGGGTATCCGTGGTCATGGCGTCCTCCTGTGATTGTTCTCGGGGCCGGGCCTGGAGGCTCTTCGGCGGAGCGGGTGCGCAAGGCGTCCGGGGGCGGGCCGGCCGGAGCCGGCCCGCGGAACCTCGGCTCAGGGCTTCAGCTCGACACGGCGGATCTCGCCGACCACGACGAGGTAGCAGAAACAGGCCACCAGGGCGTTCAGGCCCACGAAGACCAGGGCGCCGTTGAACGAGCCCGTCTGCTGCACGATGTAGCCGATGGCGATCGGGGTGGTGATGCCGGCGGTGTTGCCGAAGGTGTTGAACAGGCCGCCCGAGAGGCCGCCGCTCTCCCGCGGCGAGGTGTCGGACACCACGGCCCAGCCGAGCGCCCCGATGCCCTTGCCGAAGAAGGCCAGCGCCATCAGGCCCACCACCAGGGCGTCCGCCTGGACGTAGTTGCAGCCGATGATGCTCATGGAGAGCAGCATGCCGCCGACGATCGGCACCTTGCGGGCCACGGTGAGCGAGTAGCCGCGCCGCAGCAGCATGTCGGAGATCACGCCGCCGAGGATGCCGCCGATGAAGCCGCACAGCGCCGGGATCACGGCCGCGAAACCGGCCTGGAGGATCGAGAGGCCGCGCTCCTTCACAAGGTAGACCGGGAACCAGGTCAGGAAGAAGTACGTCAGCACCGTGATGCAGTACTGGCCGATATAGATCCCGAGCAGCATCCGGTTGGCGAGGAGCTGGCGCAGGGTCTTGCCGGCATCGGCCTGCTTCTTCCCGCCGACGCCGTCCATCTCCAGCAGGGCGCCGCCGGCCTCGATGTACTCGCGCTCGGCCTGGTTCATCGACAGATGGGTCTTGGGGCTGTGGATGACCTGCAGCCAGAGCACGGCGAAGGCGATGCCGAGCACGCCCATGCTGGTGAAGACGTGGTGCCAGCCGAAGGTGTGGACGATCCAGGCCATCAGCGGCGTGAACAGCACGGTGGCGAAGTACTGGGCCGAGTTGAAGAAGGCCGAGGCCATGCCGCGCTCGCGGGTGGGGAACCACGCGGCGACGATGCGGGCATTGGCCGGGAAGACCGGCGCCTCCGTGAGGCCGACCGCGAGCCGCAGGGCGAAGAGCAGGACCACCGCGGTCATGCCGGTGAAGAAGCCCACCGCGCCCTGCACGAGCGTGAAGGCCGACCACAGGGCGATCGCCGCCGCGTAGACCCACTTCACGCCGTAGCGGTCGAGGAGCCAGCCCCCCGGGATCTGGGCGAGCACGTAGGACCAGGCGAAGGCCGAGAAGACGTAGCCCATCTGGACCGGCGTGAGGCCGAGTTCCTTGGCCATGTCGGGACCGGCGATGGAGATGGTCGCCCGGTCGGCGTAGTTGATCGTGGTGGCCGCAAACAGCATCAGCACGATCAGCAGCCGGACCCGGGTCCGGCGCGCGGCATCCACGGCGAGCGCAGGGCTCGTCGTGCCGCTCGTGGTGGCACTCATGAACGTTCTCCCTGGTTTGTGTGCCGCCGGTCTTGCGCGGGCGGCCGGTTCGAGCCGCCGATGGGTCGGCGTGCCTGTTCTCGTGGGGGCGCCGGAACGGCGAGCGGAGCCGCGCCCGATCGGGCACGGCTCCGGGCAGGGCTCAGCGGCGGTCGCCGATCAGGGCCTTGAGCTCGGCGATCTCGGATGCGTCCAGGTCGGTGAGCGGCAGGCGCACCGGGCCGGCGTGGCGGCCGACGGCGGTCATGCCGGCCTTGACGATCGAGACCGCGTAGCCGCGCTTCCGGTTGCGGATCGCGATGTAGGGCAGCACGAAGGCGGAGAGCTCGCGGTAGACGGCGTCGCGGTCGCGGCGGCGCACGGAGTCGTAGAAGGACAGCGCCCACTCGGGCAGGAAGTTGAAGATCGCCGAGGAATAGGTGGTCACGCCCATCTCGAGATAGGGCAGCGCGAAGGTCTCGGCGGTGGGCAGGCCGCCGACATAGGTGAGGCGGTCGCCGAGCCCGGCGTAGATCCGGGTCATCAGTTCCACGTCGCCGACGCCGTCCTTGAAGCCGACGAGGTTCGGGCAGCGCTCGCACAGGCCCGCCAGGGTGTGCTCGTTGAGCTGGGCGTTGGCGCGGTTGTAGACGATGACGCCGAGGGAGGTGGCGCGGCAGACGGCCTCCACATGGGCGGCGAGGCCCGCCTGCTCGGAGCCGACGAGGTAGGGGGGCAGGAGCAGGATGCCGTCGGCGCCCGCGGCCTCGGCGGCCTTTGCGTATTCCACGGCCTGGGCCGTGCCCTGGCCGGACGGCGCGATCACCGGCACGCGTCCGCGGGTCTCCTCGACGGCGGCGCGCACCACCGTGTCGACCTCGGTGGGGGTGAGGGCGAAGAACTCGCCGGTGCCGCCGGCGGCGAACAGGCCGGCGACCTTGAAGTCCGCGAGGCGGCCGAGATTGTCCCGGTAGGCGCTCTCGTCGAAGCTGAAATCGTCGCGGAAATGGGTGACGGGGAAGGAGAGGAGGCCGGAGCCCAGCACGCGGGCCATCTCGGCGGGGGTCATGTTGGACATCTGCTTCACTCCCTGGATACGCCTTTCCGGCGTTGGGGAGTGGGTTAAGCGGACCCCGTTTGTGCGTCCAACGTTGATTTTAGCTGGATTATCCCGGATCCTGCATCAATGTTCGATCTCGGCCACGCCCGCAGCTTCATCGCCGTCGCCGAGGAGATGCATTTCGGCCGGGCGGCCCTGCGCCTCAACCTCACCCAGTCGCCCCTCTCCCGGCAGATCCAGATGCTGGAGCAGACGCTCGGCGTGACGCTGCTCGAGCGCAGCACCCGCGCCGTGCGGCTCACCCCGGCCGGGCGCACCTTCCTCGCCGAGGCCTACCGGGTGATCGGCGCGGCCGAGAGCGCGGCCCGGATCACCCGCCGCGCCGCGCGGGGCGAGAGCGGGCTCGTCCGCCTCGGCTTCACCGCGGCCTCGGCCTTCCGCACCCTGCCCCGCCTCGTCGCCCAGATCCGTGCGAGCCTGCCGGAGGTCGACCTCGTGCTGGAGGAGATGGTCTCCGACGAGCAGATCCAGGCGCTCGACGGCAACCGGATCGATCTGGCCCTGCTGCGCCCGGCCCCGGCGCTGCGCGCCGAGGACGGCCTCATCGTCACCGCCCCCCTCGTCCGCGAGCGCCTGCTGCTGGCGGTGCCGCGCGGCCACGCCCTGGCCACCGGCCGGGCGCCGATCCTGAAGGACCTCGACGGGGAAGCCTTCGTGACGTGGTCGCCGCGGGGTGGGCGCTACTTCATCGACCTCCTCGACACCCTGTTCGAGGGCGGCGGCGTGCGCCCGCGCATCGTGCAGCGGGTGAACCAGGTGCACGCGATGCTGGCCCTCGTCGGGGCCGGTCTCGGCGTCGCCCTGGTGCCGGAGGGCGCCCGCGCGCTCCGCCTCGCGGACGTGACCCTGCGCGCCATCGGTCTGCCGGCGAGCGCCCGGCCGGAACTGCTGCTCGCGTGGCGGCGGGACACGGTCAATCCCTGCCTGCCGGCTCTGCGCGCCGCGATCCTGGACGGCGCCGATTCGTAGCGCCGCCCGATCCAGACCCCACCTCCGGCCCCTCCCCGCGAGGCGGTCGATCCGGCGCGGGGATCAGGCCAGGAGATCGGCCGCGTAGCGCCGGGCGGCGAGTTCGATCGCGGGCGAGAAGATGCCGAGCGTCCAGGGCAGCGAGGCCGAGAAGCGCAGGCTGTCCTCGGCGACGCCGAGGCTGCCGCTCACGGATTGCCCCAGGGCGGTCGCGGCGAAGCTGCGCGCGTCGCCGTCCCACTCCGAGATGGAGACGGCGATGTTGTCCTTCTCCAGACGGGTCTTGGCCCAGTCCGTGTGCTTGTCGAGCCGGCGGCGCACCTCGGCGGCGCCGAGGGCGTGCGGCACGGTGACGACGATCTGCTTGGGCATGGTCGGAACCCCTGCACGGTCATGAGGAACGTCACGGCGAGGCGGACATCCGTCCGCGGACGAAAGCCTGCCTCCCCTCGCCCGTGATGTCATGTGCGAACATGCTTAACGGCCGATGACCGAGGCCCCGGGCCGGGGCGCCCGCTCACGCGAGCGGCGGGCCGGGCCATGTCATCGTGGGAACGGGGTGATTTCGAGGAACCGGATCCCGCTTCCGCGTCGTGCTCTAAAGCATGCTGCTTTTTCACGGAAACAGCAGCATGCTCTATCTCTTTTTGGTCGCACGATGATGTCGGAAAACCGGATTCCACTTTTCCGCATCGTGCTCTAGGCGCTGCCGAGCGCGGCCCGCCAGAACCGCAGGCTGTCCGGGTTGATCGGGGCGCCGGCCTCCGCGTTGCGCGCGGTGACGAAGGCGTGGAACGCCTCGGCCTCCGGGGCTCCGAGAAGGTCGCGCAGGGCGGTGAGGATGCGGGTGATGCGCAGGTGGTTGTGGTCGTGGGCGCAGAGCCAGAACCCGGTCTCCGCGTAGAAGCGCCGCATCCGGTCCCGGGCGGCCGAGAGCCCCGCCAGCGCCTGCGGGTCGGCCCGGATCGCCGCGGCTTCCGCCGCCGTCAGCACCGGCGCGCCGGGCACCGCGCGGCTCGCCTGCGCCAGGGGGAAGCACCACTGGATGAAGTCGTGCACGCCCTCGATGCGGACGTCGTCGAAGGCGAGCACGTCGGCGAGGCAGCGGCCGGCGCCGTCCCGCCCCGTGCCGGCGAGGAAGGCGTGGATCGGCCCGCTCACTCGGCCTCCCCCTTGAGCGGCCGGGCGAGCAGGCGGGCCGCCATCTCCTCGACCTGCGCCGCACCGGACACGATGGCCGCCACCGCCTCGGCGATGGGCATCTCCACGTCGCGGGCGCGGGCGAGCGCCACGAGGGCGGCGGCGGTGAAGGCTCCCTCCGCGAGCTTTCCGCCGGCCGCCTCCTCCGGGGAGGCGCCGGCGCCCAGGCGCTCGCCGAAGGCGAAATTGCGCGATTGCGGCGAGGCGGCGGTGAGGACGAGGTCGCCGAGGCCCGACAGACCCATCAGCGTCTCCGCCCGGCCGCCATAGGCGCGGGCGAAGCGCATCAGCTCGGCGAAGGCGCGGGCGACGAGGGCGGCCCGGGCGCTCTCGCCGAGGCCGCGCCCGGCGACGATGCCGCAGGCGATGGCGAGCACGTTCTTGCCCGCGCCGCCGATCTCGACGCCGCGCACGTCGTCGGTGTGGTAGAGGCGCAGGGCCGGCCCCGAGAGCAGGCGGGCGAGCGCGGCGGCGCGTTCCCCGTCCGCGGCGGCGAGCGTCACCGCGGTGGGCAGGTTGCGGGCGACGTCCGCCGCGAAGCTCGGTCCCGAGAGGACGGCCACCGGCGTGCCGGGCGGCAGGACGGCGGCGGCCACGTCGCTCATGAAGGCGTCGCTGCCGCGCTCGATTCCCTTGGCGCAGAGCACCACGGGCGCGCCCTCCGGCAGGTCCGGCCCGAGCGCGCCGAGGACGCTCCGCGCGGTCTGGGCCGGGGTGACGAGGAGCACCGCGCCCGCGCCCCGCAGGGCCGCCGGCTCGGCGGTGGCGCGGATGCGCGGATGCAGGGGGACGCCGGGCAGGTAGCGGGCGTTCTCCCGGGCGGCCTCGATCCGCTCCGCCGCCGCGGCATCGCGCAGCCACAGGGTGACGGGACGGCGCACGGCGACGGCATTGGCCAGGGCGGTGCCCCAGGAGCCGCCGCCGACGACGGCCACCGCTTCGCTCTCGCTCATGCGCATCCTCCCGGAACGGCCTCGGCTTCCAGACGATAGAGCGCGTGCAGGCTCAGGGGATGCCCGGCGGGCAGCAGCGGATGAGCGAAGGTGCCGTCCGCCGCCATGCCGAGCCGTTCCATCACCCGCCGCGAGGGGTGGTTGCCGCTGGCGGTATAGGCCAGAACCGCCCCGATGCCGCAACGCCCGAACAGGTCGGCGAGGGCCACGCGCGCCGCGCGGGTGGCGATGCCCCGCCCCCAGGCCGCGCGCGCGAGGCGCCAGCCGATCTCGACGCAGGTGCCGGGCTGCGCGCCGCCGGGGAACGGCATCGGCCGCATCACCCGCATGCCGCCGGCAAAGCCCACGAACCGGCCGGCCTCCTCCACCGCCCAGGGCCCGAACCCGTCCGCCTCGAAGCGCCGGTCGAGGGCGCGGGCCTCGGCGAGACTCTCCGCGCGGCTGCGCAGGGCCGGAAAATGGGCCATCACGGCCGGGTCGGCGTTCAGGGCGGCGAAGGGCTCGTCGTCGCTCCGGCGCCAGCGGCGCAGAACGAGGTCGCCGCAGGTCAGGAGTTCGGGCGCGGGCGGCACGGGGCGCCGGCCCCGCCAGAGCAGGGAGCGCCGGTCGAGGAGGGCGAGGTCGGCCGCGCCCGCGAGCACCGCCTCCCCGAGGGCGACGGCGGCGGACAGGCGCTCGGGGGGCATGTTGGCCCAGGCCGGCGGGCGCACGCTCTCGCGCCAGGGCCCGTTGCAGGCATTGTCGAGAAGGACGCGGGCGAAGCCGTGGTTCGAGCGCACGGTCCAGCCCCCCTGCCCCCGCGCGGCCTCGGGCAGGCGCCGGTCCACGAGGTCGCGCCAGCGGGCCTGGAGGTCCGCGGGCGCCGCCGCGGGCCGGGCCGGGACCGGCGCCTCGGCACGGATCGCGGGGAAGTTGCCGCGCGGCAGGACGAGGCGCGGGGCCCTCACCCGGCGACCGCGGCGGACGGCCTCTCCGCGAAGGGCCAGCGGGCGCGGGCGGGGGCGGTGAGGTCGTCGGTCAGGCCGAGGCGCAGGCGCTCCAGCCCGGCCCAGGCGATCATGGCGCCGTTGTCGCCGCACAGAGCCAGGGGCGGCGCCACGAAGGCGAGGCCGGCCTCGCCCGCCAGGGCGGCGAGCGCCCGGCGGATGGCCCCGTTGGCCGAGACGCCGCCCGCCGCCACCAGGGCGGTGGGATGCCCGGCCACCCCCGAGAAGGCGCGCAGCGCCACCCGGGCCCGGTCCACCACCACGTCGGTGACCGCGGCCTGGAAGCTCGCGCAGAGATCGGCGACGTCCCGCTCGGCCAGCGGCGCGATGCGCTCGGCCTCCACGCGCAGGGCCGTCTTCAGGCCCGACAGGGAGAAATCGGCCTCGCGCCGCCCCAGCATCGGCCGCGGCAGGGCGAAGCGCTCGGCATCGCCGGCCTCGGCCATGCGCTCGACCTCGGGGCCCCCCGGATAGCCGAGTCCGAGGAGCTTGGCCGCCTTGTCGAAGGCCTCGCCGATGGCGTCGTCGATGGTGCCGCCGAGGCGGACATAGTCCCCGACGCCCTTCACCGCCACGAGCTGGGTGTGCCCGCCCGAGGCGAGGAGGAGCAGGTAGGGGAAGGCGAGCCCGTCGGTGAGGCGCGCGGTGAGCGCGTGCGCCTCCAGGTGGTTCACGGCCAGGAGCGGCTTGCGGGTCACCAGGGACAGGGTCTTGGCGGTGACCAGCCCCACCAGCACCCCGCCGATGAGGCCGGGTCCCGCCGCCACCGCGATGCCGTCGAGATCGTCGAGGCCGGTGCCCGCCTGTTCCAGGGCGCGCTCGATCAGCCGGTCGAGCACCTCCACATGGGCGCGGGCGGCGATCTCGGGCACCACGCCGCCATAGGCCGCGTGCTCGGCGATCTGGCTCAGGACCTCGTTGGCGCGGATGACGGCGCCGCCTTCCCCGTCGAGGCCGACGATCGCCGCGCTGGTCTCGTCGCAGGTGGTCTCGATACCGAGGATGTTCATGGACGCGTGAAAGTCCTGGGCGCGGGCGGGCCTGGCGGGTGCCCCTTGTATCCGGGCCGCCGGCCGGATCGCAACGCGGGAGCCGTGCCCGATCGGGCCGCGAGCGTCCACGGCCCCCAACACGATTCGGCGCACGAGCGCGCACCGAACCGCCATCCGCTCGCCTGGCCGTTGGAACCCCTCGCCTCGGGACGCGGCCGGATCGGCCTCTCGAACGGCCGGAAACCGATGAGCCGAAGCTCAGTCCACGGCCACCATCACGTCCGAGGCCTTGACGACGGCGTAGGCGTCGGCGCCGGGGGCGAGCTTCAGGGCGTCCACCGAATCGTTGGTGATCGCGGCGGTGACGACCTGTCCGGGGGCGATCTCGATCTTCACGTGGGCCGTGGTGGCGCCCTTCTCGACGGACACGATCTTGCCCTTGAGCACGTTGCGCGCGCTGATCTTCATGGCGGGTTCCCGGAACCGGCCGCGCCGGCGGTGCCTCCTTCTATAGGACGCGTGCGGCGGGCGGCGAGCTCAGTCCGGTTCCTCCTCCGTCTCCGGGACCGGCCGCGCACCCCAGCCGGCCAGCACGGCGTTCAGGTCGTCGAGGACGAAATGCCGCGCGCTGTCCCGGTCGTAGCCGTCCGCCAGCAGGTCGTCGTAATCGGTGAAGACGTGGCGGGCATAGGCGACGAGAGCGAGGCGCGCGGCCGTTTCCGGGGCGGCCCCGCGCAGGCCCGGGCTCGCCAGGGCCCGGTCGAGGGCCGCCTCGGCCTCGAACGCGGGCAGGCGCGGCGCGATCCGGTGCAGCGCCGCGGCCACGGCCTCGCGACGATTCATCCCCGCCGTCTCGCGCGCGCCGCCCATCCCGTCCCCCGGCCTTTCCCAAGCCCCGGCCACCCTGTCATAATCCGGATCGGCCCGCGCGGCGCGTCCGCTGCGGATCGCAGGAGAGGCCCGGAGTCCCACACCATGCGTCAGATGCTCACCGCCCTCCTCCTCGGCGGCGCGCTCACGGGCGGTAGCGCCCTGGCGCAGCCCGCCGCGCCCGAGGCCGTCCCCGGCGCCGCGCCGAAGGGGGGCCGGTCCGTCACGGCGACGGGCCAGACTAAGCCGCCCTCCAACACGGGCACGCCGCTGAAGCCCACCACCGAGGCGCAGATGCTCAAGGCCCAGCAGGAGACGGCCGCGCGCAACAAGGCCTGGGATGCCAAGATGCGCAGCACCCTCGGCTCGATCTGCCGGGGCTGCTGACGCCGGTCTGTGCCGGGCCGGCGGGGACGCTCAGTCGTCGTCGGCCTCCTCGTCGGCGCCGTTGGCGACGCCGTTGATGCGGGCCTTCAGCACGTTCGAGGGCTTGAACACCATGACCTGACGCGGCTCGATAGCCACCTCGACACCGGTCTTCGGGTTGCGGCCGACTCGCCGGCCCTTGCTGCGCACCACGAAGGAGCCGAACGAGGAGAGCTTCACCGTCTCGCCCTCGGCGAGGCAGGTGCAGATCTCGGAGAGCACGGTCTCGACGAGGGCGGCCGACTCGGTCCGCGACAGCCCGACCTGCTGGTAGACGGCCTCGCTCAGATCGGCGCGTGTGACCGTCTTGCCTGCCATGCCTGCCCCCTCGTCAGCGACGTTCCCGGACCGTCGATAACGACGTATCTCTATGATCCGGCACGCTAATCGGCGTCCGTGCGCGGGTCAACCCGAGCCCGGCGAAGCCCGGCGCAAATTCTTGGACGGCGTCCTACCAGCGGATCAGGGCGGCACCCCAGGTAAAGCCGCCCCCGATCGCCTCGATCATCACGAGGTCGTTCTCGCGGATGCGCCCGTCCCTGCGGGCGACGTCGAGGGCCAGTGGAATCGATGCGGCCGAGGTGTTGCCGTGCCGGTCCACCGTGAGCACGATCTTGTCGCGGGCGATGCCGATCTTGTCGGCGGAGGCCTCGATGATCCGGCGGTTGGCCTGGTGGGGCACGAACCAGTCGAGATCCTCGGCGGTCGCCCCACCGCGCTCCAGCGCCTCCACGATGACGTCGGTGACGGAGCCCACGGCGAAGCGGAAGACCTCGCGTCCCTCCATGCGCAGGCGCCCGGTGGTGCCGGTGGAGCCCGGCCCGCCGTCCACGTAGAGCTTCTCCCGGTGGCGCCCGTCCGAGCGCAGGCTCGCCGAGAGCACGCCGCGCCCCTCCGCAGCCTCGGCCTCGCGGGCCTCCAGGACGATGGCGCCGGCGCCGTCGCCGAACAGCACGCAGGTGGTGCGGTCCTCCCAGTCGAGGATGCGCGAGAAGGTCTCTGCCCCGACGACGAGGGCGCGGCGGGCGCCCCCCGTCCGCAGGAAGCGGTCCGCCGTCGAGACCCCGAAGACGAAGCCGGCGCAGACCGCCTGCAGGTCGAAGGCCGCGCCCTGGCGGATGCCGAGCGCCGACTGGATCTGCGTGGCGGTCGACGGGAAGGTGTGGTCGGGCGTGGCGGTGGCGCAGATGACGAGGTCGATGTCGTCGGGACCGAGCCCCGCATCGTCGAGGGCCGCCCGGGCCGCGCGGGCGCCGAGCACGGAGGTCGTCTCGTCCGGCCCGGCGATGTAGCGCTGCCGGATGCCCGTGCGCTGCACGATCCAGTCATCCGAGGTGTCGACGCGCTCGGAGAGCGCGGCATTGGTCACCACCTGCGCGGGCAGGCTCGAGCCCGTGCCGACGACGACGGAACGCAGGTTGGTCATCGCAATCCTTCCCGTGACGCCTGGAACGCGCGGCGCGGGGCCGCGGATCCGGGGGCGCCGGTCTCGATCCCGTTCCTGGAACGGGGCTGGCGCGCCGGCACCGTGCTCAGACGCGGGCCATCGTGGTCGGCGTCTCGTCCAGCATGTCGCGGATCGTGCGCATGAGGTCGTGGCGCGCCATGTCGTGGGCAAGGTCGATCGCCGCGGCGAAGCCTTGCGCGTTCTCCGAGCCGTGGCTCTTGATGACGATGCCCTCGAGGCCGAGGAAGACGCCGCCATTGGCCCGGCTGGGATTCATCTTGTCCTTCAGCGCCTTGAAGGCCTGGCGGGCGAACAGCGCGCCGATCTTGGCCGAGAGCGTGCGCGTCATCGCGGCGCGCAGGTAGGTGCCGATCTGCTTGGCGGTGCCCTCGGCGGTCTTCAGGGCGATGTTGCCGGTGAAGCCCTCCGTCACCACCACGTCCACGGTGCCGCGGCCGAGATCGGTGCCCTCGACGAAGCCGTGATAGGCGAAGTTCACGGCGTCGTGCTCGCGCAGGAGGCGGGCGGCCTCCTTCACCGCCTCGTTGCCCTTCATCTCCTCGGTGCCGACGTTGAGCAGGCCGACCGTCGGGCGCTCGAGATCAAGCACGATGCGAGCCATGGCCGAGCCCATCACCGCCATCTCCACGAGATGCTCGGCATCGGTGCCGATGGTGGCGCCCACATCGAGCACCACGCTCTCGCCGCGCACGGTGGGCCAGAGGCAGGCGATGGCCGGCCGCTCGATGCCCGCCATCGTCTTCAGGCAGATCTTCGACATCGCCATCAGCGCGCCGGTATTGCCGGCCGAGACGCAGGCCTGGGCCTGCCCGTCGCGCACCGCCTGGATCGCCTGCCACATGGAGGACTTGCCCCGCCCCTGGCGCACCGCCTGGCTCGGCTTGTCGTCCATGGCGACGGAGACGGTGGTGTGCCGGATCTCCACCGCGCCCTTGAGCCGCGGCTCGGCCTCGACGAGGGGGGCGATGACGGCCTCGTCGCCGTACATCAGGAAGCGCGTCTCGGGATGGCGCTCGCGGGCGATGGCGGCGCCGGGCACCACGGTCGAGGCCCCATGATCGCCGCCCATGGCGTCGAGCGAGATGCACACGGGTTGGGACATGGTGATCGCGGGTTGCGGCCTCTGGGGCGTCGGCGGGGCTGCGGCGGGGGCCGGCCCGTCGGTGCGGATGGGGTCGTGGAGCGCGGCGGAAAATAGCGATCCGGGCCGTTCGGGCAAACGATTTCTCGTCCCCATGCCCGCGGGCGCCCCCGCCGCGGCCTCCTGCCCCCTCCCGCCGGGGCGACCGGGGGCGCTCAGCCCTCAGGGTCGCGCAGGGTGCGCAGGGCCTCGAACGGCTTGACCCCGGCGCCGACCTCGACCTCCTCGAACTGGATGCCGGGCCTGCGCGGATAGGGATCGAGCCCGAGCGCCAGGAACTCGGCCGTGAGGACGCCGAAATCGAGGCGCCCGCCGACGATCGGGTCGGGCACGTCGGCATCCTCCGCATCGGTGCCCGCGAGTCGGTCGGTGTCGGTGAAGGTCACCTCCACGGGCTCGGAGACCCGCGCCTCGAACGGCTCGAGGCTCACCGTGCAGACCTGCGTGACCAGCGCCTCCACGGTGCCGGTGACGAGGAGGCGGCTCGTGGGGCCGGAGACCGCGAAGCGGCCGACGAGGTCGCGGATCGCGGGAATGCCGAAATCCCTGGCGAGCGCCTCGGCCTCGGCCGGCGTCGCCTCCACGGTGACCGCGCCCCGCCCCGGCGGCAGGCGCTCGACGTTGACGACGCGCGAGAGGGGGCCGGGTTTGCCGGGATCGCTCATGCTCTCTCTCCTGGGGCGGATGCGGCAGGATCGGGGAAGGCCGGCCCTGCGCCGAGCAGGCCGTCGAGATCGGCCCGGGCCAGCGCGTCGTCGGCGGCCTGGACGTAGGCGGCAAGGCCCGCGGCCTCCGGCGCGTCGGGTCCCACCGTCTCGCGGCCGAACACGTTCCGGGCGAGCGCCGCGCGCAGGGCCGGCCCGTCGCGGGCGTCGAGGGCGGGGCCGTACTGGCCCGCGCGGCCGTAGAAGGCGGCACCGAGCTTCTTCATGCGCTTGGGCACGGAGATGTCGCCGACGCCGAGTTCCCGCAAGGCCGCGTCGAGCTGCAGGAAGACCGCGTCCACGAGGTCCTGGGCCACGTCCGGCGCGGGCGCGGGCAGCCGGTCGAGGGCGCGCAGCATCAGCACGGTGTGCAGCACGAGGGATTCGAAGCGGCCCTCCACCGTGTCCGGCACGGCGAGGACCTCGTACAACGCGGCCTCGCGCGAGGCCGCGTTGACGCGCAGGTGCAGCGCCTCGATCACGCTGCGGCGGGCATTCCCGCGGCGGAAGAACCGGGCGATCATGGAAGCCTCCGCGGCAGCGGCGCGCCTTCTCCCCGGCGCTGTGGCCGGGCTTGCCTTGTCAAAGCCATAACCCCGCGGTACGGCAACCCACGGTCAAGGTGCAAGCGCCGCCGGCACGCGTCCACTTCGCGCGGGTCCCGCGGTGCGGCCCTCCGTCAACACGATCGTTTCAACCGGGGGGCCGATGCCGCGCCGTCTCGTCTCGTTTCTGGCGCGTGGCGCCGTCGTCGCCGCGCTCGGCGTCGCCCTCTCCGGCTGCATCGGCGAGGAGCTGCGTCACGGCTATCAGATCGACCAGGCCGCGCTCGCGAGCGTGAAGCCCGGCATGAGCGCCGAGCAGGTTCTCCAGACCCTGGGCTCGCCGTCCACCGTCTCCACGGTGGGCAACAAGTCCTGGTACTACATCTCGCAGAACACCAGCCGCACGGTGATGTTCCTCGGCGAGCGCGTGGACGACCAGAAGGTCACCGCGGTCTACTTCACCCCCGCCTTCAAGGTGGAGCGCGTGGCCCTCTACGGCCTGCAGGACGGCAAGGTGTTCGACTTCATCGAGCGCACCACGCCGACCAGCGGCGCCGACCGCGCCTTCCTCAGCCAGCTCTTCCGCGGCCTGACCCGCTACGAGCCCTTCGGCAGCGGCTCCGGCACCAGCATCATCCCGGGCGCCAACCGCGGCATGTGACCGGCCGCGGGGGCGGTGCGCCGCCCCCGGGCTTCAGGCCGGGCTCCGTTCGAGCTCCAGCATCGGCGCCACCGCGCCGGGCTCCGGGAACAGGAAGTCCGGCCCCGCCGCCGCCAGGGCCTCGGCCCGGGTATAGCCCCAG
The DNA here is from genome assembly GCA_947444195.1 of Methylobacteriaceae bacterium. Lineage (GTDB taxonomy): Bacteria > Pseudomonadota > Alphaproteobacteria > Rhizobiales > Beijerinckiaceae > Methylobacterium. Next base: position 11,205 of record CANEZL010000007.1, on the reverse strand, counting down.
GCCACCGCGCCGAAGGCGCAGCCGACGCTGCGCGCCGCGTCGAGATCGCGCAGCTCGTCACCGAGGCAGAGCACCTGCGCGGGCGCCACCCCGCACCGGGCCACCAGCCTCTCCAGCCGCCGCGCCTTCCCGAACAGCGAGGCGCCGCAGGCGAAGCGGTCGATCCGGGCCGCGTTCTCCACTCCTAGCACCCGCACGACGTTCGCCCGCGTGTTGGAACTGAGGATGGTCAGCGTCATCCCGCCCGCGGCGAGCTCGTCGAGCATGCGCGGCACGCCGGGAAAGAGGCGGATCCGCTCGATGTCGCGGGCGGCCAGGGCGTGCATGTGGGCCGCGATCGCCGGCAGCTTCCAGCGCGGCACCCGCAAACGGCGCACGATCTCGCCCGCGGGCAGCCCGCGCAGGTCCTCGATCTCCCCCGGTTCGACCGGGCGGAAGCCGTAGCGCTCCGCCACGCCGTTCAGGACGCTGCAGAACCAGCCGAAGCTGTCGGCGAGCGTCCCGTCGAAATCGAGCACCGCGAGCCGGAAGGCCGGCGCTCCGGACGCGGCTTCGGCGGGCACCGCCTTCAGAGCCGGAGATTGGCGACCGGCACGCCCAGGCGCATGACGAGGCCGCCCGGCGCCCAATCGTGCTCCAGCACCCCGTCGAGCTGGCCGGCGACGCTGCGCTCGGCGAGCACCGTGCCGAAGCCCTTGCGGGTCGGCGCCTCGGCCACAGTGGGGCCGCCGGCCTCGCTCCAGATCAGGCGGTACTGATCCCCGTCGCGCTCGCCCGTGAGGGTCACGCTGCCCCCTTGCGTCGAGAGGCCGCCATACTTCACGGCGTTGGTCGCCTGCTCGTGCATGATGAGGGCGAGCGCCGTCGCCGTGCGCTCGCCGATCTCCGTGTCGTCGCCCGTGATCGCGACGCGGTCGCGCCCGTCCTGGCTGTAGGCGGCCATGATCAGGCGCATCAGCCCGAGCACGGTCTGGCCGGAGACGGGGGGCGCGCTGTCGGGGCTGTGGGGCCGGACGTATTCGTGGGCCCGCGCCAGGGCGCCGAGGCGCTCGCGGAAGGCATCGGCGAAGGGCTTGGCCTCGGGATGGCCGCGCGCGGACAGGGCGGCGATGCCGCCGACCACCGCGAAGATGTTCTTGATGCGGTGGGACAGCTCGCGGATCAGGAGGTCGCGCGCCTCCTCGGAGCGCTTGGCCTCGCGCAGGTCGCGGGTCACGGTGCCGTAGCCGACCCGCTGCCCGTTCGAATCGCTGACGGGAAAGACGTTGAACAGGACCGGGACCGCCTCGGCCGTGTCCTGGCGGCGGAAGGCCAGTTCGCCCTCCCACCAGCCCGACCGGCGCACCGCCGGCATCGCCGTCTCCTCGAAGACCGTGCGGCTCTGGGGCGTGAAATACTCGCCCATCGCCAGGGCGCGCGCGGCCGCAAGATCGGGCAGGCCGACGAGGGCGAGCGCCGCCGCGTTCAGGTGGATGGTGCGGCCCGCCTCGTCGAGCAGGCCGATGAAGTCCTTCGAGGTCTCGACGATGGCCGCGAGCTGGCGCGCCTCCGTCTCCGTCCGCTTCAGGTCGTCGATGTCGGTGCAGGTGCCGAACCAGCGCTCGATCCGGCCGTCGCCGTCGCGGATCGGCATGGCCCGGCCCAGCGTCCAGCGGTAGGCGCCGCTGTGGTGGCGCAGCCGGTACTCGATCTCGTAGGGCTCGCCGGTGGCGAGCGAGTGGCGCCAACGGGTCCAGGCCCGCTCCTGATCCTCGGGATGGAACATGTCGTTCCAGCCCACGCCGTCGGTCGAGCCGTAGGGCACCCCGGTGAACTCGTACCAGCGGTCGTTGTAGTAGTCGTGGAAGCCGTCGGGCAGGGTGGTCCAGACCATCTGCGGTATGGCCGAGGTCATCACGCGGAAGCGGCGCTCGCTCGCGGCGAGCTCCACCTCGCGCAGGGCCACCTCGTGGAGGATGCGGCGGTGCTCGATCAGGGTGGAGACCTGGTGCGCGAGCGTCCGCAGCGTCGCGGCCTGCTCGGGCGTGAGCCCTTCGGGACGGGGCGTCCTGTCGAGCACGCAGAGGGAGCCGAGGGCGAGGCCGTTCTGCGAGCGGATCACCGCGCCGGCATAGAACCGGAAATGGTCCTGCCCCGTGACCAGCGGGTTGCGCGCGGTGCGGTCGTCGCGGGTGAGGTCCGGGAGGACGAGGAGATCCTCCTCCTCGATGGCGTAGGCGCAGATCGCCCGGTCGATCGGCATCTCGCGGCAGCCCAGGCCGACCTCGGCCTTGAACCACTGGCGCGCCGTGTCCACGAAGCTGACGAGGGCGATCGGGGTCCGGCAGACATAGGCCGCCACCTGGGCGAGGTCGTCGTAGGCCGTCTCCGGAGGCGTATCCAGGATCCGCGCCGCGTGAAGGGCGGCGATCCGCTCCTCCGGGCTCGGCCGGCCCGTCGGCGCGGGCCCTGTCACGGGTTGGTTGAACGCATCCATGGTCGCGGTATCAATTAAGGGCGCGCACGGCCGTCGAACAGACGCCGCGCGCAAGATCCCCCGTTTTCGCGCCGTCGAGGGGCGTCGTTCCGCTCAGGCCGCGGCGGCCGCGAGCGGCGGGTAGTCCACGTAGCCTTCCGGCCCCTGGCTGTACCAGGTCTTCGCATCGTCCCTGTTCAGGGGCGCATCGGCGGCGAAGCGCTCCGGCAGGTCGGGGTTGGCGATGAAGGTGCGGCCGAAGGCGATGGCGTCGGCGACCCCCGAATCGAGGGCGGCCTGCCCGCTGCGGCGGTCGTAATCCGAGTTGAGGATGAGCGGGCCCTTGAAGTGCCGGCGCATCACCGGCGCCACCGGCGGGTGGTTGGCGGTGCCGAAGGTGCCGTTGGGGCCGGGCTCGCGCATCTCGAGGAAGGCGATGCCGATTTCGTCGAGGGCCGCGGCGGCCGCCCCGAACAGCGCGTCCGGATCCGAATCGTCGACGCCCTGGATGGCGCCGTTGGGCGACAGGCGCACGCCGGTGCGGTCCCGGCCCACCACGTCGGCGACGGTCTGCGTGACCTCGCGCAGGAGGCGGATGCGGTTCTCCACCGGGCCGCCATAGGCGTCGTCCCGGAAGTTGGCGCCGTCGCGCAGGAACTGGTCGATCAGGTAGCCGTTCGCCGCGTGGATCTGCACCCCGTCGAAGCCGGCGGCTACGGCGTTGCGCGCGGCCCGCGCGTAGTCGGAGAGCAGCCGCGGGATCTCGTCGAGGGCGAGCGGGCGGGCCTCCGCGTAGGGCTTCTTGCCGCCATAGGTGTGGGCTTGGTCCGGCGCGGTGGTCGCCGAGGACGAGACCGGCTTCGCGCCGCCCAGGAAATCCGGGTGGACGATGCGCCCCATATGCCAGAGCTGGCAGAGGATGCGCCCGCCCCGGTCGTGCACCGCCTTCACCACCGGCTTCCAGGCCTCCACCTGCGCGTCCGACCAGATGCCCGGGGCGAAGGGCCAGCCCAAGCCCTCCTGGCTGATCCCGGTGGCCTCCGACAGGATCAGCCCGGCGCCCGCGCGCTGCGCGTAGTACTCGGCCATGATCGGCGTCGGGACGTGCTCCCGCGTCGCCCGACCGCGGGTGAGCGGCGCCATGAAGATGCGGTTCGGCGCCGCGATGGCGCCGATCTGGATCGGATCAAACAGTGACGGCATGGAAACCCCGTGCAGCGATAGCGGGCGCGCTCGACGCGCCGATTGCCCCTTCGGCCGTCTAGGTGGCTCGTCCCGATCCGGGCACCAGGGTCAGGATCCCGCCTGCGCGACGCGCTTGTGCGCTGTCGCACACAGGGCCTGACGCAGCCCAAGGGCGGTCTGCTCCGGGGCGGGATTTGACGTCGAGAGATTTTCCTGTGAGCTGTACCGGCTCACAAGACGATAATCGGGAATGTAATTGATTTTGCATAAAATCGTAAGAGCGAGATCCTGATCGAAGTAATTGCAATATTTAATTGTGCGCTGTTCAATTCTGCGGTTCTACATATGCGGCCCGCTGCGCGGGATGCAGCGATCTCTGGTCGCGCCTCTGTTGTCAATCGGCAACGGAGATTGCTCGATACCGAAGCGATGTCCTCCGGAGCGCGACGGGTGCAGAGTTTATGTCCCGGTATGGTAATCCGAACACTTTGAGAGCGGAAAAAAATTTGGTAATGGCCCGGATATGGGCGGCCCTAAAATTACCCCAGACGAAACGCACGGGGTTTCGACGACGTCCTATCGATGTCGCACCCGACAGGATTATCGGACCGGTCAGCCGGTCGTTTGGGACGGAGTGGATCGGTGACCGCCCTGGAGTTGAGAGCAGCTCTCCGCAGTTGTCGCTCGGGTTTTCTGGTGGTCGGGGTCCTCAGCGGCCTCGTCAACGTGCTCTACCTGACCGGCTCGTTCTTCATGATGCAGGTCTATGACCGCGTCCTTCCGAGCCGGTCCCTGCAGACCCTCGTGGGGCTGCTCGTCCTGGCCCTGACCCTCTACGCGTTCCAGAGCCTGCTCGATCTGATCCGGAGCCGCATCCTGGCCCGCTTCGGGATGGCCCTCGACCACACGCTGGCGCCCCGCCTGTTCGATCTCATCGCCCGCGCCCCCCTGAAGGGACTCGCGACCGCCGACCGCACGCGCCCGCTCCGAGATCTCGACGCGGTTCGCTCGTTCCTGAGCGGGAGCGGGCCCGTCGCCCTGTTCGACCTGCCCTGGATGCCGATCTACCTCGCCATCTGCGTGCTGTTCCATCCATGGATCGGGCTGGCTGCCCTGGTGGGGACGCTCGTGCTGGTCGTCTTCACCTGGACCACCGATCGGATGACGAGCCGCGCCACGCGCGTCGCCATGGAACAGGGCATGATCCGCAGCGGAATGGCTGAGGCCGCGAGCCGCAACGCCGAGACCCTCGCCGCCATGGGCATGCAGGGTCACCAGGCCGGGCGCTGGGCGCAGGCCAACCGCTCCTACATGGGCGAGCAGCTCTACGCCTCGGACGTGGTCAACGGGTTCGGCGCCGTGGCGAAGGCGTTCCGGGGCAGCCTGCAATCCATCGTGCTGGCGCTCGGCGCCTATCTCGTCATCGAGAACCAAGCCACGGCGGGCGTCATCATCGCCGCCTCGATCCTGACCGCCCGCGCCATGGCCCCGGCGGAACTCGCCATCGCCAACTGGAAGAGCTTCGTCCAGGCCCGTCAGGCTTGGCAGCGGCTCAACGAATTGTGCCTGCGCATTCCGGCCGAATCCGAGACCCTGGCTCTGCCGCCGCCCTCCGCCAGTCTCGTCGTCGAGAGCATCAGCGTCGCGCCGCCCGGCACCTCGCGGGCCGTCGTGCGGGATGTCTCGTTCCCCCTGAAGGCGGGCCAGGGGCTCGGGATCATCGGTCCCTCCGCCTCGGGCAAGTCGACGCTGGCCCGCGCGCTCGTGGGGGTCTGGCCATGCCTGCGCGGACGGGTGCGTCTCGACGGCGCGGCCCTCGACCAGTGGGGCAGCGCCACCCTCGGCACCCATGTCGGCTACCTGCCTCAGGAGGTCGAACTGTTCGCCGGAACCGTGGCGCAGAACATCGCCCGCTTCCGGCCGGACGCCGATTCCGCGGAGATCGTGGAGGCGGCCCGGATGGCGGGCGTCCACGAGATGGTGGTGGCCCTGCCCAACGGCTACGACACGCCGGTCGGCGAGAGCGGCGCGGGCCTTTCCGCGGGCCAGCGCCAGCGCATCGGTCTGGCGCGTGCCCTGTTCGGCAGGCCATTCCTGGTGGTCCTCGACGAGCCCAACTCGAATCTCGACAGCGAGGGCGAGGCGGCCCTGACGCAGGCGATGGTGGGGGTGCGCCAGCGCGGCGGCATCTGCGTGGTGGTGGCCCATCGCCCGAGCGCTCTGGCCGCCGTCGATCTCGTTCTGATCATGGATCAGGGCGCCGCGCGCGCCTTCGGCCCGAAGGACGAAGTGCTCAAGCGCGTGATCCAGCCCGTCGCCGGGCAGGGCCGCCCGGGGGCGCCCGCCGCGGCGAGAGCCGCGCAAGGGGCGGCGGCCGTGGAACTCCAGCAGGGAGCGGCGCAATGACCGGCGTCTCGCAGGCTTCCGTCGCGCCGGCGGGAAACCCGGCGCTCGTCGCCATCCGCTGGCACGGATTGGTCGCTCTCTTCATCGGCATCGCCCTCGTCGGCGGAGTCGGCGGCTGGGCGGCCACCACGCAGATCGCGGGCGCCGTGATCGCGCCGGGCCAGCTCGTGGTCGAGTCGGAGGTGAAGAAGGTCCAGCATCCCACCGGCGGCGTCGTCGGGACGTTGCGGGTGCGGGACGGGGATTCCGTGCGGGCCGGGGACGTGCTGATCCAGCTCGACGAGACCCAGACCCGGGCCAACCTCGACATCGTGCTCAAGGCACTGGACGAACTCGCCGTGCGCCGCGTGCGGGACGAGGCCGAGCGCGACGAGGTCGCGGAGATCACCTTCCCGACTGCGCTGATGGCGCGCCGCGCCGTCGACCCGGTGATCGCGCACCTGATCGACGGCGAGACGCATCTGTTCAACGCCCGGGTCCGGGCGCGGGCCGGTCAGAAAGCGCAGCTGCGCGAGCGCGTGCGCCAGCTCGGCCAGGAGATCGAGGGCCTGACCCGTCAGGCCAGCGCCAAGGAGCGCGAGATCGTCCTGATCGGCAGCGAGCTGAAAGGCGTGCGAGAGCTCTACGCCAAGAACCTGATACAGCTGCAGCGCCTGACCGCCCTCGAGCGCGACGCCGCCCGGCTGGAGGGCGAGCGCGGGCAATTGATCGCCGCGACGGCATCGGCGCATGGCCGGATCGCGGAGACGGAACTGCAGATCCTGCAGATCGACCAGAACATGCAGGCGGAGGTCGGCAAGGATCTCGGCGAGATTCGCGGCAAATGGTCGGAACTTGTGGAGAAGCGGATCGCGGCCGAGGATCATCTCAAGCGGGTCGACATGCGCGCGCCGCAGGACGGAGTGGTGCACCAACTGACCGTTCACACGATCGGCGGCCTCGTGACGCCGCACGAGCCGGCCATGCTGATCGTGCCCTCCGCCGATCAACTCGCCGTCGAGGTGCGGATCCAGCCGCAGGACATCGACAGCGTCCGCCTCGGACAGAATGCCACCCTGCGCCTGTCCGCCTTCAACATGCGCACGACGCCTGAGATCGGCGGCGTAGTGAGCCGGGTCTCGGCGGATGTCAGCACCGACGTCAAGACGGGGATGAGCTTCTACACCGCACGGATCCGGGTGCCGACCGACGAACGGGCGCGCCTCGGCAACCTGCGCATGGTGCCCGGCATGCCGGTGGAGGCGCACCTTCAGATCGGCGAACGCACAGCCCTGTCCTACCTCACCAAACCCCTCTCCGATCAGATCGCTAAGGCTTGGCGCGAGCGCTGAGGGATCTGACGGCAGTGATGGGCGTCGGATCGCCTGCGCCGGGCCTCGACAGGCCTCAGGCGGCCTCGCTCCCCCTCACGGCACCACCCTGCGCAGGACGAAGGTGGTGCCGGTCTCCGGATCGCGCCGCCAGCCTCCGTCCCCGTTCGGCACCAGCCCGAAGGTGTGGCCGCGCTTGGCCTTCAGGGTGAGCCGCCCGGTGGCGAAGCTCCAGGCCACCGGATCGAAGACCTCGATGCCGTTGTCGCGGCAGCCCGGCAGGATGCGCACGCTGGCCGCCGCACCGAGATCCAGGCGGCAGACGTCGCGGTCCCGGTAGCGGTCCAGGGCGTAGAGGCCGGGCTCGGGGCGCGAGGCGTCCGCCGCGGCGACCGGCGCGCTCTCGGGCCGCGAGACGGGCGGGGATGCGGGATCGGGGACGGCGGGCGTCTCGGCGGTCGCCGTGCCGGGCTCCGCCGGGCGCATCGCCGCGATATCGAGGGGCACGAAGCTGTAGACCACGCCGTTCTCCGCGCGGGCGACGAGGCTGCCCTGGTCGGGCCGGCGGGTGAAGACCAGGAGCGGGCGCACGTCCTTGTCGACGAGGCGCAGGCCCCCTTCCGTGTAGAGCCAGCCCGCCACCGTGGCGGTGATCGGGAGCGCCCGGCGGCAGCCGGCGGGGAAGAACAGCTTGCGTCCGGCCGCGCCGCTGTCGATCGCCAGCGTCATCACGCAGCGGAACGGCGTGCCGTCGCGGGAGAGGTCCCAGGTGCCGGGCACGCCCGTGACCCGCTCGGGCAGACGGCTCGTCGGGACGGCCGGCTCCGCGGGCGCGCCCAGCACGGGCGGCGGCTCGGGGGGCCGGGCGGGGAAGGTCTCCTGGGCCGCGGCGGCCTGGACGGTGAGGCCGGCCAGGAGGGCAAGGCCGCGCCTCATGCGCCGGCCCGCCACGGCGTCTCTTCGACCGGTGTCAGCGGGCCGCGCCCAGAGAACCACGCCACGAGGTTGTCGATCACGAGCTGCGCCATGGCGGCGCGGGTGTGGTGGGAGGCCGAGCCCACATGCGGGAGCAGCACCGCGTTGTCGAGGGCGGCGAGGTCGGCCGGCACGTGCGGCTCGTCGGCGAACACGTCGAGGCCCGCCGCCAGGATGGTCCCGCCGCGCAGGGCCTCGGCCAGGGCGGCCTCGTCCACGAGGCTGCCGCGGGCCACGTTGACGAGCACGCCCTGCGGCCCCAGCGCGGCGAGAACCCGTGCGTCGATGAGCTTGACCGTGTCGGCGCCGCCGGGCGCCACCACCATCAGCACGTCCGCGGCCTCGGCGAGGCCCATCAGGGTGGAGTGGTAGGCGTAGGGCACGTCCGCCTGCGGCCTGCGCCCGTGATAGGCGATGCGCACGCCGAACCCCCCGAGGCGCGCGGCGATGGCGCGGCCGATCCGGCCGAGGCCGAGGATGCCCACCGTCCGGCCGCGCAGGGAGGCGCTGAGGGGAAACGGCGCCTTCGGCCAGTGGCCGGCCCGCAGGTAGCGGTCGGCCTGGGGAATCCGGCGCAGGGTGGCGAGCAGCAGGCCCACGGCGAGGTCGGCGACCTCGTCGGTGAGCACGTCCGGCGTGTTGGTGACGACGATGCCGCGGGAGGCCGCCGCCCGCGCGTCCACCGTGTCGTAGCCGACCCCGAAATTGGCGATGATCTCGAGGCCGGGCAGCCGGTCCATCAGCGCGCCGTCGACGGGGGTCTGGGCGCCCACCGCCAGACCGCGGATGCGCGGGCCGGTCGCGGCGAGGAGCGCCTCGGGATCGGGGGCCGTGTCGAGGCGGTGCAGGGTGAAGTCCCGCGCCAGGGCCTCCATGACGGCGTTGTGCATGGGCCGGATCAGCAGGATCTCGGCGGGGCTCGGCTCGGTCAAGGCTGGACGGCCTCCTCTGGGCGGGCGGCGCGCCGGGGCGATCCCCAGGAGACCGTCCGCGCCGCGCCGCCAGGATGCTGTGTGCCCTGCGGCGCCCGCGCGCAAGACGGCGTTGTCGGTGCGCCGACACACATGACGGGTCCGTGACGCGGCCGGCCTGCCATCTCGCCGCGGTGGGGCCCGGCCACTTCCGAAATCGACCGGCGATCCTTAGTAAGGACAATTCGCGTGTCCGCGGCGGAAGCCGCGGGCGGATCTTCGAGCGAACCGAAAACCATGGCTGACCCGCGCACCCTCTACGACAAGATCTGGGACGACCACGTCGTCGATGTCCAGCCGGACGGCACCAGCCTCCTCTACATCGACCGCCACCTCGTGCACGAGGTGACGAGTCCGCAGGCCTTTGAGGGGCTTCGCGCGGCCGGCCGCCGGGTGCGCCATCCCGAGAAGACGCTGGCGGTGGTCGACCACAACGTCCAGACCTCCGACCGCAGCCAGGGCATCGACGATCCCGAGAGCCGCACGCAGCTCGAGGCGCTCGCCGAGAACGTGCGCGATTTCGGCATCGAGTTCTACGACGCCCTCGACCGGCGCCAGGGCATCGTCCACATCATCGGCCCCGAGCAGGGCTTCACCCTGCCCGGGCAGACCATCGTGTGCGGCGACTCGCATACCTCGACGCACGGCGCCTTCGGCGCGCTCGCCCACGGCATCGGCACCTCGGAGGTCGAGCACGTGCTCGCCACGCAGACGCTGGTGCAGAAGAAGGCCAGGAACATGCGCGTCACCGTGGACGGCACCCTGCCGCCCGGCGTGACCGCCAAGGACATCATCCTGGCCATCATCGGCGAGATCGGCACGGCGGGCGGCACCGGCCACGTCATCGAGTACGCGGGCGAGGCGATCCGCGCCCTCTCGATGGAGGGGCGGATGACGATCTGCAACATGTCCATCGAGGGCGGCGCGCGCGCCGGCATGGTGGCGCCGGACGCCACCACCTTCGCCTACGTGGACGGGCGACCCAAGGCGCCGCAGGGCGAGGCCTTCGCGCGCGCGGTGGCCTACTGGGAGAGCCTCGCCACCGATGCGGGCGCGCATTTCGACCGCGAGGTGCGGCTCGATGCGGCCAATCTCCCCCCGCTGGTGAGCTGGGGCACGAGCCCCGAGGACGTGATCTCGGTCCAGGGCCGCGTGCCGGATCCCGCCACGATCGCCGACGAGAACAAGCGCCAGTCGAAGGAGAAGGCGCTGGCCTATATGGGCCTGACGCCGGGCACGCCGATCACCGATATCACCCTCGACCGGGTCTTCATCGGCTCCTGCACCAACGGCCGCATCGAGGACCTGCGCGAGGTCGCCCGCGTCGTCGGCGACCGCAAGGTGCACCAGGGCGTCTCGGCGATGATCGTGCCGGGCTCGGGGCTGGTGAAGGCGCAGGCGGAAGCCGAGGGGCTCGACAGGATCCTGAAGGCCGCGGGCTTCGACTGGCGCGAGCCCGGCTGCTCCATGTGCCTCGGCATGAACCCCGACAAGCTGCGGCCGGGCGAGCGCTGCGCCTCGACCTCGAACCGCAATTTCGAGGGCCGCCAGGGCCCGCGCGGGCGTACCCACCTCGTCTCCCCGGCCATGGCCGCCGCCGCCGCGGTCGCCGGCCGCTTCGTCGACATCCGCGAGTGGCCGCGGGGCTGAGGCACCCGCCAGACGCGAATCCCCCCGGAAGGCGATGCTGCCTTCCGGGACTATTGTTCGATGTTCCCCACGATCCCTCGGGTTTCCGGATCGCGGGGACGATCGCCCGTTCGATCCGGGCGATGAGCTTTGTTCAGACGACGAAGAGCTGATCCTGGATCTGGGCAAGGGTGAAGTTCTGGATGTACACGCCGCCCGACCCGGCGAGCTCGGCGGTGCTGATCAGCACGCCCCCGCCCTGCTGCGTGATCTG